>JBAVRP010000070.1:0-64063 GCA_049695115.1 Burkholderiales bacterium | reverse complement strand
AATTTCTTCGACAGGACGGTGGTGATCGCCGCAGTCAGCGTGGTCTTGCCATGGTCAACGTGCCCTATGGTGCCGACGTTCACGTGCGGTTTGGTCCGCTCAAATTTGCCTTTTGCCATGATGTCTTCCTCAAAAACGTTATATTTAATATTTAGTAAATTTGAATCTACTTCGCTACAGCATTACCAAAATCTGGAGCCCATGACCAGGATTGAACTGGTGACCTCTCCCTTACCAAGGGAGTGCTCTGCCACTGAGCTACATGGGCATAAAACGCCTATTTGGTTGCTAGGCAAGGCGCGAAATTGCGCCGTGTGCTAATGCACACAAGCGATTGAGTAACGCAGCATCGCAACCAAATATACGTTTTATGGCCTAGCTTCCCTCGTAAAACTTTACTCTTCAACTTAAGTGCGGCGCCGCTTTGCGCTTGGCCTGGCAAAGAAATAATCGTTTTCTGATAACATCTGCCTTACTGCAATTCCACATCAACTTTGCTGGAGCGGGTGAAGGGAATCGAACCCTCGTCATAAGCTTGGAAGGCTTCAGCTCTACCATTGAGCTACACCCGCCTGCTCCTTCACAAACTTCCGCTACTCGGGTTCCGCGCTCGCTTCCGGGTCACATCCCGCTTCGCGGGCCCTGCTCCGCCCTCCACTCGCGCACCCTCATCAAAATCTTGCAAGGCTTCAGCTCTACCATTGAGCTACACCCGCCTGCTCCTTCACAAACTTCCGCTACTCGGGTTCCGCAACTCGCTTCGGGGTCGCATCCTTGAATTCGCGGGGCCAGCGTACGCAGATTCGATCCTGCCGTTTCCTTATTTAATATCTTTGGTGGAGGGGGAAGGATTCGAACCTTCGAAGGCAGAGCCGTCAGATTTACAGTCTGATCCCTTTGACCGCTCGGGAACCCCTCCGACGAAACTGACAATTATCTGTCTTTTAGCCAGAGGTGTCAACGCGCTGCAATCGTAACGCCTAATGAATCAGTCGTAAGAATCATGGTGGGTCTGGTTGGACTCGAACCAACGACCAAGGGATTATGAGTCCCCTGCTCTAACCAACTGAGCTACAGACCCGGATGTTATTTGGCCGGGAAACCCGGCCAAATATTTACAGAAATACGATAATAATCAACTATTTACTATTTAGTTGTTACATCGAGCCTCAAGCCTCGTTATCGAGAAAACTACGCAATCTTTCCGAGCGTGTGGGATGACGCAATTTGCGCAAGGCCTTGGCTTCAATTTGACGAATACGCTCGCGTGTGACATCGAACTGCTTGCCGACTTCTTCCAGCGTGTGGTCGGTGTTCATTTCGATACCGAAACGCATGCGCAACACTTTCGCTTCGCGCGGCGTGAGCGAATCCAATACTTCTTTGGTCGCTTCGCGCAGGCTGGCGAAAATGGCGGAATCCGACGGCGCCAAGGTCGCCAAGTCTTCGATGAAATCGCCTAAATGCGAATCGTCGTCGTCGCCGATCGGCGTTTCCATGGAAATCGGCTCTTTGGAAATTTTCAGTATTTTGCGGATTTTTTCTTCCGGCATTTCCATTTTCACAGCCAATGTTGCGGCGTCTGGTTCTTGTCCGGTTTCCTGCAAAATCTGGCGCGAAATGCGATTCATTTTGTTAATCGTTTCGATCATGTGCACCGGAATGCGAATGGTGCGGGCTTGATCGGCGATGGAACGCGTAATCGCCTGGCGTATCCACCAGGTCGCATAGGTCGAAAATTTGTAACCGCGACGGTATTCGAATTTATCCACGGCTTTCATCAGGCCGATGTTGCCTTCCTGTATCAAATCGAGGAATTGCAAACCACGGTTGGTATATTTTTTTGCGATCGAAATCACCAGGCGCAGGTTGGCCTCGATCATCTCGCGCTTGGCGCGCCTCGCCTTGGCTTCGCCAGTACTGAGCTGGCGCGAAATTTCTTTCAGGTCTTTAATCGGCAGGCCAACATCTTTTTGGATGTTGAGCAAATTATCCTGCCGCTCGACAATAGCGTGCTTATAGCGCGTGAGGGCCGCAGAATAGCCCTTGCCATGGGCGATTTCGTCGTTCACCCATTTCAGGTTCACTTCATTGCCGGGGAAGGATTTGATGAAGTGGGAGCGCGGCATGCCGGAACTGGTGACGCATAGCTCCATGATCTGGCGTTCCTGCAGGCGCACATTATCCACCAGCCTGCGCAAGCTGCTGCACAGCGCTTCGACTTGCTTGGCGGAAAAACGAATCCACATAAGTTCGTTGGAAATTTCTTCCTGCAAATCTTTGTACGCACGGCTGCGCGAACCTTTTTCCGCCAGCCCTTTGCGCATTTTTTTATACAGCTTGCGTATGTGCGCGAAACGCACCAGCGCGCCCTGCTTGAGGATTTCCAGATTGGCGCTGGCAATGGCGCCGTCTTCATCCTCGTCAATCTCTTCCTCTTCGAGCTCTTCTTCCTCTTCGGCGGCTTCTATTTCCGTTTCGACGACTTCTTCTTCGTTCGGATCAATCAAACCATCGACGAGCTCGTCGATGCGCATTTCGTCGCGCTCGACCATTTCCGCTTTAGTCAGAATTTCGGCAATCGTCGTAGGGCAGGACGAGATGGCGTAAATCATGTGTTTCAAGCCGTCCTCGATACGCTTGGCGATTTCAATTTCGCCTTCGCGCGTGAGCAAATCCACCGTGCCCATTTCGCGCATATACATACGCACGGGGTCGGTGGTGCGGCCAAAATCGGAATCCACCGTCGACAGCGCGGCCTCAGCTTCTTCTACAGCGTCTTCATCGGCGACCGGGGGCGCCGCTTCGGTCATCAACAGCGTTTCGGCATCCGGCGCAATGTCATACACCATGATGCCCATGTCGCCGATCATGCTGATAATGCCTTCGATTTGCTCGGCGTCGAGCATTTCGTCCGGCAGTGAATCATTGATTTCGGCGTAAGTCAGAAAGCCGCGCTCCTTACCCATCACAATCAGGTTTTTGAGCTTCAGGCGTTGCGCTTCGACGTCGGGAATAATGCGTTCGGGTTTTTCGTGAGCCATGTCGGTTCCAGTGAAAACTGAGTGAAAAAGGCGTTGAAAAAAGCCGTTAAGTATATCAGAACTTTAGACTACTTAAGCTGCGTTTTGTTATGCGAACGCCCGAAAACAGATAAATATTATTTTAAAAGATTGTACTTCGTTTTAATAAAAAAATCAATGTAATCAATATATTAACTATTATGCTGCTTGGTTAATTCGAGGTAGCGCGCTTTATCGCTTTCGCTTAATGCTTCACGTTGGGATTTTTTCAACAAATCATTTATTTCATATTTGCGATTCAGTTCGCGCAATTGAGCCAAAGCTCCCCGGAATTCCTGCTCCAATTCGTTTGCGGAAAAATTTTCCGCTTGCTTCAAACCTTCAGCCGCCCGCTCCTGCAATATCTTTTCATAGGGGGTGTCGCGAAAATATTCCATTACATTCCCCGACTTTTGCGGTCTTTTTTCGACGATTATGCGCACTAATTCAGCCAGGGTTTTGGCTTCCGGCGTCACGCCGTAGTTCGCTTCACCGCCGAATTCATGCGCCAACGGCGGATGATGCAGCACCATGCCTATCATTTTTCCTTCGAGTGACGGCGCGTTGCGCGGCGCTTTGGCCGGGCCCCTTTGCCGTTCCTCGCGGATAGGCTGCAATTGAAACAACGAATCGATTTCCGCACGACTCACGCCGGTTAATGCCGTTAGTCGATTTCGCAGCAGTAAGCTTAATGTCGGGGCGGTGATTTGGCTTATCAAGGGCTTGGCGTGTTGCAGCAAACGCGCACGGCCCTCTTCATTTTTCAAATCCACTTGGGCAGTCAGTTCACGCAGCATGTAAGTGGACAACGACGGGGCATCAGCCAATAATTTCTCCAACGCCTCACGGCCGAATTCGCGCACATAGCTGTCCGGGTCGTGTTCCGACGGCAAAAACAAAAAACTCACATTGGCGCCGTCGGTAAGGTACGGCAACGCCACTTCAAGCGCGCGCCACGCCGCCGCGCGCCCGGCTTTGTCGCCGTCGAAACAAAACACCACATTCTGCGTCGTGCGTAATAATTTCTGGATATGCGTGGGCGTAGTCGCTGTGCCGAGCGTGGCGACGGTGTATTCGACGCCGTGTTGCGCCAGCGCGACTACGTCCATATAACCTTCGACCACCATCACGCGGCCTTTCTCGCGTATGGATTTGCGTGCTTGGTACAAGCCATACAACTCGCGCCCTTTGTCAAACACCGGCGTCTCTGGCGAATTGAGATATTTCGGCTCGCCCTTGTCCAACACGCGGCCGCCGAAGCCGATGATATTGCCCTTGGCATTGATAATCGGAAACATCACCCGATCGCGGAAACGGTCGTAATGTTTGCCCTCTTCGTTTTTAATGACTAAGCCTGCATCGATTAAATTTTTCGATGGGTAATCAGGAAAAATTTTTTCCAGATTCTGCCAGCCCGCGGGCGCGTAGCCGATGCCGAAACGCGCGGCGATTTCGCCCGATAATCCACGCTGTTTAAGATACGCGATGGCATGCGGCGCTGTCTTTAATTCTTCGCGGTAAAACTGCATGGCACGATATAGCGTTTCGTACAGATGTTGGATATTGCCGGAATCGCCCGCCCCCGGCGCTGCGTCGCCGCGATTCGCGTCGCGGCGTATTTCCAGCGCCGGCATTTGCATCCCGACGCTGTCGGCCAGATCTTTGACCGCTTCGATAAAACCCATGCCCGCGTATTCCATCAAAAATGAAATCGCCGTGCCGTGGGCGCCGCAACCGAAGCAGTGATAGAACTGTTTGGTCTGACTGACGTTAAACGACGGCGATTTTTCGTTGTGAAACGGGCAACAGGCTTTAAGGTTGGAGCCGGCTTTTTTCAGCGGCACGTAGCGTTCGACCACATCGACAATATCGACGCGGTCGAGCAGAGTTTGAATAAAATCCTGGGGAATCATAGTCGGCAAGCGTTAGTGTACCGCTGCCCGGAGAGTAAAAATAATGAATAATTTATAATTGTAACTATTTGATTATATTTAATTTTTAATTGAGCTTGGCTTTGATCAAACCGGACACTTTCGCCATATCTGAGCGTCCAGCCAAAATCGGTTTCAGCGTCGCCATGACTTTAGCCATGTCTTTCATTCCCGCTGCACCGGAAGATTTAATCGCTTCGTCTATCGCCGCCGCCACTTCTGCTTCGCTCATGGCTTTGGGCATGTAAGCTTCGAGTATGCTGACTTCAAATTTTTCTTTGTCAGCGAGATCCTGGCGCTTGGCCGCTTCAAATTGCGAAATGGAGTCGCGTCTTTGCTTGAGCATTTTTTCGATAATCGAAATCACATCGGCGTCGCTCAAAGTCACGCGCTCGTCGACTTCTTTTTGCTTCAGCGCAGCCAGCAGCAGGCGAATCGCGTTCAGCCGCTCAGTTTCCTTCGCGCGCATGGCGGATTTCATGTCTTCAGTAATTTGTTCGCGCAGACTCATGATTACTCCGTCTAAAAATGCAAACGCCGAATCGAGCCGCGCGTGACGCATTTCAATTCGGCGAAAAACCCCACGTCTAAGCGTGAAGTTATGTAGGTTTAGTAAAGCTTGGGCGGCAACATCTGGCTGCGCAGACGCTTATAACGGCGTTTCACAGCGGCGGCCATTTTGCGCTTACGCTCAGCGGTGGGCTTTTCGTAAAACTCGCGGGCACGCAATTCGGTCAGCAGACCGGTTTTTTCTACAGCGCGCTTAAAGCGGCGCAGTGCAACGTCAAATGGTTCATTTTCTTTAACACGTACACTCGGCATGCGGACTCCGTAAAAGTTAGGGCGGTGAAGCTGGTAAACTGTGCATTATATCAGCCCACGGCATTTAAGTAAAAGCCGCGTTTCCCCTTCGCCATACTATATATATGCTCGTACTGGGAATCGAATCTTCCTGCGACGAAACCGGCCTCGCCCTTTATGACGGCGAGCAAGGTTTGCTCGCACACGCGCTTTACTCGCAGGTCTCCATGCACGCTGAATACGGCGGCGTCGTGCCCGAGCTGGCGTCGCGCGATCACATTCGCCGCGTTTTACCGCTGACGCGACAAGTCCTAGCACAGGCGCACAGAAATATAAATGAAATCAATGCTATAGCGTACACACAAGGCCCGGGACTTTCAGGCGCGTTACTGGTCGGTGCAGGCGTAGCGAGCGGGTTAGCGCTTGCTCTCAATGTCCCTGCCATCGGCATTCATCATCTCGAAGGCCATTTGCTCTCGCCCTTGCTCGCCACCCCTGCGCCGGCTTTTCCGTTTGTCGCACTACTGGTTTCCGGCGGGCATTCACAATTAATGGAAGTTGCCGGCGTCGGTGACTATAAGTTACTCGGCGACACGCTCGATGACGCAGCCGGTGAAGCCTTCGACAAGACCGCCAAACTACTCGACCTAGGCTACCCCGGCGGACCTGCATTATCTCAACTAGCGATGCAAGGCACACCGGGGAAATTTAAGTTGCCACGCCCCATGCTCCACAGCGGCGACCTCAACTTCAGTTTCAGCGGACTTAAAACCGCCGTGCTGACCTTAGTGAACCAAAACAAAAATACCGACGGCAATATCGACCAGCAAACCCGCGCCGATATTTGTTTAGCGTTTCAAGAAGCCATCGTCGAAGTGCTGGTGGCGAAATCACTTAGCGCATTAAAACAAACCGGCCACCAACAATTAGTCGTCGCAGGCGGCGTCGGCGCCAACAAGCAATTGCGCGAAGCGCTCACTTCACGCACGCAAAAAATCGGCTGCGAAGTTTTTTATCCGCCGCTGGAATTCTGCACCGACAACGGCGCGATGATCGCGTTTGCGGGTGCTTTACGTTTGCAGAAAATGGGTGTTGAAGGACTGAAGACGGACGGAAGTTTTAGCGTTAAGCCGAGATGGGATTTGGCTGAGCTGACTTGAAATTTTCGTAGGCTGCGCCATGCGCACGCGCTACACTTTCGATATCGCTACAACTTGCCGAACTCACCTCACGCGTGCGCGCGGCGCACCCTACATTTTTCCCAGATTACTGTTGGTTCCGATACAAAAACGCCACCAGCACACCAAGCAGCAACGTCCAAATTCCATCAAAAATAATCTGCTTCACCACCATCATGCCCGGCAAAGGCTGCACAGCATAATAAATCATATAAGTCGGCACGATGGTCAACAGCGCGACAGCAAAACCGAAACGCAAACCTTGATTCAACCAAGGCTTGGCCTCCACGCCGCGCGTGTAAATCCACACGAACGCACCGGCAACGATGAGATGAGCGATCAACATAAAAGGGAAATATTTCTGTTGATCCGCCTCGGGGCGATACAAGCTCGTCAGGCCGGCGTAATCCGCCCCCAACAACACGCCATGCACCACGATTCCGCCGACCATCCACACGACGAATAAAATCAAGGTTGAGATGAAGAATTTTTTATTCATTTGAATCCTCCTTTGAAAATTCGTGAATGAAAACTGCACTCTAAATATAGACCATCCACTTTGATTTTTTCGTAGGCTGGGCTGATAAGCCCAGCGTTTTTGGCGATGACAAACTACCCATTAAATATAGACCATTATCTAAAATTTCCTTTACGAAACTACAAGCAAAAATCAGACTGACTTTGCATGACTGAGAAGACGATCAACATTTGTTTTGAAATCATTTTTGTATGTTGCAGTATTGTCATTTCTAACTTGAATACCGTTTTCAATACCAAATCCAATTGTTGGAATATATTGCCAGTAATCTTGCAAATCAATTGCTCGCCCTTCTTTACCAAGACGATATATGTACCAAGCATTTTCGAATGAACGCTTACGCCACCAAGGGACGAATGGTTTGAATTCTGCTGTAGCGATCTGCAAAGCAGGGAAAGCCTCGCGCAATATAATATTGATACGGCCTGCTTCCATAGGCCAATTAGCGGGTACTGGGTATAAACCTTCCAGAGCAGTCAGTACAGCAGCTCGAAATTTTGCCGAGGCAGTTCGGTAAGCATTAAGCTGATGGACATGTAGCGACAATCCACCAGCAAAAAGTGCAGTTAGTAAAAGTATAAGTTGGGGAAGTTCTAACATATAGATATCCGCTAATTAACTATAACTTTAATTATTTTGCTTTTAGATTAAATTGGTCAAACGAATCTCGGTCGGAGCATATCAATGCTTTCCACAAACCCCACAGCCCGGATCCTTTCTCAACTGAATGCTATTCCATTCCATGTTGAGTGAATCGAGCAGCAACAATCTTCCGTTCAAACTGTCGCCGACTTTCGCCAGCACTTTGATCGCCTCCGCCGCTTGCGTCGCGCCGACGATACCGACTAGCGGCGCGAAGACGCCCATGACGGCGCAGCGCATTTCTTCGCTGGCGGCTTGTTCGGGGAACAGGCAGTGATAGCACGGGCTGGTTGCGTCGCGCAGGTCGAACACGGAAATTTGGCCGTCGAAACGGATCGCTGCGCCGGAGACTAAGGGCTTGCGATATTTTACGCAGGCGCGGTTGATGGCGTGGCGCGTGGCGAAGTTGTCGGAGCAATCGAGCACGACGTCGGCTTTGCTGATTTCATTTTCTAAGTCGTCGCCTTCGAGCCGGCGTTCAATCGCGATGATGTTGATGTCGGGGTTGATGGTTTGCATCGTCGCTTTGGCCGACACGGCTTTGTTGATGCCGACTGAATCGTTGCGATGTGCGATTTGCCGTTGCAGGTTGGTGAGATCGACGGTGTCGCCGTCGCAAATTGTTATTGTGCCGACTCCGGCTGACGCGAGATATAAAGCGGAAGGTGAACCGAGTCCGCCTGCGCCGATGATCAAGGCTTTCGATGCAAGTAAAATTTCTTGCGCCTCGATGCCGAGTTGGTTGAGTAAGATGTGACGGGAATAACGGAGGAGTTGGTTATCGTTCATGTTTTTATTTTGACAGAAATTGTTGCTTGGCTTGTGTCGCATGAAGAATTATTTTTTCGTTAAAAAAATTCCATGCAATCAAATAGTTATATATTTTGTTATGAAGACTGTTAGCGCCATAGTCAAGTAGGGTGCGCCGTGCGCACGCGTAAGGCTTGTTCCGGCGAGTGGTGAGGAATATGAGAGCGTAACGCGTGCTCACGGCGCACCGAAAATTGCGCGCTCCATTTACAACACAATAATGATCCCTCGAAAAGTGGCGATTCACCCTTCAGCGACAACAAAACAAAAAACAAAAAAGCAGCGCGGCGGGTTCGCCTTTTTTGGTCGTCTGAGCGCAAAAGTAACAGGCTGGAGTGAACAACTTACACCCATCCCCACCCTAACCATCCCCTTGAAGGGGAGGGGAAGTGATGTCGTAGGCTGGCGCTGTTAAGCCTAGCAGCATTTAAACAATCGCGAACCTTACCATTTGTGATCCACAACATTGTCACCCCCATCCCAGCCTTCCCCCGTCAAGGGGGAAGGAGTGTGCTCGGAAATAAAGCTGCGAATGAATTCAGATTAGACCAACGCAGAAAATTTTATCTACCGCCCGTCACATCGACAATCGCACCCGTGGTGTACGACGCCTCGTCAGACAACAACCACATGATCGTCTGCGCGACTTCTTGTGCGGTGCCGCCGCGCTTCATCGGCACGGCATCTTTCACGCGATCGACCCGCCCCGGTTCGCCTCCGCTGGCGTGTATGTCGGTGTAAATCACGCCCGGGCGCACAGCGTTGACGCGTATGCCTTCGGCGGCGACTTCTTTCGACAGTCCTAAAGTGAACGTGTCGATTGCACCCTTTGAGGCGGCGTAATCGACGTATTCGCCGGGCGAGCCGATGCGTGATGCGGCGGACGACATATTCACTATCGCACCACCTGCACCGCAGTGTTTGCTCGACATGCGTTTGACTGCTTCTCGTGCGCAAATAAAGGAGCCGGTGATGTTGGTGGCGAATATTTTATTAAGTCGGGCGGCGCTCATCTCTTCAATACGGCTTTGCATTTCAAGTATGCCCGCGTTGTTGACCAGCGCGGTGAGCTTGCCGAAAGTTTGATCGACTTGCTGAAACATGTTGACGACGTCAATTTCGCTGGCGACGTCGGCTTGGATCGCCATCGCTTGACCACCTGTAGCAATAATGTCATTCACGACGGCATCAGCCGCAGCCTGATTGGCAACGTAACTGATGCAAACGATGTAACCGCGTTGTGCTGCGAGTTTTGCGGTTGCTGCGCCAATACCGCGGCTGCCGCCGGTGATGAGAATTATTTTTTTCATGTAGGTATTTTAGCAGGCGTGAAATAAAAACGGCCATGATTTATCATCATGGCCGCTCTATGTAACTATTTTATTTAATTAACTATTTATTTAACCAAACTACTCGTTTTCGCAACGCTGCTGGCAACCACCGGCAGACCTTTCAAATAATTCATCGCCTGTTCCAATTGCAGATCAGGCTTTTCTTTGTCGGTTCCGTCAGGGTTTTTTTCTACGACTTCTTTTGCCTTAGCGGCGTCAGCTTTCGCGGCCTCTATTTTGGCGGCCTCGAGACGAATAGCTTTTGCGGCAGCTTCAGCAACAGGATCAGTTTTACCATCGGCTGGATTGCTCAAGTGACGCTCAAGATCCGCTTCGCGTATCGCGCCGATGCGGGGATTGGCTTCTTCTACCAGATAATCCGGCGTAATGCCTTTGGCTTGGATGGAGCGGCCATTCGGCGTGAAGTAACGCGCGGTGGTGAGCTTGATGGCGGTTTCGTCATTCAGCGGCACGATGGTTTGCACTGAGCCTTTGCCGAAAGTTTGCGTACCAATCACCACAGCGCGCTTGTGGTCCTGCAACGCGCCGGCGACAATTTCCGAGGCAGACGCCGAGCCGTTATTCACCAACACCACCATCGGCACGGTTTTCACCGCAGCTGGAATGCGACTGAGGTAATCGTTGGCGAAACCCGGCTGATAATATTTGCGGTTGGCTAAATATTTGGCTTTGGCGTCGTCCACTTGTCCGTCGGAAGTGACAACCAAGGCATTCTCCGGCAAGAAAGCTGCGGACACACCGATTGCGGTCGGCAATAAACCGCCCGGATCATTACGTAAATCCAACACTAAACCTTTTAAGCCGCCAGGATTTTTTTTGTACGCGTCTTCTAATGCAGCAGCGAGATCAGGGCCGGTAGGTTTTTGGAATTGCGTCACGCGGATGTGCGCGAAGCCGGGCTCGATTTGTTTGGAAATCACGCTTTGCGTGCGGATGGGTTCGCGCGTGAGCGTGATGATCAGCGGCTTGGGTTCCGTTTTACGCATCACCGTCAGTGTGATGCTGGTGCCGCGCGGGCCGCGCATTTTTTTCACCGCCTCGTCGAGCTTGAGTCCTTTGACGGCGGTGTCGTCGAGTTTGATAATGTAATCGCCGGGCTTGATGCCGGCGCGCGCTGCGGGCGTGCCTTCAATCGGCGACACCACTTTGACGAAGCCGGTCTCGTCCATGTCCACTTGTATGCCGAGGCCTTCGAACTGGCCTTCCATGCTTTCGTTCAGGTTTTTGTAGGCGTCCTTGTCAAGATAAGCGGAGTGCGGATCCAATCCAGCGAGCATGCCATTGATGGCTTCTTTGAGCAGTTTTTTGTCTTCCACCGGCTCGACGTAATCGGTTTTGATGCGGTTGAACACATCGCTGAACACACGCATGTCTTCATAAGGCAGCGGCAACAGCGGCGAGCGACGCTCCGCGCTGGCGGTGAAATTCAAGCTGAGGGACACGCCTACCACTAAGCCAATGCCGATCAGACTGGCCTGTTTCCATTTATTGCCGTTTTTCCCGCTCATAGCTGCTCCAAAATATTCAATAAAATCAACTAATTACAAACTAACGCCCGGCCCAAGGTAATGGGTCGAGGGTTTTGCCTTGATGCCTTATTTCAAAGTATAAGCCCGATTCCGGATTGCCGCCGCTGTTTCCCACGCTGGCTATCGTGTCGCCGGGCTTGATGTTGGTGCCCAAATGTTTCAGCAGGGATTCGTTGTTTCCATAGAGGCTCATATAGCCGCCGCCATGATCCAGTATCATCAAATTGCCGAAGCCGCGCAACCAATCTGCATACACTACACGCCCCTCAGCAACGGCTTTGACTGCGGCCCCTTCGGCGGCGCGGATAAATAGGCCTTTCCAGGTAAGACCCCCACCCTCTCGTGGACTGCCGTAGCGGCTGGCTAGTTCCCCCCTTACCGGTAACTTTAATTTTCCGCGCAATGATGCGAACGTAGTTCCCCTGAAACTATCATCTGGTTCTTCGTCGTTTTGAATAACGGGCGCCCCGGGTTTGGCGTTGTCCGGTGCAGGCGGTTTAGCGGCAGACTTGGCGGGCTTTTTCTTTTTCTGCGCCAGCATTTTCGCCAAGCGCTCGACCAGCTGCGTTATTCGCGCCTCATCCTGTTTCAATTTACCGACTTCGCGTTTTTGCGTTTTGATCTGGCCGGAGATTTTATCCAGCAGGTTTTTGCGTTTTTGCCGCTCGGTGAGCAGTTTCGTTTTTTGCCGCGCTTCTTCCGCTTGCAAATCTGCCAGCTCTTTTGCCGTGGCGCGAGTGTCGTTTTCCGCCAGCTTCAACTGGGCAATATCGGATTTTAAACCCTGAATGGATTCAGCGCGCGCTTTAGCGAGATACGAGTAGTAGTGCATATGGCGCGACACTTGCGCCGGGTCTTTCCCGTTGAGTAATAATTTCAGCGCGTCATCGCTGCCGGATTGATACTGGCTCTTGATGACTTTTTCCAGGTCCGCCTGATGCTTGGCTACATTGGTTTTGAGCGTGCCGGTTTTGGCTTGCAGCGCGACGAGTTCGCCTGATGCCTCCTTTAGCTCCAGCGCCAGTTCGGATAAAGTGCGATTGGTTTCGGAAATTTCTTTTTCCGACTCGCGCAAATCGTCGGCTACTTCGGACTTGGAACTTTCTTTTTTGGCGATGTCTTTTTGCAGCTCGTTGATGCGCCCGCGCAAGGCTTTGAGTTCTTCGCTCGGCGGGGGTTTTTTGCGCGCGGCTTCGGCGGGCGAGGCTGCCAACACAAGAGCCGTAATAAGAAAAATGAGTGCGCTCTGAACGAAAATCACTTCAATGCTTTGCCCTGATTCGCCACCGCTTTTATCGCCGCTTCGATGGCCGCCGGGTCGCCGAGATAATAGTTGCGTATCGGTTTCAAATCGTCGGTGAGTTCGTACACCAGCGGCGCGGCAGTAGGAATATTGAGATTCACTATGTCGTTGTCGCCGATGTGGTCGAGATATTTGATCAACGCACGCAGCGAGTTGCCATGCGCGGCAATGACCACGCTTTTGCCCGCTTTGACTTGCGGTGCAACGACGCTTTCCCAATACGGCACGACGCGCTCGACGGTATCTTTCAAGCATTCGGTCAGCGGTATTTGTCTTTCTGTGAGATGCGCGTAACGGGGATCTTTACCGGGATAACGATCGTCATTTTTTGTTAACGGATTGGGCGGAACGTCGTAGCTGCGACGCCAGATGTGCACTTTCTGGTCGCCGAACTTCGCCGCGGTTTCGGCTTTGTTCAGCCCCTGAAGAGCGCCGTAATGGCGCTCGTTCAGGCGCCAGTCGGGAATGACGGGAATCCACATCGAATCCATTTCTTCCAGCACCAGCCATAAAGTGCGAATGGCGCGTTTCAACACCGACGTGTAAGCCAGATCAAAGGTGAAACCGTTTTCTGTCAGCATACGTCCGGCAGCGCGGGCCTCCCCGACGCCTTTGGCGGTGAGGTCCACGTCAGTCCAGCCGGTGAAACGGTTTTCCTTATTCCAGACACTTTCGCCGTGGCGGATAAATACGATCTTTTTCATATAAATGCCTGTTAGCTTTGAAAACCTGCGCAAAGAGTCTTTATTCTAAGCGATTTACGCCGCTTGGTGAGTAGGCCTTGACGGGGCCAATCTGATAAAATGCGCAATTCGAGATCGTTATGAAGGAAAGTGCCCGTGTTTCTGCAGTTTCTAATCGATAATATTTTCATGGTCGCCATTTTCGTCATCAGCGGCGGTATGCTGCTATGGCCGATTCTCAGCGGCGGTTTTGGCACCGGGCGGGAAATCGGCACGATTGATGCGACGCATCTCATCAACCGCGAAAACGCACTCGTTCTCGACGTTCGCGAAGACCACGAATACGCATTGATGCATATTCCCAATTCGCGCCATATTCCTCTTTCGGGTTTGGACGGACGCTTGAATGAACTGACAAAATTCAAGGACAGGCCCGTCATAGTCAGTTGCCAATCGGGCAACCGTTCTGGCAAAGCCGTGCAGATACTGGAAAAAAATCAGTTCAGCAAGATCTACGTCCTGCGCGGCGGCATCGGCGCGTGGGAAGAAGCCAGCCTGCCCTTGGAACGCTCGAAAGCATAATCATGGCTAAAGTAAGAATGTATTCTACTGGCATGTGTCCGTTCTGCGTTCGGGCGGAACAATTGTTAAAGTCCCGCGGCGTAAACGATATTGAAAAAATCCGTGTCGATCTTGACCCGACGGAGCGCCAGATCATGATGCAAAAAACCGGCCGCCGTACGGTACCGCAGATATATATAGGTGAACGTCATGTCGGCGGCTACGAAGAACTGGCGGAATTGGATCACGTCGGCGAGCTTGTATCGCTGCTCAAATAGTTCATAAATTATTAATTATAATCAACAACTTAGGTAAATATCATGGCTGAAGAGAAACAACCTCTTTTTTCGATTGAAAAGCTTTATACCAAAGACGCCTCGCTGGAAATTCCCCATGCGCCGCAAATTTTTCTGGAGCGCGACCCGCCGCAAATCGACGTGCAATTGCACAACTCGTCATCGCCCATCAACGAAGGTTATTACGAAGCAGTGCTAACCGTGACGGTGACGGCGAAAATCGGCGACAAGACTTTGTTCCTGACTGAAGTATCCCAAGCCGGCATTTTCCAGATTCGCAATGTGCCCGAATCCGACTTGCCGGCAATATTAAACATTGCCTGCCCCAACATTATTTTCCCTTACGCGCGCGAAACCATTTCCGATTTAGTGACCCGCGCCGGCTTCCCGCCGGTGTTGCTCAATCCGGTGAATTTCGAGGCGCTGTATCAGGCCCAGGCGCAACAGTCGCAAGCTGACCATGCTGCTAAACACTAAACATGCGTCGATTTATCCATGCCGCCATGATTTTTTCCGCGCTGGTTTACGGCGGGAAAATCAGCGCGGCTGAATATATGTCGGTGGCGAACCCTGCCGTTATTTACGACGCGCAATCACTCAAGGCGAACAAGATTTTTGTCGCCAGCCGTTATTATCCATTTGAAGTGATGGTCAAGTTAAGCGGCTGGGTGAAAGTGCGCGATTACCTTGGCGACATGGGCTGGGTGGAGACGAAGAATCTGAGCGACAAACGTACCGTCATAGTGATCGCCGCACAGGCGGAAGTCTATGCGGCGCCCGACGCGGCGAGCGGCATGGTGATCCTCGCCGAGCGCAACGTCGTGCTGGAACCGCTCGAAGCCGCCGCCAAGGGCTGGGTGAAAGTGAAACATCGCGACGGCCAGATGGGTTATGTGAAAGTTGAACAAATCTGGGGGCAGTAAGTTGAATTCTCCGCCCATGCCGAAAATCTTTCCGTGAACATCACCGTCCTCGGCACAGGCGCATGGGGCACCGCGCTGTCAATCAACCTGGCGCAGCAACACAGCATCACGCTATGGGGCCGCGACGAAACTCTACTCACGCAACTCTCCAGCACGCGGGAAAATAAACGCTATCTCCCCGGCTGTAAATTGCCGGCCAGTGTTCGTATCGAAGCCAATCTCACTGCCGCGCTACGCGAATGCGAATTGATTTTGTCCGTGGTGCCGACCAATGGTTTGCGCGCCACGCTGGAACAAATAAAAAAATTAAACTGCCTGGTACCCATCGTTTTGGCGTGCAAAGGCTTTGAAGCCGGCACGAGCAAATTGCCGCATGAAATCGTCGCGGAAATTTGCGGTGATATTACTTGCGGCGTGCTATCCGGCCCCAGCTTTGCCGTCGAGGTCGCGCAGGGAAAACCTGCCGCGCTTACCCTCGCCTCCCGCGACGCGTCCTTTGCACAAAAAATTTCGCAACAACTGCACGGACCGCGCCTGCGCGTGTATTCCAGCACCGATGTGGTCGGCGTCGAACTTGGCGGCGCACTGAAAAATGTCATGGCCATCGCCGCCGGCATCAGCGACGGCATGCAACTCGGCTACAACGCCCGCGCTGCGCTTATCACCCGCGGCCTGGCGGAAATTTCGCGCCTTGGCGTCAAGCTTGGCGGGCGCATGGAAACTTTCATGGGCCTCACCGGCCTCGGCGATCTGGTGTTGACCTGCACCGGCGATTTGTCGCGCAACCGCAAAGTCGGCCTGGAACTGGCGCAAGGCAAACCGCTGGAAAAAATCCTGCATGATCTCGGCCATGTGGCGGAAGGCGTGTCCACTGCGCGCGAAGCGGCACGGCTGGCGGAAAAATATCAAATCGATATGCCGATTACTTCAGCGGTAAACCGCGTTCTTGAAGGCACGGCTGAGCCTGCCGCCGCCCTCGACGCCCTGCTCTCGCGCGACGCCAAACCGGAAGCGTTGCGCTGATTTTTTTGCCGATGCTTGCGGTTCATCGTACGTAGTGCATCCAGTTAGACGCCGCCGCTAAATTTTATTTGCCGCCATGCCTCATAAACCAAGACCGCAGCGGTATTGGATAAATTCAGGCTGCGGCTTTGCGCTTGCATGGGCATACGCAAGCGTTGCTCCGGCGGAAAACTCTGGATAATTTCCGGCGGTAATCCGCGCGTTTCCGGCCCGAGCACAAACACGTCATCGATTTTGAATTGCACATCGCTGTAACGCGTCGCACCTTTGGTGGTGACGGCGAACATTCTTCTACCCGAAAAATACGCGACACATGCCGGCCAATCTTCATGCAATTCCAAATCGGCGTATTCGCGGTAATCCAAGCCGGCGCGTTTCATTTGTTTGTCTTCGAGGTCGAATCCTAACGGTTTCACTAAATGCAAACCTACGCCGGTGTTGGCGCACAGACGGATGATGTTGCCGGTGTTGCCGGGGATTTCCGGCTGATAGAGGACTAAATCGTAACTCATTGATTATATTGAAAATTCTTTTTTTAACGTTCTGGCTACTACATAGGCAGATATTTTTTCCGCGCCGGATTTTTTGAGCGTGCTGGCAAATTCGTTCAGCGTCGCGCCGGTGGTCATGACATCATCAATCACTGCCACATGTTTACCGCGCAAATCAAGATCGCAGGAGAACGCGCCGCGCACATTGGCGTGACGTTCTTTCCACGGCAAGCCAGCTTGCTCCTCGGTATGGCGGATGCGCTGGTAGCCGTCCAATTGCAACGGCACGCTCCATAGTCGCGTTAACTGCTTGGCAATTTCCGCCGATTGATTAAATCCGCGCTGTTGCAACCGTGCGCTGTGCAAGGGCATCGCCAGAATCAGAACCGGCTTCTCAGCATTGCGCAGTTTGCGCAATAAACTGTTAGCGACGAAATTGACCAGTGCGAGATTGCTATGGTATTTGATCTGATGCACCAGGATATCGACGGGAAAGCGATAGTCGAACGCTGCCAATGTCGCATCAAATACCGGTGGGTGGCGCAGACACTCACCGCATACGCGGGCGGCAGTGGTAGCAAGCGCGCACTGTGGGCATGCGGGTGCGTCATGATAAGGCAATGCCTGCTCGCACGCTTCGCACAGGGGCTGCACGTGGGCCCGCGCCGCGCACAAAAGACAATCCTGCGGCAAGGCGATTTTTGACTTATTGAATATGCGGCTGATAGCGGCTGAAATTGACATCGAAGCGCGATTCGCTGAAGATACAAATCATTTTACCTGACTGCGGCCAGCACTATGAACCCGATTCCCATACGCGAAGTGATTGCAGCCAAACCCGCCCGCGCGGGAGCTGGAAATATTTCCGTTGAGGCGGTTGAAAGATTATTCGACCTGCCGTTCAACGATTTGCTGTTTCGGGCGCAGACCATACACCGCGAAAATTTCGAGCCGAACGCGGTGCAGCTTTCCACTTTGCTGTCGATCAAAACAGGCGGCTGCCCGGAAGATTGCGGCTATTGCCCGCAGGCCGCGCGTTACGATACCGGCGTCGCCAATCAAGAAATTTTGCCGTTGCAGGAAGTGCTCAACGCCGCCAAAGCCGCGAAAGCCAATGGCGCTTCGCGTTTTTGCATGGGTGCGGCGTGGCGCGGGCCGAAACAAAAAGATTTGGAGCCAGTGCTGGAAATGGTGAAAGCGGTGAAATCACTGGGGCTGGAAACTTGCGCCACGTTGGGCATGTTGCGTGACGGCCAAGCCGAGCAATTGAAAACTGCCGGTCTCGATTACTACAATCACAATCTCGACACTGCGCCGGAATTTTACGGCGACATTATCACCACCCACGAATATCAAAATCGCCTCGATACTCTCGATAAAGTCCGCAGCGCTGACATCCACGTATGTTGCGGCGGCATAGTCGGCATGGGCGAAACGCGGCGCGCGCGCGCCGGTTTGATTGCGCAACTGGCGAACATGAGTCCGCAACCGGAATCTGTGCCGATCAATAATCTGGTGCAAATCGAAGGCACACCATTATATGGCACCGATAAACTCGATCCGCTGGAATTCGTGCGCACGCTCGCCGTCGCGCGTATTACCATGCCGAAAAGTTATGTGCGTTTATCTGCAGGCCGGCAGGAAATGTCCGAATCGACGCAGGCTTTATGTTTTCTCGCCGGTGCCAATTCGATTTTTTACGGCGACAAATTGCTCACCACTGGCAACCCGGAAGCTGCGTGCGATAAATTGCTGATGGAAAAATTAGGGCTGCATGCACAAAGCTTGTAGCATGGGTTCCTGCTGTATAACCCCGATAGTTGCCCAAAGACTTGTAATTTGGCTGGTTTTTGCTATATTGTAGCCATGTCCCCGTTCCGCAAAACCTCCGGTCAAAAAATAATCTTTGCTCTCGCCGCTTTCGGCGTCAGCGTATTTACTCTGCCGGCTTTCGCGGGCTGCGGCGCGTCTTTTTGCAGCGTCAATACCGACTGGGATATACAAGGCGAGTGGGCGGACAGCGGCGGCCGTTTTGATTTGCGCTACGAATATATCAACCTGAATCAACTTCGCTCCGGCACAAGCACCATTTCCCCGCTGCAAATACCGGGCGCAGAAGACGAAATCAAAACCCGCAATCAGAATGCAGTGGCAACATGGGATTACAATCTCTCCCGCTCATGGGGGATCAGCTTCTCCATGCCTTTTGTAAAACGAAATCACGCGCATGCTTTCAACGGCACGACCGGGCCTGTGACAGAGGAATGGAATTTCAGCAAACTCGGCGACGCGCGGGTGCTCGGCCGCTACAATTTGCCGGCCACAGGCAAACAAAGCGGCGCGCAGGCCGGCATGACGTTTGGACTCAAGCTGCCGACGGGACAAATCAATGTCAGCAATGACCAGGGGCAGTTGGCCGAACGTTCTCTGCAGCCCGGCAGCGGCACGACTGATGTCGTGCTGGGTGCTTATTATCGCAATACCCAGTTCGAACGAAATACTTCCTGGTTCGCACAAGCGCAATTGCAAGCGCCGTTGAACGAGCGCGATGACTTCAAACCCGGCAGGCGCTTGAATCTGGATATGGGCTATTTGCGCCAAGTGGCGCGCAACTGGGGTTTAATGTTGCAGCTTAATTACAGCGCCAGGAACAGAGATAGCGGCAACAAGGCCGAGCCGGACCTGAGCGGCGGCCGCTCACTTTCTATCAGCCCTGGCGCGAGTTATTTATTCGGCAGGGATTGGCAGTTCTATGGCTTTGTGCAAAAACCGCTGTACCAAGACGTGAACGGCGTGCAACTCACCAGCGACTGGTCGGCGGTATTGGGCTTGACCACCAGGTTCTGACCCAGCCGCTTCAGGTAAAATGGCGCCATGCCAGATAAGCCTTTCCGTCCGCCCTCCCTTCAAATAAATATTCTTTCTGCGGCCGCGTACAACGAAGCCACAGTATTGCAGCGCGAAGTCGCCCAACGCATGTCCGAACGTCTGGCTTATCTGAAACACGCGCCCAGGCTCATCATCGACGTTGGCGCCGGCACCGGCTTCGGCACGGGTTTGTTGCAACAACATTATCCGGCTGCGTCGATTATTGCGCTGGAAACACAGCCGCAAATTTTGTCGCAAGCTTTTCCGCCGATTGCAAAATGGAAACGCTGGCTGGGGTTGGAAAAATCAGCGACTCAATGCGCTTGCAGCGATTTCACCCGTTTGCCGCTACGCGCCGCCAGCGTCGACATGATTTGGTCCAATCTTGCCCTGCATCATCACGATCCCGATACAGCATTCAAGGAAGCGCAACGGGTATTGAAATCCGGCGGGCTGGTGATGTTCAGCCTGCTCGGGCCGGACACATTGAAAGAATTGCGCGCCGCCAGTGGCGATGCAAATATGAAACGCCTGATCGACATGCATGATGTCGGCGATGTGTTGTCGCATAACGGATTCACCGCGCCGGTCATGGACATGGAAACCCTGACGCTGACTTATGCCAAGGTGGATGATCTGTTGCAGGATTTGCATCGCACGGGTGAGGAAAACCTGCTGCCGGAAATGTTACGTCACGCTGCAAACCAGAATCACCTCACAAACGTTACTCACCGGTACGAAGGGTTTCGCGCCGATGGTAAACTGCCCGCTACTTATGAAATCGTTTATGGCCACGCGTGGAAAGGCGAACAACAAAAGCTCACGCAAGACGGCAGACAAGTCATCGAGTTTCGCCGCAATAAAAGCTTTCAAAGCTTAAAATAATATAACTAATTGATTATATTAATATATTTAAGGATTCTACGATGAAGCGACAGACTTATATATTTGCGTTATTTCTGCTGATTTCGCCCCTCCTTGCGCTGGCTGCAGGTCCTGTTGAAGGCATCCGAGTCACCGATGCGTGGGTGCGCGCAACGCATCCGGGCCAGTTAACCGGCGTGGCGTACATGACTATCACCAGCGACAAAGCCGCAAAGCTGGTGAAAGTGGAAACGTCTGCGGCGAAACGCGCAGAAATTCACAACATGGAAATGAAGGAAAGCGTGATGGTAATGCGCGAAGTCGAAACCCTGGATTTGCCGGAATTCCATATCGTTAATCTCGCGCCCGGCGGCTATCATATTATGCTGATGGACCTGAAGCAGCCGCTAAAGCCTGGGGAAAAAGTCCCTCTCAAACTCAGCATCAAACGCGGCGCCGAAACTCTCGAACTGGACGTGCAGGCTAACGTATTGCGCAAATAAACGAATTCTTTCCCTCATTGCTAAAGCTGCTTAACCATCCAAGCGCCGCCGATTTTCTCAACGCCTGCGGCGAATTTCTGCTGCAGAATGAAATCGCCCATTGCGTCATGCTGGGTAGTTCCATGCGCTTGCGCGACAAACCCGGCAGGAACGACAGCTGCGCCTATTTCGCCAGCATCCAACGCAACGATCAGACGGTTGCCTCTGCATTTTTCGCAGCGAACAAGCCGATGCACGCGACATCCATGTCGCCAGCGATGATTGATTTGCTGATCGACGACATGCAGCGGAGAAATCTGTCGCCGGACGATTTATCCGCCGATGAACAGACTGCGCGCGAATTTGCCGCCCGCTGGAGTAAAGCAAGCAATGTGGATTTCATTGAAGATTACCCGCTAAGAATTTATCAATTGCAAAAAATCATCGTTCCGCGGCCAGTGACGGGTGAGCTTCGCCTCGCGGATCGTGCCGATGCAAAACAGGCTGCTGATTGGGCGGAAGCATTCGACAGCGAAGTGGATTTTGGCGACGCGCAAGGCATCAGGGACATGGTGCTGATTGCGCTGGAAGAGAGGCGCCTGTATTTGTGGGACGACGGCGGAGCGGTTTCCATGTTATTGCGCAACCAGCCGACGCCTAATGCCGAACGCGTGTCCGTAGTTTACACGCCGCCGGATAAACGCGGCAAAGGCTACGGCGCAGCCGCCAACGCCGCATTGGCGCAAATCATTCTGGATAGCGGCAAACGCTACGCCTGCCTGTTTGCCGAAGTGGGGAATCCTGTCAGCAATAAAATGTATTTAAGTATCGGCTATCAAGCGGTGTGTGATGTGCATCGCTATAAACTCGTGGCGAAATAGGTGCAGGCTGCACAAGTGGTTCTATCCCCGCCCTTGAAGTGCGTATTCCGACGCAGTTGACCACCAGTGCCGGTTTGGATTGACCCCTTTTCGATACCCAGCTTGTTCCGACCATCTTTAGTTAATAACATTCCAACGTCTGCAATTGAGATTTTGTGTCGCCGACAAAACCGGCCAATTGCGGCCATTGAAATGATCCTCTGGACCCTACCGAAAACCCGCCGTTCAACCGTAGAGCCCACCGGCGCGCGCCGGCTTTATGGCGCGCGTCCGTGTGCGGCGCCGGGTTGGGCGCGCCTACTCGAAGGCGCTTGCACCTTACCGTGGACGGTTCCACGAGAACTCACAGGCTGAAAACACCGACATCTGTTGCGAATTTTTGCCGCTCAACTCGTGGGCTTGAGTAGTGAAAAACGCGGTGCCAAGCTTTGGAAAAAACGAGTACATGGTTACCGCGTTGGGCGGAGTAACCTGAAGCGCGGAAATCTGATCGGGCTCGAACAAAACGATATCGGCTTCAACAGTGGGTGGCAACGATGGCGCCGGCAAATTCGCTGCCTTGAGTTGCTTTCTCAACTTCACGTCAGACGCCGACTCGGACCAAGTAACAGTAAGTTTCTTTTTGCCAGAATCAACGACAAAAGTGGGGTTCATGTCATAACCATCTTTCGTCGGTCCCCTCAATTGGGGCTTTGGCTCGGACTTTTTGTCAATCTCCGCGCGCACACGCTCCCGAGCCGACGCACCGTACTCCATACGGGAGCCCTTGGGCTCGTGGCATGCAATGGTCACAAGAGGTTCTGCCAGACATGGCGTCCAGAACAGACCAGCAATAACAAGTAGTCCGAAGCGGATCACCGCCATCCTCACTTTTTCAGAGCGCCCAACAGTTATTCACCGGATCCGTCGATCTGGATATTAATATTCTAGAAACTTGTCGTTTCACTGTAACGATTTGATTCATTGGCATTTTGCTTGGCAGTGGGTCCGCATATGTAATGATAATACAGATCGCGCCTTTTGATGTAGTGTGGCGAATTTAACCCTCAACTAGGAGCGACACTTATGGGGTCCAATTCGCCCAACCCCTCACTTTAACCCCGGTTCCCCGCCTCGCCTGATGGATCAAGTCCATGCGGTCTGTCGACGCCGGCATCTCAGCCCGCGCACCGAAGAAGCCTATCGGTATTGGATTCGGCAGTATATTTTCTTCCATGGCAAACATCATCCCCGCGAACTGCGCGAGGGGGAGGTTACGCAGTTTCTCAATCACCTGGTCGTTCAGCGCCACGTCGCCGTATCAACGCAAACCCAGGCACTTAACGCTATTGTGTTTCTCTATCGAGATGTGCTCGTTACGCCACTGGGCGAGACGGGTAACCTGAATCGTGTGCAGCAGCGCAAGCGAATTCCGGTGATGATGGCCTCAAGCGAGGTATCCGCCGTGCTATCGCAGATGTCTGGCATGACGGCATTGATGGCACAGGTCATGTTTGGTTCGGGCCTGCGCGTTGAGGAGTGTTGCACGCTACGGGTAAAAGATGTTGATTTTGTCTCCTCGACCATTAATGTTCGCGGTGGCAAGGGCGGGAAAGACCGCGCAACAGTGCTTCCCAGCCGATTACAAGCAGGATTGCAAGGGCACCTGCTGCAAGTTGCACAATTACATACCGATGACCGAGCACGTGGCGCTGGCCTTGCACCGCTTCCCGGCGCACTTGAACGAAAATATCCGAAGGCGTCCGAATCCCTCGCTTGGCAGTTCGCGTTTCCGTCTTCGGTATGTCGACCTTGGGGACAAAGCGGGCGTCTTGCCCGTTGGCACATTTCGCCTGCCACAATCCAGCGCGCGTTTCGTCAGGCGGTGGCGAAGGCGGGAATTTTGAAACACGCGACGGTTCACACGCTGCGCCATTCGTTCGCAACTCAACTGCTCGCATCGGGGACGGATATTCGGACAATTCAACTCTTGCTCGGGCACCGCAATCTGCAAACGACCATGATTTACACCCACGTGTTAGAGGTAACACGGCATGTCACCAGCCCGCTGGATCGGTTGTAACCGCTTACGATTGTAGCGCCCGGGGCGCTGAGTACTACCGCCGGAATGTCCGCTTTCCTCGGGGAGCGACGGGCAGCTTTGGGGCGAATTTAGCAGTTTGAGCGCGCCAATCGATTAAAGCGGACAGCCGAGCCTAATAATTCAGGCGCGATTTTCATTCCAATACACGCTGGTCAACGCAAACCGGCGCGGTGGTCAAGGCTGACCAGCGCCCGCATTGAAGTGTGAGGAATTTCCACTACTTCATCACACCAAGTCGTTTCAACTCAAAATAACATTTCGCGCATGCGCGTACATCCGCCAGCGCATTGTGCGCATCGGCGAATTCCTGTTGAAATAGTTTTTTGTAAAGTTCCTGCAATTTCGGCCATTTATTACCGTAGTTGCCGGGTATTGCGCACAAGTCGACAGACGCCAGCATGGTGCATTTTCTTTTCATGCTTTCCACTTGATTGGCAAATCCCGTACGCAGCAATTCCGCGCCGAGTATCTTTTCGTCGAATGACATATTGTGTGCAATCAAAATTTTTGCCCCGGCGAAATCTGCCGTAATTTGTTCCAGCGCAAGCTTTAATTCCACGCCTTTTTGCGCTGCTACTTCGTTGGTAATGCCATGGATGCGTGCTGCATCGGCGGGAATGGAAAACCCATTTGGCTTGATAATATGTTCAACGCTTTTTTGCTCATTACCGTCCTTGTCCACCAACAGCCATGCAAGCTGCACCAGCCTCGGCCAGTTGCGCGAGTCTGACGCAGGCGCTTTGTAATTTTTTGGAATGCCGGTCGTTTCTGTGTCGAAAAATAAATACATCCTATCTCCCATCATTGCCAAATTGCCCGCTGCATCGCCACGCCATGAAAATTATGTGTCAACGCAGTTTCCATATCAGATTGCCGCATCCCACCTAGCGCATAAACCGGCAAAGAATAGTCTTGAATGAGTTTAGTTGCGTTTTCCCAATCCAATATTTTTGCATAAGAATGTGATTGCGTTTGCTTAACCGGCCCAAGCGCCACAAAATCACAGCCTAGTTTTTCAGCTTGTTGTAGTTCGTTTTGATTGTGGCACGACGCGCCAACAAGGGCGAAATCCGGCCGCTCTTGAAGCGCCAGAAGTTGCGCTGAAGTGAGATGCATGCCGTCCGCATTGAGGGATTGCGCCAAAACCGAATTGGAGTTGATGAGCACTTTTGCATTATGCGCATGCGCTTTGACGATAACGCCCTGGGCAAACTTTTTTAATTGCTCTGGGGAAAAACTCTTCTCGCGCACCTGGATCAACTTCAGCCCGTTTGCGAGCGCCCGATCCAACCGTTGAAAAAAATCCGCCTGGCCGAGTTCAGTGGCGTTAGTGATCGCGTAAACCGGCGGTAATGCCAGGGCTTTGATCATCGGCGCGGCGGCGGGAAGCAAGGGCGTGACTGTCAGGTTATCGATTGATTGCCATCGAAACGCCTGGTTTTCCTTGCCGTGCGGTTCGCCGCGCCATTGCGTGACGCGGTATACATGCAGGCGCACCCTGGCGTGCTCATACAAATGGCGGATAGTCAGCCACGGATAGGCGCGCTCGATATCGACGCCCAGTTCTTCATGCAGTTCACGTTGAAGCGCGTCGAGAATACTTTCGTCGGGCTCGACTTTGCCGCCGGGAAATTCCCACCAACCGGCATAAACTTTTCCCTGGGGCCGTTGCGCCAGCAGGAACTCGCCGTTTGGTTTGATCAGGATGGCGACGGCAACGGCGACTTCGTTCTCAGGCATAAATTATTTTTGTTTTCCCGCCCAATCGCGCGCGAACTGCCAGGCGACACGGCCGCTGCGGGAGCCGCGTTCGATGGCCCATAGCAGGGCAGCAGATTGCAACTCGGCTGAGTTGATTTTCTTTACACCGAAATGCGCGGCCCAATGGCGCACAATGTCGAGATACTCGTCTTGAGTGAATGGATAAAACGATAACCACAGTCCGAAGCGTTCGGACAGGGAAATTTTTTCCTCCATGCCTTCGCCCGGGTGGATTTCGCCGTCTATGTGCTTGTATTCCAGGTTTTCCGCCATGTATTCGGGCATCAAGTGGCGGCGGTTCGACGTGGCATATATAAGTATATTTTCCGACTGGGCGGCGATGGAGCCGTCGAGCACTGTCTTCAGCGCTTTGTAGCTGGATTCGCCTTCATCAAAAGACAAGTCATCGCAGAACAAAATGAATTTTTCCGGCCGTGCGCTGACTATGTCGACGATGTCGGGCAAATCCACCAAATGAGATTTCTCCACTTCAATCAAGCGCAAACCCTGTTTGCCGAAATGGTTCAATAGCGCTTTGATCAGCGATGACTTGCCCGTGCCGCGCGCACCCGTGAGCAACACGTTGTTGGCGGGTTTGCCTTGCACAAACTGTTTGGTGTTTTGTGTTATGCGTTTTTTTTGTTCATCGATATCGCACAAATCATCGAGCATGATGTGATGCGGGTTTTTTACTGGCTGGATAAAGCCGCGATTATTTTTTACCCGCCAGCGAAACGCGATCGACGCTTTCCAATCTGGCTGTGGCGCTTCAGCCGGGATTAACGCTTCGAGTTTATCGATGAGTTTTTCGGCGCGGGAAATAAGTTTTTCTACATTGGCAGGCATATTGTAAGCATTTGATTATATTAAATTATTCAACTTCTATAATCGGCGTTGATTTTCACGTAATCGTAGGAAAAATCGCAGGTCCATACTTTGGTTTCTGCCTTGCCGCGGTTTAATTTTACCCGAATCAAAATTTCTGCTTCCTTCATAACGCGCTGTCCCTGGTCTTCGCTGTAACTCAACGCGCGGCCGCCTTTTTCCGCCACCAATACGTCACCCAAATAAAGTTCCATTTTGTTCACATCGAGATCATCGACACCTGCATAACCGATTGCGGCGAGAATGCGGCCCAGATTCGGATCGGACGCAAAGAACGCGGTCTTCACCAGCGGTGAGTGCGCGATAGCAAAAGCAATCTTGGCGCATTCATCTTCGTTCTTGCCGCCTTCAACTTGTACCGTCATGAATTTGGTCGCGCCTTCGCCATCGCGCACGATGGCCTGCGCGAGCTGTATCGCGACTTTGGTCAGCGCATCTTTCAACGCGCCACATTCCGCGCTACTCGCATCAATAATGGGTTTGCCTGTTTGTCCTGTTGCCATGACGATGAATGAATCGTTGGTCGATGTATCACCGTCTATAGTGATGCGATTGAATGAGCGGTCAGCGGCATGTTTGGTAATGTCATTTAATAATGATTGGCTGATGGTCGCATCGGTAGCCACAAAGCCCAGCATGGTCGCCATGTTCGGGTGTATCATCCCTGCGCCTTTGCTCATGCCGGTAATCGTGATCGACTCGCCGCCGATTTTAATCTGGCACGACACAGCTTTGGGCACCGTGTCCGTGGTCATGATGGCGTGCGCAGCGTGAAACCAGTTGTCGGGTTTTTGTCCCGCGATTGCGGCGGGTAAACCGGCGATAATTTTCTGCAATGGCAATTGTTCCAGAATCACGCCAGTGGAAAACGGCAACACTTGCTCTGGCTTGCAACCCGCCAACCTCGCCACTTCCGTAGATACGCTACGCGCGTTGTGAATGCCCTCCTCGCCTGTGCCTGCGTTAGCGCAGCCAGTATTGATCACCAACGCACGGATGTTGCCTGATTTCAGGTGTTCGCGGCACAGCGTCACCGGCGCGGCGCAAAAACGGTTTTGCGTGAACACGCCGCTAACCGTTGCATTTTGCGCCAAGGAAATCACCAGCAAATCTTTGCGGTTCGGCTTTTTGATATGAGCTTCGGCGAAGCCGAGCGTGACGCCCTTGACGGGAAGCAAATCGGCGGCGTGCAACGGTGGCAAATTAACGGGCATGAAACTCCAATGAATCAACTTGATTGATGACGCATTGTAAAGGATGGGCGGCGCAGGCGAAAGCGCGCAGGGAAAAGGCTAAGGGGAGCGGATTTTATTCAGCGTCGCTGTTGTCGAGCGGGCATGCCGGAAGGGAATCGAATAAACCTTGCCGCCCCATGCCTGCACTTCCCTGGCGCCGACGATTTTTTCCGTTGACCAGTCGCCGCCTTTGACCAATATATCGGGCTTAGTGGCCAGAATGACATTCAACGGCGTATCTTCATCGAACCAGGTGACCAGCGACACGCTGTCAAGAGAGGCAATCACGGCCAGGCGATCTTCCAACGGGTTGATCGGCCGGTCATCACCCTTGCCCTGGCGTTTTACCGATGCATCGGTATTCAACGCCACAACTAAAGACACGCCAAGAGCCGCCGCCTGCGCGAGATACGTCACATGGCCGCGATGCAAAATATCAAAACAACCATTGGTGAAAACCAGCGGCCGTTTCATTTCCACCAGCTGCGATGGGATCTGCCCAGGCTCGCAGATTTTTTTTTCAAATTCCGGTACAGGGAAATTCATGCTGGTTTCAATTCTTTGCGAAAGCGATTGAGGTCAGCGACAGTTTCAAATGGGCGGCCGAACAAGCTGGACAAGTTGCGCAAAATGCCGCCGACCACGCGTTGCTCGCAATCCTTGTCGAATTGTATCTGTTTATCCAGCCAATGTTCCAGCCAATCCGGATCAGGCAAGCGGCTTTGCACCGTGTCGTTGGGGAATAATTTTTCGTTCACATGCAAATTGGTCGGGTGCAGCGGTTTGCCGCTGCGTCCGCTACTCGCCATCAGCACACCTACCTTGGCGAACGCGGCGCGCGCGGCATCACCGGATTTTTCTATCGCACGCTTCATGTATTTGAGATAAGCGCCGCCGTGACGGGCTTCGTCTTTGGAAATCAATTCGTAGATTTTTTTAATCAGCGGTTCGGTGTGCCATTCCGACGCGCGGCGATACCATTGCGTCAGGCGCAGTTCACCGCAGAAATGCAGCATCAGGGTTTCCAGCGGCGGCGCGGGGTCGAACTCAAAACGCACCGCATGTAACTCTTCTTCGGTTGGCACAAGTTCCGGGCGAAAGCGGCGCAGATATTCCATCAACACCAGCGAATGTTTTTGCTCTTCATAAAACCAGATGGACATGAAGGCGGAAAAATCACTGTCATCTTGATTATCGCGCAAAAACATTTCCACTGCCGGCAGCGCCGACCATTCGGTGATGGCGTTCATTCTCACCGTTTGCGCCTGCTCGTCGGAGAGTAGCGCCGGGTTGAATTCATCCCACGGCACATCCTGAGTTAAATCCCAGCGGGCTTTTTCGAGTGACTTGAATAATTCTGGATAAAGCATAAACCTTCCTATCGAAATGGATCGAATGGCATTGAAAGCGAATTTATAGTTTGTTCAAAAATAACTATAGCTTAGCGTTCAACAGCCATTTCAGCCAGAAATAATATTCCAGTGAAAGTACTTGATTATATCGAAAAATTCCAGTATTTTGTATAATACAATATTGTTTTTATTGATATTAATCAATCAGTTATTATTTTGTTCATGTTAAAAAATGACCCTGATCACTCACAATCGATTAGCGCCGTGTCGCGCGAAACCGGCTTGACCAAGGAAACCTTGCGCGCCTGGGAAATGCGTTATGGATTTCCTCTGCCCTTGCGTGACTCACAGGGTGATCGAAGGTATTCACGCGAGCAGATCGACGTATTGCATTTGGTAAAGCGCAAGGTTGATAGCGGTTCGCGGCCCGGGCACATATTCAAGGAGCTGGACTGGCAAACTCTTGCCACCTCTACTACCGCGCTGGTCTCCGAAAAAAAAATCAAAATGGGCGCCCAAGCTTATGCCGCTATAGACGACCTGGCTAAATGTGTTCGCACCCACGATACGGAAAACTTCAAACACCAGTTCCGAAAACTATTGGGGCAATTGGGTTTGCAGCGTGTCATTAAACAAATTGTCGTGCCTCTGAACCAATTTATAGGCCAGGAATGGCAACGCGGCGCGCTCACTATTTTTGATGAACATCTATATTCCGAGGCACTGCAAACAGAATTGCGTATCGCCATGTCGAATGCCAAACGTATTGAAGCCAATATCGCCGCTCCGCGCATTCTGCTCACCTCGCTACCCGGGGAACAACATGGTATCGGTCTTTTAATGGTACAGGCGCTTGCTTCAATACAAGGCGCGGACTGTATTGCGCCAGGCATGCAAATGCCGGTATCTGAAATTGTTTCCGCTTGCAAAGCGAGTAAAGCCAATATCGTCGCGCTATCAATAAGCGGAGCATACCCGACAGCCGAGGCGCAAAACCAGGTAAATGAATTGCGCAAGCGCATTGACGAACGTACGGCTATCTGGCTCGGCGGCGCAGGTGCCCAGCGTATCCGCATGCAAAAAAATCACGATGGGGTTATCGGTGACTTAACTGTGATGGAAAACAAAATTGCCGACTGGCGCAAACGTCATCACTTGCAAATCGTAATACAGCCAATATGAATATTGCGGTTATCGGTTCCGGCATTTCCGGCCTCGCGGCTGCTTGGCTGCTTTCATCTCAACAGCGCGTTACCTTGTTTGAGGCAGACAATCGCTTAGGCGGCCATACCAACACAGTGGATGTCACCTTGGGTAACGTCACTCACCCCGTTGATACAGGGTTTCTGGTTTTCAACGACCGTACTTATCCTAATTTGATACAGCTATTCGAATTGCTTGGTGTGCGCACCGTGGCGTCGGACATGTCATTCAGTTTCCGCATGGAAAACAATGGGCTTGAATGGGCGGGCACCAATCTTGCCAGTGTGTTCGCGCAGAAGCGTAATTTAATGCGGCCGAGTTTTCTGCGTATGGTAAAGGATATCGTTCGGTTCAACCGCGAGACGATGCAATTGATGAAATTCGAAGCCGCCATAAGCGGTACGTTGCAGGAATATCTTGATCGGCATCAATACAGCGACGCTTTTCGCAACTGGTATCTGTTACCCATGGCGGCGGCTATTTGGTCATCGCCGATGCAGCAAATCATGGCGTTTCCACTCAAAACTTTTTTACGTTTTTGCATCAACCACGGACTCTTGCAATTAAATGACCGGCCGCAATGGCACACAGTGATTGGCGGCGGGCGCGAGTACGTGCGCCGTATGGCGCAGACTATTAGCGACATCCGTTTAGACACACCCGTAAAAAAAATCCGCCGCCATACAAATTATATTGAACTATATACCAAAAAAAATGGTGTTGAAAAATTTGATCACGTTATCTTAGCCAATCACAGCGACCAAGCGTTGGCGCTGTTGGCTGATGCTGACGCTGACGAAATTAAATTATTGGGTGCGATTAAATACCAGCCGAACCGAGCGATATTGCACACAGACGAAAGTTTTTTACCGCGTCGCAAAATCGTCCATGCCGCATGGAATTTCCACGCCGGGTATGGCGAAGATAATCAGCGCCCGATTGCGGTGACTTATCTGATCAACAAGCTCCAACCATTGCCTTTTACCCAACCGGTGATGGTGACGCTTAACCCGCATCGTGAACCTAGGGTCGATAAAATAATTCAGCGACTGGAATATTCGCACCCGCTGTTTGATGAAGCAACTATCTCTGCGCAGAAAAAAATTGAATCTATCCAAGGCCGGCGCAATACATGGTACTGCGGTGCCTGGACCCGCTACGGCTTTCACGAAGACGGCTTGATGTCGGGATTGCGTGTTGCGTCATTTTTTGGTGCCGTTTCAAAATGGCGAACTGAAATGAAATATTAACGCCCCATGCCTAAAACCACACTAATTTCCCTTGGCTTTGGTAGCGTGATGCACGCCCGCATGCGTCCAAAGCGGCATCGCTTTCATTATAGCGTCTTTTTTTTGCGCATGTCGCTGTCTCAACTTTCAAACCCAAGCTGTTGGTTTTTCTCCATCGATAAATGGAACTTAATCAGTTTCCACCGACATGACCACGGTCCGAAAGACGGTAGCGATCTTGAAATTTGGCTACGCAAATTATTGCACCATGAAAATATTCACACTGCCGACGGTGAGATTATCTTGCAGGCATTCCCGCGAGTATTGGGCTACGTATTCAATCCGGTAAGTTTCTGGTTTTGTCATGACAAACAAGGCGGCCTGCGCGCGGTGTTGTGCGAAGTGCGTAATACCTTCGGCGAACAACACAATTATCTTATCGCGCACGAAGATGGCCGACCGATCGAAAATGATGCGTGGTTGCAATCCAGAAAAGTCTTTCATGTGTCACCGTTTCTCGATGTGGCGGGGGACTATCGATTTTGTTTTTCGCAACTTGACGGCCTGCAACGCGTTCGCATTGATTATCACGACGCGGAAGGCCTTTTACTTGCCACTAGCGTCAGCGGGCAATCTATCGCTATCACGGCTAAGCGCCTGCTATATGCCTTTTTTCGTTATCCGCTGATGACAATTGGCGTAGTGGCACGGATTCATTGGCAAGCACTCAGGCTGTGGCTGAAAGGCGCAGGTTATCGCACCAAGCCTGCGCCGCCACTGCTTGAAACAACACGCTAAATTCAGGAGGCTATTTTGTCACAGCAACAATTGATCACAGTAAACGAAGCGAGACTTTCAGGCGCACGAAAGGCTGCCCATCCGGAGCAACAGAAAATACACGCTTTGCCACGTTCGGCAAAATTGCTCATCCAACTGCTACATCGTCTTCAGCACGGCAAATTGGCTTTGATAACGCCGAGCGGCACCCGCGTTAATTTCACCGGTGCTGAATCTGGACCGTCGGCGGATATCCATATGCATGACTGGCGTGTGGCGAATAAGGTTTTGCACTCAGCAGAAATCGGATTCGCCGAAGCCTATCGCGATAAACTTTTTGATACAAGTGACTTATCTGTGCTGCTGGAATTCGCGGTGGCGAATAGCCAGGCAATTGAAAAAATATTTTTTGGTAATCGCTTGTTCAACTTCGTTTATCGCATCGTGCATGCGTTCCGCGCCAACACGCGCGCAGGCAGTAAAAAAAATATTCATGCGCACTATGATTTGGGTAACGAGTTTTATTCGCGCTGGCTCGACCCCAGCATGACTTACTCCAGTGCTTTGTTTAATAACAATTTTTCTCAAAGTCTCGACTCAGCACAACAAGCAAAATATGAGCGAATTTTGACCCGCTTAAATCTACAGCCTGCACAGCATATTCTGGAAATCGGCTGCGGCTGGGGCGGCTTTACCGAATATGCCGCGAAAACACGCGGATTAAAGATTACCGGCATCACTATTTCGCAAGCGCAATTTGATTTTGCGCAACAAAGAATACTGAACGCTGGTTTGAATCATCTGGTCGAACTGCGCATGCAGGATTACCGCGATGTGTGCGGCGAATTCGACGCCGTCGTGTCGATTGAAATGTTTGAAGCGGTCGGCGAAAAATTTTGGCCGGGTTATTTCAAAGTGGTTGAGCGCACGCTGAAACCAGGCGCCAAAGCCATAGTGCAAACTATTACCATCGCGGCCGACGCTTTTGATTACTACCGTAAGTCGAGCGATTTTATTCGTCAGTTTATTTTCCCCGGGGGTATGCTGCCCTCGGTGCCTGTGTTTGTCGGTTTGGCAAACCAGGCGGGCCTGACTGAAACTCGCAAATACGAATTCGGTTTCGATTATGCCGAAACGCTGCGTCGTTGGCGCACGCGCTACGATGACATTGCACAGGACTTGGTGAAACTTGGTTTCGACGACGCATTCCAGCGCATTTGGCGCTTTTATTTTTGCTACTGCGAAGCAGGCTTTCGTAGCGGCCGAACCAATGTGATGCAAATTGAATTAATCAAGGAAAGCCGGTGTTAAGCAAAAGGTTTTCATTTTTTTCACTGTTGGCTTCGCTGATTATTTTTTTGACTGCGGCAGCCGCTGACACCGCGCCACCACTTCCGGCCCTGATGCTGCAGAGAACCCAAGCAGAACTAGCACCTTTAGGCGCGGTACGTTTTCGCAAATTCGGCTTTCATGTCTATGACGCGAACCTGTGGGCGACCGCAGGAAAATGGTCGTGGCTATCACCGTTCGCGCTCGATATTCGCTATGCACGCAATATAAAGGGCAGCGCACTGGCGCAAAAAAGCGTCGAAGAAATGGAGCGCGTTAATGCAGGCGACGACACCAAACGTAAAAAATGGGGCGACGTCATGGAAAAATTATTCCCCGACGTGAAAGATGGCGATCGCCTGGTCGGCGTGCACCTTCCAGGTAAGGGCGCGCATTTTTATAACCAGGACAAATTGCTCGGTGTTGTGAATGACATCGAATTTTCCGAAGCGTTTTTTTCCATTTGGCTTGGCAACAACACAAGCGAACAATCGATGCGGAAAAAGCTGCTGGGTCTTCCTTGAACCAGATTTCTTTTCCGCGCTTATTGGCTTACGGCATTTTGGGTTTGCCGCTCGCCATGGCAGCGCTGCCAATTTATGTGCACGTCCCCAAATTTTATTCCGATCTCGGCCTGGATCTGGCTGCCGTCGGTGCGATATTACTCATTGCTCGCTTGGCTGATGCGCTGATCGATCCTTTGCTAGGCCTGTGGAGTGATCGTGCACGCAGTTCAGTTTTTGGTCGGCTAGGGTTTATCGGTATCGGCGTGCCTCTGCTCGCTATCGGCATGTGGGCGTTATTTAATCCAATGACAAATGTTTTTTCGCTTTCGGTCTGGCTGGTTGTTTCATTGTCCGTTGTCTATCTCGGCTTCAGCATGGCGACGGTGAGTTATCAGGCCTATGGCGCCGAGCTTGCTACCGACCCGCATGAGCGCACGCGCATTACCGCCGCGCGCGAAGGTTTGTCGGTCATCGGTGTATTGCTTGCAGCAGCGTTACCGGAAATCTTTTCACGGCAAGTGGGCATGCGTGAAGGCTTTACTCAATTCGCTACGTTATATGTGCCGCTGGCGATTGGCTGCTGCGCGGTCATACTTTTGTTAGCGCCTCGGCCGCCAGCCTATATAATGTTTTTCAACGAAAATAACAGCTTTCTGGGTCGGCTCGTCATTCCATTCAATAACCGCTCGTTCCGTTTTTTGCTCGCCGCATTTTTACTTAACGGCATCGCTGCCGCAATTCCGGCCACGCTGGTTTTATTCTTTGTCCAGGACGTGATTGGCCGCAGCGATTTGAGCGCCGCGTTTCTTATCGTATATTTTCTCGCTGGTGCGCTCGGCATGCCGCTGTGGGTCTGGCTGGCACGACGCATCGGCAAGCGCGGCGCGTGGCTGGTTGGCATTGTCGTGTCGGTGTTGTCGTTTGTCTGGGCGTTTAATTTATCGCGCGGGGATGTCACGCCATTTATGTTGATTTGCATTTTGTCCGGCCTCGGCCTCGGCGCCGACCTCGCGTTGCCACCGTCAATGCTCGCCGATGTGATCGACCGCGACCAAGCCGATGGCAAAGCGCGTAACGAAGGCGCGTATTTTGGTTTATGGAATCTGGTAACCAAACTGAATCTTGCGTTAGCGGCAGGGATTGCGCTGCCGCTGCTCAGTCGGTTGGGTTATGTGCCGAACGCCACTGACGCCAGCGCCTATTCACTTACCGCTCTCGCGGCAATTTACGCTTTGTTGCCGTCGCTGCTTAAAATTTCAGCAGCGGTGATGTTGATATTTGTTCCGCAAGCAACGCATGCCAAGCGTTTATTGTCTATTCATCATTCTTAATTATCTTCCGGAGCCGTTATGCGACATAAACATATCTATTTGTTTTTATTAGTTTTTTTATCAGGTTGCGCCAGCGTCGTGCCGAAAGATTACGCAGCAGAAAAACCTGTGCTCGATCTCGCGCAATATTTCAACGGCACCATTGATGCATGGGGAATGTTTCAAGATCGCTCGGGCAAAGTGGTCAAGCGCTTCACCGTCGTCATCGACGCGAAATGGAATGGCAACATCGGCACGCTCGACGAAGACTTCACTTACTCCGACGGCACAAAAGACCGCCGCGTGTGGACCATCACCAAACTCGGGCCGAATGAATACAGTGGAAAAGCGGGCGATGTAATCGGCAGCCCAGTGGGCGAAGCGTATGGCAACGCGCTCAATTGGCGTTACGTGCTCGACCTGAAAGTCGGCGAATCGAACTACCACGTCAACTTCAATGACTGGATGTATTTGATGGACGACAAGGTCATGCTCAACCGCGCCGAGATGAGCAAATTTGGTTTCAAGCTGGGCGAAGTCACGTTATCATTCAAAAAGCGCTAAGCAGAAAAAATTTATGCCGCTTAACCCGCCGATTACCGACTGGGACAACTTGCGCGTGTGGATTATCGGCGCGAGCACAGGCATCGGCGCGGCACTGTCAACCGCGCTACTGAAAAAAAATGCGCGCGTCGCTGTGTCGTCTCGCAAAGCAGAGGTTTTACAAACTCTCGTCGCAGGCCACGAAACAAATTCTTTAGTATTGCCGCTTGACCTGACCGTCACCGAGCAAATCAGCGTGGCACAAAACGAATTGGTGAAAGCTTGGGGAGGCTTCGATTTAGTGTTGTACATTGCGGGCGACCACAAACCGATGCACGCATGGGATTTCGAACTTGACGACGCACGCCATCTGGTTGAAATAAATTTTATGGGCGTCGTCAATGGCTTGTCTGTTGCCATTCCGCAATTACTCAAACAGCCAAAAGGCCACATCGCTATCGTTGCCAGCGTTGGTGGTTATAGCGGCTTGCCGCAAGCTTTGATCTACGGCGCGACCAAAGCGGCGTGTATCAATCTGGCCGAGACAATGTATATTGATTTAGAGAGAAAAAATATCGCTGTCACGCTAATCAACCCAGGCTTTGTAAAAACCCCGCTGACGGATAAAAATACTTTTAATATGCCCGCGCTGGTGTCGGCGGAAGAAGCAGCGAGTGAAATAATTCGCGGCTTGGAGCGCGGCAATTTTGAAATTCACTTTCCCAAGCGATTTACCTTTTGGCTGAAACTTTTGCGCATGTTGCCCTATCGAATTTATTTTTATTTAATTCATAAACTTACCGGACTATGACCGACGCACGCATTACCAAGCTAATCGATTTTTATCACCTGCTCACGCCGGAAGCCGTTGCGCGCATGAGCGAGTTTTACGCGCATGATGCCTATTTCAAAGATCCGTTTAACGAGGTCAATGAACTCGCCGATATTCAAAGAATTTTTCGTCACATGTTTGTTTCGTTAAGCGACGTGAAATTCGACGTAAGCGAAACCATCGCGCAAGATGCAGACGTGGTGCTAGTATGGGATTTCACTTTCCGTATCAAAAAATACAAGCCTGGCATTCAACAACGCATTCGCGGCGTCAGCCATATTCGCTTTAACGCTGAAGGCAAAGTGAATTACCACCGTGACTATTGGGACGCGGCGGAAGAACTGTATGAAAAATTACCGCTGGTGGGCGGTCTGATGCGCTTTCTGAAAAAACGCGTAGGCTAATTTTTTTATCCGCCAAGCACTTGAATAATGTAGACGAATAAACATCAGCAATATCAGATGTTTTTAAAGCCGCGAACTAATCAGGCGCGTCATAGTCTTGGATAAAAGTAAATTCCATGCCTATGAAAGCTGGCATATGTCCACGACCGTATTAGCAAATTCTTCATCCATTAGCGGAAAGCGGCTACACCTTGCCCCAATGAACAATAAGGCAACCCCTCCCGAACAGTCGGAGCCCACGAGAAAAGTTGATGTGGACTTCGAGCTAGTCACGCGCGCGCAAAACGGCGAGCGTGTGGCATTCAATGCATTGGTAGTTCGTCATCAACGTCGATTGGCGAATGCGATTTCGCGCTTTATTCGTATCCCGCAAGAAGTGGAAGACGTCACCCAGGAAGCCTTTATCAAAGCCTATCGAGGCTTAAAATCATTTCGCGGCGAGAGTTCGTTTTCCACTTGGCTGCATCGGATTGCTATCAACTCGGCAAAAAATTATCTGGTCGCGCAAAAGCGCAAATTGCCCGACTACAGACTTAAAAGCGACGAAGAAGATACCGATTGGCAAGAGACGTCATTGGCCGGCGCAAATATGGAGGATCCCGAACGCTTACTGTTAACGCGGCAAATTGGCGAAGCGGTCGTTGCTGCCATGAATACCTTGCCGGAAAATGAGCGGACTGCTCTTGTGCTGCGCGAATTGGAGGGAGAGAGTTACGAATCAATCGCCGCGATCATGAATTGCCCAGTTGGTACGGTTCGCTCGCGCAAATTCCGCGCGCGTGAGCATGTTGCGCTGGCATTAAAACCTTTACTCGAACCCAAGCGCGACAGGAGATGGTGAGATGAACGAAGAATTATCCCTGTTAATGGACAGCGAAATTGAGGCGAATGAAGTTGCGCCATTACTTCACTTGCTAAATAGTAATGCAGATGCACGAGATCAATGGACCGTCATCCAAATGATTGGCGATGCTACACGGGGGTTGGTGGTCGCTGATGATGGTTTTTCAATTCGAATATTTGAAAAGCTGGAAAACATACAAATTGATGCGCTCTATGATCCTCTGGCCGGCTCGCCGAACTCTGATTGATCCACCTACGTTTTTTTTACCGCACCATACATCCTCAATGTTTTCTCCCGCGCCACTGCATGGTCCACCACCGGCGCTGGATAATCTTTTCCTATAACGACACCTGCGGCCTGTTGTTCTAGCGGCGTCATCAACCACGGAGCGTGAATGCGTTTGTTATCGCAATGAGTCAGCTCGGGAATATATTTGCGAATGAATTTTCCCTCCGCATCGAAACGCTCAGACTGCGTGACCGGATTAAAAATACGGAAATAAGGTTGCGTGTCGCAGCCGCTTGACGCCGCCCATTGCCAGCCGCCGTTGTTGGCGGCGAGGTCGAAATCATTCAGATTATCAGCAAAATAATTTTCGCCCCAGCGCCAATCGATGTGCAAATCTTTGGTCAAAAAACTCGCCACAATCATACGCAAACGATTATGCATATAACCAGTTTGGTTTATCTGACGCATAGCGGCATCAACCAGCGGATAGCCGGTTTTCCCCTCACACCATGCGGCAAATAGAGCCTGATTGTTTTCCCATTGAATCAAATCATATTCCGGGCGAAATGAACGCTCAGCCACATGCGGAAAATGATGCAGGATGTTGAAATAGAATTCACGCCAAATTAATTCTGACAGCCAACACTCTGCACCACGATTGGTTTTTGCGCGCGCCGCGCGCACCAGTTCGCGAATCGAAATAGTGCCGAAGCGTAAATGCACAGAAAGATACGACACGCCGCGCACGGCAGGAAAATCACGCGCGTCTTTGTAATCAGCCATACGTTTTTGGAAGTCTGCGAGCAGCCCTTGCGCCCCTGATGCGCCGCTTTGTATATATTTGATTATATTTGTTTTTTCAAACCCTATTTGCTCCAAGGACGGTAGCCCTTTTTGCGTCGGCCGCGCGAAGTGTTTTTTATATTTTTCAATTTCGTAAGGCGCCATATCGTCATCGGTAAAACGTTTCAACCAGGCATTTTTATATGGCGTAAATACGGTGAACGGTTTGTTGTTTTGCGTCAGCACTTCGTGTTTTTCAAAAATTACTTGGTCTTTGCTGCTATGAAAATCAATGCCACTTTGACGCAACTCCTCGGCGACATACTCGTCTCGCGTAAGCGCATTCGCTTCGTAATCATGGTTGACGAACACAGCGTTTACTCCCAGTTCGTGAGCCAGCTGGGGAATTTCTTGTTCTGCATTTCCATGCAACACAATTAAGCCGCCGCCCATTTTTTCGAGCGACTCTTGTAACTCAACGATGCTGTGCCAAATGAACTCCACGCGTCGGTCGTCCTTGCGGGCGAGTTTATCCAGAATTCCAGTGTCAAAAACAAATACGCAATGCACGCTACGCGATTGCGTCAACGCTTGGTGGAGTGCCGCGTGGTCATGGCTGCGCAGATCGCGGCGAAACCAGCAAAGAGAAGTAGTGTAGAGAGCGGTCAAGTTAAACAGCCTTTGCGTATTGGGCCGATAAAAAAAGTTAGGCCTTACCTTGCAACAGGTAATTCTCACCTACACCACTAAAAAATATAGGCTGAGCTAATCAGCCCAGCCTACAGATTACGAAAGTCACGAACTACGATTTCGGAATCGGCACGGGCGCTGGCGCTTGCGGCGGCGGCTGGATGGGTGCGTCGGGTGGCGTGTATCCGGGTGTTGTGGCTGGAACTTGTGCCGGTACCGGCAATGGCGCAGGTGCAGGCACGGCAGGAGCAGGCGCTACATTCGCCGGCGCGGCACCTGCATCGGTACGCGTAGCCCCCGCTGGGGCGACGGCTGCCGCTGGGCGGTATTCAAATACTTTTACTACGCGCGTGACGCCACCGGTACTGGCGGCGATGTTTGCTGCGGCATCGCCTTCTTCCTTGGTGACCAGGCCCATCAGATAGACGACTCCGTTTTCGGTGACCACTTTAACGTGGTTGGGAGAAAACGCGCCACGGCCGGAGCTGACGAAGCGGGTTTTAACTTTGCCGGTGATCAGCGTGTCGTTGCTGCGCGAGCCGAGTTCAGTATTGGGCATGACGACGATTTCGTTTTGCACTTGCGTGGCATACTCGACTCCACGCACCACGGCTTCTATGCCTGCCTTGTCTTGTTCCGTCGGCGCTTCGCCGGTGAGCAGCACTTGTTTGTTGTAACTGGTGACGTTGATGTGATGTTTGCCTTTGAATGCTTCGGCAATGCGATTCAGCGCTTTGATTTCGATGGCCTGGTCGTCGGCCTGCGTGCCTACTGAGCGACGATCTTCCGCTACCAAACCGCCTGCTACCAGTCCGCCGACTGCGGCAGGCACACATCCCTGCAACAAAGAGATGCTAAAAATACTTAATATAATCAATAATTTATGCATTTATTCGACTCCCAGTAATATACAATCAATGGCATCGCATAAGCAATGCAGCGTGAGCAAGTGCACTTCTTGGATGCGCGCGGTGTTCTGATGTTCCACACAAATATGAAAATCGTTTCCATCAAGCAATTGCGCAATTTGTCCGCCGTCGCGACCCGTCAACGCTACCACAGCCATGCCGCGCTCATGTGCGGCGAAAATCGCTTCGATGACATTTTTAGAATTGCCGCTGGTTGAAATAGCGAGCAGCACATCGTTCGGTTGACCCAGCGCGCGCACTTGTTTGGAGAAAATCTGCTCAAAAGCGTAATCGTTGGCGATCGAGGTCATGGTGGAGCTGTCGGTGGTCAGCGCTATCGCCGCCAAACCTGGTCGCTCCATTTCAAACCGATTGAGCAACTCAGCAGCGAAGTGCTGGCAGTCAGCCGCTGAGCCGCCGTTACCGCAAGCGAGAATTTTGCCATCATCGAGCAAACATTTCGCCATGCGTTGTCCGGCCGAGGTAATTGGCGCGGTCAACACGGTTTTCATTTTTTGTTTCAACGCGGCGCTGTCGTCGAAATGTTTGGTAATACGCTGGTTTAAATCCAGTTCAGTATTCTTGCTGACGGGCATGAATCATTCTCCAAAAGCATTTTTAATCCACTCGATTTTATCAGCACTCAGGCTATCAAGGAGTAAAACATCAAAGCGGCAGGCTGGCAAGCCGGCCTTTCCCGACAGATAGTGCCGCGCAGTGGCGAGAATTTTCTGTTGCTTCGCCGGCGTAATGCTGGCCGCCGCGCCACCGAAGCTGCCAGGGCTGCGCAATCGTACCTCAACAAATACCAGCGTTGCGCCGTCTTTTGCAATCAGGTCTATTTCGCCATGACGGCAACGGTAATTGCGCCCAACGATTTTCAGTTTGTGCCCGAGCAAATAGTCCGCAGCAAGGTCTTCCGCCGCTGCGCCAGATTTTTGCGTCGATTTTAGGCCGAAAATATTCACTAAGCTCTCGGCCCGGTAAATAATTGACTTGCTTTGCTGTGCGCAGCAACCGAAAATGCACCATTCGCTTTTAACTGAAAATGTTCGTGTCGCACGAAAATTTGCCCTCTCAGAATCCAGCTGCATTATATGTGGTGGCCACGCCGATTGGAAACCTGCGCGACATTACGCTACGCGCACTGGATATATTGGGCAGCGTAGAAGCCATTGCCGCCGAGGATACGCGCAATACGCGACGCTTGCTCGGCGCCCACGGTATCAGCACGCGATTAATGCCCTTACACCAGCATAACGAAAGCCGAGCAGCGCAAAAAATTATTGCTCTGCTGCGCGAAAATAAATCCGTCGCGCTGGTGAGCGACGCAGGTACGCCCGCCGTGTCAGACCCCGGGGCGCTGTGCGTAAAAGTAGTGCGTGAAGCGGGATTCCCAGTCATTCCGATTCCTGGTGCCTGCGCGGCCGTCGCCGCGCTGAGCGCTGCGGGCATGGGCGAAGGCGGATTTTTGTTTGCCGGTTTTATGCCGGCAAAAGCCGGCGCGCGCAAAAAAATGCTAAAACAATTGGCGAACTTTCCTCACGCGCTGATTTTTTACGAAGCGCCGCACCGGATAGTTGAATTCACGCGAGACTGTCTGGCAGTATTCGGCGGCGAGCGCAAAATTACCTTCGCGCGCGAGCTGACCAAATTATTCGAGCAAATTCATGCGTGTAATCTCGCAAATGCGCAGGCTTGGCTCGAAACGGATGTGAACCATCAGCGCGGCGAGTTTGTCGTATTGGTGGAAGGCGCGGCCGCGCAGCCGGATAGCGGGGCTGAAAGTGAGCGGGTGCTGCGCTTGCTGCTGGTTGAACTGCCGCAAAAACAAGCGTCGGCGCTGGCAGCACAAATCACCGGCGCGAAGCGCAATGCCTTGTACGAACTGGCGCTTAAATTAATGGCTGAAAAAACGGATGGCTGATTCTTTGCAAAAATTTATTTTCGAACACGCGCACATCCGCGGCAGTATTGTGCAACTCGGCGCGACCTGGCAGGCCGTTCTGGAACGCCACCATTATCCGCCATCGATAAAAAATATCCTGGGCGAATTGATGGCGTCGGTCGCACTGCTTGCCACCACGCTTAAATTCGACGGCAGTCTGATTATGCAAATCCAGGGAGACGGCGCTGTAAAACTGCTGGTTGTCGAATGCAATTCCGATCTCACGTTGCGCGCGATGGCGCAATGGGACGAAGCTTCGCTTGATGGACTGACCAGTTTGCGCGAACTCACCGGCAGCGGGCGCTTTGTCATTACCATCGATCCGAAGGACAGCCGCCAGACGTACCAGGGCATTGTGGAACTAACCGGCGAGACAGTGGCAGAAACGTTGCAGCATTATATGGAAACTTCCGAACAGCTTGCCACGCGCTTGTGGCTCACCACGGCAAACAATCAAGCGGCGGGGCTGTTGTTACAAAAGTTGCCGGGCGAACTGGAAATGGATGTCGATGCGTGGAACCGCGCCGTGCATCTCGCCTCCACGGTAAAATCCGCTGAACTATTATTGCCACCGGAAAAAATTCTGCATCTCTTGTATCATGAAGAAGATGTGCGTTTGTTCGAACCGATTGCCGTCAGTTTTCGTTGCACTTGCTCGCGCGAGCGCGTAGTCGGTATGCTGCGTATGATCGGACGCGATGAAGTCACCGCGACATTGAAACAGGAAGGTAAAGTGGAAGTCACTTGCCAGTTTTGCAATCGGCAATATCAGTTCGACGCAGTAGACGCCGAACAATTATTTGCCAGCGATGCGATTACACCCGCACCGCCGATAAAACACTAAAAACTCAATATAATCAAATAATTATGATAACAATTACACGCCCCGATGACTGGCATCTACACCTGCGCGATGGCGAACTGATGCGCGATGTGTTGCCCGATACGGCAAAACGTTTCGCCCGCGCCATCATCATGCCCAATCTGAAACCGCCGATTACCACGGTGGAAGCGGCGGCGGAATATCGGCGGCGGATTATCGATGCGATTCCCAAAGGCATGAAGTTTGAACCGCTGATGACTTTGTATTTAACCGACAATATGATGCCGTCGGAAATTGCCAAAGCCAAGGCCAGCGGATTTATCCATGCGGTGAAATATTATCCGGCCGGCGCGACTACCAACTCCGATTCCGGCGTGACGGCGCTGGAAAAAACTTACGCCGTGCTTGAAGCCATGCACCGGCACGATATGCCCTTGTTGCTTCATGGCGAAGTGACGGATGCAAATGTCGATGTATTCGACCGGGAAAAAGTTTTTATCGAGACGATTCTTGTACCGTTGGCGAATAAATTCCCCGCACTGAGAATTGTGCTGGAACACATCACCACCTCGCACGCAGTCGATTACGTACTCGCCGCCGGGAAAAATATTGCCGCCACGATTACCGCGCATCATTTATTGCTCAACCGCAACGCCATTTTCCAGGGCGGCATCCGCCCGCATAATTATTGCCTGCCGATACTCAAGCGTGAAAGCCATCGGCTTGCGTTGGTGAAAGCAGCGGCCAGCGGCAACCCAAAATTTTTTCTCGGCACCGACAGCGCGCCGCACGCCAAACACACCAAAGAAAACGCCTGCGGCTGTGCGGGACTTTACACGTCACATGCAGGCATAGAATTGTATGCCGAAGTATTTGAACAAGCCAACGCCCTCGATAAACTGGAAGGCTTCGCCAGTTTTTTCGGCGCGGATTTTTATAAACTGCCGCGCAATACGGAAAAAATTACGCTGGAAAAAACTACGTTGAAGGTGGCAGACGAAATAAAATTCGGCGACAACACACTGGTTCCAATGCGTGCCAGCGAGTCTGTGAATTGGAAATTGTTGGCATAATAAACTTCACGTCCGTTTGTTTCGCATTACTGCGTCGATTGTTAATTATGCCTTTGAAAAAGCCCCGCATCGCGGGGCTTTTGAGTTGCATCGCCGTTAAGGTACGGCGTACTCTGGGCAGTAAAAACTGCGTCACGCGCGATGTTCTGCGCACCTCATGGAAAGGCTGGTATGGTTGGCTCTATTCCCCCTTGCGCCGCTTCGGGATGGCGCGTTTCCACTAACGAACGGATGGCTTCCACTTTGTGTAGAGGCACATCCACCATCATCAGGATTTTGCCGTCTGCAATATCCTGAGCAAACATCTGCAGCCGCGAATTGGGCACGCCCGCAGCCGCCAGACTCGACACCCACGCGCCGAACAACGCACCGAGCAGCGCGCTGATCAACAGCGTGACCATTTGCAGTTCAACGCCCTGTGGCGGAAACATGATCAGGAAAACGCCCAGCACTGCGCCACCGACAGCGCCCATGATCAATCCTAATTCCGCGCCATGCACAACATCGGTTGAATGCAGCGCGTTCGCTTCGTGCAGACCTGTGAGCGGCACATCGCGCCGCGCCAGGCAGTGAATATGCTTTTCTTCGATACGCGCCAGCAACAGGTCGTTCATGGTCTGCCGCGCACTGAGAATATTGGGGAGAACAAAATAGAGTCTGCGTCGCATGTCACACCTCCGCTCGAAATGAGAAGTGAATAACTATTGGATTAGTACAAAAACAAAAAGTGCCAGTTGTTCTCATTTCATTCAACAACTGTACTCTCTATTCTTTATAGCTCTACTTTATCTAAATAGATAGTCAAACCTTAATAATTTTATTTATAATAATCAATTAGTTACAGTATTTCCTAAAATCAGCGGCTTACGGAAGTGATAAAATTAAAATCTTTCCAAATTGCTGAAAAGTATCTGTTTGCCATAGCAGTAATTGCATTCCCAGGAATATTTGTAATATTTTGATTTTACGTGTCTTTTCAAGTTAACCGACCTTTTGCATTACGCGAACGGATAATGTACTTAATTTGTAAAGTTACAGTACTTTTCCCCATTTTCTACACCCCACCACTACTCCTATACTCTATACAAAAGCACCTGTACAACGTAAAATTATGTTTAATCTGAAAAATTTTATGCAACAGAGAAAAAATGTCACAAAATTTTGATAGCCACCCCGCGTTGCCGTCTGAGCGCAAGTTTGGATTGTTGTTTACATTCGTGTTTGTGGTTGGTGCTTGCTATGCGTTTTGGGTCGGGGCAAGCGCTGTCGCCATCGGCCTATTTCTCTCCTCGATTGCTCTCGCGGCACTCGCCTTATTTTTTCCTCAATCTCTGCGCACGCCAAATAAATTATGGTTTAAATTAGGGCTTTTAATTGGTCGTATTGTCAGCCCTATTGTGTTGGGCGCTATTTTTTTCTTATTGATCACTCCCATCGCGCTTTTGACCCGTTTGGGCGGCCGAGACGTACTTCTGATGAAAAAACGTGATGTTGCTTCGTACTGGGTGGTCAGAGACCCGGTAGGCCCGCCCGCAGATTCATTTAAAAATCAGTTTTAAGGATGTTATGGAATTTCTAAAAGAGCTTTGGGTTTTTTTAAGTGGCAGGAAGAAACTTTGGCTGTTGCCCCTGATCGTTTTGATGGTTCTGCTTGGGGGTCTGCTTATACTCGCACAAGGATCAGTCTTAGCGCCATTCATTTATACGCTCTTTTAACCTGGCAACAGCATGAACATACTTGGTATTTCAGCCTATTACCATGATGCTGCCGCTTGTCTCGTTAGAGACGGGGAAATCCTGGCAGCCGCTCAAGAAGAGCGTTTCAGCAGGAAGAAACACGATTCTAGATTTCCAGTAAGCGCTATCGATTACTGTCTTGCCGAGGCGAAAATCTCTCCCCAGCAAGTGGACTATATTGTCTTTTATGACAAGCCGTTTCTGAAGTTTGAGCGACTGCTTGAGACTTATTTGGCCTTTGCGCCAAAGGGCCTGCAAAGTTTTATCACTTCACTTCCCGTCTGGCTCAAAGACAAACTCTTCCAAAAGACTGTCATTGCCAATGAGCTAAAACAGCTTTGGGGCAAAGACACAGATTGGACAAGTCGCCTGCTGTTCTCCGAGCATCACCTGAGTCACGCCGCAAGTGCCTTTTTCCCATCACCATTTAATGAAGCGGCCATATTGACCATGGATGGTGTGGGTGAATGGACGACAACGTCATTGGCAATGGGTAGCGGCAATAAGCTTTTTGTCGAAAAAGAAATTCACTTTCCCCATTCGCTGGGATTGCTCTATTCAGCCATTACTTACTACACGGGTTTTAAGGTCAACTCTGGCGAATACAAAGTGATGGGGTTAGCCCCATATGGTGAGCCCAAGTATGCAAGCTTCATCAAAGACCATCTGATTGACATCAAAGAAGACGGCTCATATGCATTGGATATGAGTTACTTCAATTACTGCACCGGTCTGACCATGACCAATGAAAAATTCGATCGACTCTTTGGTGGCCCGCCACGCAAGGCAGAATCACAGCTTGGTCAGCGCGAGATGGATTTGGCCGCTTCAATCCAGGCAGTCACAGAGGAAGTAGTCATTAAGCTTGCCAGAGGCGTGGAAAAGTCGACACGGCAAAGAAATCTTTGTCTTGCAGGCGGTGTAGCGCTCAACTGCGTAGCAAACGGCAAACTGTTAAGAGAAAACATATTTGATCGGATATGGATACAACCTGCGGCTGGAGATGCGGGGGGCGCAATTGGCGCTGCCCTGGGGGCGTGTCACATTATGCTAAATCAGCCGCGCAAAGTGGCTGATGGACTGGATGGTATGAAAGGTTCTTATCTGGGGCCTCAGTACAGCCAAAGTGAAATTGAAAAGCGGCTGACGGCAGTTGAAGCAGTGTTCACCTCCCATAGCGAGGAGGAGATGATAGAGGCCACTGCCCAGGCGCTCGCAAATGGTAAGGCTGTAGGATGGCTCAATGGCCGTATGGAATTTGGCCCGCGTTCCTTGGGTGGCAGAAGCATCCTGGCAGACCCACGATCCCCTTCGATGCAAAAACTTCTGAATCTTAAAGTCAAATACAGAGAGTCGTTCAGGCCATTTGCACCAAGCGTATTGCGCGAAGACGTCGCCGAATGGTTTGAAATGGACTCAGACAGTCCGTACATGTTGCTTGTTGCAGATGTAGTGGAGTCCAAACGTCGTCAGATGACTGAAAAAGAACAAGCACTATTCGGAATAGAAAAACTGAATGTGCCGCGTTCCGAAATTCCTGCGGTTACCCATGTGGACTATTCGGCAAGAGTCCAAACAGTGCATCAGCAGACCAATCCCCTTTATTACAAGCTGATCAAACGATTTAAAGAACTTACTGGCTGCCCAGTACTGGTCAATACATCGTTTAACGTCAGAGGCGAACCCATCGTCTGTACGCCTGAAGATGCATTTAGATGTTTTATGGGAACAGGGTTAGAAGTATTAGTGGTCGGCGGTTCTATAATGGTTAAAGAAACCCAATCAGAAAATCTGAAAGCTGATTACAAGCTTGAATATGAGCTTGACTGAGCACGAAAGAATCTCTACCAGTTCACTGAACGTACTTACGCTCTCAGCCTGAGCTTCAAAGTTTGTGTCGTAGTGATACCGTCAAGTAAGAAATGCTAGCCTGGCATGGCCGCCTTCTGCCGGCACTATTTCCATTCCCCTGCCAACAAACTGTTAAAATCAAAGCGTGAAGCAGGCCAGACAGTCGCTGCGGAAATTCATTTCCGTGGAGGAAAGTCCGGGCTCCGCAGAGCAGGATGACGGCTAACGGCCGTACGCCGTGAGGCGAGGAACAGGGCCACAGAGACGAGTCGCGGCGCAAGCTGCGGGTGAAACGCGGCAACCTCCATCCGGAGCAACACCAAATAGGCAAGCATTGACGCGGCTCGCGTAAGCTTGCGGGTAGGTGGCTTGAGCGTGCGAGCAATCGCCCGCCCAGATGAATGACTGTCATAGGGGCGACCCCGTAACAGAACCCGGCTTATCGGCCTGCTTCACATTTTCTTTAAGCTCTGTTTTAGCTCAATGTCGGCGCAATACGTCGTCGCGAAAAAAATAATGCTTCGCCTGCCAAACCACTAGTTTCACATTTGTTTTCGTAATCTTCCTTTTGTTGCGATTCCGCAAAAGTCTTTTTTGCCGCTCTCTACTTAGCAAATCACTTTGAGTGTCGCCGCTATCCCATTCAATTTATTGGGATTTTTTCCCTCACGCGACATGCAGAATCGCACGTAAGTACCTGTTCCACATAGAAAATTCCCTGAAATACAGGCTTGACCTACCTTTTTGTTTGCTCTACAGTGGGAAAATGTAGTAAAAACTGGGTAGTTCTGATTTTTCAGGGAGATATATGTCCATGTTTCAAGGCGCGTCCGCCATAAATCTGGATGCTAAAGGCCGTATGGCAGTGCCCACTCGCCATCGCGACACCTTGTCGCCCAATGGCAATGGCGGGTTAGTGCTCACTGCGCATCCTGATTCCTGCCTCCTACTCTACCCGCTCGCTGACTGGATACCCATACGCACCAAAGTCATGGGCTTCCCCAGCCTCGATCGCCAGGCCAGTTTGTGGAAACGGCTGTTGGTTGGTTTTGCCGAGGACGTGGAACTGGACGCCGCCAGCCGTCTGCTGATTTCGCCCGAGTTGCGCAACTTCGCCAAGATCGAAAAAAACGTGATGTTGGTCGGACAAGGCAGTCATTTCGAAATATGGGATGGCGCTGCATGGAACAAACATCTTGAATTGTTAACCGCCGGTGGCAATCCGGTGTTGCCTGCGGGCATGGAGAATTTCTCTTTGTGAGCGAGCGGCCAGCTCGCTCGGAACACATTTCGGTTTTATTGCAGGAAGCCGTCGCCGCGCTGAACATCCGCCCCGATGGCCTATATATAGATGCAACTTTTGGCCGCGGCGGCCATAGCCGCGCCATTTTGCAAAATTTAGGACCCAGGGGTCGCTTGATTGCGCTGGATAAAGATCCGGCAGCGGTTGAAAACGCAAAAAATATCAGCGACAAGCGTTTTTCCATCCTGCACGCTGGCTTCAGTTCGCTGCAGACAGCGCTGCACAAGCTGGGAATTAAAAGTGCTGACGGCATTTTGCTCGACCTTGGTGTCTCGTCGCCGCAAATCGACGACGCGGCGCGCGGATTCAGTTTTCGCTTCGATGCACCGTTGGATATGCGCATGGATACCAGTCGCGGCCTGACTGCGGCAGAGTGGTTAGCCACGGCAGAAGAATCAGAAATAAAGGGAGTAATAAAAGAATATGGCGAAGAACGGTTTGCTGGGCAGATTGCAAGAAAGATTGTTGCGACAAGAGGCGGGCGACCCCTTACTACCACCCGCGAGCTCGCGGCCCTCGTCGCAAATACGGTACGCACCCGGGAACCTGGGCAGGATCCGGCAACGCGTACCTTTCAGGCTATCCGGATTCACATTAACCAGGAACTTGAGGAGTTGTCGCTAGTGTTACCGCAAACGCTTGAGTTACTCAATATTGGAGGCCGGCTCGCTGTGATCAGTTTTCATTCGCTCGAAGACAGGATAGTGAAACGCTTTATGCAAAGCGCCGCCAAGTCCGATCACCTGCCATCGCGGCTGCCGGTTCGTGCCGCAGAAGTAGCGAGTGCAAGATTTGAGTTGATAGGCCGCGCCATCAAGGCCAGCGATACTGAAATTTCTGCCAATCCCCGTTCACGCAGCGCTGTCTTACGCGTGGCGGAAAAATTAATCTGATGAGACGGTAATGTTTGCTACCCGACTGAATATTTTGTTGTTGCTTGTCCTGATCGGTTGCGCGTTGTCCGTAGTGACGACGCAGCATAAGGCCCGCAAATTATTCAGCGCATTGCAAAACGAAAAAGAGCTGACGAAACAAATTGACACTGAGTGGGGCCAATTACAGCTCGAATTGAGCACCTGGGCGACCCATGCGCGGGTGGAAAATATCGCGACCAAATCCTTGCACATGCGCGTCCCTGAACCTGCCCGGGTACGCATTGTGACACCGCTACGCGACGACAACAAAGCAGGCAGCCAATGAATAATTACGCCCCTAATCGCGAACTTAGGCTCAGGCTCGAAGGCTGGCGCGCGCATGTGGTGATGTTCGGCCTGCTGGGATTGTTCGTGGTGCTCAGCGGCCGCGCGGTTTTTTTGCAAGGGATGAAACAGGATTTTCTGCAACAAAAAGGCGAAGCCCGTTACAGCCGCGTGATGGAACTGCCGGCAAACCGAGGCATGGTGAAAGACCGTAACGGCGAATTGCTCGCCATCAGCACGCCGGTCGAATCCATCTGGGCCAGCCCGGATGACGTGGAAGCCTCGCCGCAGCAAACCGAAAAACTCGCCAGGCTGATGGGCATGACGCGTAGCGACGTGAATAAAAAATTGAATACCGATGACAAGAATTTTGTTTATCTAAAACGCCAAATACCCAAAGAAGATGCGGCAAAAATCATGGCACTGCAAATACCCGGCATTTTCCAGACGCGCGAATACCGCCGCTACTATCCGCTCGGCGCGGAAACGTCTCATTTGCTCGGATTTACCGGCGCGGACGACAACGGACAAGAAGGTATCGAATTGGCGCAGCAAAAATTATTGTCGGGTAAATCCGGCAGTCGCCGCGTGATCAAGGACCGCAAGGGCCAGATTATCGAAGACGTGGAGACCATCAAGGCGCCGCAGCCCGGGCACGACCTGATGCTGAGTATTGACGAACGCATTCAACACGCCGCGCATAAAGAACTCAAAAATGCGGTGCTGAGAAACAAAGCCAAGGCCGGCGCAATCGTGGTGCTCGACGCCAAGACCGGCGAAGTGCTGGCGCTGGCGAATCTGCCCGACTTCAATCCGAATAACCGCGAGAAATTGACTGCAGCGCAAACGCGCAACCGCGTAATGACCGATACCTTCGAACCCGGCTCGACCATGAAGCCGTTTACCGCAGCCGCTGCGCTGGAAACGGGGAAATTTTCTCCCGGAACTTTTATCGAAACCGGCGGCGGCACTATGACCATCGGCCCGGCAACCATCCACGACGCACATAAAGAAGGCCGCTTGACGGTTGAGCAAGTAATACAAAAATCCAGCAACGTCGGTGCGGCGAAAATGGCGCTGGCGCTGCCGGCGGAATATTTATGGAATGTTTTCAACCACGCAGGTTTCGGCACCGCGCCGAAATCCGGCTTTCCCGGTGAAGTCAGCGGTCGTTTGCGCCCGTTCAAAACCTGGCGTCCCATCGAACAAGCCACAATGGCCTACGGACACGGCGTTACTGTCAGCTTGTTGCAACTGGCGCGCGCCTACACCGTGTTCGCCAACGACGGTGAAATTCTGCCCGTTACGCTGCTCAAGACCGACACATCACCGAAAGGTCAGCACGTGTTCTCCGCAAAAACGACATCGGCTGTGACGAAGATGCTGGAAATGGCGACACAGGTCGGCGGCACCGGCATCAAGGCGCAGGTTCCCGGTTATCGAGTCGCAGGCAAGACAGGCACAACGCACAAACTGGATGATGGCGTGTATTCGCCGGATAAGTTTGTGTCATCTTTTGTCGGTTTCGCCCCGGCATCGAATCCCCGGTTGATTATCGCGGTGATGATAGACGAGCCAAATAGTGGTGAGCATTTCGGCGGCCTTGTCGCCGCGCCGGTTTTTTCCGCCGTGATGAGCGACAGCTTGCGCCACATGGGCATTCCACAGGATGCGCCTTTACCTGAAGGCCCGCTTATCCCGCAAGAACACCCGCTGATCAAGGAGGAAGTGTGAATGCCGCCATTATCCACAGGGCGCTGCGCTTGAAAACTAGTACGCCATCGCCGTTTGATATCAGCAAGCTGCATAAGTTAGGCGTGGGTATCAGTTCGCTCACCGCCGATAGCCGCACAGTAACTCAAGGCATGACTTTCGCAGCCTTCCGCGGCGAAGCGGTGGATGGCCGCAACTATATTGCCGACGCGATTTCACGCGGCGCAAAGGCGGTGTTGTGGGACTCAGACAATTTTTCCTGGCCCGCACATTGGCAAGTGCCCAATCTCGGCATCGCCAATTTGCAGCAATACATCGGCAGCATCGCCAGCCATGTGTATGGCAATCCGTCGCAAAAATTATGGGTCGCTGGAGTCACCGGCACTAACGGCAAAACTTCTTGCAGCCATTGGATCGCCAGCGCGTTTTCGTTCCTGGGTAAAAAATCTGCTGTCATCGGCACGGTCGGTAATGGATTGGCCGGTAGCGCGCAACAACTGACTGAAGCGACACACACCACACCTGAAGCTATCGGCCTTCAAGCGATGTTGAGAGATTTTTTGCAACAAGGCGCAACTCACGTAGCAATGGAAGCTTCCAGCCACGGCCTTGAACAGGGACGCGTGAACGGGGTGAAATTCGACGTCGCGCTGTTTACCAACCTCACGCGCGACCATCTGGATTATCACGGCGATATGGAAAGCTACGCAAAAGCCAAACATAGGCTATTCCACATGCCGCAGCTGAAAACTGCCGTGGTCAATATCGACGACGAATATGGCGCACGGCTAGTGCAGGAGCTCAAAAGTGAAAATCTTGAAGTCATTACCTACAGTCTCAAGCTAGGGGACATTTGTGGCAGCCATTTGTCCTTGACGCTTAACGGCATGGAACTTGATATTACCTCGCGCTGGGGTAATGGCCGTTTGAAATCGCGCTTGCTCGGCGCATTCAACGCATCGAACCTGCTGGGCGTAATGGGCGTGTTGCTCGCCGGGGGCGTTTCGTTCAGCGACGCAATTCACGCACTGGCGCAACTCGATGCGCCGCCCGGCCGCCTGCAACAACTCGGCGGTGGCGATAAACCTTTGGTCGTAGTCGATTACGCGCATACGCCAGACGCGCTGGAAAAAGTTTTACTAACTTTGCGCAAAATTGTTCCTGCGAACGGCCAGCTGGTTTGCCTGTTCGGTTGCGGCGGCGATCGCGACAAAGGCAAGCGTCCATTAATGGGCGCAATCAGCGCGAAGTTGGCCGACATCAGCATTATCACCAGCGATAACCCGCGCAGCGAAAATCCTGCGCAGATCATGGAACAAATCGTCGCTGGAATGGGTAACGCGAAAAAAAAAATCCAATCTGACCGAGCAAGCGCTATATCACAAGCTATTGATTATATTGATAAAAATTATATTTTATTAATTGCCGGAAAAGGCCACGAAGAAACACAGGAAATCGCTGGCGTGAAAACGCCGTTCAGCGATGTGCAACACGCAGCGGCAGCATTGCAAAAAAAATATGGCCACTGAAAATGAAACGGGAAATATTTGATATGGCTGAGCAAGCAGAAACGACCATGATGAAGTTGAGCGAAGCCGCTACCGCGTTACACGCCGAGTTGCGCGGCACCAACACACCGTTCAGCGGCGTGAGCACTGACAGCCGCAAACTAAATCCCGGCGATTTGTTCGTCGCCCTCGCCGGCGAAAAATTCGACGGCCATGATTACCTCGATACCGCAGCAAAAAGCGGAGCGGTCGCTGCCCTGGTGCACAAGCCGGTTGCCGACAGCCCGATTCCGCTCATCATCTGCAAAGATACCCTCGCCGCGCTCGGCCAGCTCGCCGCGTACTGGCGCGGTAAATTCGGCTTGCCGCTGGTCGCGCTCACCGGCAGCAATGGCAAGACTACGGTGAAAGAAATGCTCGCCGGCATTTTGCGCATTCATTGCGATAGCGAAGGCGGAGTACTCGCAACAGAAGGCAATCTCAATAATCACATCGGTATGCCGCTCACCCTGCTGAAATTACGCCCGCAGCATCGCTACGCAGTGATTGAAATGGGAATGAATCACGAGGGCGAAATAAACTATCTCACCAATATCGCAAAGCCGCAGGTAGCGCTGGTAAATAACGCACAGCGCGCGCATGTAGGCGAAGTCGGCGGGCTCGAGGCTGTAGCTCGCGCCAAAGGCGAAATTTTTTCCGGTCTCAAAATGGATGGCACGGCCATCATCAATGCCGACGATCCGAGTGAACCCCTGTGGAAATCGCAGGCGCGCAAATACCGCAAGTTGACTTTCGGCCTCACGCAGCCTGCAGACATCACGGCGAAATTTCAGCTCAATGCCACGGGAACGCCGATCCAGGTACACACGCCGCGCGGAGATTTTTCCACATTACTGATGGTGCCGGGGGAACACAACGCGCGTAATGCCCTCGCCGCCTGCGCCGCTGCCATCGCGCTTGAAGTTCCCCTGCCATCCATCGCGCGCGGGTTGACGCAGTTTAGCGGCGTCAAAGGCCGCCTGCAGCGCAAGCCCGGCATTAACGGCGCCGACATCATTGACGACACCTATAACGCCAATCCAGATTCGGCCCACGCCGCCATCGCCGTACTGGCCAAATCCGCCGGGAAAAAAATCCTGGTGTTGGGCGATATGGGCGAGTTGGGCGCGGATGGCGTGAAATTGACGGAACAAATAGGAAGAGATGCCAAAAAAGCCGGCATCGATGTGTTGTTCACATTAGGTGAACTGAGTATCAATGCGGCAAGAGCATTCGGCATGGGTGCCAAAAAATTCGCCGACCTGGATGAATTGGTCGCCACACTATCGCCCTTGCTCGATGCAAACACGGTGGTACTGGTGAAAGGTTCGCGCTTTATGCATATGGAACGGGTGGTCGATGCCATCGCCCGGCCCAATCTCAGCGCGGCTGTTGGCACTCTCGACGCCAAGGAAAGCAAATAACATGCTGCTCGAACTATTCCAATGGCTGGCTAAAGAACACGGCATCCGCGCATTCAATGTATTCAACTACATTACTCTGCGCGCGGTATTGGCGATGATGACGGCGTTGATCATTTCCTTCCTCGTCGGCCCGTACATGATCCGCAAACTGGCGCAAATGAAAATCGGCCAGTCGGTACGCGACGACGGGCCGCAAAGCCATCTCACCAAAGCCGGCACGCCGACCATGGGCGGCGCGCTTATCCTGGTTTCCATCGCCGCCGCGACTTTGCTCTGGTGCGACCTTACCAACCATTACGTATGGGCGGTGATAATCACTACACTCGGTTTTGGCGCCATCGGCTGGGTCGATGACTACCGCAAAGTTGTGTACCGCAACCCCAAGGGTTTGTCGGCAAGCTCCAAACTGCTGTGGCAAACGATGATCGGCGTGTCGGTCGCGGCATTTCTTGCCTATAGCGCCAAGCTGCCGCAGCACACGGAACTCATATTGCCATTTATCAAAACCGTGGCCATCCCTTTGGGACCCATCGGTTTTATCATCCTGGCTTTTTTTGTCATAGTCGGCTCCAGCAACGCGGTCAATCTCACCGACGGTCTCGACGGCCTCGCCATTATGCCGACTGTCATGGTCGCCAGCGGTCTCGCGGTATTCGCCTATGTCACCGGCCGCGTCGATTATTCCAAATATTTATTCTTGCCTTATATACCCGGCGCGGGTGAGTTGATGATTTTTTGCGCCGCCCTAGGCGGCGCGGGTCTCGGCTTTCTCTGGTTCAACGCTTATCCGGCTGAAGTGTTCATGGGCGACGTTGGCGCGCTGGCGCTTGGCGGCGCACTCGGCGTGGTCGCCGTGATCGTGCGTCAGGAAATTGTGTTGCTGATTATGGGCGGTGTTTTCGTGGTGGAAACCCTGTCGGTCATCATACAAGTTGCGAGTTTCAAGCTCACCGGCAAGCGCGTATTCCGTATGGCGCCGCTACACCATCATTACGAATTAAAAGGCTGGAAAGAAACCCAAGTGGTGGTCCGCTTCTGGATTATCACCATGATTTTGGTATTGATCGGTTTATCGACTTTGAAATTGCGCTGATGACATTGGAACTGAAAAATAAACGCGTGTTAGTGTTGGGTCTCGGCGACACCGGCCTGTCGATGGCACGCTGGTTGTATGCGCGCGGCGCGCATGTGCGCGTCGCCGACTCGCGCGACAATCCGCCGCTGGCGCGCGAGCTGGGCAAGCTTGTCCCTTCGACCCCGCTCGACACCGGCCCGTTTAAAGCCTCCAGTTTCACTGGTATTGACCTCATCGCCATCAGCCCCGGTGTACCGCTTTCCGAACCGCTGTTGGCAAAAGCCATTGCCGCTAAAGTGCCGGTAGTCGGCGACGTAGAATTGTTCGCACAAGCACTGAATGCATTGGCGGCGCGGCCAAAAGTCCTCGCTATCACCGGCAGCAATGGCAAAACGACCGTCACTACTTTGGTCGGCGAAATGTGCCAAGCCGCGAGTTTGAAAACCGTGGTTGCAGGCAACATCGGCTTGCCGGTGCTCGATGCGCTAATGGAAGCGGAAGTGAGCGGCCAGCCCGATGTTTACGTGTTGGAACTATCGAGCTTTCAATTGGAAACCACAGCTAATTTGAAAATCGATGCTGCCACTGTACTCAACATCAGCCAGGATCACATGGATCGCTACGCCGACATCGCCGACTATGCGATGGCGAAAGCGCGGATTTTTCGCCATTGCACCACGCAAGTTTTGAATCGCGATGACGCGCTGACCATGAGCATGCGGGTGAGCACACAGCGCGCTGTGACTTTCGGATTAGACAAAGCGAAAAATGAAAATGAATTCGGCATCAGCGAAGTTGAAGGCATTAAAGGCCTTTATCAAGGATATAAAAAATTAATTATAATCAATGAGTTACATATAAACGGCTTACACAACGCAGTGAACGCATTAGCTGCTTTGGCGTTGTGTCGCGCGATCAATTTGGCACCTGCGCCTCTTATCGCCGCGCTGAAAAATTTCAAAGGTTTGCCCCATCGCGTGCAAGAAGTCGCGCGGATCAGCGACGTTATTTTCTACGATGACTCCAAAGGTACTAACGTCGGTGCAACCGTCGCGGCGTTGAACGGTATGTCACAACCTGTGGTGTTGATCGCCGGCGGCGACGGCAAGGGGCAGGATTTTACACCGCTGAACGAACCGGTTAAAAACCACGCCCGCGCAGTCGTGCTTATCGGCCGCGATGCCGAACTCATAGCCGCTGCGCTGAAAACCAGCGGCGTGCCGCTGTCGCGGGCCAGCGATATGCCCGATGCAGTGAATAAAAGTTTCGCCGCCGCGCAGCCCGGCGACGCGGTGTTGCTGTCACCCGCCTGCGCCAGTTTCGATATGTTCCGCAATTATGTTCAGCGCGCTGAAATGTTCATTCAAGCCGTGCTCTCGCTTAAACCCAAAGTGGCGACGGGAGCGCGTTTATGATAAACGCCGGCTTTTATTCAAACAGCATCGCGCGTCCGCAGGAAAGAGCGGACTACGACCAGGGTTTGGTGTGGGTCACCTTGCTGCTGCTGTCATTCGGCTTGGTGATGGTGTATTCCGCCTCCATCGCCATGGCCGATGCCGAGCGCATGACCGGCCACCGTTCCGCCTATTTTCTTGCCCGCCACAGCATTTATCTTATCGGTGGAATTTGCGCCGGCTATGCGGCATTCCGCTTGCCCATGCGCCAATGGCAAAAATTAGCGCCGGTCATTTTCACTGCCGGATTGATGGCGCTGATATTGGTGCTCATTCCATTCATCGGCCGTGAAGTCAACGGCAGCCGTCGCTGGATTTCCCTCGTAGCATTCACCATCCAGCCGTCGGAATTCATGAAGCTGTTCGCAGTGCTTTACGCTGCCGATTACACAGTGCGTAAATTCAAGGCCATGCACAGTTTCAAAAAAGGATTTTTGCCGATGTTCGGCGTTATGTTCCTGGTCGGTGCGCTGCTGTTGCGCGAGCCGGATTTCGGCGCGTTGGTGGTGATCAGTTGTATAGCTATGTCGATATTATTTTTGGGTGGGCTCAACTGGCGTTTATTCCTCGGCTTGATATTGATGTTACTGGCGGCATTTGTGGTGTTGATTATTACTTCGCCTTACCGTATGCAGCGCGTGTTGAATTTCATGGATCCGTGGGCAGACCCGTTCGGCACGGGATACCAGTTGTCCCATGCGCTAATCGCCTTCGGCCGCGGCGAATGGTTTGGCGTCGGCCTTGGCGCCAGCGTGGAAAAATTATTTTATTTACCGGAAGCGCATACAGACTTTTTGTTAGCCGTGATCGCGGAAGAGTTGGGCTTCGCCGGTGTGATCACCGTGCTCGCGATGTTTGTATTTTTAATCATGCGCGCATTCAGCATCGGCCGCGAAGCAGCCACATTGGAGCGCTACTACTCGTCATTGGTCGCGCAAGGTATCGGCGTCTGGCTTGCGGTGCAATCCGTGATCAATATGGGCGTCAACATGGGCATTTTGCCTACCAAGGGATTGACGCTGCCGTTTCTCAGCTTTGGCGGCAGTGGCATAGTCGCTAATTGCATCGCTGTTGCCTTGCTGCTGCGTGTGGATTACGAAAACCGGCATATGAAAAAAGGGCGGTCAGTATGAAAAGCGCCTGCCCACACTTTTACAGTTTGGCGGTTTCGGTGGAGACTAATATTGGCGCAGCCAATGTTAGTCGGAGCCACAATAGGCATATGAAAAAAGGCCGTTCGGTATGAGCCACACCATACTCATCATGGCAGGCGGCACCGGCGGACATGTGTTCCCCGCTCTCGCCGTCGCCGATTATTTGCACGCACGCCAATGGAATGTGGTCTGGCTCGGTACACAAAACGGCATGGAGGCAAAGTTGGTTCCCGTGCGCGGTTACGACATGGAATGGGTGAGCATGTCCGGCGTTCGCGGCAAAGGCATAGTAAAAATATTGATGCTGCCGTTCAGTTTGTTGCTGGCATTCAGGCAAGCATTCTCGGTGATACGCCAACGCAAACCTGATGTGGTGTTGGGCATGGGCGGTTACGCATCGTTTCCCGGCGGCATGATGGCGTCGCTGCTGAACAAGCCCTTGGTATTGCATGAACAAAATTCCGTCGCCGGCCTTACCAATCGCTTGCTCGCAGTAATCGCCGACAAAATCCTGGTCGGCTTCCCCGATGCTTTTTCCGCCGCGACCAGCAATCCGCTCGGCAAACTGTTACCAAAAAATAAATCTGCGCAATGGTGCGGCAATCCGGTACGCGACGACATCGCCGCCTTACCTGAACCGGGAAAAAGATTCGCATCACGCGAAGGCAATCTGCGCGTGCTTGTCATCGGCGGCAGCCAAGGTGCAAAAGCGCTGAATGAAGCATTGCCTGAGGCGTTCAAGTTGATTCCTGCTGCACAACGGCCGGAAGTCGTGCACCAGGCCGGCGCTGCGCATATCGAAGCGGTAAAGGCTGGGTATAAGTCGGCAGAAGTAAAAGCCGAGGTACTTCCATTTATTGATGACATGGCAGAGCGCTACGCCTGGTGCGATGTGCTGGTGTGCCGCGCCGGCGCGCTCACTATTGCCGAAATTACCGCTGCCGGCGTCGCCAGCGTACTGGTGCCCTTTCCCTTTGCTGTGGATGACCACCAGACCGGCAACGCAAAATTTTTAAGCAATGCAGGCGCGGCGATTTTGTTGCCGCAGGCAGAAGCCACGCCGCAAAAACTGGCGGACATCTTAAGTAGTATGTCGCGGGAGAAATTATTGGCCATGGCGGCAGCAGCGCGCGAATTAGCGAAACCCGATGCGACCCAAATCGCCGCTGAGGCTTGTATGAAAGTTGCGGCATGAAACAAAAAACCAATCACCGAGATTCCTTGGCGCATCGGAAAGCCAAACCCAGGAAAAGCAACTAAATGAAACACAAAGTTAAACACGTTCACTTTGTAGGCATCGGCGGCTCTGGCATGAGCGGCATCGCCGAAGTATTGCTCAACCAGGGATTTCGCGTGAGCGGTTCTGACCTCGCTGATAACGCTACGACGCAACGCCTTGCATCATTGGGAATACAAGTCCGTCACGGTCATAGCGCAAGTCATATCGCCGGCGCCGATGCGGTAGTGACCTCAACCGCGGTGAAAAACGATAACCCGGAAGTGATCGCGGCTCGGGAAAAACATATTCCCGTTGTGCCGCGCGCGATGATGCTGGCAGAACTGATGCGCCTCAAGCAAGGTATCGCCATCGCCGGTACCCACGGCAAAACTACGACTACCAGTTTGGTCGCAAGCATTCTTGCCGAAGCAGGCATGGACCCAACGTTTGTGATCGGCGGACGATTGAATAGCGCCGGCGCAAATGCACGCTTGGGTTCTGGCGAATTCATTGTGGCGGAAGCCGACGAATCCGACGCGTCGTTTTTATATTTGCAGCCGGTTGTGTCGGTAGTGACCAATATCGACGCCGATCACATGGAAACCTACGGCCATGATTTCAACAAGCTGAAACAGGCGTTCGTCGATTTTATTGAACACCTTCCTTTTTACGGCATGGCCGTGCTTTGCGCCGATGACGAGAACGTGCGCGAGATCATGATGCGAGTGACTAAACCTATCATCACCTATGGCGTGAGCGACGGCGCGCAGTTGCAGGCGAAAAATATCCGCCACAGCGACGGGCAGATGCATTTTGATTGCGTAATTAAAAACGGCAGCAGCAAAACTCTGCCCGTTACACTTAATCTGCCTGGCGACCATAATGTGTTGAACGCGCTGGCGGCGATCGCCGTGAGCCAGGAAGTCGGCGCGAGCGATAAAGCTATTGTAAAAGCGCTGGCGGAATTCAAAGGCGTGGACCGCCGCTTCCAGCGCTACGGCGAAGTCGCCATCCCCGGCGGCAGCTACTCACTGATCGACGACTATGGACACCATCCGGTCGAAATGGCGGCGACCATCTCCGCGGCGCGCGGCGCGTTTCCCGACAAACGTCTAGTGCTGGCGTTTCAGCCGCACCGCTATACCCGCACACGCGATTTATTCGAAGATTTTGTCAAAGTCCTCGGCACGGTGGATGTGCTGCTGCTGGCCGAAGTCTATGCGGCAGGCGAAGCGCCCATTGTCGCCGCCGACGGCCGTGCGCTGACACGAGCGTTACGGGTGCAAGGCAAGATCGAACCGATTTTCGTCGAGGCCATCGGCGACATGGCCGATGCAGTTCGCGCCGCGGTAAAACCCGGCGATGTGGTACTGACCATGGGCGCAGGTTCCATCGGCAGTGTGCCCGGTCTGTTGGCGAAAGCGTGAAACAAGAATGCTTATGAGCGAAACGAAAAAATTTCCGCCGGATAAAACAGCGCAAGCCCATACGCTGCGCGGCGAATTGCGCTTGCATGAGCCGATGGCAAGGCACGTGAGCTGGCGCGCGGGCGGCCACGCAGTACGCGCTTATATTCCGGCTGACCTTGACGATCTCGCAATATTTTTGCGCACGCGCGAAGCCCACGAAGAAATTTATTTTGTCGGCCTTGGCAGCAACCTCCTGGTGCGCGACGGTGGCGTCAATGCGACGGTGATATTCACTCACGCCGTATTGGATCAAATCCGCCTTGCCGACCCGACCCACATTGAAGTCGAAGCCGGCGTCGCCGCACCGAAGGTTGCGCGCTTCGCCGCGCGGCATGATTTAGCCAACGCAGAATTTCTCGCCGGCATTCCCGGCACCATGGGCGGCGCATTGGCGATGAATGCGGGTTGTTATGGCTGGGACACCTGGCAAATAGTCGAGGGCGTGAAAACCATAGATCTCCAAGGCGTGATTCGTCAGCGCACGCCAAAAGATTTCGATATCAGTTATCGACACGTTGAGTTGCGCGAGAAAAATGAGGAATGGTTTGTCAGCACAAGCTTGGTGTTGCCCGCAGGCGACGGTGAAATCGCCAAACTGAAAATCAAAGAGCTGTTGACCAAACGCATCGCGACTCAACCGATAAGCGAGCCGAATGCCGGCTCGGTGTTCCGCAACCCGATCGGGGATCACGCGGCGCACTTGATCGAAGCCTGCGGCCTGAAAGGTTTTCGCATCGGCGGCGCAGAAGTATCACGCATGCATGCGAATTTTATTGTGAATATCAGCGATGCGACGGCAGCAGACATCGAACAAGTAATCGATCACGTACAAGCGCAAGTGCTGGCAAAACAAGGTGTAAACCTGATTCGTGAAGTAAGAATTATTGGTAAAAATATTCAATGAAATCAAATAATTACAATTTCGGCAAAGTAGCGGTGTTACTAGGCGGCACCAGCGCCGAGCGCGAGATTTCTTTGCTCAGCGGCAACGCAGTATTGAAAGCCTTGCAAGCCAAAGGCGTCGATGCGCACGCGTTCGACCCGAAATTGCGCAGCATTTTTGATCTGCCGCGGGAAGGATTTCAACGCGCGATGATTTCGCTGCACGGCCGGCTTGGCGAAGACGGCACAGTGCAAGGCGCGCTCGAGTTGATGGGCATTCCTTATACCGGCAGCGGTGTGATGGCCTCCGCGTTGTCGATGGACAAGTGGCGCACCAAACTGGTGTGGCAAGCAACCAGCATCCCGACGCCGAAATGTATGTTGCTCGACGCCAGTTCGGACTGGAAAAAAGTTTTGCACACGCTCGGCTTGCCGTTGATGGTCAAACCGGCGCACGAAGGTTCGAGTATCGGCATTAGCAAAGTTAATACAGCCAACGAGTTGCAAGCGGCGTATGGACTCGCAGCGAAATTCGATTCACTGGTGTTGGCGGAAGAATTCGTTGCCGGGCAGGAATTGACTGCCGCGATTCTCGGCGACGATACCTTGCCGCTGGTGCGCATTGAAGCGCCGGAAGGCAAATACGATTACCAGAATAAATATTTCACCGACGAGGTGAAGTACTACAGCCCTGCGGGTGTTCGCACCGAAACGGAAACGCAAATCCGTGCGGCGGCGCTGAAAGCATTTCAGGTCTTGGGCTGTCGCGGCTGGGGCCGCGCGGATGTGATGCTGCGCCCCGACGGCACATTTTCATTTTTGGAAATGAATACCTCGCCCGGCATGACCGGTCACAGTTTGGTGCCGATGGCGGCGAAGCAGGCCGGGCTTTCATTTGAAGATTTATGTTTAAGGATTTTGCACGATGCCGCTCTGGGCTAAAAAAGGCGAGAAAAAAGTTGCGCGCCGCCCCGCCAGACGCAAGGACGACGCGCCTTCCAACACGCCGAAAATTCGCTACGTATTGGTGGGTTTGGGAATGTCCGCTGTCATCGTCGGCGCAGTGTGGTGG
>JBAVRP010000069.1:0-59017 GCA_049695115.1 Burkholderiales bacterium | reverse complement strand
CCTGCTCCTGCTCCTGCTCCCGCACCTGCTCCTGCACCTGCACCTGCACCTGCACCTGCACCTGCACCTGCACCTGCACCTGCTCCTGCTCCTGCTCCTGCACCTGCACCTGCACCTGCACCTGCACCGACACCAGAGCCGACGCCTGCCCCGACGCCTGCACCAACGCCGGCACCGACGCCTGCTCCAACACCGGCACCTGGACCCACCGGCAATGCAGTAAAGGGTACATCAACGGTTTATGCGGGAAACCTCAATGCAGGTACAGCAGAACCCTACGTCGCTAGCCTTGTTGAATTGACAAACAACAATGGAACAAACAGGTCAGTTACGCTGGATAATGGCATTGTCACAGGAATTCAGAATGGCCCGAATTACAATATGGCGGCTAGTGCAGCTCCTATCGAGAGCGGATCGGATGCTGCGTTAGGCATATACTGGAGTCGCTACAACAGCGGGTTTGTGGTCAATGATTTTTATGGGACCAGCAGCAGCGGCAGTTACCATGCAATGTATGCTGACCATGCAATCACCACTGCAGAGCTAAGCAACCTGCAAACTCTTGCCGACTCGACTACGCCTGCACTTGTAAATGCTAGTTATTCTCTAGTAGGAAATACTTCGCCAACTAATAGGGCGGGCAACGCAGGTACCTTGAACAGCTTGAATGTGACGGCGAATTTTTCCAACCAGACCATCACCAAGTACGATTTGAATGCTACCGTTGCAGGGAACACTTGGGATGCACATATGGCTGGTGGCCCAGTGGGGTTCAAGGGCTTTACCAGCCCCAATGTCGCAGGCGGAAATGGCGGAATCGGCTTATCCGGGACTTGCTCTCCCGCATGCGGCCCTGTAACGGGCAGCGCTGTAGGAACATTCACTGGAACCCAAGCGCAAGGCCTCATTACTTCATACCAACTGCAGAACTCTACTAGCACCGACGGCATAACTGGTGTGGCTGCACTCAAGCGATAATATAACTATTTGATTTTGTTTAATATTAAGGCCGTGCTGGTATCCAGCACGGCCTTCATCTATTCTGGGAATCGAAACATAGGTTGTAAAACTTTGTTCTGGCAGGGTTATCCGGTAACCATACTGCGACGGATTGCCTTATGATGCGTTTAAGGGCCAAGGCCAACCAGGCAATTTTATTTATGGGCATAGCCAGTAATAAACTTCTTTAGGCAAATCAATAATATGAGCAGTAACCAACGCACATTCTTGAAGCTGATTCCGCTACTTACCGCACTTGTGCTGGCCATGCCGCAGTTGGCTAGTGCGGCCGCGGGCAAGTTCGAGTTTGTCACGGGTAACGTATTGGTGAAAAGTAATAGTAGCCAGGAGTTTCGCGCGGCCAAAGGCAGCGAAGTCAACGAAGGCGATACTATCGTCTCGGGAAAATCCAGCTTCGCTCAATTGCTGATGGAAGACGGCGGCAAATTGTCGGTAAAAGCCGATACTCAGGTCAAGATCGAAACATTCCAATATAACGGCAAAGAAGACGGCAATGAACAAATGTTGCTGACTTTATTCAAAGGTGGCTTGCGTGCGATAACCGGCGAAATCGGACGCACGAATAAACAAAATTACAAAATCCGTACGCAGACCGCCACTATCGGCATTCGCGGAACGGATCACGAACCGTACTATATTCCGGTGCCGGCTCCGGGCGAAAAAGCGCTTGGCGTGCCGGGCACCTATGACAAAGTAAATAGCGGTGCGGTATATATCCAAACCGCAGCGGGTGAAGTAGCGGTATTTCCCGGTCGAACCGGTTTCGCTGCGGCTGCGGACGTGAAACCGATACTGTTGACCCAGACACCAGCGTTTCTCAACGGTTCTAATGGAGCCAGTCCGGGCACAGGCGCTGCCAATAGCGGAGTAGCTAATCCATCAAATGATTTACGCAACAATCCTGGGGCGAACGTAGACAACACGAACAAACCGGTTCCGTTACCGGCGGCGGCTATTGCGCCTGTTCCTGTGCCGCCACCAGTGGTCGCGACACCCACGCCAGTGGTTCCAGCGCCCGTAGTCGCGACACCCACACCGGTGGTTGTTACACCAGCGCCCGTAGTCGCGACACCCACACCAGTGGTTGTTACACCGACGCCAGTAGTAGCGACACCCACACCAGTGGTTGTTACACCAACGCCAATACCAACCACTCCAACACCTGCGCCGACATCTAACCCAATACCATCAGCGATTCCATTTCCAACAGTCACTACAGGGGCAGCGCCTAACGGATCCGGATCAGTAGATTCACTTATGCTGATAAGCCCTGTAACCAGCATTTCAAATACTGGGGTTAATCTAGTTCAACCGGGTAATGGCACTGCCATAAATCTTGTTGCCACCAATACGCCCGATGGCGGTAAATCGGTAGTGGTCGGTGATATTCAGGCAAACGGTATAAGATTGGACTTGGATAAAAATGCGGTCCCGTCGCAGCAAGGATTTAATGCCGACACCGGCATTTATTGGGGACGCTGGCAGGCGAGCGTCAGCACGGGTGGTCAAAATCCGCAGACTGCCAATGCCATTTACCAAACGATGTATAGCTCGTATGTCACCAGTGCTGCTGAATTGGGTGCACTCAAAACTGCTGCTTCGGGAACCAACGCCAATCCGGCTTTAGTCAATGCCACTTACACTTATGTAGGCGGCACGGCGCCTGTCAGAAGCGATGGTCAAAACGGACAAATAAATAGTATGACCGTTGGCGCAAATTTCTCGTCACAAAAAATTACGCAATACGATGTGAATCTGCAATTCGGTTCAGGCCAGAGTGCGCAAGTCTGGGATGCGCATCTCGATCCGAGCAAAGCGCCTAACGCTACTTTCGCCAACTTCAGCGGAACCGGTTCATCAGTTGCTGGCGGAAACGCCGGCATCGGGCTGAATGGCAATTGCGTCAATTGCAGTAATGGAACGGCTATTAACGGCAATTCGCGCGGATTATTTACCGGTAATGACGCGCGCGGTTTGATGACCACTTTTGAATTACAAAACGGCACTAACGGCGCCATAGTCAACGGCACCGGCGCGCTAAAACGCTAAACAATTCATGGTTTTTTATAGGCTAAAGCCGGGCTGCGCGAGCGCCCGGCTTTATTATTTTCAAATGCAAAAACTCGCGCTAAAATTCGCCCCCTGATAGTTTTTTTTGGTCATTTTCGGAGGGTGATAGCCATCATGTCAGCCAACGGGCAAGTCCATCTACAGCAAATCAAAGTCACCCTATTGCTATCCGGCGGTCATCGACGCGCGAATTGACTTACGTGTATTACTTCAACCACGAATCGAAATCCTTCAGCGGCGGCGAGTTGAAACTTTACGACAGCCGGATTGAAAACAATTACTATGTTGAAGCGGGCTCGTATAAATTAATCGAGCCGATTAACAACAGCATGGTGTTTTTCCTCGCGCGCTATAGGCACGAAGTGATGCCGGTGTCGTGCCCGGGCAAACAATTTGCCCATGGTCGTTTTACAATTAATGGCTGGGCAAGAAGGAAATAAAATTCATGAAACAAATAGTTATAACTGATCCGCATTTGATAGCCGAACCTTCGGCATGGGTAGTCAAACACGCTACGCGGATTACAAAAAACGCCGGCGTTCTCGATCTTGCTTGTGGCTCCGGTCGCCATGCTTTGTATCTCGTATCATTAGGTTTGCAAGTCACGGCGCTGGATCGCGATACCTCAATATTGCGTGCGCAGATTTTACCCGCCAACATTCATATCATCGAAGCCGATGTGGAAAATGCGCCGTGGCCTTTTGCCGACAAAACTTTCGACGCGATAGTGGTGACCAATTATTTACACCGGCCGCTGTTTGCGAAAATCCTAGCTGCGTTGAAACCTTCGGGCGTGTTGATTTACGAGACTTTCGCGGCAGGTAACGAAAAATTCGGCAAGCCGAGCAATCCGGATTTTTTATTGCAGGAGGGTGAATTACTCGAAACCGTGCGTGGCCGCATGCGCGTAATCGCCTATGAAGATGATTTTTTCGAATCTCCCAAGCCTGCAATGATCCAACGCATTTGCGCGATTAAATCGTGAGCCGTCGCAATTATTTGTCGCACCGAATTATTCAGGTAAACTGACGACTTTCCCGCTAAGGCCGTTGCACCATGCTAAAAGGCAGTATTGTCGCCATTGTCACCCCCATGCTTACCGATGGCACGCTGGATTACCCCCGCCTGAAAAGCCTGATTGATTTTCATGTCAGGGAAGGGACCGACGGCATCGGCATCGTAGGCACCACCGGCGAATCACCTACGGTTACGCTTGAAGAAAACTGCGAGTTGATCGCCGCCGCGGTGAGGTACGCCAACAAACGCATTCCCGTTATCGCCGGCACCGGAGCTAACTCGACGCGCGAGGCGATCGAGCTGGCGAAATTTGCCAAACAAGCGGGTGCCGATTACAGCCTCACCGTCGTGCCGTATTACAACAAGCCACCGCAGGAAGGTCTGTATCAGCATTTTAAAGCCATCGCGGAAGCGGTCGACATGCCGCATATTCTTTACAACGTCCCGGGCCGCACCGTGGCGGATATGCACAACGACACCGTGCTACGTTTGGCGCAGATTCCCAACATCGTCGGCATCAAGGACGCGACCGGCGATATGACGCGCGGCGCGGATCTACTGCGCCGCAAGCCAAAAAATTTCGCCGTTTACAGTGGTGACGACGGCACCCAGCTGGCGCTGATTTTGCTTGGGGCTGCCGGTTCGATTTCTGTCACCGCCAACATCGCGCCGAAACTCATGCACGACATGATCGCCGCCGCATTAAAAGGCGATGTAGATAATGCATTGGTTATTAATAATAAATTATTGCCGCTGCATCAGAAATTATTTGTCGAAGCAAACCCGATTCCTATCAAATGGGCGCTGAAACAAATGGGCTTGATCGAATCCGGCATACGATTGCCCTTGGTCGAACTCGGCGCTACGCATCATTCGGCAGTGCGCGAAGCCATGCAATACGCAGGCATTGCGTGAGTTTTTTTGAAATTAAAATTGTGAAAGTTTTCTGATGACCATGAAAAATTTTGTGCGTATTGTGCTGCTGGTTTTGTTGCTGACGCTCGGCGGTTGCGCCGGCTGGTTCGGCGGTGATAAAAGCGAATACCAGAACGCCAGCAAGCAAAAGCCGCTCGAAGTGCCGCCTGGATTAAGCGCCCCCGCCGGCGAAGACCGTTACGTCGTGCCGGAAGCCAAAGGAACCGTAAACGCTTCGGATTATGGCAAAGACCGGACAACGACGAAGCCGGCATTATCCGCATTGCCGGCTCAGGGCGGTGTGCTGCCCGCGCTCGGCGGGGATGTGCGCATCGAGCGCGCCGGCAGCCAACGCTGGCTGGTGGTCAAGTCCCCGCCGGAACAATTGTGGCCGGTGTTACAGGATTTCTGGAAGAGCGCGGGTTTTGAATTGCCGTTGCTCAAAGCCGACATCGGCGTAATGGAAACCGACTGGAAAGAAAACCGCGCCGCAATAAAGCAAGACGCCATACGCAATCTTCTCGGCAAGCTGCTCGACAACCTGTGGTCATCGCCCGAGCGGGACAAATTCCGCACCCGTCTTGAGCGAGGCGCAGAGGCAGGCACCACGGAAATTTATATCAGCCATAGCGGAATGGAAGAGGTTTACGCCAATGAATCGAAGGATCGGACCATCTGGCAGCCGCGCGCGCCGAACCCGGAGCGCGAAGCGGAAATGCTCGGTCTGTTGATGGCCAAACTTGGTACGCCGCAAGCTGCGACGGTTGCCGCTGCCGCGAAAACCGAGGAGCGTGCGGTTTTACGCCAGAACGCGGAGGGCATCAGCGTTCTTGCCGTCAACGATAATTTCGACCGCGCCTGGCGTCGCGTCGGCTTGGCCTTGGATCGCGTCGGTTTCACTGTGGAAGACCGCGATCGCTCAAAGGGAATTTATTTTGTGCGCTACGCCGACCCACAGGCGGAAGCAAAAAAAGAAAACAAGGGATTGCTCGACAGCCTGGCTTTCTGGCGCGAGGACGAAAAAACCAAAGCTCTGCCGTATCGTATTCGCCTCGCCGGGGAGACCAACATCACGCAAGTGGTAGTGGAAAATGCCGACGGCGCGGCGGAAAAAGCCGGTACTGGCGAACGCATACTCAAACTGCTGCAAGCCGAGCTGAAATAGCCATGCGCTTCGCGTCGCTCGGCAGCGGCTCGGAAGGTAACGCGCTCATCGTTGAAGTTGCGCAGTCGCGGCTGATGCTCGATTGCGGTTTCAGTGTTAGCGAATCCGTGTTTCGCTTGCAGCGTCTCGGTCTGGAACCGGATCAAATTGACGGCCTCGTGGTCACTCACGAACACTCGGACCACATCGGCGGTGTGGCGCGCTTTGCGCGCCGCTATGCTATCCCGGTTTATTTTACGCATGGTACGTACAGCATGACCGACCCAACGCAGTGGGCCGAGGGCAGCGTCAATATCATTGACAGTCACACCCCATTTCAAATCGGCGACATTGAAGTGCTGCCATATCCCGTGCCACATGACGCGCGCGAGCCGGCGCAATTTGTATTTTCCGACGGCGCGCGCAAGCTGGGTGTGCTCACCGACACCGGCTGTTCCACGCCGCATATTGAATCCAGTTTAGCGGCGCTTGATGCGCTGGTGCTGGAATGCAACCATGAACTCGATATGCTGATGGCCGGGCCGTATCCGCAGGGATTAAAACAAAGAGTGTCCGGCCGCCTCGGACATCTGGATAATCACAGCGCGGCGGCCTTGTTGCAAAAAGTCGGCCACAAAAAAATGCAACACGTCATCGCCGCGCATTTGAGCAAAAAAAATAATACGCCGGAGTTAGCCTGTGCTGCGCTGGCCGGAGCGTTGGGATGCGCGAGCGACTGGATCGGTGTAGCGGGGCAGAAGGATGGGTTTGCCTGGCGACAGTTGGATTAGCAGTTTGATGCAAATAAAAAAGCCGACTCGAAAGTCGGCTTTTTTGTCTTGCAGTGCGGTCGTTACTTCTTCATTGCCGCATCTTTAGCAGCATCGACGGCTTTGCCAGCGGTTTCTTTAGCGGCTTCTTTTGCAGCTTCAACGGCTTTAGCAGCGGCTTCTTTAGCAGCATCAGCAGCGCCGCCAGCGGCGCTCTTGGCAGCATCAGCCATACCGGCGGCACCGCCTGCAGCACTAGCCGCCGTTGCTGCATTTTTAGCAGCATCGACAGCAGAACCGGCGGCATTTTTAGCAGCATCGGCAGCTGCGCTGGCAGCGTCTTTAACAGCTTGAGGCGCTTCTACTTTAGGCACTTCGACTTTAGGAGCTTCAATTTTTTGGCCGCAAGCAACAAGTGCAGTAGCCAGGACAGCAGAGAACAAGAGTGTGTATTTCATTTGTATATTCCTTCGAGAGTGATTAAACAAAATTCAGACCTATCTCCCGTCTAAAGATAATACTGAAGACGGCGACTAGTCCTTGATTATTATGGCGTTGTGAAACTTTACAAGTATGCTGCATAACAGCAGGATTTGCAAGTTTTCCCGCCCTTTAAGCTTACAGGCAAACTCCGGCTACTAGGACAGCGAGATATCAGTCTGGTTTCACAGCGTCGCGGATGGGCATGGCTTTACAGGCCCAGTGTGGTGGCGGTGATTCCCGATTCAGAGGCTTCGGTCAACTCGGCAAAACGCAGCAGTAAGCTCCTGGCGCCCTGCGCATCGTTAATGGCGGCCACGGCGCGCGCATGGTCCGTGTGCATGCGGTGCCAGTAGCTATGGTCGTCGGCAACCACGAAGGCGTCCATGGCATTTTGCGCCGCATGGGTGGTTTTGCGGATTTCGATGCTGTGCGAATAGGTGCGCAACAGGCTGCAAAAACGCGGTGCTTGGCGTTCCAGAAAATCGGTTTGGTGCAAAATGATTTCAACGCGGCGATTGCGGCCTTGCTGCAAAAACCGGCTAAGTTGCTCGACGCGGGCGGGCGTGTTGAAACCATATTCCTCAAGCGAAATATCGAATATTCGAATGTTGTGTACCGCCGTGCCTAACACATCTTGTATGGCCGCGAGCGAATCCGCCAAGGAATCAATGCGTCGGTAGCTGGCAGGTGCGGGGCTGGATTGGCTGGTACCGGTCGGCATGGGCTTTTGACGCATCATGGGTTTGTAAATCGTACCCAATTATCATTATACCAATTGCACAGGCGTGCAACGGCAAGCGGATGTGTATTTTCGTTAACAGCGGTCGTCCGCTGGTCGGCAAGGCGGGTGAAAAAAACATGATCTGCCTTGCTGGCCAGAAACATTTCGCCATTGATGAAAAATCTGTTTTTGACAAAAAACAGTCGGCTTTCCGGCGCGAGCGTTACGCCATATTTACGCGCATATGCAAAAAAACGTTTTTCAGTCAGGATCTTATCCGGCGGTTTGAAAAAAACATGGGGCTTCGGCTCGGTTAAAAACGTGCCCACAAATGATTCTATAACTAATTGATTATATTTAATATTTTTAATTATTGCTGTTGCCTGCTTGAGCATGTCCCGGCTGATTTCTGCCGGATGTTTTTGTGCTTTCAGCTGCGGATCGGAGTACATGCCTTCGAGCGAAATATGGTCCTGCAGGTAGATGAGAAATTGCGTCGCCAGTTCCTGGTGCGAAGGCGCGCGAAAACCGACGGAGTATGTGGTGCATTCTGTTACTGCCGTGCCCTTGTGCGCATAACGCGGCGGCAAGTAGAGCATGTCGCCGGGCTCCAGTAACCATTCCTGCTGCGGTCTAAATTTTTTCAACAGTTTCAGCGGTGCATCAGCAACCAGCTCCAAATTTTTCTGCGCGGAAATTTCCCAGCGCCGCTTACCTTCGCCTTGCAGCAGGAATACATCGTAAGAATCCACATGCGCGCCGACGCCTCCGCCCGGCACGGCGTAACTCACCATCAAATCATCCAGCCGCGCATGGGGAATGAATGCAAAATGCAGCAGCAGTTGCGCGGCAGCGGGGATATGATGGTTTAGTTCCTGCACCAACAGGGTCCAGTTTTTTGGCAGCAATTTCCTGAAAGTATTTGTCGCAAACGGCCCGTGCTGCAAATCCCATTTCGAACCTTGCTTCTGCACAAGCCGGGATTGAACGTCGTCGTTTTGCGCAAATTTCAGCAAATCCTTTGCCGGCAATAATCCGCTGAAGCCGGGAAACGCATTGCGCACCAGCAGCGGTTTTTTTTGCCAGTAATCGCGCAGGAATTGCGCGGCGGTGAGTCCGGCCAGATAAGGTATTTTTTTTGGTTTCATGTGAAAAGTTCAAATAAAAAAGCCAGGCATGATTTTCGCTATTCTATAACTTTTGCGTGAACAGGATTCATGTGATGGTTTCAGTTTGCATATTTTCCTGCGCTGCTTGAAATAAGCTAAAATGCGATCATATGAAAAGGAATGACCCATGCTGGAAATAGGGCATCCCGCGCCGCAATTCAGTCTGCCCGACGCGGCAATGCAAATGGTCAGCCTGTCCTCGTACAAGGGTAAGCGACACATCGTGCTGTATTTTTACCCCAAGGACGATACGCCAGGATGCACCTTGCAGGCGCAGGAATTCAGCGACCTGGAAGACGAGTACGATAAACAGTCGGCGCTGGTGTTCGGTATTTCGGGCGACGACTGTTTGTCCCATGCATCTTTCCGCGACAAGCATGGCTTGTCAGTGCAGTTGTTGGCGGATACGGAACACATGGCGTGTAAAAAATACGGTGTGTTGCAGGAAAAAGAAAAGGATGGCGTGAAAAAAATGTGTATAACCCGAGCCACCTTCATCATTGACAGCCATGGCATCCTGCGCCACGCCATGCATGATGTGAATCCGCGGGGACATGCCGCAGAAGTTTTGAAAATCATCAAGGAGCTACAGTAATGCAAATCGCGAAAAATTCCGTGGTCACCATTCACTACGAACTCACCGACGCGGAAGGCAATCAGCTTGAAAAAGGCGATCCGATCATGAGTTACGTCCACGGCGGCTACGACGGCGTTTTCCCGCTGGTCGAGGAAGCGCTTCATGGCAAAACAGTCGGCGATGCCGTCAGCGTGCGCATGGGACCCGACGATGCCTTCGGCGAATATGATGAGAACCTGATGCGCGTCGAGCCGCGCGATATGTTTCCGGCCAATGTGGCTGTGGGCATGCAGTTTGAGGGCGGCGCAGAGGGCGAAGATGACGAAGACTATATTCTATATACCGTGACGGACATCGCTGACGACAAAGTGATAGTCGATGGCAATCATCCGCTGGCCGGCATGACGCTGAATTTCAAATGCACGGTGACGGAAGTGCGGCAGGCTACGCAGGAAGAATTAACCCATGGACATGTACACGGCGAACACGGCCACGTCCACTAGCGGCATGTTGCAAAACTACTGCGCCAGTCGATTTCGAGTCTCCGCTCCTCAGCGTACTTATTGTACGTTTCCGTTCCTCAACTCAAACTCAACCGGCTCGCTACGTTTTCAACAGACTGCCCAAGAAATAAATAATGGTGACAGAATACCAAAACGGCGCATCAGCGCCGTTTTGATTTATAAATTCAGTTTTATCGTCCAGGTTGAAACCAGAATACGTCTTTTGAATTAGCATCTACTTGCACGCGAATCCAGTTGATAGCGGGTGAGCCGAACACTTCGACGCGGGTGAAATTCTTGACCCGCGTGCCTTTGCTGAAATTGCGTAAAGGATGGTCGACGCGATAGAAATGAGTGTCGCCGTGGGCTAACACCACTTGCCCGGAATATTTTTCCGTCTCCCCACGCAAAATGTCCAGGAATTCCCAATAGCTTCTCAGGCCTTGACGATTACTGCCGTATTCAAACATCGGGTCGGCCTGGATGAAAAACATGATGCCCGGCAGGTTATGTTGTTTTGCCAAAGCGAATCCCTGTTTGATCCACACGGCATTGGCGATCGCGCGCAGCCGCGCTTCTTCCTCGTTGTCCGGGCCGTTTCCGGTGTTGTTGTTGCTGCCGGGGATATTGAGCGAAACGAACATGACACCTTCTTGCTTCCAGCGGACGTTCTCCCGGTAGAGAGTGAAGGCCGGATCGTCGCTCTGTTGCTGCAAAGTAATTTTAGTCCGGCCCAAGCTTTGGTTGTCGGCAAAAAAAAGTTCGCGCAATTTTGCCAGGCGCTCTCCGGCAGCATATCCCCCCGCGCTTTTGCGCGTGCAATCAGTCCAGTCGTTATCGCCTGGCACATAAATAAAGGGGTGGACCGATTGGTTAAATAACTGTTTGCGCTGCAGGAATAGTTCATCCGTGCAGCGACTGCTGCCGCTTTTGAAATCACCCACATGCACGACGAACGACATATTCTCGCCGCTTATTTCCCCCAGCATTCTTTCCACGTCCATCACTTCGCCGTCGTGGTAGGGCATGTCGCCCATCAGCGCGAACGCGAACGGTTTGCTTTCGCCGGCGAGCGCTAAGATGCTGCAGAAAAATGAAAACAAAATCAGCGCGAGTCGGGCCGACAAACTGGAAGAATTATTCATCCGCCAGTTTTTTCAGTTGATAAATAAGTTCGAGCGCTTGTTTGGGCGAGAGTTCGTCAGGCTTGAGGGCCTGCAATTTTTCAATAGCCGCATGCAGCTCAACATCGGGCACAACAGGCAGGGTAAATAAATCGGGCTGATGCGTATTGCCGTGGCTCTGGTTTTCCAATTGCGCCAGGCGTTTTTTTGCTGCGCTGACTATGCCGCGCGGCACGCCGGCCAGTTGCGCGACTTGCAAACCGTAACTCTGGTTGGCCGGGCCGTCTTCCAGAGAATGCAGGAAAACGATCTTGTCGTGATGTTCGACGGCATCGAGGTGGGCGTTGGCGATTTGCGGCAAATCTTCGCTAAGGCGCGTGAGTTCGAAATAGTGTGTGGCGAATAAAGTATAACTGCGGGTCTTTTCCGCCAAATGCCGCGCTATGGCCCATGCGAGAGATAGCCCGTCGAAGGTCGACGTGCCACGGCCGATTTCATCCAGCAACACCAAACTATTTTGCGTGGCGTTGTTGAGTATGTTCGCCGCTTCGGTCATTTCTACCATGAAGGTCGAGCGGCCACCGGCGAGATCGTCTGCGGCGCCGATGCGGGTAAAAATTTGATCTATCGGGCCAATGATCGCCGACTGCGCCGGCACAAAGGCGCCGCAGTGCGCGAGCAACACAATCAACGCCACCTGGCGCATATAAGTCGATTTGCCGCCCATGTTGGGGCCGGTGATCAGCATGAGTTGTCGCGTGCGCGACAGTTGCGTGCCGTTGGCAATAAAGTTTTCCACTTGCGCTTCGACTACCGGATGGCGACCCGATTCAATGGAAATTATTTCATCAACAGTGAATTGCGGCGCGACATGATTGAGAACATCGGCGTTGTGGGCGAAGGCGCACAACACATCGGTTTCCGCCACGGCCGCGGAAATTCTTTGCAGCGCAGCGATGTGTGGCAACAGCGTATCAAGCAGGGCGTCATACAAGAATTTTTCCCTTGCCAATGCGCGGTCATTCGCCGACAGCGCTTTGTCTTCGAAAGTTTTCAGTTCCGGCGTGATGTAACGTTCGGCATTTTTCAAGGTTTGGCGGCGGCGATAATCGTCGGGGACTTTTTGCGTGTTGGCGTGCGACACTTCGATATAAAAACCATGCACGCGGTTGTATTCGACTTTTAATGTCGTGATGCCGGTGCGCGCTTTTTCGCGCGCTTCCAGCGCCAGCAAAAATTCACCGCAATTATTTTGTATGCCGCGCAATTCATCGAGTTCCGCATCGTAGCCATCGCGTATCACGCCGCCTTCGCGCAGCACACTGGCAGGTTCATCGAGTAACGAATTATTTAATATAATCAATAGGGTACGATCGCAGACTAAATCGGCGGCAAGTTGTTGCAAACGTGGGCTATCGAGCGTGTTCAACACGCTTTGCATATTGGGCAACAACGCCAGCGCATCGCGCAAGCCGGATAAATCGCGCGGCCTTGCCGACTTCAGCGCTATGCGCCCCGTGATACGTTCGATGTCGGCGATATGTCTTAACGCATCGCGCAATTTTTTTTGCGCGCCGTCGTTTTGAGCGATAACAGACACTGCATCGTGGCGCAGTTTCAGCGTTACACGGTTGCGCAGCGGATGATGCAACCAATGTCGCGTCAAGCGGCTACCCATGTTGCCCGCACATGAATCAATTTGCGACAACAAAGTCGGCGACGCTTCGCCGCGCAGGGTTTCGCTGATTTCCAGATTGCGCCGCGTAGCCGCATCCATCAACACGTATTCGCTCGCGTGTTCGAGGGTGAGGCCGGTAATGTGCGGCAGCGCGCCTTGCTGCGTGCGCCGCGTATATTCCAGCAGCGCACCCGCAGCGCCGATGATGGCAGGAGAGCTTTCGATGCCGAAGCCGTGCAATTCATGCACGCCGAAATGGGCTTTCAACGCGCGTTCGGCCATGCCTGCGTCGAATTGATAGGCAGACAATTTTTTCACCACGCATCTGGTACCTACAATTTCGTATTCCTGCGGCGCGAGCAATTCCGCCGGCTGCAGACGTTCAAGCTCCGATGCAATCTGTGTTGATGCAATTTGCTTGACGCGAAAATATCCATTCGCCAGGTTCAGCCACGCGAGGCCAAGCGACTCTCCGAGTGGGTACACGGCCATCAATAAACTGTCTTTGTTTTCGGTCAGCAACGCCGAATCCGTCAGCGTTCCCGGCGTGACGATGCGTGCGACCTTGCGCTCGACCGGCCCCTTCGAAGTGGCGGGGTCGCCGATTTGTTCGCAAATCGCAATCGATTCGCCCAGCTTCACCAGCTTGGCCAGATACTGTTCCGCCGCGTGATACGGCACGCCCGCCATTTTGATTGGCACGCCGGCGGAAGCGCCACGCGAAGTCAGCGTGATGTCGAGCAATTTCGCCGCTCGCTCGGCGTCGTCAAAAAACAATTCGTAAAAATCCCCCATGCGGTAGAACATCAGCATGTCTGGATAATCTTCCTTGATGCGCAAATACTGCTGCATCATCGGCGTATGCTTTTCCAAGCCGATCGTGGAGTGATTCATAAGTATATGATTAATTTGAATTTTTGTTATGCGGGGAAAAACATAACAAATCAGTGTGGAACGATATTGTAACGTGGATAGGGCATGCGTGACGCTAGCAAATTTGCATGGCCAAACATCAAGGCGAATTCAATTACGCTAAAAATTTTCTTATTTAGCCTGCTGTTTGGCCATGATTACTGTTGCGACGCCGCCGAGTATGGCGATCGAGGAAATTATAAACCGCGGCGTAATCGGCTCCGCCAGAAAAAGGATGCCGCCCGCAGCAGTGATAACCGGCACGCTGAGTTGCACCGTGGCGGCGCTGGTCGCGCGCAATCCGGGCAAGGCCATATACCACAGCGCATAGCCGACGCCCGAAGTGAGTGCGCCGGACAATATTGCGTAAATGATGCCTGCGCTATCAAGCGATGCACGCGTAAACATCAACGCACTTATCATCATCGCAAATAATGACGCGCGCAAAAAATTTCCTGCGGTGATTTGCGTAGCATCGCCGTGGCTTTTGCCGCGTAGCGAATACACGCCCCACGCGATACCGGCTGCGAGCATAAGCAGCGATTCGGCTAACGGCGGCGCAGACAGTCCCGGCAACAGTAGCGCCACCAAACCGCAACACGCCGCGATGAAGCCGAGTGTCTGCCGCAGCGCCATGCCCTCTCCCTTTACCAAGCCATAGCTGATCATCGTCGCCTGCACCGAGCCGAATAATAACAGTGCGCCCGTCGCGGCCGGTAATTGAATATAGGCAAAAGAAAAAGCTGCAACGTAACAAAACAAGGCGAACGCCGACAGCCAGTTTCCTGCGTTGGCCTTGACGCCGCCGCGCAGGCGCACTATCAGCCAAAGTGCGACAGCGCCGGAAACAATCCGCACTGCGGTGAAACTAGCGGCGTCGATGGCGGTGTGCTTGAAAGCGAAACGGCAGAGCAGGGAGTTGCCTGCGAAGGCAATCATGGCCAGCAGGGTCAGAAAAAATATTTTCTTTGAGGGCATTATTTTTTTCAGAAAGTAGGGCTCCGTCAATCTAATCGGTCTAGATGCGGAAATACCGCATCTTTGTCGGTATATGTTTTTCCAGCCCAATTAATGGGGCGATTCATTTCGACTAGGTTCATATAGGTCAAAAGTAACAGGATCAAGAAATGCAAAGTTAGCGTCGCCGCGATATAGTGAATTTTTTCCCAACCGGAGCTCTTCGATCCGCGCTCGAGCCTTCTAAAATCAGTCCTGATTGAAACCTCAGAAAAATCTTCCTGCGAAAGTCTCTTTGCTTTTCTCCTAGCTTTTATGGCTTTTACGAATGCGTCGCAGTATTAGGGAAAACACGTATCTCAAAATACATTTTTTACTCCATCGATTCTTATCCACTGTAGTTGGAGGACAAAACACGTATTTCAAAATGGGGTCTTAACCCCCTACCATTTAAGGTTGTATGCACGGAAATCTTATACTACATTGATTTTAACAAAATATGTAAAGGGGCTTAAAACCCATTTTTGGGGGAAATACACCCATGGTGCCAGCCAAAAAAACGGAGAGTCTGACCTTCTAAAGAAAATAATATTCAGACATAAGGGCAACGATTTACCGAACAAAAGTAAAGAAGAAATATTGAGAAGACATATATAAGAAGACATATTAAGAAGACATATTATAGATACACCGAAATTTACCACAAGCAAGTACGCAGGTATTCGATGACAACTGGGTTAGCCCAGATGACCGCGAACACCTGTACAACAAAAGTATAGACGGAACGGCTGTCCATTTAATTGGCCAGCTTAACAACAGCAAATTTTTCAGGGAGGTATGTCATGAATAAGTCATGGGTGAACTTGTGGTCTGGCAGCGCAGCAAAATATGTTGTTTACGGCATTTTCACTATGTTGGCCTGCGTGTTTCAAATGCCAGCGCAAGCTGTGACCGTCAATGTGGTTGGCAGCGACGGCGCTGCGGTTCCCTATCGCTGGCTGGTGGAAGAAGACGGCACCAAGCCGGTCACACCCGGCAAACTGGCGGATGGGACAAATTTATCCCTGAACTTTCACACCAGTTACATGCCAGTAATTGCCAGCGGCGACAGTGCCAACTCTACTGACGTTACCAAACTCGCAAGCTTGAATCGTTCCAAGCCATACTACATTTCCGTCATGCCAGGCGCCGGTTACCAAATGGGCGGCGCACAAGTCCCTGCGTGCACGGCGGGCGCCTCTTGCCCGAGTTCAGTCACTATTGTGGTGAACAAGTTACCGATCCCCACTGCGCAAATCACGGTATTTGCTTTTAACGACAATAGCCCGGTAAACGGGATGCCCGATTTGCCGCAGGAACAAGGCTTGGCTGACTTCACCGTTACCTTGACCGAGGCTGGTGGTACCTACGGCCAATCGGGCGGCGCGGTAACCGTGGATGGTTTTGGCAGGCCTTTGGGCACGACTTATGTTCAAAATGCCGATGGCAGTTTTGCCTTCGATCCTGATGGACGCCCAACCATCCTGCAGATTGGCACCGGAATCCTGAAAACAAGCAGTGACGGCACATTACGCATCAAATATTTATTCCCCGCCAAATACACCATCACCATGGTGCCGCCCGCCGGCTCCGACTGGGTGCAGACTTCAACCATCGAAGGCACCAAAGGCATCGACGCCTGGGTCAAACCGGGCGAGCCGGCTTACTTCCAGGAATTCGGCCCACCGGGGCACCACGTTGATATTGGGTTCGTGCGAACTATCAATAATACGGCTGTTTTGAACGGGGGCAACACCGTGACCGGCCGCGTCGTCAACATGCGTTCGTCCAGACCGCCCGATTTCACCTTTTATAATGGCGAGGCGGTGCCGCAATGCCGCGTCGGCTTGAGCGTGAATGCCGTGGGCGGCGCTACTTTATTTACCGCGCCTTGTAACGCTGACAGCACATTCTCCATTCCCAACGTTCCGCCTGGCACTTATGTGCTTACAGTATGGGACGATCCGCTGGATTACCTGATCGCGACCACCAATATTACCGTGCCCGCGAATGCCGGCACGGTTGAATTGCTTGATGTGCCCGTTTTGTCCTGGTTCCACAAACACACCAGCCGCGTATTTTTTGACGGCAACGAAAACGGTTTCCGCGATGCTGGCGAGGCACCATTTCCTGGACAGATGATCAATCTACGTTTCCGCGATGGCAGTATCTACCAATCAGCTCCTACCGTTAAAAATTTAGAAGAAACACTTGCCGAAGCCAAGTTTAAGGAAGTTTTCCCCTTCTTCAACTGGCTGATCGTCGAGGTAGACTTCGCTAAGTTCAAGGCCACCGGTGCAACCGTCATAGTTGATGACGGCGGGCCTATTCTTCCCCATAACGGGTGGAGCATGCCGACTTTCGATATCCTGAATCCACAGCCTCAGTCGGAAAACGGTAACTTGCCCTATCGGACCGAAACCGGAGTGATTTTGCTGGAAGGGATGCAAGCCTTTACCGGTAACGCCAGCATTATCGAATGGGGTAAAAAAACCTACGCAGCGGGTGAAAACGGCGGTATCGCCGGTATCGTGCACTACGCCACCACCCGTGCAGAAGATGACCCTCGCTACGCCGCAGCTGAAAACTGGGAGCCGGGTATTCCGCGCGTGCAGGTGAATCTTTATCGCGATTGCAATGGCGACGGGATAATCGATTCCGCCGATTGCACGCAGTTAGGTGTTCCATTAGGCGTGGACGGTTTTCATGCAAAACTTGCCACTCAAAATTGTAATTTCGCTGCCGGCGCCTGCGGTGACGCTTATGATGTAACCACAGCCGACAGTTGGGACGACAAGCAACCCACCGGCTGCCAGGGCGAAAAGTTCATCTCCAACGGCGTGAACACCGATTGTTATGATGGTCAGCGCAATTTCAACCAGATCCGCCCCGCAGTATTTGACGGCGGCTATGCCTTCGGTACGGTTGCCGGCAAAGATACGCTGCCAGCCGGCAAATATATAGTCGAGGCCATCGCGCCACCCGGATACAAGCATCAGGGCAATGGCGACAAGAACGTAGTATTCGGCGATTCAGTTACCCCAAGCCCCCTAGCGCTACCGCCATTGTGCGTCGGCGATCCGGCGCCGGTTCCGGAATTTCTGACGTTGTTCGCTGACCCGCCAACTACCAATCCGTCCTACACTAAAGGACTGAGAACGTGGAACCAATGCGACCGTAAACAGGTTGAAGTAAAGCAGGGCCTCAATGCAGCAGCCGACTTCTTCATGTTCACCGAAGTGCCGGTGTCTGGCCATATCGCAGGTATTATTCTCGACAACGCTTCTAACCAGTACGACCCCAACGCGCCAAGTTTCGGCGAAAAATATTCGCCGCCGTGGATACCGGTTTCGGTCCGCGACTGGACCGGCCGCGAGATTTCCCGCGTGTATTCCGATCAGTGGGGCGCATTTAACGCGCTGGTTCCTTCGACCTTTACCATTAATCCGCCCTTCCCGTCCGGCGTCTCACCCAACATGATCACGACCTGTATTAATTCCCCAGGCCCGATCAAGGATGAACGCACCGGCTCGCCGACCTTGGGCCAGATGATTATTGACCCGTATTTCCAACGTCAATACAGCCAATTCTGTTACACCTTCCAGTACTTGCCCGGCAAGACGACGTATCTCGATACCCCCGTCACGCCAGTGGCAGCATTCGCCGGCCCTAATCAGTTCCCGGTCGATTGCGAATTCCCTGAGTTCACGCCGGTGATTTATAGCGTGACGGGTAGAGGCCAGAATGGTCCTTATGTGCCTACGCCAACTGCAGGAACGGCGCTGCCCGTACTTGAAATTGTCTCAGCCGGTAAAGTGGAAGTGACCAACCCGGCTTACGACGGCACGGGGAACACCAGCAAAACCGTTTTGCGTGATTTCGGTTTCGGTACTGTGCAGGGCACGGTGAAATTGAATGGCTTGACGCTGCCGGTGCTCTCATGGACTGACGGTGTGGTTACCGTGAGTGTTCCAGTTGGTGCGTCAACCGGCCAGTTGGAATTGACACGCGCAACAACCGGCGTTGTACCAAACGTCGTGCAAGGCAAATCGACCATTACCGGCGTTACCGTGACGGTAGGTGGCACCGCGCCGAGAGTCGTGTCTCCCGGCGGCAATATTCAGGCAGCGATAGATGCAGCAAACAAAGGCGATCTGATTTTGGTTCCGCCCGGCACCTACAGCGAACTGGTCATCATGAATAAACAGGTTCGTCTGCAGGGCTGGGGTGCGTTGTCCACCGTGATTAACGCAGCCAAGACTGACACCAACATGCTGCAAAGATGGCGCGGCAAGGTTGCCACTTTGACCTCGACCTTCGACCTGGTTCCGGGTCAAACTGCCGGCGCATTCAACGCGCCCAACAATGAGCCCAGCTTGTTCAATACCGAAGAAGGCCCAGGCATTTTGGTGGTTGCCAAGGCAACGGGAACAGCGGCATTTACTAATGTTAACCCGGCCCGTATTGACGGTATTACCATCACCGGTGCGGACCACGGCGGCGCCATATTCGTCAACGGCTACGCCAATTACCTGGAGATCAGTAACAATAAACTCCTCAGCAACTATGGTACGTATCACGGCGGTATCCGTTTGGGCCATCCTGGCATCATCGATCCAAACCCTGTCAACGCAGCTGTAAGCGGTGGTTTCTCCAGCAACAACAACAGCAACGTGAATATCCACCATAACCATATTGCACAGAATGCCGGTGCGGATGGTGCAGGCGGCGGTATCTCGCTTTGCGCCGGTAGCGAAAATTACCGGATCACCCGCAATTACATCTGCGGTAACTACTCACAAGGTAATGGCGGTGGTATTGGTCACATCGGCTTGAGTAACAATGGCAAAATTGAAGGCAACACCATTCTGTTTAACCAGGTGTTCAACCAAGGCAGGCCAGCAGCTGGCGGCGGTATTTACGTCGGCGGCCAACCGGGCATTACGGTCGGCACCTTGTCGCCCGGTGCTGGCGCAGGCTTGGTGATCGACTCCAACCTGATCCAGGGTAACAACGCTGGCGCAGGCGATGGCGGCGGTATCTTCACCCAGTTTGTCAACGGCCTGGATGTGTCGCGTAGCACCAACCCCACAAGATGGTATGGCCTGACCGTGTTCAACAATATGATAGTGAACAACGTGGCAGGTTTGGCTGGTGGTGGTATGGGACTGCAGGATACGGCGAAGGCAAATGTCAGCAACAACACCTTTTCCAACAACGATAATACTTCGACGGCACGGGCGGCATTTGCGACGGGTAATTTGAATACGTCCCAACCGCAACCTGGTGCCGGTCTGGTATCCCGCGCCCATACGCCTGCTTTGAATACGGCCATGGGTAGCGGTAACGCGCAGTACAAAACGTTCTCTAACCCGCAGTTGTACAACAACATCCTGTGGCACAACCGTTCGTTCTACTGGGCGATTGATAACAGCGTGTCGCCGGCGGTCAACATGCTATTCCCGGATGTTGGCAACGGTGCTCCCCCGGTTTACTCCGACCTGGCAGTTCTGGGAGTGGCTGGTGCGCTTAGCCCGCACAACGGCATCATGACCAGCATCGCCGGTTATGCCGCGGACAACATTGCAAATGATCCGCAATTTGTTTCCTGGTATCTCAACGGCAGCCGCAACCAGGTGGTAGCTGCACCGGAAATCGCCACCAACTTCGGCACCGCTGCGGCGTTTGACGAAGGCGGTAACTTCATTGACGTACGTTATGGCCCGTTGCAACCGATTGGTAATTATCATATCGGCGCGACGTCCCCAGCTATCAATCTGGGAGCGTTTGCCAGCGCTGCATTGGTACTCCCAACCTTGGATATCGACGGGCAAGTCCGTACCGCCAGGCCTGATGCGGGTGCCGACGAGTTTGGCACGGCGACAGCTCTTCCTGCCGTTTCTATATCACCCACGTCGCTGACTTTCGGCAACCAGGTGCTAGGTACCACCAGCGCCGCGCAGACGGTGACGGTAACCAACACGGGTGGTGGGCCGCTGATATTCAACACCATCGGGATATCGGGTAACTTCGCCATCGTGCCGGGCACCACCACCTGCAGGACGGGTGCAGCCAACGCTGTTCCGGCCAATGGCGGATTCTGTGTGATCAACGTGACCTTCTCGCCCACCGGGCTATTCCCTGGCGCAAGAACTGGCACGCTCACGCTGGCGGACAATGCGCCTGGCACGCCGCAAACGGTACCGTTGCGCGGCACTGCGGTAACGGCGCTGACTGTCACGCCATCGCCGCTGAGCTTTGGCACGGTAGCAAGGGGCACAACCAGTGGTCAGAGGGTATTAACGGTGACGAATAATAATCCGGCCGCGGCAGTAACTTTGGCCGCTGCAAACGCTCTGCAGTTTACTTTAAATAGTCCGTTTGGCCTGGGGGTTCAGTATGTCATTACCCCAGTGCCAGGGGCCAACAACTGCACGAACTTTAGCAGCGCCGGGGTAAATTTGAATACCGGAACGACTATTCCCGCAGGTGGCACATGCGTGATAGGCGTTCAATTCAAACCGACCCTTGCCGGCAGCACCAACGACACGCGTACTTCAGTCTTGACTATCACCAATTACGCATTGTCCGGTGGTTTTGCGGTTCTGACTGGAGTGGCGCAGTAAGTACGGTTGATCTGTTTGACGCTGCTGATTGGAAATATGTTCGTTAACTCATTCGACCCACCGTCATGGTGGGTCGAAAAAGGCGAAAGGTAAAATGATGAAAATATTTAATTATTCAAATCTGTTCCGGGCCCTGTTGTTGGCAGGATGCACTGTTTGGGGAATGCAGGCGCAAGCCGCGGTGTTTACCCAATGTCCAGGCGACACCAATGGTGATGCGGTGCCGGAAAATCCTCAACCCAATGTAACCTGCAAACACCTTACGGCGGGTGATGGTTTTGTCACCATGGCGGATGGGCGGGTGTTATACAGCTTCGGTTTTTCCGACGTGACGGGTATCCCACCGGCCGATATCGGCAAAGACAAAGATATAAGCGTTGGCAGCCCAACCTTTGGTAGGGAACGTGGCTTGCTCTCAGCCAACTTTGCCGCGCCGACGATTGAACTTACGCAGGGACAAAAATTTTATCTCTCCTTGACCAATACCGGCATGGCCATGCGCCCGGACTTGTTCGATCCACACTCGGTGCACTTCCACGGTTTTCCGCAACAGCCGCCGGTGTTCGACGGCATGCCCGAAGGTTCGTTTGCCATCAACATGGGTTCGACACTTACGTATTTTTATAACCTGAACGACCCGGGCACTTATATGTATCACTGCCACGTCGAGGCAACCGAACATATGCAAATGGGCATGTTGGGCAACTTGTTTGTGCATCCGGCGCAAAACGGCACGTCGAAAACCTACCCTCTTAACAGCTCTAACACCTACACCAAGTTTGTTTACAACGATGGCGATGGATCGACCGGTTATCACAAAGGCTATGCGCTGCAACTGGGGTCTTTCGACCATGTGTTCCATGAATTGCACCTAGGTATTCAGCCCTTGCCTTTCGCCAATATGCAAGACACCTATCCGATGATCAACGGGCGTGGCTACCCGGATACCGTCAACCCCGCTGCGTTGCCTGCGCCGGCGAATAATGTAAACGGCGGCATCCAGTCGCAAAAAGTCAGCTCGCTGGTTCAGCTTAACCGGAACACTGAAGGCAAAACCCTGCTGTTACGTCTTTCGAACCTTAACGTGACCAATTACTACACCATCACGGCGCTGGGCTTGCCCATGCGCGTAGTCGGTGGCGGTGCGCACATCGCCCGTGGTCCGGATGGCAAAGATCTTTTCTACAACACCAACTCAGTGACCCTGGGCGGTGGTGAAGCAACCGAGGTTGTGATTGATACCACGGGCATTCCGGCAGGCACTTATTTTTTATACACCACCAACCTGAATTTTCTGAGCAATAACGAGGAAGACCGCGGCGGCATGATGACGGAAATAGTCATCTCCGGTGCGGCATAAGGGGGCCGACATGAAACAATTATTCCGCAGACTTGGCTGGTTGCAAACCTGTTTACTTGCACTGGCACTGTTATTCACCGGTAATACATGGGCCGTGATAGACGGCATAACCGGCCCTACGTTTAACCTAACCGCCAGGGCCGATTACGTCACTACCGCCGATGGTTTCATGGTTTACAACTGGGGTTACGCCAATGGCGCGGCGGGTACGATGCAATACCCCGGCCCCACTCTGATTGTGAACCAGGGCGACACGGTGACGGTGAATCTTACCAACACCCTGCCGGCTCCGGTATCGATCGTGTTTCCTGGACAGAGCGGGATAGTGCCGACTGGCGGGGTGAACGGCTTGATAACAAAAGAAGCTGCGGCCAATAACGGCACCGTTTCGTACCGTTTTGTTGCCACCAACCCCGGCACCTATATGTACCACAGCGGCACCCAGCCGGCACTGCAAGTGGAAATGGGCCTGGTCGGCGCTTTGATTGTGCGCCCCGCTGTTGCCAACCCCAGCAAGCAAGCCTATACGCACGCCAACACTGTGTTTGACCGTGAGCATCTTTTTCTGCTGACGGAAATTGATCCGCTGGTTCACTCTGCGGTGGAAGCAGGTCAGTACGCCACCGTCGATACCAGCAACTTCCATCCGGTGTTGTGGTTTATCAACGGCCGTAACGCGCCGGATACCATGCTGGACGCAGGAATTCCGTGGATGCCCACGCAGCCCTATAACGCCATGCCGCGCATGCACCCGGGGGAAAAACTTCTGCTACGCGTAGTGGCCGCCGGGCGCGACATGCATCCGTTCCACACCCACGGTAACAACACGCTCATGCTCGCGCGGGACGGCAGGATGCTCGAAAGCGCACCGGGCGCCGGTCCTGACTTGGCCAGTTCTGATTTCACCATCAAAACCATACCGGGCCAGACCTACGACAGCATTTTTGAGTGGACCGGCAAAGGCGTGGGCTTTGATATCTATGGCTCCGTTCCGCATACCTGCAATACGCCAGCCGGATTCGATTCTGTTACGAAAGAATGGTGTCCTGACCACGGCAAGCCGTTACCCGTCATTTTGCCTAACCAGTTGGATCTGACTTATGGCGACAGTTATAGCGGCAGCCCGTTCCTTGGCCAGTTTGGTGTATTGCCACCGGGCCACCCGGGATTGAATGTATCGGCGGGCTATTTCCATATGTGGCACTCGCACAACGAGCGGGAAATCGTGAATAACGACATTTTCCCGGGCGGCATGATGACCATGGTGATCATCGAGCCATTTAGCGTCTCGATTCCGTAAAGGGGAAAATAATCATGAATTTCAAACATAAAATTGCAGGTTTACCGCTGGCTGCCTGGTTGCTTGCAACCCCGCTGGTGATGGCACTGCCTGCGCAAGCTGCCGAGGTTTGGCTACAAACGGGCTCGACCACCGTCACTATGCCGGATAATTCAGTTGTAACGATGTGGGGTTACGCTTCTTGTACAGATGGCACTTTCGCCACTTGTACACCAGTGTCGGTTCCTGGGCCCGCGTTGACCGTTCCAGCTGCTGATACCAGCCTGACGGTGCATTTGAAAAATACCCTCAGCGCGCCAACGTCGCTGGTCATTCCCGGACAGCTCACCACCATGACACCCGTTTGGGATGATGGCGCAAGCGGTGCGCGGACTAGCTTAACCCAACGTGTACGTTCGTTTACCAACGAGGCGGCCGCTGGCGCTACTGCCGATTACGTCTGGCCCAACATCAAGCCCGGCACTTATTTATATCAAAGCGGTACACACCCGCAGGTACAAGTGCAAATGGGTTTGTATGGCGCTATGACTAAAGACGTTCCGCTCGTCAGCCCGGCACAGGCTTATCCGGGCGTGAGCTACGACAACCAAATTACTCTGCTTTACAGCGAGGTTGATCCTGCGTTGCACACAGCCGTCGCCGATGGCAGCTACGGTACTCCCTCAGGCCCAACCAGCACTTTGAATTACAACCCGAAATATTTTCTGGTGAATGGTAAACCTTACAGCTCTACCGCCACGCCATTTGCGGTTACCGCAGGCCAACGTACTCTGCTGCGCTTTCTCAATGCCGGCCTGAAAACCCATGTGCCGATTTTGAATGGCCTGTATATGGATATGATTGCGGAAGACGGCAATCTGTATCCTTTCTCAACCAACCCGCGTAAACAGTATTCAGCTTTTTTGCCCGCGGCTAAAACCCTGGATGCGATTGTTGTGCCAGTTTCACCAGCCGATGGTAGCGGCAAATACGCCATTCTTGATCGACGCCTGGATTTAACCACCGGCGCATCGCAAGACGGCGGCATGCTGGCCTTCCTGCAAGTGGCTGCTTCTACAGCTGACCCGCCTGCTATCAGTTCAACTGCGCCCACCACGGCAACGCAAGGTACGCCTTTCAGCTATCAAGTCTTGGCTGATACGGTTCCGCCCGGCGGCGCATTGACTTATTCACTCACGACCGCGCCCGCAGGCATGACTATTAATGCTGCAACTGGCGCCATAGCTTGGACACCTACCAATGCCCAGGCGGTGCCAGTAACACCGCCGCGCACTGCTACAGCGGCAGTAGTTGCAACCAACGCAGGTGGGTTATCCGCCAGCCAAAGCTTTACGGTAACGGTGGCCAATATCAACGATGCACCGGTAGCTGTGAATAACACTTACAGCATGGTGCAGGGTGGCGTTCTGAATATTGCCGCGCCGGGTGTGTTGGGTAACGATAGCGACCCGGATGGCGATGCGATGACTGCGATAGCATTCTCTACTCCATCGGCTGGCGCGCTCACGAGTAGTAATGCAAACGGCAGCTTCACTTACACGCCGACTGCAGGCTTCATCGGTGCGGCTACCTTTACCTATCAAGCCACCGACGGCCTGTTGCCTAGTGCCGCCGCTACCGTGACGGTGAACGTCAGCGCCAACCGTGCGCCGGTTGCGGTGAACGACAACCTGTCGGCGCCCAGGTGTTCCAGCGCTACCTTGACGCCGGTTAGATGCAGGATAAGGAGTACCGATACAGGTACGGCAACCCCTTACACACCTGTTTTACTTAATGTGCTGACCAATACAACCGGCGGCAAAGATACCGATCCTGATACAGCCATCGACCCCACGAATATTATCGCCCCGGCAACAGTGGCGATTTCGACCGGGCCGAATTCAGGCGGCACTGCTACTGTTATTACAGCGACAGGGGCATGGCCTACAGCTTGCCCGCGGTCAGGAAGTCCTGCAGCGGTCGACGTGGGCAAGATCTGTTACATACCGAAGTTGAATTTCAAAGGCACGGAAATGTTCTCCTACCGTGTGAGAGACAGCAAGGGAGCGCAGTCGAACACCGCGACGGTGCGTGTGACGGTGCAGTAAGACTATGGCGCGAGCCTGCATGTTGCAGGCTCGCGCCGGTCTAAAAAATAACAAAAAATGCGCGTCGAATAATAACAAAAAATACATATAAAACAAGTAGTTAAATAGGCACCCTCGGATTATGGTTAGCAGATATTTCAAAATAGAGTTTGGCATTACCCGCGCGTTGATTTGCGCCTGGGTGATCACGATGGCTGGTTGTGCTACGCCGAATGTGACGCCCGAAGCCGCACAGACTGTAGCGAAAATCGGCGAAGCTTCATTGCAGGATTTCGAACAAAAGCTCGGCGTGAAAATCGAAGGCGTACATTTATCGGCTGCGGGTTACATGCTCGACTTCCGCTACCGTGTGCTGGATACGGCAAAAGCGGTGCCGCTGATGTCGCGCAAAATCGATCCGTATTTGCTGGATGAAACCAGCGGCATTCGTTATGGCGTTCCCGATAGTCCCAACGTTGGCCAACTGCGTTCAAGCTCCCGCAGCAAGGTCATTGTCGACCGCATTTATTTTATCTTGTTTGCCAATCCCGGCCGTGCCGTGCAAACGGGCGCCAAACTCACGCTTGTGATGGGTGATATGCGCCTTGCTGACCTGAAAGTAGAGTAATTTTATGAAGTCTTACCTGAAAAATTTAACATGGGCTTCAATTACGCTATGTAGCGCGCTGTTTACTGTTGACGTTTACGCCGCCGCCAACCTGTCCAAAGCGTTGCAGGCCAAGCTGCAAGCCGCCGCACCCGGCGACAAACTTTCCGTCATCGTGTCGCTGGGCGACAAGGTGAACCACAGCAATTACAAAGTCCAGGGCAGAAACAAGCGCGACGGGCGTTTGGTGCAGGCGCTAAAAGACAAGGCTGCGTTGACGCAACCGGCATTCGCGTATTTTTTGCAAAACTTTGGCATTACAGTTACTCCCTTGTGGATTAACAATAGTTTCGCGGTTACCGCACCAGCCTCGGTTATCAACCAATTGGCGCTGTTGCCGGGCATACTAAGCATTACCACCGATGAGGTCATATCTGCTTCCTCAATAATGGGCAGCACGAGCGCTACAGCGGCCGCGCCGGAATGGAATATTGCCGCGGTCAATGCGCCGAGTATATGGAATCTGGGTTATACCGGCATCGGTATGGTTGTTGCAAACATGGACACCGGAGTTGACCCTGCTCACCCGGACCTCGCCGGCAAATGGCGCGGCGGCACCAACAGTTGGTACGATCCCAACGGACAGCATACGACACCGTACGATGGAAGCGGGCATGGCACGCAAACTATGGGCTTGCTCGTGGGCGGTTCGGCTAACGGCACGGCCATCGGCATGGCGCCCAACGCGACCTGGATTGCTGCCAAACTTTACAATGATGCAGGCCAGACTACCTACAGCAAAATTCACCAGTCTTTCCAGTGGCTGATGGACCCGGACGGTAACCCTGCCACCAACGATATGCCTGACGTAGTCAATGCCTCATGGGGCATGGCCGGCACTCCCGGACAGTGCATTACCGAATTCAGCGCCGACATTGATGCACTCAAGGCAGCGGGCATCATGGTGGTATTTGCCGGCGGCAACGATGGCCCGAACGCCAACAGTAGTATCAGCCCAGCCAATAACACTGGTGGCTTTTCTGCTGGCGCAGTGGATTCGACTAACACCATCATGTTATCGGGCAGCCGCGGGCCCTCGGCTTGCGACGGCAGTATTTTCCCCAAGCTGGTTGCGCCGGGCGTGAACGTCAACACCACCGATTTATCTTTTGGCGGCTTGCCGTTTTACGCCAGCGTGACCGGCACCTCGTTTGCGGCGCCCCATGTATCCGGCGCTATGGCTTTGCTTGCCCAGGCATTTCCGGCCGCCTCAGTTGCGCAAATCGAAACCGCGCTGACGCAAAATGCGCAAGACTTGGGCGATACGGGCCCCGACAATAATTTTGGTAATGGCTTGGTCAATACGCTTGCGGCTTACAATGCACTCGGCGTCGGCGTGCCGGTGAACCATCCGCCCGCCATCAATTCCGTACCGGTGACTATCGCAACCCAAGGCTTCGCTTATAGCTACAGCGTCGCGGCGACCGACCCTGATGGCGATGCGCTCACCTATGCGCTGACCACTGCGCCTGCAGGCATGACCATCGCCGCCAGCGGCTTGATCAATTGGACGCCGACCAACATCCAGGTAGGTAACCAGAGCGTCACGGTGCGTGTGACAGATAGCGGCGGCCTATCCGTTAACCAAAGCTACACGATAGTAGTGGCCGCGCCGCCGAACAATCCGCCAGTGATTAATTCCACACCGGTCGCTACGGCCACTCAGGGTGTTGTTTATAGTTACAGCGTGGGTGCGACTGACCCTGATGGCAATACACTGTCTTACGCGCTTACCACTGCGCCGGCCGGCATGACGATTGCATCGACCACGGGCGTCATCAGCTGGACGCCGACCAGCGCGCAAATCGGCAATAACAGTGTCGTGGTCAAAGTAACCGACAGCGGCGGTTTATTTGTCACGCAGAGCTACACGATCGTAGTGGCCGCGCCGGTGAATCATCCGCCGGTAATCAATTCCGCGCCGGTCATTACGGCAACCCAGGGTGTTCTTTATACCTACAGCGTGGGTGCGACTGACCCCGATGGCAACACGCTGACCTATGCGCTCACCAACGCACCGACTGGCATGACCATCATTGCCAGCAATGGACTGATCAAATGGACGCCGACTAACGCACAGGTAGGGAGCAAAAATGTCACAGTGCGCGTAACCGACAGTGGTGGCTTATCTGTCACGCAGAGTTACACGATTATTGTTGCAAATGTGAATGACGCACCGGTCGCGCAAAATAATTCCTATAGCGTGAACCAGGGTACTGTGCTTACAGTCGCGGCATCAACGGGCGTACTCGCCAATGACAGCGACCCGGACGGCGATGCGCTGACTGCCGTGTTGTCTGCCGGTCCGACTAAAGGTACCCTAACGCTGAATACGAATGGTTCGTTTACCTATACGCCGAATGCAGGTTACAGCGGCATTGATACGTTTACCTACCGTGCATACGATGGCGCGTTGTATAGCAATGTGGCCACGGTTACTGTTACTGTTGTGAATCGCGCGCCTGTTGCGGTGAATGACAGCGCCACCGCTCCGCGCAGAACAGGTACCTATACGCCGAAAATAATTGCAGTTCTTACCAATGATAGCGACCCCGATGGCACCCTTAACATAGGCAGCTTAACGATTGCGTCTGCGCCCAACAAAGGTGGTAGCGTCAGCGTAAATACCGACGGAACCGTCGCTTACACTCCCAAACTAAACTTCACGGGAACCGAGACCTTCAGCTATAAAGTGCGCGACAATCAGGGTGCGAATTCAAATGCCGCCACAGTGAGCGTGTCAGTTAATTAATGCAGTATATTCATATAGTTAAGAGATATAATCAATGACGCCATTGAAATCAACGGTAGCAACTTTCACCACGCTGGCCATCGCTATTGTAAGCGTTTCCATGAGCTCGGCCTTTGCCCACGGCGGCGTGGATCATGGGGATATGAAGCATGGCGGCGCCATGGCGAAATCGGGCTATGAACGCACCACGGCGGATTACAAAGTCCCCGCTTTGAAACTGATAGGCACTGACGGCCAGCCACAATTTTTGCCCACCGCACTCGATCAGAATAAGCCAGTGATGCTGAATTTTGTGTTCACTACCTGCGGCGGCATCTGCCCCATGATGAGTGCCACCTTCTCGCAAGTGCAAAAGCAACTCGGCGCCGATAGCAGCAAACTGCAAATGGTCTCCATCTCGATCGACCCGGAACACGACACGCCGGCAGTGCTAATGGATTACGCAAAAAAATTCAGCGCTGGCCCTCAATGGCAATTCATGACCGGCAGCGCAGAAAATAGTATTGCCGTACAACGGGCGTTTGATATGTATCGCGGCGATAAAATGAATCACACACCCGTCACCTTCCTCCGAGCGGGCGAGGGCAAGCCCTGGGTACGCATCGAGGGAGACGCCAACGCCGCTGATTTGGTGCGCGAGATTCGACAGCTTGCACAAAAATAAGTCCTTAGTTCTTTTTCTCTTCGCTGCGTGGTTATGGCTCTGTCTGCCCCACACGGCGTGGGCGGAAGATAACATTGCCCATTCCCAACTGATTGAGCAAGGCAAACGCATTTACCGCGAAGGTGTGCTATCCGACGGCAGCTTGCTGCGCGCATCCCAAGGTTCGTTATCTCTATCAGGCGCGGAAGCCGCCTGCGTACGTTGTCACCGACGTAGTGGTTTCGGCGGCAGCGAAGGCCGCCGCTTCGCCCGCCCTTTAATCGGAAAATATTTATTCACCGAGCCGGATCACAACTCAATTGCTTCCCGCGTGCCGCAGGCGCTACAAAACCGCCGCCATGCCGCTTACACCACGCCGACGCTCCTACGCGCACTAGGCGAAGGCATTGACTCCACCGACCGTCCGCTGGATCCACTGATGCCGCGTTATAAATTTAGCGCTCAGGATGTCGAGGCGCTCAATGCTTATTTTGTCTCGCTGTCAGCCAATTTATCGCCCGGGGTAGATGACAAAACGGCGCATTTCGCCACCATCGTAACTGACGATGTGCCGCCGGAAAAAAGCCGGCTCATGCTTGAGATGCTGAATATTTTTGTAGCGGACAAAAATGCCGGCACGCGGCTGGAAGATGGACGCAAACGGGTTGGCCGCGAATACATTGACCGGGCTTATCGCAAATGGGAACTGCATGTGTGGCAACTCAGCGGCGCGCCGGAAACATGGTTGAAGCAACTGCAAGATTACTATCGCCAGCAACCCGTGTTTGCCGTCATCAGCGGCATCTCGACGCAAAATTGGGCTCCGATCCACGCTTTCTGTGAACAAGCGGAAATACCGTGCGTGTACCCGAACACTGTTTACCCCGTGGCGAATCGCGCCGATGTGTACCCGATTTATTTTTCCCGCGGCATCGCGCTGGAGGCCGACGCACTGGCGAAATTTTTAACAGACGGCAGCGCGAAAAAAACTATCGCTAAAATAGTGCAGGTATTTCGCAAAGACAGTGTCGGTAGTATGGCGAGCCAAGCTCTGCTCAAAGCCCTTGCCGGTAAAAACGGCATTCAATTGCAAGATATTATTCTCGATGCAGAAGAGGGTGCTGCGATAGCAGCGGCCGTCAAGCAGGGGATTTCCAGCGATAAATCCGTCATGCTGGTGAACTGGTTGCAGGGCACCGACCTGCAGGCCAGCCTGCAAAGCGAGGCTGCCGGCAAACAAGTCGAGGGCATTTATTTATCGGCAAGCCTGGTTGACAATCATTGGGACTGGGTACCGGATACCCTGCGCAGCAAAGTATTTTTGCTCTACCCTTTTGATTTACCCGCGGCACGCGAATCGCGCATGGCGCGGTTCGGCGTCTGGCTGAAATCGAAACATCTTCCGCTCACCGACGAGGCTATCCAAGCCAATAGTTATTTTGCCGCGTCGATTACCGGCGATGCCTTTGGCCAACTGACGGAAAATTTCTATCGGGATTATTTAATTGAACGCATCGAACACATGACGGGTCTCGCGCTGACGCCCACTGTATTCCCACGCCTAAGCCTCGGTCCGGGTCAACGTTTTGCCTCCAAGGGCGCGTATGTGATGCGCCTGAACGGGCCGGCGTCGCAACCTTTAGTGCCGATCAGCGATTGGCTGGTGCCTTGATCCTAGCAAAATTAAATAATAGTTTAACCAATTGATTTAATTAAATTATTTATACTTGCGAACTTTACATGGCGACTTTTGTCAGCGCATTAGATGGAGATAAAGACTGGCTTTTTGTTTTTATTTTTTAGCCGGTTCCAGCAGCAATCCCGGAGGGAAAGTGAACAGCCAATCCGAATATTTTTGGCGGCCTTGAAAACTCTCCTCATCGGGGTCAAAAAGATTTTGCTTTATGGGTTTTTTTTCTGATAGTGAATGCACGCCGACTATCCGCTCGTTAAGCTTTATCAGGCCCCATTCACTTTTGCCCGTTATCGGGTCAACAAAAATTTTTCGCAAGTGTCTCCGTATGCCCGGCACGCGGTTATCTTGCAGCATATCTTCGAGGCTGCTTGGGTATTCGCGCTTCCCTGCCACAAGCAAGCTGTCGTGATATTTCTCAATTGCATTTCGAAATTGACGGCCGATAGCTAGCAACTCCTTTTCTTTTTCCCGCTGCGTTGTAATCGAATCCACTTCCGCTGCAACCGATAAACCCAGGCCGATGAGGGCAACGATCAAGAGCAACCAAATATAGGTAAATCCGGTTTGCTTACTCATGGTCATACTTAATTTGACTCGGGGGCTAAAACGAACCAAACGGCGTTCCGTCATTGGCGGCTCCCGGTGCCCCGCTTTTAACATCGGAAATGCCATTAATAACTTCGTCTGTTGACGTTACAGTGACCCAAGTCCCGGACGATTCGGTAATAGGGTCAATCGGCACCGCACGCAAGTATTTGTCTTCCACCAATTTATCCAACGACTCAGGATAATGGCCTTTGTCTGCGTAGTACTTATCTAAAGCTATCCGCATCACTTTGAGGTCTTCCCGCAAAGCCGTTTCCCGGGACTTTTCCAGGGAACCGAAAAAACGCGGCACCGCAATGGTCAGCAGCAAGGCAACCAAGGCCATGACTATCAGAATTTCAATCAGGGTAAAGCCCCGCCGACTGATATAGCACTGGGAAGCTACCATTTGTTGTAAGGAACCCCGTTCAAACCTTGCTTGGCAGATTTGGAATAAACGTCAAATACATCATCTCCTTCACTTGGTTCATCAGGCGGCGAGCTGTAGCTGCGCAAACCCCATGCATCGGCGGTCGGTGTGGCTGCATCCGCTCCCATTGGGTCATGCGGTAATCGTCTGAGGAAATAGATTTTGCGCTTATCCGGCATGCGTTCATCTTCAACGCCATCAACCAACACGTCCAACGTTTTAGGATAGCCGGACTGCCCTGCTGAGACTTTTACCCGCCCCTGATCCGCTGCTCGCTTGTAGGCATCCAGCGCTTCGCGAATTTGAATTAGCGCATTGCGCAATTCTTTTTCCTTTTCTCGTTGTACGCTAATTTGCGCTAAAGGTACGGCTACCAGGACCAACACGGACATAATCGCCAGAGTGATCATCAGCTCGACCAAAGTAAAACCCCTGGATCGTGCTGACCAATATCTGTTCACGGAACGATGCGAATAAGCTGCTCAACCGGCAATGCGAGCGGTGTCGAGGGCAAAGGCTCAGGTGATGCTGACAACAATTGTATAGCTGTTGGAATGCTGGATCTTAACGCCTTGAACGTAAAGGTAGCAAGACTGCCGGAACCATTTACTCCAGCTGATTGTGGCAAGACATCTTGTAACCCTGCTGAAATCAGTATCTGCCCTTGAGCTGGTTCAACCCGCGGATTAAAATTCGACTGGCTATCACCCTGCTTGAAAAACTCCCCTTCCTTCACCCCAAGCACCTGCAAGGCTTGAGGATCAAACTTGATCAACGTTGGCAATCCTTTTACTGATTGAGAAGCATTGATACGCAAAACTGCGTTGAACTCTTCGCCTACTTTGACTTGTGCAGGAGCATTCCAACCAAAGGTAATGCTGCCTGCATTTGTGCCAGACGCAGACTGAACAGCAGGCGTGGCATCGGTCGGGTTAGTGGTCTGAGGGTCGACTGGTGTTGGCACTATGTCGCGGCCAGATTGGGTGGGCGGCGGCGGAATGGTGCCGGGCTGGGGTGTTGGCGCTATGTCGCTGCCAGGTTGGGCGGGCGGCGGCGGAATATTGCCGGGCTGGGGTGTTGGCTCTATGCTGCGGCCAGGTTGGGCGGGCGGCGGCGGAATATTGCCGGGCTGGGGTGTTGGTGCTACGTTGCGGCCGGGAGGCTGCCGCGGGATATTACCGGCAGGAGGCACTCTAGTAGCGTCCGATCCTGCCGGGTCAGTCGCTCTCAGGCGCAAGGCTTGGGAGCCGATATTTGATTCTGTTCCTGAATCAAACTCTGCGGCACTTAAATCAGGCCGGCGAATCGAACGTAAGACTCTAGGCGTGATCGAGAGCAATATTTCACTGCGTTGCGCGTCATCTTTCTGCGTTCCAAACAAACGACTCGCAATCGGCAACTCGCCCAATACCGGTATACGGCTGGCAGTAGAACGCTCTTCATCACTGATTAGTCCGGCCAATATTTGGGTTTCACCATCTCTCAGCCGCAACACAGTATTGGCTCCGCGTGTTCCAATCTGATAAGACAAGCCTCCGTTTGCAGTCAAAATTTCCCTCACCAGGTTCGAGACTTCAAGGTTCACCTTGATCGAGACTTCTTCGTCCAGATAGATGTTCGGCTCGACCTCCAGCTTCAAACCGACATCGACATAGGACACAGACTCGCCTACAAATCCAGTTGCTGTAGAAGTGGTGGTAATGACAGGCACCCTGTCGCCAATCTGAATTTTGGCTTTTTCTTTGTTACGCACACGAATACGCGGATTGGCGAGAATATTGACATCCTGATTTTCTTTGCGTGCATTGATGGTCACACTCCCTACCGATGCCCCTATCGTGTTGCGGTTCAAGTTTTGCAGATCAGCAATGGTCAATGCAGTGCCGCCGCCTGCCTTCAAAGGCGTTAAAGTAAACTGGCTGGGCCACTGGATGCCTAAATCGAGCAAACGCGCCCGTTTGATTTCCATCACTTCGACTTCCAACATGACTTCCGGGTCGCTAATATCCTGCAAGGCCACGATGCGCTCCGCCATGCGAATGGCCTCAGGCGTATCGCGCATAAATATAATGCCCAAACGTTCATCAATTACCAGGTCTTTTGTTTTGACCAGCGTCTTGATGGTGTTGGATACCGCCTTTACATCCGCATTGTTGAGATAGAAAGTACGAACGGATAAAGATTGATAATCGCGTAATTTCGCGGGCGTACTGGGGAAAATCAACACCGAATTGTCGTTCAGAATTTTGAGCTCCAGCTGGTTGGTGGCCAACACCAGATGCAAGGCGTCTTCAATATTGGTATTTTTCACGAATACCGTTGCCTTCGCGTCAGCACGAATATCCTTGTCGTAAAAGAAATTCATCCCGGAAACTTTGGCGATCATTTCCAGCACGGTTTTGAGTGGCGCGTCGCGAAATTCCAGCGTAATCGGTTTGCGGAAATTCGCCGAAAGTTTGGCTTCTGACTTGGGCGTATTGGCACGCGCATTTTCGATACGTTGCTTCAAGCTGATGGCGTCTTTATTTGACGGATTTTCTGTGAGGATAATGCGCACTTTATCCAGCGCTTGATTCAGCTCGTTGACATTACCTTTTTTCAATATCGCTTCTGCTTCAGTAATTAAAACGCGATGCTTATGCTCTTTCACCAAAGCATCTTGTCCCTGCATGGCCATGCTATTAGCAGGGTCAAGATTAAGCGCTTGTCTATATGCATTTTCTGCATCTGGTAATCGGCCCTCTCGACGGGCTGCGTCACCTGTCGCCACATATCGGTTGATAATGGAAGCGCGGCGCGTGGCCAATGCAATACGGTATTCAGCATTTTCCGGGGCAAGCTTGACTGCCTCTTCCAGTTTAGCCAGTCCCTGCTCCAATTTGCCTTCGGCCAACAGTGTGTTGCCTTCACGAAAAGCTTGCGTCCCTGCGCAGCCAGTAACTCCCGCACAAATCAAAAGCATCAATAACCGTCGCATGGTCAAACTGGCATGACATTGATAAAACTTCTTCAAATAGGGATTAAATAATGTGGGCATAATTTTTGTTTACTTTGACCCGCTAATTGGCAAGGTTTGAGGTTGGTTCAAGGGAATGTAGAGCAATTCGACAGCCGTGGCAGAAATATTTTCGACTTTGTATTTTCCGACTACCGTATCGCCAGCTCGAATAGCCAGATTCTGTTCATTGAATTGGACGAATACTGTGATTTGCCCAGCATCTTCATAACGGCCCAATACCTTAAACGGTATGGCGGGCGCCACTTCTGGTGTAGGAAGTGGAACGGGAAGCGTGCTAGGCACAGGACCGACCTGAACTGGTATGGGAGTGGGTTTTATCGGCGGAGTCCAATAGGTAGAATTGAACAGGCGACTGTCGTCAGCCATATCGCTTAAGCGGGGGCGAATGATCATAACTTGTGGTTCGGATTTGGTTTTAGCACTAGCCTTGCTCCCAGCGAATTCCGACTTGCTTCGGGGTTTACCGGCTATGTTTTTGCTGCGGTCGCTGAGCATATTGTCTTCTTTTTCAGCAGAAGGCGCAAACCATGCGGCTACCAAAGTGGCCAGCAAGCCGAAAAAAAGTACATGCTTAAGGCTGAGTGATTTCATTTAATTTTATTTAATAGTATTGCCGACTTGGAAATATTTGACTCACTGCTTGATGTCGGCCCTTCAGATGCCAACTCTAACTCCGGATGAGGCGGCAGTTGTGTGATTAACACCCAATTTATTTTGGCTTCTATTTGCGTAGAGTCAATTCTATCGCGCTTGAACTGTATGCTTTCCAGTGCCAAGGCTTTTTGCGCCAGCATCGCGGCCTGCATAAAATGCCGTATCGCCTGTGCCTCACCTTTTACCGGGATCAACATGCGGTAACGCATAAACTGCCCTTGCGGCTCAATGGTCGGGCGGTATTCGCCCTTCAATGCTACCAGTCTTTGTTCTCCCGCCAGTCGTAATAGCTCCTCTATTGCGGCCGGAATCTCGTTATGAGGCAATAGAAATACATCGAATGCGTGTATGTGTTCTGCGCTATTGATCTGCACAGGATTGATAACCACCACCGGTGCTGGCCGATGCTGCGCGAGTTTTCCCTTGGCTTCGATCAGGGCCTTTGCTTGTCGATGCTCCACTCCCCAAGCAAGAATTGCCATCAGTAAGGAAGTCAAGATCAACCAGCCTACCCAGCCAAAGCGACGTTCAAAGCTTCTTAGGACGAGTTTCAAGTTCCACCATGCCTGCTCTAAATGAAACAACGACGACCACGCTTTAATCAATCCAACCATATTGCCTCCACCGTGAAGCGATATGGTTTTTCAGGTAGAGATTCTATTATTTCATGTCGAGTCAGGTAGGCGCCGACGAAAGGCTGGCGTTCTGCCACATAAGCGACGAAGCGGGTCATGTCGGCATCCGAAAGTGCTTCAGCGTGGATTTTGACTGTTGCCTGTTTACCGTCCTTAGCCTGCCCGGCTCCTGTTGTTTCCAGAGACAATATCGCAACCTTGATATCTCGCGGCGGGTTGAGCGCACGTAACAATGCCGAGATGGGCATATTCAATTCCCCTATCGCTTTATTGATGGCGGGAACGCGAGCCAATTCTTCACGGTTCAGGCTAATTTTATTAATTTGCTGGGCGGGTTCAGACTTGCTCTCGAGACGGGACTCGATGCTGTGCAGCTGCGACTGTGTCTGCCCTGCCTGGAAAATCATCACTCCGGCAAAACCCGCAGCAACCAAGGACAGCATAGTCTTTAGTAACGAATTCGAATCAGCTTGCGGCAGTGCTTCTAGCGGCATACGCACATTTTGTGACAACTCGGCAATCTGAAGGCTGAGGGGAATAACCAGGTGGCGATCGAAATTCGATAAGCGGATTTCCGCCAACTCGTTATCAGCCTCGGCGAGGGACACATTTTCTCGTCCAAGGTTAAAGACAGGCAATCGTTGCGAAGGTGAAACACGCTGGTCCCTGATGCGCGTACGTTGCCATTGTTCGCGTAAGGATAGCAATGACGTGGAGAGATGAGAGTTGGTATTACGCACGACGACTTCCTGCATGCGCCGATCTGCTTGTCCATCCGCTCGCATGATCATCGTCATTCCTTCGTGCACCAATGCCATGGCGGCCATGTCTCCGGGCTGTTGCCGCCTTACGCCGCTCCAGATCACTGAGCTCATGGGCAATATCGAAATATTTGCCGCCTCGAGTTTTTTGCCCCATGACAAAATAATTTGCACCAGGATTGCCGGGTAACTCACTGCCAGGCGAGGCTTCCCAAAGCCGGCTTCGTCCAGCCTGACGGTATCAGAGGAATCCACGGCAAATCCAGCGGCGGCAAGTTGGCTGCGTGCGTAGCTGTCGGCACTACCAGCATCCTTTACCGAACGACTCCACGGAAGCGTGGTGACCGCCAACCATTGATCCCCGATAACCACACGTAAACGACGGATGATTAGCTGACCGCGATTCTGCTCCGTCCGTCGCTGGCTGAGCAACAGGCCCAACTCATCAAGCGCCCCCTCTATCGATCGGAAGGGTAAATCTATATTAGGCGATAACTTCAAAGGAATATTATAGAAAGCTGTTTTTAGCCAACTTCCTCGATGCCCTGTTCCGGTTTTAAATCCGCATTCGACGGATTGGGCGCCGATCACAAAAAAAAGGGTTCCTTCATGCCGCTTCTTTCCATTGACATTAACCTGTGACACGGGTCACCTCGGCCAGACTTGTTTCACCATCGGCTAATAATTGCAATGCTGCGTCATGCAAGGAACGTAATCCGTTTTGTGCCGCGCGTTCTTTGAGTGCCAGGATAGGCGCTCGATTGACGATCATTTCACGCAAGATATCATCCAGTAGCAATACTTCGGCCACTGCCTTGCGACCCTTGTAGCCAGCTCCCCGACATAGCCCGCAGCCCGGACCAGCGCGGAATATCCAACCCTTCACTTGTGCCACAGTAAGATTAGCTTCTTCCAACTCCTGTGTGCTGGGTTGTACTGCCACAGAGCAATGCGGACAATTTATACGTAACAATCGTTGCGCCACTATGCCATTAAGGGCAGCGGCAAAACTATAAGGATCGACGCCCATGTGCATGACCCGCCCCAATACATCGAAAACATTGTTGGCGTGTACCGTTGTGAAAACCAAATGGCCGGTTAGTGCCGCTTGTACAGCGATTTGCGCCGTCTCATTGTCGCGCACTTCGCCAACCATGATTTTGTCCGGATCATGGCGCAAGATTGAACGCAGTCCACGGGCGAAAGTGAGTCCTTTTTTTTCATTTACGGGGATTTGCAACACGCGTGCGAGGCGATATTCGACCGGGTCTTCAATGGTGACAATCTTGTCGGCACCGGTATGGATTTCAGTGATGGCCGCATACAAAGTAGTGGTTTTGCCTGAACCGGTCGGACCAGTCACCAACAGCATGCCGTGGGGCTTGCTCGCGAGCTTACGTATCGCTTTGATGGTGACAGGATCGAAACCAAGATTGTCCAAGCGCAATGCTTTGGCTTCTTCCGTCAGCGCTTGACGGTCAAGCAGGCGCAAGACCGCGTCCTCGCCAAAAATATTCGGCATGATTGACACGCGAAAATCAATTTCCCGTTCATTCACTCTCACTTTGAAGCGTCCGTCTTGCGGGACACGACGTTCAGCGATATCCAGTTCGGCCATCACCTTGATGCGGGAAATGACCTGTTCGGCCATCTCCTGCCCTTGCAATTGGGTGATGGGTACCAGCACGCCGTCGATGCGATACATCACATACAAGCATCCCGCATCGCACTCAAGGTGAATATCGCTGGCCTGCAACTTCAATGCGTCATAAACCGTTGAGTTCACCAGTTTCACCACAGAACTGGTGTCATCGCTAATCGTAGCCAAAGTAATAACCGCTGCGACTTCTTCATCGCTGCCTGGGCGAGAGGTATTTTCGAAACCATCCATGGCGCGCAACTGGCGTTCTTGTTGCGTAAAGTAGGCTTGCAGGTCGGCGGGGTGAACAAGTGCAATTTGCGGCGAATGAGATGTGCTCCCAACGCGCCTTAAAGCCCATTCCTCTACCATACTATCAAAGGGGTCTGACAATAACAGATAGGTTTGCCCCTCGGGTGTTGCAGCAATCACGACGCCTCTTTGCGTGGACTCCGCAAAACTAATGCGCTCAAAATCTGGTTTCAAACTTTGTAACTCGCGCATCAACAAAACCGGGTAACTAAGACTGTTGCCAAGCGCCGCCATCAGCGTGTCGGGCGGAAAATCGGTAATCTGCTGCAAACTTTGCACCATGGACAAATCCTGCCGCAATGACACGCCGCGAGCTTGCTGGATCATCTCAGCCGAGAGCAAAGGAATAGCGTTGGCCAGATTGCTCATCGTAAATTACCCGCCAAATCAAAAATTGGAATGTACATCAACACCACCACGGTGCCTATTACCAAACCCATAATGGTCATAAGAATGGGCTCCAGAAGCTTTGAGGCCCAGTCTATCCATCGGGCAAAATCTTCATCCGCAAAGTGCGCAGTACGTTCCAGCATTTCTGCGAGCTGCCCGGAACGCTCGCCCACCTTAATCAACGACTCAGCAACCGGGCTGGCTAAGCCTTGCGACACTAAGGCCGTCGAGAGGCTTTGCCCTTGTTCAATAGCTAACCGGCATTGTGACAAGGATGCCCGCTGATGGGATCCCAGCAATCCAGATACCATGCCCATGGCGCGCGGCAAAGAAATGCCAGCACTAAGTAGCAAACTCGTTGCCCGGTAAAAACGCGCCATGCGAAATTCGTCAACCTTATGCGCCACCCAAGGCAGGCGCACCACACCATCAAGTAGCCATGCACGCCCTTGGGGTCGCAATGTTCCCCACCCAAGACCGACTGTGAGCATAACCAGTGCGCCAAGGGCAAGTTGCCAATGAGCATCAATGTATCGGCCAAAAGAAAGAAGTGCCGCTGAAAGCCAAGGCATGTCACGGCCGGAAGAATCGTAAACCATAGCAAAGCGCGGAACGACGTAACCAAGTAAAAATAATGTCACCAACCCACCAACTACTAATAGCAATATCGGATAGATAGCGGCAGAAACGATTTTTTTACGCACAGCGTCAAACTGCAGTTCATAACTGATGTAACGCGCCAAAGCCTTAGGCATATCACCGGTGCGCTCCGAGGCACGCACAATAGCAACAAACACTTCTGGAAAATGTTGCGGCATGGTTACCAGGACATCGGAAAAATTTTTGCCCTGCCGTACGGAATGAAGCACTTGCGTCAAGACACTGCGAGTAATCGTCTGCCGTTCTTTTGCATGCAGTGTAGTAAGCGCTTCGGATAAATTGAGCCCCGCATCAAGCAACGCCAGTAATTCCTGGCTGAATAGTAGCAGAGGAAATTTAGTGCTCCCTCCGGCAATTGCTACCCCAGCTGCAGGGTCAACCACATCATCCACAGATAACACATGGTATCCTCGCGCAGTCGCACGACGGGCCGCTTCAGACTGCGTAATATCCGCGTATTCCAAAGTGCGGGCCTGTCCATTTGCCTCCCGCACGCGTAATCGAACACGAATGTGAGAGCCAACAATCACGGAATGATTTGTGAGCTGTTGTGCGGGAATTGTTTCAGTCTGTGCCATACGACATCTACCGGTGCCTCAATTATTCGTATTCTTTCAAGAGCGAAATTTTTTAATAAGAATTTTTACCGTGCTCTATTGTTGATTGAATAAAAAATCTATTAAATTTAATCGCATCGTTTTAACGATAGGAAATATCAGCCGCGTCATCGTCACCACCCGGCTGGCCGTCCTTCCCATACGATAGCAAATCAAAATCACCGCCTGTACCAGGCGAACGATAAATGAACGGCTTTCCCCAGGGATCTGGAGGCACGGCTTTTTGCAGATAGGGCCCATTCCATTTTGCGGAATCATTCGGGCGAGTCACCAACGCAGCCAACCCCAGTTCAGTAGTCGGATAGGCGCCGGTATCAATGCGATAGGCGTCAAGCGCCTTACCAAGGCTTTCAATCTGCGCTTTGGCGGTGCCGCGTTCGGACTTACTCAATTGGGAAAAATAACGTGGGCCAACGTAGGCGGCCAACAGGCCGATGATTACCATAACGACCATTAGCTCGAGCAGCGTAAAACCCGCTGATTCGCTCTTTGCTTTTATGAAATTCGCTCCCATAACGCCTCAATCCCGTTGGCTTCCTATGGCTTACCTTATATTACAGAATTATCCTGATCTAGTGTAGTGCTTCATATTTATATAATGCAACTTAAGTGATCCCTGATTGCCGAGTGTGTTTTCGTTGACAAGAGGGGGTAAGCCATGAGATCTGCGATCGCGATTGAATTGACCGACGACGTGCACAGGCTTTTGGTCACGCTTGCCCAGTCTGGGACGGCCGAGATTTGTCTTGCCCGGCGGGCCAGCGACAGGTCTCCGTCCCCTGTCATTTTTCTGTCAGGCTCACGGACAACGAAACGTCCCGTTCGGCAAAACTGACTTTACATGTTCAAGGAAAATCAATACCTTAAAAATTTGAGCTTGGGACATCTTTGTGCCAGCGTTCTATTGCATCCAATGTGTTCAATGCAATTTCACTCTCGGCTCCGTGCGGCGCTTGAGAAATCTTGCCGCAGTATCCAACACAACATTGAAGTAACCGTGCAAAGCGATAAGATGAAGTTTGTACAACGACACATACATAATGCGCGCGAGCAGGCCTTCGATAAACATACTGCCACCGATGAGTTTGCCCATCAGGCTGCCGACGGCTTTGTAATCGCCGAACGAGACCAGCGAGCCGAAATCCTGGTAGCGGAAGTTGGTGAGCGTGCCGCCGTTGATACGCGCGTTGATAGCTTTGACTAAATGGCTGGCTTGCTGGTGCGCCGATTGCGCGCGCGGGGGGATGGACGCGGGGCTGTCGGGCGTGGATTTTTCCGGCCACGGGCACGCGGCACAGTCGCCGAAGGCGAAAATGTTTTCGTCGCGCGTGGTGGCAAGCGTGGCATGCACAACGAGCTGGTTGATGTGGTTGGTTTCCAGGCCGTCTAAAGTAGCGAGTATGTCCGGCGCCTTAATGCCCGCCGCCCAGACGATTAGATCGGCGTGAATATTTTTGCCGCTGGCGGTGCGCACGCAATCGGTTTCGACTGACGTGACTTTTTCATTCACCAACACACTGATATTTTTTTTCAAAAGCAATTCATGGGCCGATTCGGCGACGCGCTCGGGTAGCGGCGGCAATATGCGCGATGCAGCTTCGATGATGGTGAGCTTGACGTTCTCCACTGGATTGAGATTATCTAACCCGTAGTTCGCTAACACGTCGGTGGTGTTGCGCAGTTCGGCCGAGAGTTCGACACCAGTCGCGCCCCCGCCGATGATGACGACGTTGACGTCGGCATCGGCGGCAGGGTGAGCATTGGCGCGTACGCAGGCGGCGACCAGTTTGCGATGGAATTTTTCCGCCTGCTCTGATGTGTCGAGGGCGAGGGCGTGCTGCACTACGCCGGGAATGCCGAAGTCGTTGATGGTACTGCCAACGCAAATCACCAGCGTGTCGTAGTCCAGCGTACGTTGCGGCAAAATCTGTTCGCCGTTTTCGTCAACGGAACCCGAGATGGTAATTTTTTTCTCCGCGCGATTGATCGACTCCAGCGCGCCGAGGCGGAAATTGAATTGCCGCCAGCGTGCTTGCGCGAGGTAGTCGAGTTGATGCGCATGGATGTCCATGCTGCCCGCCGCGACTTCGTGCAGCAGCGGCTTCCACAAATGGGTGGGAGTTTTATCGACCAGGGTAATGTCGGCTATTTGTTTTTTACCCAGTTTGTTTCCAAGGTGCGTGGCGAGTTCGAGTCCGCCCGCACCGCCGCCAACAATAATAATCCGATGTTTGCTGCTTTTTTGTGTCATGGCACTACCATTATAAGTAATTGATTATATTTAATTATTTATTGCTTCGGCAAAAGCGGCATCAAGGTCTGTAACAGGGGTGTGAATACTTTTGGCGTACCGCAAACAAGATTGCCACTCTCCAGCCAAGCGTCCGTGCCGTGCAGATCGGTGATCAATCCGCCGGCTTCCTGAATCAACAACGAACCTGCCGCCATGTCCCACGGCGCGAGGCCCATTTCCCAGAATCCATCCAGGCGGCCCGCCGCGACATAGGCTAGATCGAGCGCGGCAGAACCGGGGCGGCGCAGTCCGGCGGTTTTTTGCGTCAGGGTCCGGAACATGCTGATATATACGTCGAGCAATTCAAAATCGCGGAAAGGAAATCCGGTGCCGATAAGCGAGTCCTTCAGTTCGCGGGTTTTCGAAACGCGCAGGCGATGGTCGTTCATGTAAGCGCCGCGCCCGCGCGACGCCGTGAATAGCTCGTTGCGCGTCGGGTCGTACACTACCGCCTGGGTGATGATGCCTTTTTGCTGCAAGCCTATGGAAACCGAATATTGCGGAAAGCCGTGGAGGAAATTTGTGGTGCCGTCGAGCGGATCGATGATCCACAGGTATTCCGACTTGATGCCTCTTTTCTTGCCGACGGATTCGCCGCTCTCTTCTGCTAGAATCCCGTGGTCGGGATACGCTTCGCGCAAGGTGTCGATGATGGCGCCTTCCGCCGCGCGATCGACTTCCGAAACATAATCATTATGCCGTTTGCTGGTGACCGTGAGTTTGTCTATATCGAGCGATGCACGGTTGATAATCGACCCGGCGCGGCGAGCCGCTTTCACGGCGATGGATAGCATGGGATGCATGAATTTCTCAATATTTGAAAAGAACGGTTGTTGTTGCGCCGTATGTATCAACACGAGGCCAAGCGCAATTTTAATATGAATCCGTCTTCTCCGCTCGACCAAATCCGCGTCGTCCTCAGCCACACCAGTCATCCGGGCAACATCGGTGCGTCGGCGCGGGCGATGAAAACCATGGGCTTGTCGCATCTGGTGTTGCTGAATCCGAAAAAATTTCCGCATCCCGACGCCGATGATCGTGCCACTGGCGCGATCGATCTGCTCGAACGCGCGCAGGTCTGTGCGCAAATAGATGAAGCGTTACAAGGTTGTGTGCTGGTCGCGGGCGTCACGGCACGCCGCCGCGATTTGTCGCACGAAATGGTTTCGGTGCGCGAGGGCGCGCAACAGTTGGCGCGCGAAGCCAGAGCGAATCCCGTCGCCTTGTTGTTCGGCACTGAGATGTCCGGCCTGTCTAACGCAGAACTGGATAAATGCCAACTGCTTATCACCATTCCCGCCAACCAGGAGTTCAGTTCGCTGAATCTGGCGTCAGCCGTGCAAATCGTCGCCTATGAATTGCGCATGGCGACGGCGTTGGGAAATTTTGTCGATGTGAACGACCAGGAACCGGCGACGTTTGAACAGATAGAAAATTTTTATGCTCATCTGGAAAAAGTGATCGTCGAAATCAATTTTCTCGATCCGGAAAATCCCAAGCGCATGATGCAACGCATGCGCAGAATATTTGCCCGCGCGCGTCTGGAAAAAAACGAAGTTGATATTCTGCGCGGCGTGCTCACTATGATTGAGCGAAAAATCCGCTGAAATTTGCGAATGCAGTTGATATTATAAGTATTTGATTATATTAAATAATTATTAACTTTCTTGCCTAAATATTTTTCCCTAATATTTATACAGCGAAGCTGTTTATTAATTCTTTCTGCCAAAAGGGCAGGATCATCTAGTGTGTCAGCGTATGTCAACGATATGTAACGACGGGTCGTTTTAAGAGGTGAGTGCTATCCTGCATTCCAATAAATAAATACATCGTTAGGAGATTATTATGAGATTACTCAAAGTCGCACTATCCTGTGCCATAGCCACTATTTTTTCTTCCGCAGCTATGGCCCAAACCACTGCCACTGAAGTACAACGCAATGTCAATCAGCAAGAACGGATTGAGCAAGGATTGAAATCTGGACAGATCAATACCCGCGAAGCCGCGCGGCTCGAACGCGAGCAGTCGAACGTAGAGCGTGCGGAAAAAAATGCGCTTAAAGACGGCAAGCTGAGCGGCAAAGAAAAAGCCCGTATTGAACGTGCGCAGAATCAAGCCAGCCGCGATATCTATCGGGAGAAACACGACGCCCAGCAAGGCAATCCGCAATCGGCTTCGTCGCAACGTATGCAAAAAAACGTGCAGCGCAATGTGAATCACCAAAAACGCATTGAGGCAGGCGCGAAATCTGGAGCGCTGACCAACCACGAAGTGGCTAAGCTAGAAGGTCAGCAGGCTCACGTTAATCGGCGCGAAGCCCGCGCCGGCGCGGACGGTTTTGTCGGCAAGCGCGAGCAGGGTGCTGTTCAGCGTGCTGAAAACCGCGCCAGCCGCAAAATTTACGGCGAAAAGCACGACGGCCAAACACGCAATTAAACCGGCCTGACATAAATAAACACCCGCCGTGGCGGGTGTTTTACTTTAATGCATGGTTAAAGCAACACATTGCCTTACTGCGGCAAGCGTATTAGTTTTTTGCCGTCTTTAGGAATCTCATAACGCGCCACATTCATTTGCATAGCCAGCAAGGTGTAATAGGCGTTGATGCCGGTCAAATCGACGACACCTTTTTTGCCAAAGCGTTTGTCGGCGCGATCAAAGGTGCGATCGGATACGCGCTTGTATTTGTGTAGCTCGGTGGAGAAATCATAAACGATTTCTTCGTCTTCGCTCATGCCTGTCGGGCGTCGGCCGTCGGCGATGGCGTCGGCGATGTCTGCCTTGATGCCGGCTTTCAAGGCGATAGGGTAATGCACATGCCATTCGAAATCCTGCGTCCACTCACGCGCAGTGATGAGAATGACCAGTTCGCTTAGCGTATTGCCCAGCGCAGAGTTGTAACGCAAGTAATCGCCCATCGCACGCGCTTGGTTCATCACCTGTGGGCTGTGCATCAGCGGTTCGAACGGGCCGAACACAGGTGTTTTGCGCGCGGCTAAAAATTCCTCCGCCGCTTTTTTCTGTTCGTCGGTATATTTTTCCGGCGCGATAGTGGGCAAACGATCTTGCGCAATCGCCATGCTGGTTAAAACTGTCGATAAAGCGGCGGCGAATAATAATTTTGTTTTCATATTGGGTCTCAAAAGTGAATGGGTGAATTGCAGCTTATCAGTATGGTGGTTTGCATGAATAAAGCCAATACAAGAATGAGTCTTGGAAAATAGATGTAGTTAGAGTTTTAAGGAATACGACTATTAAGTAACATATTGATTAATATAAATACTTTATTAAAGTAAGGTAATACTTGACTAAAATACTATGGTATCTAATAATAATGTATAGAGACTGCATTATAGGTATTTCATGTTCAGCCGAATTAAAGAAGATATTGCCGTTGTATTCGACCGCGACCCGGCGGCACGCACGCGGCTTGAGGTGCTGACGCTGTATCCCGGTTTGCACGCCTTGCTGCTGCATCGCCTGTCGCATCGGTTGTGGCTGGCGGGTTTGAAATGGCTGGCGCGCGCGGTGTCTCATGTGACGCGTTTTTTTACGGGCATAGAAATTCATCCCGGCGCGACGATAGGCCGCCGCGTGTTCATCGACCACGGCATGGGCGTGGTGATCGGCGAGACAGCTGAAATCGGTGACGATTGCACCCTGTATCACGGCGTCACGCTCGGCGGTACCTCGTGGAACAAAGGCAAGCGCCATCCGACCTTGGGCAAAGGCGTGGTGGTCGGCGCGGGCGCGAAAATCATCGGCCCGATATTGATCGGTGATGGCGCCAAGGTCGGCTCTAATGCTGTGGTCGCCAAGGAAGTGCCAGCGGGCGCGACGGCAGTCGGGATTCCAGCGCGCATTCTGGAAAACGGCAAGCCTTCGCAGGCGAAGTTTACCGCATACGCACTAAGCGATGATGCTAGCGATCCGGTCAATAAAGCTATCGGCGGGCTGGTGGATTACAGCCATCTCACCGACGAAAAAATCGCCCTGCTGATCGCGCGCATCGAACATCTGGAGCAGCAAGTCACCGGCGATGATTCGAGCGTGGGCGAGGGCTTTCGTCCAAACGTACGCAGCGCGAAGAGTTGATTTAGTTTTGATGCGAGCAGATCGAGGTAAGAAGTCCCTTCCCCTCCAAGGGGAGGGAGTTTACTTAGGGAAATTGACCCTAGAACTAAAATTCCCTATACTTGACTAAATTAGTAGGATATAAGGAAACGCTATGAGATTGACCACAAAAGGACGCTTTGCCGTTACCGCAATGGTGGACTTGGCTATGCGCGGTCATGATGGTCCGGTGACCTTGGCCGGCATCAGCGAGCGGCAAAAAATTTCGCTGTCGTACCTGGAGCAATTATTCGGCAAACTGCGCCGCCAGGAATTGGTGGAGAGCGTACGCGGTCCCGGCGGTGGTTATAAATTGGCACGCCCGGTAGCGGATGTGTCGATTGCCGATATTATTGTCGCGGTCGATGAGACGCTCGACGCGACGCAATGCGGCGGCAAGGAAAATTGCCTCGACGACCATCGTTGCATGACGCACGATTTGTGGGCGAGTTTGAACGAGCACATGTACGATTATTTGCAATCGGTCAAATTATCGCAGTTGGTGGAAAAACAAAAGGCGAAAAAATCAGCTATCAAAACCATAAAGATGGTACCAAACAAAAAGCTTGCGAACACAAAACGCAATGCTTTGGCCGCATAACGTAAATATTGATTATATTAAATAAAATGAAACCTATTTATCTCGATTATTCCGCTACCACGCCGGTCGATCAACGCGTGGCGCAAAAAATGATTCCGTATCTGACCGAGCATTTCGGCAATCCGGCGTCGCGCAGCCACGCCTACGGTTGGGAAACGGATGACGCAGTCGAACACGCGCGCGAACAAGTCGCCACGCTGGTGAATTGCGAGGCGAAAGAAATCGTCTGGACTTCCGGCGCGACCGAATCGAACAACCTCGCCATCAAGGGCGCGGCGCATTTTTACAAAACCAAAGGCAAGCATCTGGTCACATTGAAAACCGAACACAAGGCCGTGCTCGACACCATGCGCGAACTCGAGCGCGAAGGTTACGAGGTGACTTATCTCGATGTCGAACCGAACGGCTTGCTCGACCTGGAAAAATTCAAAGCCGCGTTGCGCCCAGACACCATCGTCGCCTCGGTGATGTATGTGAATAACGAAATCGGCGTGATCCAGGATATCCCCGCCATCGGCGAAATCTGTCGCGAGCGCGGCATCATCTTCCACGTCGATGCGGCGCAGGCTACCGGCAAGGTGGTGATCAATTTGGAAAAACTCAAAGTCGATTTGATGAGTTTCAGCGCGCATAAGACTTACGGGCCGAAAGGCATCGGTGCGTTGTATGTGCGCAAAAAACCGCGCGTGCGCCTCGAAGCGCAAATGCATGGTGGGGGTCACGAGCGCGGCATGCGTTCCGGCACTTTAGCCACACACCAGATCGTCGGCATGGGCGAAGCCTTCCGCATCGCGCGTGAGGAAATGGCTGCGGAGAACGAACGCATACGCATGTTGCGCGATCATCTGCTCAAAGGTTTGCAAGACATCGAAGAAACATACGTCAACGGCGATATGGATAATCGTGTTCCGCACAATCTCAACATCAGCTTTAATTTCGTCGAAGGCGAATCGCTGATAATGGGCATCAAGGAGCTGGCTGTGTCGAGCGGCTCAGCCTGCACCTCGGCCAGTTTGGAGCCATCGTATGTGTTGCGCGCCTTGGGCCGCAACGACGAATTGGCGCATAGCTCGATACGCTTTACGCTCGGCCGATTCACTACCGAACAAGACGTCGATTTCACCATCAAGTTATTGCACGCGAAAATCGGCAAGCTGCGCGAAATGTCGCCGCTGTGGGAAATGTTTAAGGACGGCATAGATCTGAACAGCGTTCAATGGGCGGCTCACTAAACGGTAACCGCCAAGGTTGAAATTTATTTATTTAGGAGAAACATCATGGCATATTCAGACAAAGTATTAGACCACTACGAAAATCCGCGCAACGTCGGTTCGTTCGACAAAAATGATGAAGGCGTCGCGACCGGTATGGTCGGCGCACCGGCGTGCGGTGACGTTATGAAACTGCAAATCAAAGTCGGACCGGACGGCATTATTCAGGACGCGAAATTCAAAACCTATGGCTGCGGTTCCGCCATTGCATCAAGCTCGCTCGTCACCGAATGGGTCAAAGGCAAAACTTTGGACCAAGCGATGCAAATCAAAAACACACAAATCGCCGAAGAACTCGCGCTGCCGCCGGTGAAAATCCACTGTTCGATTTTGGCTGAAGACGCGATCAAGGCAGCGATTGAAGATTACAAAAGCAAACACGCGCAGCAGCCTGTTGCCAAAGTTGCATAAAGATAGGTGAATCATGGCTATTTCGTTGACTGAAAAAGCGGCAACCCACGTGCAGAATTACATCACCAAGCGTGGCAAAGGTTACGGCCTGCGCCTGGGTGTACGCACCACGGGCTGTTCAGGACTCGCCTACAAACTCGAGTTCGCCGACGGGCCTGCGCCGGAAGACAATATTTTTGAAAGCCACGGCGTCAAAGTATTGGTTGATCCGAAAAGCCTGCCCTACATCGACGGCACCGAACTGGATTTCGCTAAGGAAGGATTGAACGAAGGCTTCAAGTTCAACAACCCCAACGTCAAGGACGAATGCGGGTGTGGCGAGTCTTTTAACGTCTAGCAGTCTTTGCAAAACTACTGCGAACCAATTTAAAGAATTTTGATGTAACGATAAATTAAAAAAGGGCGGCGTGGCCGCCCTTTTTACTGAATAAACCCGATGCACAACGATTTCTCAAAAAACTATTTCGATTTATTCGGTCTGGAGAAAAAATTCTCCGTGCCGCAGGAAGTTCTCGACCGCGCATACCGGGATATTCAATCGCAAATCCACCCGGATAAATTTTCTCATGCAGGCGAAGCGGAAAAGCGTTTGTCTATGCAATGGGCGACGCGCGCCAATGAAGCCTATCAAACTCTGAAAAAACCGCTGGCTCGTGCGCGCTATTTATTGCAGCTACATGGTGTCGATACGCAAGAAGAGACCAATACGGCGATGCCGACTGGCTTTCTCATGGAGCAAATGGAATGGCGCGAAGCGGTGATGGAAGCCAAGCAAAATGGTAATCATAAGTCATTGATTAATTTACATAAAAAGTTACTCTCTCAACGCGCGGAATTGCTTGCAAAACTGGAAAAACAAATCGACGCCGAAAAAAATTTGAATGCGGCCTGCGAGACAACGCGCAAGTTGCGCTTTCTGGAAAAGCTGGGCGAAGAAATTGATGATGCGTTTGAAGCAATTGAAACTTGAAACGAAAATAGACTAATGGCCTTATTGCAAATATCCGAACCCGGTGAATCAACTGCGCCACACCAACATCGCTTGGCAGTGGGCATCGATCTCGGCACAACTAACTCGTTGGTTACTACAGTAAAAAGTGGCACGGCCGAAGTCTTGCCCGATGTGCAAGGCCGCGCATTATTACCATCGGTCGTGCGCTATTTGGCTGATGGCAAAACCGTGGTCGGCTACGACGCGCAAGCTGCACAATCGGACGATGCACAAAATACGATCGTGTCGGTCAAGCGTTTCATGGGTCGCGGGGTGAAGGATGTCGCGCATTACGGCGCGCTGCCGTACAAATTTGTCGATGCGCCGGGCATGTTGCAAATCGAAACCGTGGCCGGAGTAAAATCGCCAGTGGAAATTTCAGCGGAAATTTTGCTTGCGTTACGCAAACAGGCAGAAGAATCCTTAGGCGGCGAACTGGTCGGCGCAGTGATTACCGTGCCGGCGTATTTCGACGATGCGCAGCGCCAGGCAACCAAAGATGCAGCAAAGCTAGCCGGCTTGAATGTATTGCGCTTGCTGAACGAACCGACCGCGGCGGCGATTGCTTACGGTCTCGATAACCGCAGTGAAGGCACCTTTGCGGTGTTTGACCTCGGCGGCGGTACGTTTGATATTTCAATTTTGAAACTCACGCGCGGCGTGTTTGAAGTGCTGGCGACCAACGGCGATTCAGCCTTGGGCGGCGATGATTTCGACCAGGCCATCGCGGCGCACTGGCGCAAGGAACATCAGCTCGCCGACGCCCGTGATACGCGGCGCCTGCTCACCTATGCGCGCGCGGTAAAAGAAAAGTTGACTACGATGACAGAAGCTAGCGCCGAAGCGACTTTGAGTCTTGGGCAGAAAGTGCATGTGCATTTGTCGCGCGATGAATTCGTGCAGATGACGCAAGCAATAGTGCAAAAAACCATTACGCCTACGCGCAAGGCATTGCGCGACGCCGGTTTGTCGATTGAAGATATTGACGGAGTGGTGATGGTCGGCGGCGCGACGCGCATGCCGCATATACAGAAAGCCGTCGGCGAGTTTTTTCAGCGAGCGCCGTTAAATAACCTTGATCCCGATAAGGTGGTCGCCCTCGGCGCGGCGATTCAGGCCAACGTTTTAGCTGGTAATCGCGCCGGCGACGACTGGTTGCTGCTTGATGTGATCCCGCTGTCGCTCGGCCTCGAGACCATGGGCGGCATGACGGAAAAAGTCATTCCGCGCAATTCGACCATACCCATGGCGCGCGCGCAGGAATTCACCACTTATAAAGATGGCCAGACAGCGATGAGCGTGCATGTGGTGCAAGGCGAGCGTGAGTTGGTGGCCGATTGCCGCTCGCTGGCTAAGTTTGAACTCCGCGGCATACCGCCGATGGCTTCGGGCGCGGCGCGTATCCGCGTGACCTTCCAGGTGGATGCCGATGGATTGCTGTCGGTCTCCGCGCGCGAGCAAAGTACGGGTGTCGAAACGGGCATCGAAGTAAAGCCATCCTACGGTTTAGCCGACGACGATATCGCGCGCATGCTGAAAGATTCGTTTACTCATGCGGGCGATGACATGCAAGCCCGCGGGTTGCGCGAGCAGCAAGTGGTAGGGCGTCAATTGCTCGACGCGGTGCAAAACGCCTTGCACAAGGACGGCGCAGACTTACTCGATGCAAGCGAGCGCGCAGGCATAGAAGATGCGATGGCGACTTTGCTAAACAATATAGAAGGTAGTGATCACCGCCGCATCAAATCCGCCATTGAGGCGTTGAACCACGCCAGCGAAGAATTTGCCGCGCGGCGCATGAACCGTAGCGTGGCGCGGGCGCTCACCGGCCGGAATATTTCACGGATATAAAGCACGGACATGACTCATATTAAAGTTTTACCCCACGCTGAATTGTGCCCGCAGGGCGCGGAGTTTGACGCCGAACCGGGCATCAGTATTTGCGACGCGCTGCAAGAGCATGACGTGGATATCGATCACGCTTGCGGGCAAGTGTGTGCCTGCACCACTTGCCATGTAATTATCCGCGAGGGTTTCAATTCTCTCGACCCAAGTGACGAAGAAGAGGATGACATGCTCGACAAAGCCTGGGGGCTGGAGCCGCAGTCGCGCCTGTCATGCCAGGCAAAAGTGGCGAACCAGAATCTGGTGTTAGAGATTCCGAAATACACTATCAACCTTGCCAAAGAGGTGACGCCGAAATGAAATGGACTGACACATTGGAAATCGCGATTCAACTGGCGGAAAAATATCCCGAGGTGGATCCGCTGAAAATCCGCTTTACCGAATTGCGCGAATGGGTGCTGGAGCTGGAAGAATTCGACGACGATCCGAACCGTTCGGGGGAAAAAATTCTGGAGGCGATACAGATGGCGTGGATAGATGAGCTGAGTTGATAATATTCGATACGGAAAAAACAAAGGCCGGATTTCTCCGGCCTTTATTTTGTATCTTATTCTCGACAAAGGCGAATTACTTTGCAGCGCCTTTTTTAGCTTTTTTAGCTTTCTTTGCTTTCTTGGCCATGATAGCTCCTATGGGGAAAATGACTGACACATGCCAGTTGCTTGAATAATAACTTCAATGTTTTTAACTGTCTAGCAGGATATGGAAAATATAATTAAAAAATGGCGTCAACCATTTAGCCGAGTGCGAATTATCACAATGTTTAAGGCGTGAGCCCCCGCGGAATGCCATTCGGATACTGCGCCGTAATAAGCTCTTTGATTTTTTCCGCCCGGTTTTCCGGGTTGGGATGCGAGCTAAACATTTCCGGCGGGCGTCCGTGGCCTGAAGTGGCTTTTTCCAGAATTTCCATCACTCCCAGCATCGCACGCGGGTCATAGCCCGATTCTCCGCCAAGGCGCACTCCCAGGGCATCGGCTTCCAGTTCGTCGTTGCGGCCATATTTCATATTGATGGCGCTGGAAATCATTTGCGCCATGCCCGATCCGCCGCCGGTAGGATCAACGGCAATAACGGCGGCACTGGTTAGACCTTGTGTAAGCCCTGCTTTGGCCATGTGTTCTGCCGAATGACGCGCCACGACGTGACCAACCTCGTGGCCCAGCACGCCAGCAAGTTCACCTTCGGTGCGCAGCAATTTCAGCAATCCGACGGTGATAAATATTTGTCCCCCTGGTAATGCAAAGGCGTTGATGGTTTCCGGATCAGCGAGCAAATGGAAATCATACTTGTAAGGCGATTTCACCGCCGCTGAGCTGGCGACGACTCTCTGTCCGACTTTTTTCACCAAAGCTTGAGCTTGTGGGTTATTCGCCAAGCCGCCCATTTCCTGCGCCATTTGCGGGGCTGATTGCAGGCCGAGCTGGATTTCCTGCTCCGCTGTCATTTTGATGTGCTGCTTTTCGCCCGTGATCTCGTTGACCGACGTGCTGCTGTAATAAGAAATCACCGAAAACAGCGCAATGACTAAGCCTATGATTAATCTGATTTTCATGGGTTTTTTCTACTGGGGAAATAGATGCATATAGTAGTGTGTTCGCGGCGCCATGTAAATTCATTACGGGCGGTTAAAGAATAGTTTGCATTTGGTCTATATTTCTATATTATTGGAAATATGGAATCTAAGCTCGTAGTTAAATCCCTCGGGGCACTGGCGCAGGAAACGCGTCTGGCGATTTTTCGTCTATTGGTGCAACGCGGTCCGGAAGGCCTGGCCGCGGGCGCGATTGGCGAAAGCTTGTCTTTGCCCAACGCCACGCTGTCATTTCACTTAAAAGAATTGACTGCAGCGCAATTGATTTCCCCGCAACCGTCCGGCCGCTCGATTATTTACACCGCCGACTTTTCCGCCATGAATCAATTGCTGGCATTTCTCACAGAAAATTGTTGTGCTGGCAATAGCTGCAATCCCATACGCAAATCTGCGACTGTAACCAAAAAGAAATCGATATGAATATTTTGTTTTTATGTACCGCCAATTCCGCGCGCAGCGTGATGGCCGAAGGATTGACGACGGTTAAGAGCAGAGGTCGCTTAGCCGGTTATAGCGCAGGTAGTCATCCCGGCGGGAAAATAAATCCGTTTGCGGTAGAGATGTTAAAAACCATCGGTTATGCAACGGAAAAATTGCGCAGCAAAAGCTGGGATGAATTCGCCGAGCCGAATGCACCGCACATGGATATCGTCATCACCGTCTGCGCCAACGCAGCGGGCGAAGTCTGTCCCGTGTGGCCCGGGCATCCGAGCACCGCGCACTGGGGTTTTGCTGACCCAGCGGCGGAGCAGGGCAGCGACGAGCAAAAGCGCGCTGCATTCCAAAAAATATTTCAGCAGATTGAAAAGTGCATTGAGAATTTTTTGGCTTTGCCGCTCGACAAACTAACGGATGCAGAATTGAAAACGGCGTTGCAGAAAATTGGCGACACCGCGCCATGAATACGCGCAAGATATTTCTCGCTGAGTTGATCGGCACAGCGTTTTTGCTCGCGATAATTGTCGGCTCCGGCATCATGGGCGAGCGGCTAGCGAATGGTAATAATGCGATTGCTTTGTTGGCAAATTCGTTGGCAACAGGTGCAGGGTTAGTGGCATTGATTATTACTTTCGGAACGCATTCCGGCGCGCACTTTAATCCACTGGTGACATTGGCCGAAGCAGGGTTAAAAAAATTAAGTTGGCGTGTTGCGCCCATTTATTTAGCAGCGCAAATCATCGGCGCTTTCGTCGGTGTGGCGGCCGCACACTTCATGTTCGAGCTGCCGCTGTTCACCGCATCCGAACATTTACGAGCTGGTCCGTCGCAATGGTTCAGCGAGTTTGTCGCTACGTTCGGATTGCTCACCATTATTTTGCACGGCGTAGAAAATCGCGTCACTGCTGTGCCGTATATGGTCGGCACCTATATCACCGCCGCGTATTGGTTTACCTCATCGACTTCGTTCGCCAACCCTGCTGTGACGTTGGCGCGCAGCATGACCAATACTTTTTCAGGAATATTTCCAGCGCACGCGCCTGCGTTTATCGTCGCGCAATTGTTGGGGTTGGTAGCCGCGTTAATATTCTATAACATTCAATTTAATCAATAAGTTATATATCAATAAACAGACTATAAAAACCTTTGTCATTCTGAGCGCAGCGAAGAATCTGCTGTTCAGTGATACTCCAAGAAAAACAGATTCTTCGCTTCGCCCAGAATGACGCCGATGAGAATGAACAAATATGGGAATGGAAAATATAGTGCATGAAATAAATCTCCCCGATCATTGCAATCAAGTCGCGCTCTGCGGCGGGCCATACAATAATTTTTCCGCGGCAGAAAAATTTCTCGTCGATACGAAAGACATCTCGCAAAGATTTTGCCTCGGCGACATGGGCGGCTTCGGTCCGCACCCCGATCGCACCATCGCGTTGATGCGCGACGCGAACGTGAACTGCGTGCAAGGCAACTATGACGACTCCGTCGGCAACGGTGAAGTCGATTGTGGCTGCGGCTACGTCGATCCGCTCGACCGCAAGTTCGCGCAAATCAGTTTTGATTACACCTTCAAAAATACCAGTGATGCAAACAAAGCCTGGCTGCGCGAATTGCCGAAACAAATAATCTTGCATTGGCGCGGCAAAAAAATCCTCCTCTGCCACGGCAGTCCAGACGAAGTGAACGAATTCGTTTGGCAATCCGAAACCGATGACGCACGCATCGGCGATTGGCTCACACAATACAAAGTCGATGGCATCTGCGCCACACATTCCGGCATTCCGTGGCTGCACAAAGTAGATAATGGATTCTGGCTAAATGTCGGCGTCATCGGCCGGCCCGCGCACGAAGGCTTGCCGCGCGTGTGGTATGCAACGATAGCTTTGATCGGTGACACGCTCGAGCCAAAATTGGTGACCATGGATTACGACCCGTTACCAGTGGTTGAAGCCATGCGCGCAGAAAAATTGCCGGAAGAATTTTGTCAGTCGCTGCTCAATGGCACATGGACCACTTGCTACAATATTCTGCCGCCTTTAGAGAAAAAAATTACCAAACGGCTTGGCGTCGAGCTGCGATCTTAAAAGTTTTTGCCAGAGTTTTACAAGCATGCTAAATATTTGTTTATAAACATTAATTCCCGGGTTAAGTTGTGACGGGTGTAATAAAGTTGCCAATGCTATTTCCTTACGTTATAGTAAGGAAGCCATTATATGAAAGGATTGAATATGGCGACCTCAACCATGACCACCAAGGGCCAAGTAACCATTCCGCTTGATGTCAGGCAGCGGCTTGGTTTAGATGCCGGTGACCGAATTGAATTTGTAGAAATAGAAAACGGCGTGTTTGCTATCAAGCCCGCTATTGATGATGTGCGCTCGCTCAAAGGTTTGTTGCGCAAACCTTCCAAACCAGTAAGCATCGAAGACATGAAAGCCGCAATCCGTTTACGCGGTGCAGGCAAATGATTGGCATCGACACCAACGTCCTGGTTCGATATATCGCCCAAGATGATGTTGCACAATCACGTAGGGCTGTTACGTTGATAGAAAAAGAATGCAGCGCTGACAAGCCTGGATATGTCGGACTGGTGGTACTCGTAGAGGTTGTTTGGGTAAGCGAAAGCGTATATCGCGCGGCTAAAGAAGAAGTGACAGAAATTGTGCGAAGAATTTTAAGCATTAAACAACTAGCCGTTCAAGATGCCGAGACAGCCTGGAAAGCGCTAAGGCTATTCGAATCAAACAACGCAGATTTTGCTGATTGCCTCCTGGCCTGCACTGCTGTTTCCGCTGGTTGTGGGAGTGTGGTGACTTTCGACAAACAGGCCGCGAAAATCGGTATGACGCTGTTGAAGTAAATCAGCCCAGTTGGCGGCAGTGAAAAAATATACGAGTCAACGTTACAACAGGTAGGGCAAAAAATAAAACCATCCTACTAAACGCGCGCGGGGCGCGCCGATTTTGATTTTGCGGGGTTCTTCCCGCGAAATCAAAATCGTTGTAGCTCCCTCTCTCACCCCGGTAAGCTACAATATTTATCAGTCATTATCCACGGGCAGCAAAGTTGTAGCTCCCTCTCTCACCCCGGTAAGCTACAATCACATGTCAAAAGAGGAAATAATCTGGAAGGTTGTAGCTCCCTCTCTCACCCCGGTAAGCTACAATTGATCCGTTGACCAATGCAAGTTATGAGACGTTGTAGCTCCCTCTCTCACCCCGGTAAGCTACAATCATCCGGGTAACACAGCCAAAGACACAGATGTTGTAGCTCCCTCTCTCACCCCGGTAAGCTACAATTGCAATTAGATTATTTATGTGGGTTGCAGGGTTGTAGCTCCCTCTCTCACCCCGGTAAGCTACAATAAATATTGAGGTATATTAATTTGCCCCTTCGTTGTAGCTCCCTCTCTCACCCCGGTAAGCTACAATAAACTCTTCTAATGGCGTCATCACTTCACCGTTGTAGCTCCCTCTCTCACCCCGG
>JBAVRP010000068.1:0-13308 GCA_049695115.1 Burkholderiales bacterium | reverse complement strand
CTTGGCGTATTTGTCGAATCCGGCAGTGGCAAAGGTGGTCTGTTTCATCGTCGTTCCTCCCTCGTATCCCATCATTCAAATATTACATTTGTTCGATTGGATGCGGGGACTTAATCAGAGTTTCCTTATATTAATCAATATGTTTAAATATTTTTATTCCAACGCACTTTCTTGTAATTCTGCTGTGGCTTCGGGCCGTGCGTGTTCAGCAATATAGTCCATGATGGCGTAAGTTAATTCTTTACACCCATCGCCGGTCATGGCGGAGATAGTGAAATATTTTTCTTTCCAGCCGAATTTTTTTACAAACGCTTTGATGCGCTTGTCGCGTTCTTTTTCATCTTGCAGTAAATCGAGTTTGTTCAGCACCAGCCAACGCGGTTTGTCGAATAGAGACTGGTCGTATTTTTTCAGTTCGTTGACGATGGCTTTGGCTTCGTGAACGGTGTCGGTGTTTTCATCAAACGGCGCGATATCGACAATGTGCAGCAACAAGCGCGTGCGCTGCAGATGGCGCAAAAACTGGTGGCCGAGTCCCGCGCCTTCCGCCGCGCCTTCGATTAAACCAGGAATATCGGCAATGACGAAACTGCGATTGTCATCGACGCGCACCACGCCGAGATTCGGATGCAAGGTGGTGAAAGGATAGTCGGCGACCTTGGGCCGCGCGGCTGACACGGCGCGGATGAAAGTCGATTTGCCTGCGTTGGGCATGCCGAGCAAACCGACGTCGGCCAGCACCTTGAGTTCGAGTTGCAGTTCGCGTACTTCGCCTTCTTCGCCCGGTGTCGATTGGCGCGGCGCGCGGTTGATGCTGGATTTGAAATGCAGATTGCCCATGCCGCCGATACCGCCGCGCGCGAGCAAGGTTTTTTCGCCATGATGGGCCAAGTCGGCGATGACTTCGCCGGTATTCGCATCGGTGATTTGCGTGCCGACCGGCATGCGCAAAAACATATCGTCCGAGCCTTTGCCGTTGCAATCGGCGCCGCGCCCGTTTTCGCCGCGCTTGGCCCGATGGATGCGCGCAAAACGGTAATCGACCAGGGTGTTGACGTTGCCGTCGGCAAGGGCATACACCGACCCGCCTTTGCCGCCATCGCCGCCGTCTGGCCCGCCGCGCGGAATATATTTTTCGCGGCGAAAACTGGCGCAGCCGTTACCGCCGTCGCCAGCGTGGATTTCAATTTTTGCCTCGTCAATGAATTTCATATTTGTAAAATCGGCAGCGCCTGGACGTACAACAATAGTAATGCTACTCAAATACCACAAATAAAAAAGCCCCGTCTTGCGGCGGGGCTTTCAGAATACTTTGCGAAAACTTATACCGCCACTACAAGGACTGTTTTGCGTTTCGCAGGGCCTTTGGTGGTGAATTCCACTTTGCCGTCAACTTTGGCGAACAAGGTGTGATCCTTGCCCATGCCGACATTGTCACCCGGGTGAAATTGCGTACCGCGCTGGCGCACGATGATGCTGCCAGCGGGAATCAGTTCACCGCCATAAGCCTTTACACCCAAGCGTTTTGATTCTGAATCGCGACCGTTACGGGAACTGCCGCCTGCTTTTTTATGTGCCATGAATAGTCTCCTGCTTAACCTGAAATGCCGGTGATCTGGATTTCGGTGTAATTCTGACGATGACCCTGATGCTTTTGGTAATGTTTGCGCCGGCGCATTTTGAAAATCTGCACTTTGTCGTGACGACCGTGCGAAAGAACCTTGGCCTTGACGCTTACGCCACTCAGGATCGGTGTGCCGATTTTGACGGAGTCGCCTTCGCCCATCATCAACACTTGGTCCATCGTGATTTCTGCGCCTACGTCTGCCGGTATCTGTTCTATTTTCAATTTTTCGCCGGAGATAACGCGATACTGCTTACCGCCGGTTTTTATGACCGCATACATAAGAAATGCTCCTGAAAGCCAATGAAATCAAAGTAATAAATCCGCTTTTCAGCGAACCGCATACTATACAGCAAAGACCTTTTCAGGTCAAAGGAGGTGTAGGAGAGGAAATAAGCGAAAAACAGTTGTTGACAGGGTGGGGCGTCCTTCCTACCATGCCTGCTTTCCCGCCGTTTGTGCCGCAGATTCCCGTGAATATAGATAATCTCCGCAGTGTGATTGACGCCGACATGCATGCGGTGGACGAAGTCATCCGCCAAAAGCTGTATTCCGAAGTTGCGCTGATACGCAAAATTTCCGATTACATCATTCTTTCGGGTGGCAAGCGGCTGCGGCCTGCATTGGTGTTGCTGTCCGCCGGTGCGTTTGGCTACAAAGGCAGCGCACATCGCGAACTGGCCGCGCTGGTCGAATTCATCCACACTGCCACACTATTGCATGATGATGTCGTCGACGAATCGCAAATGCGCCGCGGCAAAGAAACCGCCAACGCGCTATTCGGCAATGCTGCCAGCGTGCTGGTCGGGGACTTTTTATATTCGCGAGCGTTCCAGATGATGGTGGGTGTCGGCTCGATGCGCGTGATGGAAGTGTTGTCCGAAGCCACCAACGTCATCGCCGAGGGCGAAGTGCTGCAGCTGATGAATGTGCACAACGCCAGCATTGACGAAGAAAATTATCTGCGCGTGGTTCGCTACAAAACCGCCAAGTTGTTCGAGGCTGCAACGCGCCTCGGCGCAATTATTAGCAACGCAAGTAAAATCGACGAAGACGCCATGGCGTCATACGGCATTCATCTGGGAACTGCGTTTCAATTAATCGACGACGTGCTCGATTATTCCGGCGACCAGGACGAGATGGGCAAGAACATCGGCGACGATCTGGCCGAAGGCAAGCCTACGCTGCCGCTGATTTACGCCATGCGCATGGGCAGCAAAAAACATGCGGACGTAGTGCGCCACGCGATCGAGCAGGGCGGGCTGGATGACATGGCCGGCGTGGCCGAAGCCATCAAAGCCACCGGTGCGCTCGATTACGCGCGTGGGCAGGCGAAATATGAGGCTGACATGGCGTCTGCTGCGATTGCGCATTTGCCGAATTCAATTTACAAAGATTGTTTGCTACAATTAGCGGACTTTGCAGTCGCCCGAAATTTTTAATTTAGCTAAGTCTGCAAACAAAATCGGGGCGTAGCTCAGCCTGGTAGAGTACTGCGTTCGGGACGCAGGAGTCGGAGGTTCGAATCCTCTCGCCCCGACCATGACCATAAAATATTTTTCAATGGATTGAAAAATATTCCACGGTCAAAATTTTCATCCTTACATCCTCATTCACCCCGCACGTTTTTTCCGGTCCATAAATTGCAAAATCAATGGCGTGAAAATCAGCTGCATCGCCAGTTCCATTTTGCCCCCGGGTATGACGATAATGTTTGGCCGGGACATGAATGAGTCGTGCAGCATGGATATCAGATAAGGAAAGTCGATTCCTTTCGGGTTAGCAAAACGGATGACGACAAAACTTTCGTCGGCTGTTGGGATGTAGCGAGCGGAAAAGGGATTCGATGTATCGACAGTCGGCACGCGCTGGAAATTGATGTGTGTATGCGAAAATTGCGGCGTTATGTAATGGATGTAGTCCGGCATTCTGCGCAGGATGGTATCGGTGACTGCCTCGGTTGAATACCCGCGGTCGCTCTTGTCGCGCATGAGTTTTTGTATCCACTCGAGATTGATAATCGGCACCACGCCTACCAGCAAATCCGCGTGGTGACCCACGTCCACATCGCCGGTTTTCACCGCGCCATGCAGTCCTTCGTAAAATAATAAATCGGTGTTGCCCGGCAGATCTTCCCACGGCGTGAAAGTGCCTGGTTGCTGTTTATAAGGCGCGGCCTCAGTTGCGTTATGTAAATATTTTCGCACTTTACCGTGGCCGGTTTCGCCGTATTGTTTGAACAAGCTCTCCAACTCGGGAAATAAATTGGCTTCGGGGCCGAAATGACTGAAGTTACCGTTACCCGCCTTAAGCTCCTCGGCCATTTTGATTTTCATTTCCTCGCGGTTGTAGCGATGAAACGAATCGCCTTCAACAATGCCAGCGTTGATTTTTTCGCGGCGGAAAATATGCTGAAAAGTTTTGGTGACTGACGTGGTGCCCGCGCCCGATGAGCCGGTGATGGCGATAATGGGATGTTTGACGGACATTTTTCTTCCTGTTATAAGTATTTGATTATATTATATAATTTAATGTGCCACAAATAGTGATCGGGTGTTGAATAGCGGCGAACTGAATTCATCACTGCGCCCTTCCGCGTGTTCCAGATGGTAACGCACTATGCGTTCAACTTCGTGACGCGAACCTAGGATCAGCGGCACACGTTGATGCAAGTCTGATGGTTTTATTTCCATAATTCTCTGAAGCCCCGTGGATGCTGCGCCGCCAGCCTGCTCGACAACCATCGCCATCGGGTTCGCTTCGTACATCAGGCGCAGGCGTCCGGCTTTCGATGAATCCTTGCTGTCTTTGGGATACATGAACACGCCGCCGCGTATAAGGATGCGATGCACTTCGGCTACCAGCGACGCGATCCAGCGCATATTGAAATCCGCGCCGCGCGCCCCGGTTTTTCCGGCGAGACATTCTTCGACGTAACGTTTTACCGGCACTTCCCAGAAGCGTTCGTTGGAAGCGTTGATGGCAAACTCGTGCGTGTCGGCGGGGATTTGCAAATTCGGATGGGTCAGCATGAATTCACCCAGCTCGCGGTCCAGCGTAAAACCGTATACGCCTGTGCCTGCCGTCAACACCAGCATGGTCGAAGGTCCGTAAATCGCGTAGCCCGCCAGCACTTGTTCGGTGCCTGGCTGTAAAAAATCATCGGTCCTCGGATGCGCGAGATTTGCCGGCGCGCGCAGCACGGAAAAAATGCTGCCAACGGAAAGATTCACGTCGGTGTTGGACGAACCGTCAAGCGGATCGAACAAGAGCAAATATCTGCCACGCGGGTACTCATCGGGAATTTGATACGGCTCGTCGAGTTCTTCCGACACCATGCCAGCTAAGTGCCCGCCCCATTCGCAATGGCGGATAAAAGCATCGTTGGCGAGAACATCCAATTTTTTTTGCGTTTCGCCTTGCACGTTTTCCACACCTGCGCTGCCGAGCACGCCAGCCAGCGCGCCTTTCGCTGCCGCTTGCGAAATTGCTTTGCATGAGCGCACGATGTCGCTTACCAGTAAGCCGAAGTCAGAACCCAGCGCTGGATTGCTACGAAGTTGCTCGGTAATAAATTTATTGACGTTTGTGCGGCCGCTTTGCATGAAACAGGCTCCCAGTAATTTCTACTTTGTATGTTGTTCAAATACCCGGCTAGCGCGTATGTCTTCCGCTTCCAAAGTCATCAACGCTTCTTTGCCGACATTTTTTCCCATGCCGCTGAACAGGCGATTGGCGGCGCGCAAGCGCGCACGATCCAGCGCGTTGCGTATTGAGCGCGCGTTGGCGAAATGCGGCTGCTGCATGCGCAGCACGATATATTCGCGCAGCATTGCCGTCGCTTCTGCGCTGAGTTTGAATTGCATATTACCTAACATCAAGTCGGCAATTTGCAATAACTCATCGGCGGTATAATCTGGAAAATCAATATGATGCGCGATGCGCGACGACATGCCCGGATTGCTTTTGAAAAACGTATCCATGCGATCTTTATAACCGGCGACAATGACAACTAAATCATCACGTTGGTTTTCCATGATCTGCAATAAAATTTCGATTGCTTCCTGTCCGTAGTCCCGTTCGTTTTCCGGCCGGTATAAATAATAGGCCTCGTCGATGAACAACACACCGCCCATGGCTTTTTTCAAAATCTCTTTGGTCTTCGGTGCGGTATGGCCGATGTATTGGCCGACTAAATCATCGCGCGTCACCGCGACCAGATGGCCTTTGCGCACATAACCCAAGCGATGCAAAATTTCCGCCATGCGTAGCGCGACTGTGGTTTTGCCGGTGCCGGGATTGCCGGTGAAACTCATGTGCAACGACGGCGCACCGGACGCGATGCCGAATTGAGCGCGTGCTTTTTCCATGAGCAAAAACGCGGCGATTTCACGGATGCGCGTTTTCACTGGCGCGAGTCCGATGAGTTCGCGATCCAGTTCCGCGAGCAAAGGTGCAATGCCTGTCTGCTGATAAAGGTCAGCGAGATTCACCGAATCACTAGCTACATCAGGCGTTTTTATCTCTGTTAGTGGCATTAAAAATACTCAATATAATCATATAGTTAATAACGAGAACCAACAGGCTTATCGGTAGCATAGCTGTGAATTGTGTAACGAATATTTCTGCCATTCACTTCTTGTCGAGCCACTCCGAAACCGGGTTCCTGTTTCGGGCGATTGACGATGAACGACATGCGCATGGTTTCAAATCCGTGCACTGCGTCGAAGGCATTTACTTTAATGTAATGGTTGGGGAAAGTCTTGCGACATTCGTTCACCTCCAGCATTGCACCGGCCGCGTCTTTTAAATCGAACATCGGCATGCCCCACATTTCCCAATAGGTGTTGCGCGGATGCGGATCGTCGGTGTATTCGACCGACACTGCCCAGCCTTGTTTCAAAGCGTAATCGACTTGCGCCTGGATATCCTTGTCGGTCAGGTCGGGCAAAAATGAAAATGTTCCTTGTGTGATGCGCATGGGATTCCTTTCTTAAGAAGCGGTTGCAGTTGGCTGAAAATCCGAGGTGTCGGTCGAGGCGTAATTAAACGACACGTCTTTCCATACTTCGAGCGCGGCTTTGAGCGGTTGGCAATGACGCGCGGCCAGTTGCAAAATTTCCGGACCTTCGTTGGCGATGTCTTTGCCTTCGTTGCGCGCTTTCACCATCGCTTCCAGCGCCACGCGATTCGCGGTCGCGCCGGCTTGGATGCCTTGTGGGTGGCCGATAGTGCCGCCGCCGAATTGCAACACCACATCGTCGCCGAACAAATCGAGCAACTGATGCATTTGACCGGCATGAATGCCGCCAGACGCCACCGGCATCACTTTGCGCAAGCCGGCCCAGGGTTGTTCAAAGAATATGCCGCGCGGCAAATCGACATGGTTGTGCGTTTCGCGGCAGACGTTGTAAAAGCCTTGCACGGTTGGCGGATCGCCTTCGAGTTTGCCGACCGCGGTACCTGCATGCAGATGATCGACACCGGCCATACGCAACCATTTGGTGATGACCCGGAACGAGATACCGTGATTTTTTTGCCGCGTGTAAGTCGAGTGCCCGGCACGGTGCATGTGCAAAATCATGTCGTTGCGTCGCGCCCATTTCGCCATGGATTGAATCGCGGTGTAGCCTATGACCAAATCGATCATCACAATATTCGAGCCGAGTTGTTTGGCGAATTCCGCGCGCTCGTACATATCTTCCATCGTCCCGGCAGTCACGTTGAGGTAATGGCCTTTCACTTCGCCGGTCTCCGCGCAGGCTTTGTTCACTGCTTCCATCACAAACAAAAACCGGTCGCGCCAATGCATGAACGGCTGCGAGTTAATGTTCTCGTCGTCTTTCATGAAATCCAGACCGCCTTTGAGCCCTTCATACACTACACGGCCATAATTTTTTCCCGACAAGCCGAGTTTCGGTTTGGTCGTCGCGCCCAATAATGGACGGCCATATTTATCCAGGCGTTCGCGCTCGACCACAATGCCCGTTGGCGGTCCCTGGAATGTTTTCAGATACGCCACAGGAATACGCATGTCTTCCAGGCGCAATGCTTTCAGCGGCTTGAAGCCGAACACATTGCCGATGATGGACGCGGTGAGGTTAGAGATCGAGCCTTCTTCAAACAAATCCAAGTCGTAGGCGATGTAAGCAAAAAATTGTTCCGGGTTATTCGGCACCGGATCGACGCGGTAGGCTTTGGCGCGATAGTTGTCGCAAGCAGTGAGCCGGTCGGTCCATACCACCGTCCACGTTGCGGTCGATGATTCGCCGGCAACCGCAGCGGCGGCTTCGATGGAATCGACGCCTTCCTGCGGCGTGATGCGGAACAGCGCGATGATGTCGGTTTCCTTCGGCACGTAGTCAGGCTGCCAGTAACCCATTTCCTTATATTTCATCACGCCGGCTTTGTACCGGTCGCTGGTGTTGCCGACGACGCGTTGGTTGGCGGGTGCATTCATGTTTTTCTCCTCGAATTCAAAATAAATCTCAGGAATTCACAATATTCTCTTGCCAAACCTAAGTAAATTCAGTATTTTTTAACTTTTACATAAGTAAACCCTGATGAATAACCTTGACCTCGTTCGCCATTTGACCTTGCGTCAACTGCAGATATTTGAAGTTGCCGCGCGCAACTTGAGTTTTGCCCGCGCGGCGGAGCAATTGCATTTGACGCAGCCGGCGGTGTCGATGCAAATCAAATTGCTCGAAGACGCGATTGGCACTTCGCTGTTCGAACGGGTGGGAAAAAAAGTACAACTTACGGAAGCAGGCGACAAGATGTTGCATCACGGATCACGCATATTGGGTGAACTCAAAGACGCGGCAGCAGTATTTCAGTCACTCTCTGGTTTGCAGTCGGGCACTTTGCACATCGGCTTGGTGAGCACGGCGAAATATTTTGCGCCGAAAATGTTGGCGAAATTTACCGCACAGTATCCTCAGCTCGAAGTGCAACTCGAAGTCGGCAACCGCGAATTTTTACTCAAGCTATTACAAGACAACGCCATCGACCTCGCCATCATGGGCCGCCCGGCGAAGGGATTGGATGCGCTGGCGGAACCGCTGGCACCGCACCCGCATGTCATCATCGCCAAAGTCGATCATCCGCTGCGCAAAGCGAAAAAATTTGATTTGCAGGAATTGCGCGGTGAAACATTTTTATTGCGCGAACCCGGCTCCGGCACGCGCGTGGTGGCGGAAGAAATGTTCAAAAACCATTTGTTCACGCCGAAAAAAATCGTCACCCTCGGTAGCAACGAAACCATCAAGCAAGCCGTGATGGCAGGCATGGGCGTGTCGTTATTGTCGTTACATACCTTGGGTTTGGAATTGCGTAGCGGCGTGATCGCCATACTCGATGTGATGGGCACGCCGGTGACGCGAACCTGGCATGTGGTACATATGCGCACCAAGAGTTTGTCGCCGCCGGCGTTGGCGTATCGGAAATTTATGCTGGATGAAGCGGCGGAATTTCTCGAACAGGAATTCGGCGGGAAAAGTACGCCCGCGAAAAAAAGCCCAAAACGTCAATAAATTTTCTACGCCATTTGTAAAAGCGCATGCTTGTTGGCGCATGCGGAGCCACCAAAATCGGATCATTTTGCTGCTGTCCACTACCGTAAGCTCCAACAATAGCCGTGTGATGTGCCCATTTACTTCGATCAGGGCAAGGCTTTTCAAGTTTTCATTGACTACGCGAACGCGACGTGATGCTTCCGTCGGCGCGGCCCATAAAGTATCGATAGATACCGTCAATATTTTCAGCTATTAATTGATTGTCACGATAGCCCGGCATGCCGCGTGGCGGGTCCCCATCCAGGACTTTCCGCACAAACATCTCACGATTAGTTTCCTTTGCGTAGTTGAAGATGGATGGTGCCACCAGGCCGTCATAGTCCTTGCCGTGGCGGCGGGCGCAATTTACAACTCGTAGTGTGCGCCACGCGCTCGCAATCCCTACGTCGGTCAGCGGCGGACTCGCTTCCGCACTTGCATCGGCGCGGACAGCCTGGGCAACGACAAGGAGGGAGGCAATCAGTGCAGCCGCGCCAACGCGTATCAGTTTCCGTTCTCCTGCTTCGTCCCCGGCGCCCCGGCCTTCAAAAACATCTTGGGTCACAGGAGAATACGGTGGTTACACAGAACAAATTGCTCCTGCTTCCTCCGGAGACCGCCTCTCGACAGCGTGATTTCCAGTAGTTACGCGAGGTCATTTGATGATGCTAATGCGTTCCGCTGCCCACAAACTTCCAGCCTTCTACGGTGTAAACAAACACATATCCCGTTGGGCCGTCGACAAATGTAGTAACCATAGATACAGCAGGATCCGTGTCGGGCGCCGATGGACGAGAACCCGCCACGCCTGCTACGCCTTTCATCCCCTCGGGGCCGCGCATGCCTTTGGCTGTCTGCTGCGCTTTACCTGCTTGGGTGCTGGTATTGCTGCTTTCATCGCAGGCTGCCGCAAGCGGGATGCTGATCAGGGCTGCTGATACAAGAAAAATACCGATTACCATACGTGGAGTAGTTCGCATGATAATGCCCTCAGTTGAGGCAGGCATAGACAGCGTCCAAATAACACAATGATGGCTGGCTAGAAACCCGCCGAATATTTACACTCACCTGCAGAAACACTCAATACTTCAAGCTCTGCACTGATTACTTACAGTAAAGACGTGCCAGTGAGGGAATTAGTTTACTAGGCCATTTACCCCAACCGATTGCTTGAGATAAATGCGTTTTGAAAGGGCTTCGCAAGGGGAAATGCTTGGGGTATTGAGGTTCACTAAGCCATAAACTTCAGATTGACGCCGACCTGCCTGGCGTCCGGCACGATACCAGTTTTAGCGATGCTAATTTTTACCCACGGCGCGTCGAATTCATTAATGATCATGCGGCCCAGGTGTTGGCCGAGACGTTCGAGTAAAAAAAACTGTTTGATGACTAGCTCTTCGCGGATACGCGACACTACCTTGGCGTAGTCGGCCGTGTCGGCAATATCATCGCTAAAACAAGCCGTTGTATTGCGCATGCCGATTTCCAGTTGCAATTCCAAAGTCTGCGGCGCAAGGCGTTCGTAGTCGTACACGCCGATAATGGTCGGGAGTTTAAGGTCGTGGATAAACACGCTGTTGTTGGCCTCGCGTGTTTGCGGCGGCAGGGCAACGGGAAATTCCGGTTTGAATTTTGTCGGGTTATCGGAAAACATTTTTTTCTTTCATTTTTTCGGGCGAATTGGCGAATTGTATGCCTATTTCGCAAACTCATGGGCTTCGAGCTCCAAGTATAGATTAAAAATATTTCTGCGATGCAGCAGATCGTACAGTGCCCATTTGGAATAAGCGGGCAGATGGGCCTGATTCGTGGCTTCGCCGAGACTCACGCCATCGTCATAGAGTTTTTTTGTTTGCGCTTTTAATTCGCGCAAATAATCCGATACGTCGGTCATGCGTGCAGGCTTAGCCACCGGGCCATGGCCGGGGACAATTTGTTTCAGCGGCAATTTTTTAATGCTATCAATCGCGGCGAGCCAGCCATCGATTTTCGCTTCGCGCGTTTCCGGTAACCGGTCGAAGCTGAACAAATCACCGCTGAACAAAACGCCACTAGTGCGGTCGTAAATAGCAAGCGCGCCCGGAGCGTTGGCGTGGGCGAGAGAAATAATATCCAAATCGCGCCCGGCTATTTTTACTTGTATCGATTGGTCGAGCAAAAGCGTAGGGCGGTTCACTTTGGTGTTGGCCATGATGTCTTCGCCGATATTTTTTTTCAGATTGGCAAGACAAGTCGCGCAATGTTCCGCCATGGATTTATCCGCATCCCGCGTGCTCACAATGGCAATCTTGCTTCGCTTGAATGCGCCGTTGCCGAGCACATGATCTTGCCCGGTGAAAGTGGTGATGACCAGCACCACAGGCTTATCGCTGATTTTGGCGATGGCACGCACCATGTATTCGCCGTATTCATCGCTGCCGCCGCTGTCGATAACGACAATGCCGTTGTCGCCGACGATGAATCCTTGGTTCGCCACCGCGCCGCGGTTTTGCATACTGGCTTCTTCCGTCTCGCCGATGAAGGCGTAAACATTAGGCGCTACTTTTATCGGCGCGGGAAATGCGCCGAATGCCGGCAAACTGAAAGCCAGCCAAAACAGGACTGTTGGTAAATACTTCACTAGGCTTAGGCAAATCATTATTCTGGCGGCGTGTATGACGATTGGTAGAGACTTGCGTTATAGGCAGGGTGACATGTTAGCATTAGTTTTATTCATAATTTCAGGGGCACCGTTAGATGAATATTTCCCAAGCATTGGTTTTTATCGGTGCCGCACTGAGCGTTTCGTTTGCTGCACTGGCGCATGACTACCCGACGACTGACCGTGTCGAATACGTGCTCGAGTGTATGCAGCAACATGATGGCAAATACGAATATGTCTACAAATGCTCCTGCGCCATCGACGCTATCGCTAAAGAAATGCCTTATGACGAATTCGTCGAAAGCTCGATGTCTTTGCGCAATCAAAGCCTGCAAGGCGCCCGCGGCGCGGAGTTCCGCGACCCTGAGTCTGTGAAAGAAATGGCGAAAAAGTATAAGACTTTGAAAGAGAGCGCCGACAAGCAGTGTTTTATTAAAAATTGAATAAAAACAACAGCTTAATAAACAACAGCGCAACCTCGGTTGCGCTTTTTTGTATGTGTTAGTAATATACATCAATGATCGATTTAACCAAGGTTATTGGGTTCGACTGGGACGATGGAAATGCTCGGAAAAACGAGAAGCATGGCGTTTCTTCGGCAGAAGCAGAGCAGGTATTTTTCAACGCGCCATTATTAATGTTGGCGGATGCGAAACATAGCGGCAAGGAAATACGCTTTCACGCATTAGGTAAATCCGACGACGGGCGATTGCTGCATATCACTTTCACCCTTCGCCAATCAAGCGAAAAAATCCGCGTGATCTCAGCCCGCGACATGCACCGAAAGGAGCAAAAAATTTATGAGCAAACAACGTAAGACCACACCAAAATTTACCAACGAAGCCGAGGAGCGCGCTTTCTGGGAAACGCATGATTCTTCAGAGTATCTCGATTGGACCAAAGCGCAGAAAGTAGCACTGCCCAATTTGAAGCCGACAACGAAGACTATTTCTTTACGTCTGCCACAGCACCTGCTCGATTCAATCAAGGCTGCAGCTAACGCGCGTGATGTTCCGTATCAATCACTCATTAAAGTCTGGCTCAAAGAAAAACTTCACAGTCATTGAGTGGCTGACTACACGTATTGCGCGGTTCGTTTTACGCTCGCGCCTTACGTGGCACTGGAAGTCGTCACTCATGCTGCTAGTTAGCTCACTTGGATAGCCTTATGATGTATTGATTTGTTGTTAGCGTAAAGGGAAAACAACGTAATTTCCTGAAGCTTCAAGAAACAAAAAACGGTGACATTATCCTGTCGCAGCGCGGTAAATTTCACGCCGGTCAGTTTGGTGCTTTCTCGGTTGCTAATAAAGCCGACGAAATCGCAAATATTACTGTGCATCCGAATTTAGAGTCTGAGCTAGGGAAACTCTGATTAAGTCCCCGCATCCAATCGAACAAATGTAATATTTGAATGATGGGATACGAGGGAGGAACGACGATGAAACAGACCACCTTTGCCACTGCCGGATTCGACAAATACGCCA
>JBAVRP010000067.1:0-14410 GCA_049695115.1 Burkholderiales bacterium | reverse complement strand
CCACGCTGAGTGTTACTGGCACCTTACCGGCCGGGGTCACCTTCGTTCCGGCTACGGGCATACTCTCTGGCACGCCGACAGTATCGGGCACATTCCCGTTGACCTTTACGGCCACGAATGGCGTGGGAACGGCGGCGACTCAAGCCTTCAGCATGGTCGTGGCCGCAGCGAGTCAAACTATTACCTTTGGCGCCGCACCACCCGTCGTAGTCGATAGCACTGGTATCCTTACCGCTACCAGTAGTGGATCACTTGACATCCCTGTCATATTCACTAGCACCACTCCTGCCGTGTGTAGCACAGGCGGCACCAATGGCTCGACCGTCACAGGCGTCACATTCGGTACCTGCGTCATCGCCGCCAATAAGGCCGGCAGTGCCAACTACACTGCAGCGCCTCAAGTTACTCAAAGCATCGGTATAGGCCTTGGTGCGCAGACCATCACCTTCGGCGCTTTACCTACGATCGCTGTTGGCGGCACGGGCACCGTTGTTGCCACCGGTGGTGCTTCGCGTAACTCAATCACTTTCGGCAGCACGACGCCCGCCGTGTGTACCACGAGCGGCACAAATGGCTCGACCATAACCGGCGTCAGCAAAGGCTTGTGTATCATAGCCGCTAATCAGGCCGGCAATGCTAACTACGCTGCAGCGCCCGAGAAACCACAAAACATTGGCATAGGCATTGGTTCACAAAGCATCACCTTCGGCCCATTGGCGCCAAAGACGTTCGGTGATGCGCAGTTTACTGTGAGCGCGACTGCCAGTTCCAATCTGACGGTTACATTTACCTCAGTTACGATTCCGGTGTGTACGGCAACCCCGACCGGCACGGTGACGATTATCAGCGCGGGCCCTTGCATCATTACCGCCAATCAGGCCGGAAGTGATAATTATGTCGCAGCAACGGAGGCCAGATTATCAATAACCATCAGTCCTGCTGCACAGACCATCACTTTTGGCGCGCTTGGTCGGAAAACCTTTAAGGATGTAGATTTTAATATAGATGCCACTGGAGGGGCTTCAGGCAACACCGTGACCTTTAGAACTACAACACCGGCAGTCTGCGGCGTGAACGTGAAGACGGTTTCCATCGTGGGCGCGGGCAAGTGTACGATTGAAGCGCGCCAAGCAGGTAATGTTAACTATGCGGATGCGCCACCAGTGCAGCAGTCTTTCGACGTCGCGAAGGCGTCGCAGACGATTGCATTTAGTCTCGCGGACTTGCCCGCCAAAACATTGGGTGACCCGAAGTTCGATATAAGTGCGACTTCATCAGCTGGTTTGCCGGTAAGTTTCACCAGCCTCAACCCGGCATCTTGCGAAGTGACGCCGACAGGCTCAGTGACGATCGTGGCTGGAGGTACGTGCGAGCTGCAAGCGAGCCAGGACGGTAATAGTAATTACGACAAGGCGACGGTGGTTACGCAGAAATTCGAAGTCATCCCGGCGAACGGTGTTATCAGCTTCAGCCCTCTGGATAAGTCGCAACCCAAAGTTGGCGAGACGATTACATTCAAGGTGACAATTAAGTCCGGCGCCAGTGGCGTGACGCCGACAGGCACGGTGACTTTCAGCGATAATGGTGTGGCAATCGGTTCTGCGCCGCTTGTGAGCGGCGTAGCGACATTTGCTACCAGCGCGCTGGGCAATGGCAATCATAAAATCACTGCAACGTATTTGGGAGACGCTAATAATAATAAAGGCACGTCGGACGTTTTCGGCGTGACGGTTTATGTGTCATCGACGGTAGTAGGAGGCGGGGGCAGTAGCGGCAGTACGAGTGGTGGGGGTGGATGTGCCCTGAACTCCGAAAGCGGATTCGGAAACAATATGGATCCCACGCTGCCTCTCTTGCTAATGGGCGCTTTGGTATATTTTAACAGGAAATATATGAACAAAATTAAATATTTATACATTATTTCTACAGTATTTTCTCTGATTGCCGCGCCTGCCATGGCGGCAGATGCGGGCGCTTATTTCGGCGTTGGCGGAGGCAAGTCGAACACGGAAGGCGATAATTTTGACTTTAGCCAGCGCCTGAAACGGGAAGGCTTGATTAACGTTGATACGACGCTGAAATTCAATGATTTTGCCTGGAAAGTGTATGGTGGTTACCAGATAAATCCCTATTTCGCACTGGAGGCGGGATACGTCAGTCTCGGTAAAGCTACCAGCACGGCCAAAGCGGATGAGGTGAATGTGGGGGATCTTGCAAATGCGGTTGCCAAAGTGCAACCGCGGTTGGCAAAGGGCCCAACTGTTTCACTGGTCGGGAGTATGCCCCTAAACCCGAAGTTTTTTGTTTACGCCAAAATCGGTGCTTTCCACTGGGATGCAGAAGTGGGGGCATCAACCAGCACTATCAATACGCTTCAGACTACCAAGGGCAATGGCGCGGTAGTCGCTCTCGGCGGCGAGGCGGAGTTGGGATCCGGCTGGGCTGCGAGGGGAGAAGTTGAGCGCTATATTATTAAGCCCGATGCAGCCAATGTATTTTCTTTGAACCTCGTTTATCGCTTTTAGGTTTTAAGCGCTTGCCTAACTCGTTTGTTAGGCAAATTAAGCTAATACAATGACCTGCTTCACTGCAGGCGGTTGGTTTTGGGACTATGCTGGCCGCCATGATTGTTTACCAACTCCACTGCGATGCGGACCACGGCTTTGAAGGCTGGTTTCGATCATCCGAAGATTTCGTCCTGCAACAGCGCGAGTTGCTGATCGAATGTCCGGAATGCGGCAGCCGCGATATTTCCCGCAGCGTCAGCGCGCCTCACATCCACGCCAAAAGCGGCCGCGAAGGTTCCCAACAATTGACCACGATTGCCACAGCCAACCGGGCTGTGCGCAAAAAACTGATGCAGTTTCTACGCGACAATTTCCGTGACGTAGGCCGGGACTTTGCTGAGAAGGCGCGCAAGATGCACTCGCAGGAAATCCCGCCTGAAAGCATCCGCGGCGAAGTGAGCCGCGACGACTTCGCGGCCATGCGCGAAGAGGGCGTGGACATCATTGCTCTATCTGTTGACTTGGACCCGCCGGATTCCGTACACTAAAAAATGTATTTGCAATTGCACTCCCAGCCTGCTGATTGTAAATTAGCGTCATAACTCAGCTTTCGAGGAAAAATCCTTGAATAAATGCCTATTCAAATCAATATTTTGAGCTATAATTAGTTCGAATTTACTGCAACTGGATTTGCTCTGTTTGAAATTCTCAGTGTAAGTCCTTGTATTTATTTAATTTCGTGACCATCCATCCTGACAGGGGAGAAAGAAAATGTTGATGAAAAAACTGGCAACCACCATGGCTATACTCATGGGCGTGACCACTGTTATGCCCGTGGCCGCAGCGCCTATTCGTGAGTTGAGCGATGCCCAGCTGGAGCAGATTTGCCGCCCAGCAAAGAAGTCCACCAAGAAAAAATTTGGTGTCCGCAAAAGCAAATACGCAGATGTCTGTGCGTCCTACCGTGCCCGTAAAGTTGCCGCCGCAGAAACCAGCCGTGTAGTAGCGGCGCCCGCTCCCGCACCGGTTGTGGCTGCGGCGCCTGTTCCTGCTCCCGCGCCTCCTCCTCCAGCTCCGCCACCTGCACCGGTTCCAGCACCGGCTCCGGCACCCCTGCCGAAACCAGTTCCACCACCTGCTCCAGTCGTCGCGCCTTCAACTGGCTTATCAACCGGCGCGCTTGTGGGTATCGGTCTCGGAATTGCAGCGATTGCCGCTATAGCGTCGAAGAAGAGCAGCACCAGCACTCCTGCTACGCATACTCCAAATAGCCACTAATCTGGAAGTCGATGTCGAATAAAAACGGGCTGCTCAGGCAGCCCGTTTTTTTTGTGCGAAATAATAATTGCGTGCGTAAGGTGTTTCCAATTGTTAATCAGGGTTGGCAGACAAAATACGTGGTGTAACCTTTGGCGCGGCCCAAGCCAACACGAGTGACATTAGGTTTGAGCAGGTTTTTGTCGTGCACCGGTGAGGCTATCCAGTCGTTGACCAATTCAGACGCGGTGATTTGATTCCAGGCGACGTTCTCCGCGCAACTTTGCATATTGGCCTGGTTAAAGCGCTCGTTGAATCCGTCATGGCTCAAGTCATCTTTTGCCGCCATATAGTTACTATGTGCCGCCGCGATTTTGTCCAGGCGGCCGTCTCTGGCCAGCAATGATAGCTTTCTGCCGCTGCGGTACTGGTTGATCAGCTGAACCGCATCATCGAAAAATGCTTCGACATCCGGATTCGTCGCAGAAATTTGTCGTGCTGTTACCGTTGCCGCCGAGGGGGCGGTAGCGATGGTCGTCGGCATAGGCGCTTGTGCCGTTGTGGTAATGACTACTGGATTGGGTTTTGCCGTGCTGCCTTGCGCTGGTGGGGTAAGTGGCGTTTGCGCGCAGGCGCTATTGGCAGCTAGAACGATGAAACAGGCAATTAATTTGCGTGTGAATTTCATGATTGGGGCTCCGAAGGTGATGAAGGTAAACAAAGCTTGAGGCTAGACAAACTCGGCAATCAGGTCAAACAAACCCGTTACAATCAGGGAAATATATTTACGTTGTAGATGAACCGTTCTAATATTGCGACGAAAGACGTGTAATGAAAAATATTAAATATAATCAATTAATTATAAAATTTATTTGGTTCGTGGTCGTGCCTTGTATGGGCTTGGTAGCCCCGGCTCATGCGTTTGAACTCAAAGACAGCAAGGGGCAAACGACCAAACTATCGGATTACAAAGGCAAATGGGTATTGGTAAATTTCTGGGCCACCTGGTGCGGCCCCTGCTTGGAGGAAATCCCCGAGTTGATTGATTTGCACAAGGCTCACAAAGACAAGGATCTGGTGGTGCTGGGGGTGATGATGGATTACGAAACCAGCGCGGATCCGCAGGGCTTTATCGACAAAATGAAAATCGATTACCCCGTGATACCTGGCACGGCTGATGCTACGGGCCAGTTCCGCGATGTGTCCATGCTGCCGATTTCGTACCTATACAACAAAAACGGTGAATTAGTGGAAAAGCATTTCGGCACAGTATCGCGCGAAGGGCTGGAGGAATACATCCGTGATTTTGGCAAGAAAAAAGCGCCGTCCAAAAAGTTACTGAAGAAAAAAGCTGTCGCTATTGGCGCCAAGAAATCTGTCGGCGTTTAAATGACGGCAAATTTTTAATCAACAGATTTTCAGTAGTTATCTTCCGCGTCGCCGAACTTCTCCAGTCCGTCATATCTGTGCAAGTCGTTTACTAAGGATTTTTCCACAATCCCATATAAGTCTCCGGGAGGGGCGACCAATTGCCCTACGTCGCGCGTCCACGGCGCTATGGAAAAGCCTGCAACGGCCTGAGTATCCTTGGTAAGCAGTCTGCTTAACGGTATCGTCAAGAACACGCCCTTATCATAATACGGTTTGCCGATATTGCCTGATGCGGTCAGATCGTTGCCGTTAGTGCGGGTGTACCACGCGCCCATCTCAATCCCGGATTCGAAGCGGCGTTTGAGTTCAAGGCGTGCACCAGAATCCTTGGCGAGAAAACGTCCGGCGCGCACCGTCGCGGTAACGCCTTGAGGGAAACGGTAGCGTGTTGACACAATCGCCGTGACAGTCGAGTAGGACCTGAAGCCGAGCAAACCCTTTGTGTCGCGTTGCCTTACCCAATCCACTGCCAAATCAGTTGCCAGATTTCCGCTTTTGGGCACATGCAAAACCTGCCCGCCCGTACCGCCATACATTTCTTCATATAAGCCGACGGAACCGCGGGCAAAAACCTGTTCAGCCGGATGAAAATATTTATTCAAAAGCAAACTGCTAAGTTTGAATTTTCCATCACGCTTATACAACGGCACGTCGGAACGTACGTGGGGCAACAAGCTGGTATTGGGCGTAGCCGCGCCTTTGCTGATGTCTTCAACAATGGTCCAATCAACTGCGCCTTCAATAAACGTTTGCCTGCCCAGATTTTTCGTGTAATCGGCATTAAGCGCGAGTGCGTAGTGTATCGCGCCGCTGGGATCGTTCAGGAGAAAGTTGGCTTTAGGCGCAATTTTGATGCGATCAAGAAAGCCGTCTGTACGCTTGAGTGAAATCAGATCACCGTCGTCGTTAAATACGGTTTTCAGTCCCGGCTGGTCGTCATCGAGGCCGAGATACAAATCACTTTCGTTGTAGCCTTGATTGACTGGGCCACCGGGCGGGTAGGATATGTTGACGCTAGCCGCAAGTTCCTTGCGGGTAATTTGGCCATTAAAGTATCGTTGGAGTTGATTGATGTCGCTGAATTCGTAAGTGACGGCCGGCATTTCAATCAATGTGTAAGTGATGAATATTTTTTTGGTTTCCGTGGGAGATAACAGGGTGCCCACGCGCGCCGCGCGGCCGACCGCGCGTGGCATGTCGGAAATGCGCGCGTTGCTGAGCTTGAGGTATAAATCAGGGCCAGTCGAACGGATGCCAATATTGGTAAAGTCATCGTCGTTAAGCGCGCGCGCCATACGGTTCTTATGCGATTTTTCCGTTTGCCATTGGTTGTAGGTTGGGCGAGTGGTGACAGTGGTATACGGCGCAGGTTCAGTTAGCTTGGGAATAAAGTCCGCTGTTTCCAGCGGAATCGCCACATAGGCATTGCCGGAATATTGGTCTTTCTGACGTGCCAATTGTGCACCGAGCCAGCCCCATTTGTATTCCAGCCCCAATGCTGCGCCCTTGCGCCGTTTATTCGCGCCCGAGATGTCGCCGGCAAATTCTTTCGCATAATTGATAGCATCGTATTCCGCGACCACGGCGATATTTTTTTTCTCGGTTGGAAAATAACGTATGCCGCCAAAGGCGCCATCGATGCGCTTGCGGCCATAACCCAGCGTCACATCTACAGGCCCGATGTGTTTTGAGGCAGCGATATATTCCGCGCCAAAAATCCGCGTGCCGAAAGTATCTTGCGCGCCTATGGAGAACGCAGGCCAGAATTTGCCTTCGGTTAGTAACTGTAATTTGATGTCGAATTCACGGTCCTTGTAATCGCCGTAATCGGTTCCCGGAATTCCGAGCACATCCTTGATGCGCATAAAGCGGCCGGAAAATTCCACTCGGGATACCGGCGTAAGACTAGTGTAGAGCGGCACATAAGGATCACTGGCGCTAGTTCCCAGGCGCCAAGTGCCGACTGGCTCGATATTCGCATCGGGCATGGAGATCAGGCCGGTTTGACCCATCAGGTTCGGTTCAGCGTGGGCGACGGGAATGTTAGTCAGGATTGTTGCGAATATGGATAGCAGAAGCACGCGTTGGGGGGGACGGATCATTTTTTTTGACTCTGGAAAATTCAAGAATAAACGGCATATGATGGTTCAGAGATGCAGTGAACTTGCGCGATTGTAGCAACTCTGAGTAGAGTGAATGGGGCTGATTCTGCCAAGTTATTTGTTTTTGACTGATTCTTTGGGGGTGATGGAATTCGGGGTTTGATAATTTAAAGCTTGCAATGCAGGGAAAATTTTCCCACAATGTAGCTTGGAGTGCACAAGCGCTCGAAAATGTGTTAAACTATTTTATAGTTAAATTGTGTAATGTCTTGATTCAGTTAAATTTTATTGGAGTCTCTATGCGTATTTTTGCTTGGCTGTTACTCATTGTCAGCGCCCTTGCTTGGGCCGAACCAGCCGTTCAAGCGGACAGTTCTGTTTTGCAAAAAGCCCTTGAATCGAACGCCAAGCTAACCAGCAACGAAGATGAGTTCTTACCTGTCGATCAGGCTTTCAAAGTTTCATTCCGGAACGAAAACAATAAAGTGTCGGTAGATTTTGTGCCGGCGGAAGGTTACTACCTTTACCGCGAACGCCTGAATTTCGGTTTGAAAAACCCAGCGGACGGTTCTCTCGGCCCAGTTAGCTTGCCCAAAGGGGACGTCAAACAAGATCCAAGCTTCGGCAAAGTCGAGGTTTATCATCATCCCTTTCAGGCTGCTTTTGACCTAAAGCCAATTGTCGCTGAGGGCGCTGCAGACTTGCAGATTGGCTATCAGGGCTGTAGCGAAAAAGGACTGTGCTATCCACCGCAGAAAAAAATATTCAAAGTGAATTTTTCCGGCATCTCTACTGCTAATTCGTCCGCGCCAGCTATTGCATCAGCAACGCCTTCAGTGAAGAGCGTCACTACGCCAATGTCCGAGACGGATGAAGTCGCCGGCTTATTCAAAAATAAAAGTTTCATTGTGTTGCTGGCCAGCTTTTTTGTGTTGGGCCTTGGCTTGTCGTTTACACCTTGCGTGTTTCCGATGATTCCAATTTTGTCCGGCATTATTGTCGGGCAGGGTGCCAATAGCACGCGTATGCATACCTTCTTATTGTCGGTTGCCTATGTAATGGGCATGGCGATTACTTATTCTGCTGCTGGTGTTGCGGCGGGAATGACGGGTAGTTTGATTTCAAATGCGTTGCAGAATCCGTGGGTGCTCGGCACGTTCGCGTTAGTATTTGTTGCACTGTCTTTTTCCATGTTTGGTTTTTATGAATTGCAGTTGCCGGGCTTTTTACAAAGTAAACTGTCCGACACCAGCAATAATCTCAAAGGCGGCAAATTCACTGGTGTATTTATCATGGGTGCGTTGTCTGCGCTGATTGTTGGCCCATGCGTCGCCGCGCCGCTGGCTGGCGCGCTGCTCTACATCAGTAAGACGCAAGACGTGGTGCTCGGCGGCTCGGCTTTATTCGCCATGTCGTTGGGCATGGGTGTCCCGCTATTGTTGATAGGTGCATCTGCGGGGACGTTGCTGCCAAGGGCAGGCATGTGGATGGAAGCCGTGAAAAAATTCTTCGGCGTGCTGTTACTGGGCGTTGCTATCTGGCTCATCTCGCCCGTGATTCCTCCGGTTGCGCATATGCTGTTGTGGGCGGCTTTGCTGATTATTTCCGCCATGTATTTAAGCGCCATCGATCCGTTACCGGCGGATGTTTCGGGTTGGCATCGTTTGTGGAAAGGTGCGGGCGTGATTGCATTACTCGCAGGCGTGGCGCTGGTGATTGGCGCGTTGAGTGGCGGGCGCGATGTATTGCAGCCACTCGCGGGATTCAAGGCGAGCGGCGGAGCAGGCGCGTTGGTTGCTAATACCGGGCTCAAGTTTGACCGTGTGGCTAACGTCGCTGCGCTCGATACTCGCATCAAACAAGCTGCGGGCAAAACCGTGATGCTGGATTTTTATGCTGATTGGTGCGTGTCGTGCAAAGAGATGGAGCACGATACCTTCGTCGACAAAAACGTGCAGGCGCAATTGAAAGACACCGTGTTGTTGCAAGCCGATGTGACGGCGAATAATGACGACGATAAAGCTTTGCTAAAACGTTTCGGTCTATTTGGTCCGCCGGGCATTATATTTTTCGATGGTAACGGCAATGAATTGAAAGGCCGACAAGTAGTCGGTTATCAAGCGCCGGAAAAATTTATCGCTAGTCTTGATCGCGTCTATGCGTCAGCTTCACCCTCGTTAGCGAAAAGCGCCGCGCCAATTGACGAAAAAAACTGCACAGTACAGACGTGCTAATAATTAAATATAATCAAATAGTTATATAATTTAATTTTTTCCCGCCAAAGGGCCACTTATGTGGCCCTTTGCATTTACCGCCATCCATGGCATTTCCTGTGCTGCCAAAAAATTGATTCCTTCTTTACCCTTCAGCATGGCAATTGTGGACAAACTGCCAGCGACTGTGCATAGCGGTGCTATGACTGTCACGGCTTGCAAGCCCGAAGTCGGATAACCGGTTTTCGGATTGAGAATGTGACAATATCTGTGCCCGTCAATTTCAAAATAGCGTTCGTAATCTCCGCTGGTAGCAATCGCGCCGCGCGGAATGATGAGGCTGGCTAATACGCGATCAGCACGGCGCGGATGGGCAATACCGATCGACCACGACGAACCATCGGGATGCGGCCCGAATACGCGGATGTCGCCGCCGAGATTGACGAAGCCATACGGCGCACCGTGCTCCATGCACACGCTCGCAACGCGGTCGGCAGCGTATTCCTTACCGATGCCGCCGAAGTCGATTTCCATACCGGCCGGCAACGACAATACCGGGCGATGCCAACTAATTTTTCCCCAGCCTATCTGTTTTAGCAATGCTGCAATTTTCTCTTCAGAGGGAACGCACGCCTCACTGAAATTCCACGCACGGCGTAGCACGCCCGAACTGATGTCGAACAAGCCCTCGCTTTGCGCATGACAAGCAGCCGCATAGTCGAGCAGGGCGGCGGTTTCCGTATCGACCGTAGTTGCGGTCAATCCTGCCGATTGATTGATTCGACTGAGTACACTATCGTCGCGGTAACGCGAATATTTCGCTTCGATACGCTCGACTTCAACGATGGCGAGTTTAGCAATACCGTCAGCAGATGCAGTGTCGTTGGCATAAAGCTGCAGCTCATTCGGCCCGCCCATGGCGCGGAAAGGATAGCTAAAGAGCTTCATGGTAAGCGGCAGGGCAATTTTTCATAGCCAAGCATAATCGATTCTGGCCTGGCCGCAAATAAAAAAGGCGCGGGAAAATCCGCGCCTTACATTGAGCCAAGAATCAATTAAAAATGCCAGGCCGCACCGAATTGCAAAAAGCGCGCAGTGAGCGGTTCGTTATTTGGGCTGCCTTCTCCGCCTATGCGGTAAGAAGCTTTTTGTTTGTACAACTCCGCCTTGGCATCGACCGTCACAGCTTTGGAAATTTCCCAGACCAATTTCACCCCCGGCGTAATCGCGCCGAATGCGGACAAGCGGCTGTCAAACGAATTAAACGGCCGTTGTTCATAGGGAACGGCGAAGCGGCTGGCAACGTTACCGGGACCCAAATCGTTATAAAAATCTGCCGAGTTTTGCGAGTAAAAACGCAAACCGGGTACAATTTTCCAGCCGCCGCCGAGCTGTTGATGCCATTCACTTTCAATCGTGTGCGAGCGCATTCCCCAGTTGTTTCTGAAAAAACGGTAGGACAAATGCAGCGCCGCGTCTGCGTCAGAAAAGTAATGGTTGTAGCGTGTCAGCCATGCCATATCTTTACGGTTATCCGGGCGTTTATCGAATGATTTATATGGATCGTCGAAAAATCCTTTGCCGTCGGTGTAGGTGATATTCGACTGGACAATGTCGGTCGGCGATAGATTGCTGGTTATGCCCACCATTAAATCGACACCGCGTTTTTTCCCCGGCTTGCCATAATTCGTAATGACCTTATCGTACAAATCCTGGATTTTATCCGAGGAATAGCCGAGCCCAAATGCATAGGTCTGATTGTTGTCTTCGCTCGACATACGGTAATCCGCGCTGATGGCCTTGGACTCGTAATCATGCTCGGTTGAAAACGCTACTCCGACGCCAACGCTGGAGCGGCGGAAGTAACGGGTGAGTTTTGCATCGCCAGCTTTGCGTTCGTCTTTGATACTGGCCGTTGAAATGGCGCTGTGATAATCGGGTGACGCGCCGGACACGCTGTCATATACGCCCGACACTTCCAGTCCCCACGACTCACCCAGGCCCATGGTGATGCCCAAAGAGGGTGCTTTCACACGCATGCGATCGCCGCCGCGTCTGTTAGCGGGAGTGCCGTCAGTTTCTTGATAGTCGAAATAATCCAGATATTTGAAGGCGACGGTTGTGCCCTCAGGCGCATTTTCCGCTTGCGCCGGCATCGCTAAGAGGCCGGGTAGGGCCATCGCCGCCGCCATTAATACATCAGCAGCAGAAATTTTTGCTGATGGATTGATAGCAGCAGTATGAGGCTCGATTTTAGTCTGTGATAAGTCGCGCGATTTTAATTGCATCCGCAACCCCCGCCGCCAACACCGTATCCGCCAGAACTGGCTTCTTTACTAAAATAAATGTGCTTGGTGAAACGACCGTCCATAGGATCGGGTTCAAAGCTCATGATGGGTTTGGCGAGATTGCCTTTTTGCCAGGCTTTTACCGGCGTGCCGCAGCCCGCGAATAAAACCATGGCAAAAATGATCAGTAAACGGATAAGCATAGGATGCTCCTGTTATTTTCGTTCAGGATTTTTTCGCGAGCTGTTCTTTGATGCGGGCTTCAAATTCAGGCGCTTTTTCCTCACTGAAGCTGACATGAATATAAGTAATATTACCTTTAGGGTCAATCAATATCGAAGTGGGCATATTTTCTGCGCCGAAAGAGGTGGGCGTGCTGCCTTTCGAGTCAAAGGCAATAGTGAACTTGCCTGGATTTTGTGCCAGGAATTTATCAGCGTCCGCGCGTTTTTCATCAACATTAATCGCGATGACTTCCAAACCGTCTTTGCCGTATTTTTCCTGCATCTGGCTCATCCACGGAAATGATTTACGGCACGGACCGCACCATGATGCCCAGAAGTCGAGCAATACCGTTTTGCCTTTGTAATCGGAAAGCTTCACTGTAGGTTGCTTCAGGCCAGGCAAGTTAAAATCGGGCGCAGGCTTAGATGCATCGGCAATAGTGAGAGCGGGAAATACAAGGGCTGCGGACAGGATAATTGTACGAAGTAATTTCATCTTGACTCCTTCGGTTGTTAAAAAACAAGTTAAATCAATTGGTTAAAAAAACAATGCGCTTGCGTAGGCAAGCGCATTGGGCGCTTAAATTTGCTTAATGAATTTTCTACGTAAATAGACTACCGCCGCAAGCAAAATAAGCGGCAAAGTAGGATCTGGCTTGCTAAATAAATCAGTTACACAGCCGCCGCCGCCCGCGTTTTGCGCTGCCGGCCCCACGCTGCCTGATAGTGGCGCAGCGCCCACTGCATTGGCGTCCAGTGTCGCTTCCGTCACCGACAATATTTCCGCCTGGGTATTTGCAGGCGCGGTGCTGACCGCAGTTACCACAGGTGCTGAATTGGGCGTATTTACAAACCACATCAGCCCATTCGCCTCTTCGATCAAATCATGCGCGCGGAATCCGTCGTTAACATCATCGGCACGTAATTTATACGCATTCAATATACCCGCGCCGTTGATGCCGCCGACTTTGCTGCTGCCGAAATGCGTGAAGTACATATCGCCGGTGGAGCAATACATAATGCGATCCGGTGTTTTGCCTAAAGGCGCATCGAATTCTTTATCCACTGCCTGAGTCGATGGATTGATACGCAATACTTTATTTCGGCTAATATCCGTTACCCAAATATCGCCGGTTGTGGCATGAAGTGCGATGCCTTTGGGCTTGCTGCCGGCCGGCAAACTGATTTCCGTCACGTTGCCAGTAGCAACGTCAATGCGGCCTATCTTGCCAGCGTCGCGCTCGACAAACCAAATCGTATTGTTCAAGCCTTTGATGATCTGGCCCAAACCAGCGTTGGCAGTTGGCACGGCAATTTCTTTTGCCATCGCGCCGCTGGCTATCATCACACCGATTTTGTTGGCAGCAGTTTCAGTAAACCACATATTGCCATCATCGCCAGCAGCAATGTCATTGGGCTGGCTGTTGGCCGTCCTGGGCGAATAGGTCATGATCGTGCCGGTCACAGGATCAATTGCGCCTATCAGGTTGGCTTTTGACTCGGTAAACCAGATGCGTTTATCCGGGCCAGCGGCAATGGCTTTAGCGCCGCTACCAGTCGCCAGGCTGAATATTTTCGGCGCAGCAGATTTATTCGCCGCGTCAATATAACCAATCTGGTTGTCTTCGCCTTTGATAAACCAGAGTTTGCCCCCTGACAATACGGTCAACAAATCATCCTGACCAAGCATAGTTACCGGAACCGTATTCCATAGCCCAGCAGCAGGGGCCGACGGCGCCGGAACAGCGGCAGGTTGATAGCCAGCAGGATCCGTAATATACGCAGCAATGGCATCAATTTCGCCCGCTTTAAGCGTTAATAGATAACTCATGCCGCCCATGCTCTTGGCAATAGCACTTTGAATGGTTGCGGAACTCTTGCCGAGTTGAATACGGCTGGTGTTTTTCGTGACATCAACGCCGTGGCAGGAAGCGCAATTGTTTTGATACAGCAACTTGCCATCGTACGAAGGAGCAGCTGGTGGTGCAGGAGAAGTCGGGGGCGTTGTACCCGGTGCCGGCGTAGGCGTGGCCACAGGAGCTGGCGTCGGCGTCGGTGCTGGAATTGGAGCGGGCGTAGCCCCGCCTGATGCCGTCGTAATATAGGCCGCAATATTCGCCACTTGCGTCGCCGTCAGGGCGCTGAATACGCCCATGCCACCGACGTTATTGTTGATGGCGGTTTGGATCGACGCGGCGTTCTTACCGTTGAGGATTTTGGACGTTTTGGTTTTAACATCCGCGCCGTGGCAGCTGGCGCAATTCATGCTGCCCGCATACTGGGTGGTATTGACGTAAATATCCTGACCGAGGGGGGCGGGGGCGGGTGTCGGCGTGGGGGTGGCCCCGGGCGGCAAGGGCGTTGGCGTCGCAGTCGGCGCAGGCGTCG
>JBAVRP010000066.1:0-13763 GCA_049695115.1 Burkholderiales bacterium | reverse complement strand
GGTGGGTACTGACCACGCCACTGATGGAGATAAAGCAGGTACGCGTGACAAGCAAAAGCGCGGAAAGCGAATTGGAATATGTCAGTGACGAGGAGCTGAACAAAGTAGTGAAAAGCGCGGTAAAAGGCGGCTTGCTCAGAATTAACATGCCTGCGGTACAGAGCGCATTCGAGCAATTGCCCTGGGTACGTAGCGCGAGTTTGCGCCGCTTGTGGCCGGACACGCTGGAAGTGCAGCTGGAAGAACACCAGCCGCTGGCACGCTGGGGCAGCGGCGGATTGGTGAATACCTACGGCGAACATTTTAACGCCGAATACGACGAAAAATTGCCCGCGTTGAGCGGGCCGGAAGGCAGCGAGGCCGAAGTGACGCAGGAATATACCTTGTATATGGGCACGCTCAAGTCGATAGGCCGCAAGCCGGTGCAGGTGTCGCTGTCGGCGCGGCGCGCGTGGCAGATTCGCCTTGACGACGGCGCGGTGATCGAGCTCGGCCGCAACGATATGCAAAAACGCCTCGCGCGCTATGTGTCGGTTTACAGCAAAACCGCCGGACAACCGGGCATATTCGCTAAGTACGCCGACTTGCGTTACCCGAACGGCATCGCGATGCGAATTGCCTCCAGCACAAATAATGAAACAGCAACAGGGACTACACAATGAGCAAAGCGCGCGAAACCAAACACCTGATTGTCGGCCTCGATATCGGCACGTCGAAAATCGTCGCCATCGTGGCGGAAGTCATTCCCGATGGCCGCCTGGAAATCATCGGCATGGGCCAGCATCCATCACGCGGCCTGAAAAAAGGCGTGGTGGTGAATATCGAATCCACGGTGACGGCGATACAGCGCGCGCTGGAAGAAGCGGAGTTGATGGCCGATTGCAAAATCCGTGACGTGATTACCGGCATAGCAGGCTCGCATATCAAGAGCTTTAACTCCCACGGTATGGTGGCAATTAAAGATAAAGAAGTGGCACAGGCCGATGTCGATCGCGTGGTAGAAACCGCACGCGCAGTGAATATTCCTATGGACCAGCAGATCCTGCATATCCTGACGCAGGAATTCATTATCGACGGGCAGGAAGATGTGCGCGAGCCGTTGGGCATGAGCGGAGTCCGCCTGGAAGTCAAAGTGCATATCGTCACCGGCGCCGTCTCCGCTGCGCAAAACATTATGAAATGCGTGCGTCGTTGTGGGCTGGAAGTGCGCGATCTGATTTTACAGCCGCTGGCTTCGGCGATGGCAGTGTTATCGGAAGACGAAAAAGATTTAGGCGTGTGCCTGGTCGATATCGGCGGCGGCACCACGGACATCGCGGTGTTTATCGACGGCGCGATACGCCACACCGCCGTGATTCCCATTGCCGGCGATCAAATCACCAACGACATTGCTATGGCATTGCGCACGCCAACCAAGGACGCGGAAGACATCAAAATCGCGCGCGGCTGCGCGTTGCGGCAACTGGCTGGTCCGAGTGAAATGGTGGAGGTGCCGAGCGTGGGCGAACGCGGGCCGCGCCAACTGTCGCGTCAGACTTTGGCTGAAGTGATTGAGCCGCGCGTCGAAGAATTATATTCATTGATCCAGGCTGAATTACGCCGTAGCGGATTCGAGGAATTATTGTCCAGCGGCATTGTGCTCACCGGCGGCTCGAGTGTGATGCAAGGCATGGTCGAATTGGGCGAAGAAGTTTTCCATATGCCGGTGCGGCTCGGCATCCCGACTTATGTCGGCGGCCTGGCGGAAGTGGTACGCAACCCGCGCTATTCCACCGGCCTCGGTTTGATCCTCGCCGGTTACGAACAATACAAACGCAATCAACATTCTTCACTTAGCGGCGGCGGCATCAAACAAATTTTTGAAAGGATGAAATCATGGTTTTCACGCAATTTTTGAATTGGCGTTTTGCAATAAATAGTTCGTAAAAATTTTAGCGGTAAATTTTTAGTATCAAGGGCATGACAATAATATTTTATAAATCAGCTTCACTATTTTAATTTTTTTGAAACAAGGAGAGACTCATGATTGAACTGATCGATAACTCAACCCAGGATGCAGTGATCAAAGTAATCGGCGTGGGCGGCTGCGGCGGTAATGCAGTGGACCACATGATCAGCAACGGTGTGCAAGGCGTGGAATTCATTTGTGCCAACACCGATGCGCAGGCACTCAAACGCACCCAGGCGAAAACCTTGCTGCAAATCGGCACGACAGTCACCAAGGGTCTCGGCGCAGGCGCGAACCCTGAAGTCGGCCGTCAGGCTGCGCTGGAGGACCGCGACCGCATCGCCGAAATGATCGAAGGCGCGGACATGCTGTTCGTCACAGCTGGCATGGGCGGCGGCACCGGAACCGGCGCAGCGCCCATCGTGGCAGAAGTAGCCAAGAGCATGGGTATCCTCACCGTTGCCGTGGTAACCAAACCGTTTGCTTTCGAGGGCAAGCGTATGAAGATCGCGATGCAAGGCATTGAAGACCTGCAACAGTATGTCGACTCGCTGATCATCATCCCCAACGACAAATTAATGGATGTGTTGGGCGACGACGTGACTTACGAGGATGCGTACAAGGCTGCCAATGATGTATTGCTCGGCGCAGTCGGCGGCATTGCGGAAATCATCAACGTACCGGGCGGCGTCAACGTCGATTTTGCCGACGTGAAAACCGTAATGTCGGAAATGGGCGTCGCGATGATGGGTTCGGCAATCGCCAGCGGCCTCGATCGTGCGCGCAGTGCAGCGGAACAAGCTGTCTCCAGCCCCTTGCTCGAAGGCGTCGATCTGTCGGGTGCGCGCGGCGTGTTGGTCAACATTACCGCGAGCAAATCACTTAAGCTGAAAGAAGTGCACGAAGTCATGAACACCATCCGCGAATTCACCGCAGAAGACGCGACGGTGATTTTCGGCTCGGTGATAGACGACTCCATGGCGGACAATCTGCGCGTGACGATTGTGGCAACTGGGCTGGGCGGCGGCGTAAAAATTCATCGCCAACCGGAAAAAGCGTTCACCGTCGTGCAACGCACCGGCACTGACGATGCAGTGGGCCACAACGCAGTCGATTACCACGACCTCGACCAACCCGCCGTCTATCGCAACCGCCGCAGCACCAGCAACACAGTGGAAGCGATGCGCCAATCCGGCGTCGAGTTACTCGACATCCCGGCCTTCTTGCGCAAGCAGGCGGACTAAGTCGTTTTATTGCATGGTATCTTTGGTTCAGCGAGTTGAGATTTTTTTAGTTCGCTGAACCAACCCGTGTTTCATGTTATGACGTGTGATAAGTACAACGTGGCCGTAGGCTGGCGCTGATAAGCCCAGCATTTCAATGTCAATTTGCTGGGCTTATCAGCGCCAGCCTACGGGCATTAATTTTAGTTAGGTGTTCGATATGACAACTCGGCGCCAAGTCCAACAGCAACAAGAACGTGCATACGTCGACTCATTTCTTGTTTGGTTTAATCGTAAACAACGTTCCGACTTCAAAGTTGTGACTGAACCTAATCCACCTGAGGCAATAATTAAGTCGGGAAGAACTACGCGTTGGATCGAGGTCGGAGCGGTGTACTGGACTTCAGAATATGCAAGAGACCTTCACTCATATGCGACTCCCGGTGAAACGCACCAACCTGTAGACAACGGCCCGTTCCAAAACATGGATGCTCAGTTTGCACATAACTTTGTCACCGTCCTCAAGAAGAAACTTGAAAATCGATCATACATCGAGTGCTTGCGGAAACATGGGCCTGGGTATCTTGTCATGCCGGTCTACCATCCTTGGTTCGACAAGCAGACAATCCAACAAATGAAATATGCATGGGCGCAGGCTCGTTGTGATGATTTAGGCTGCTTCCGCAGCGTGTTTATTGCATATCCCGTAATCAATGAAGTTAAGTTTTCAAGGTGGAGCATATGACTTGTATAGTCACACCTTCGAAAAAAATCACATCTCAACGAATCACAGCATGTTAATTTGCGCGTCGGCTAAAATGTGAACTAGGCGTTTATCTCCCTGACTTAGTTGAATAATATTTGCCTCTAAAGCGAATTTGCCTTTGCGGCAATTATTCATTATAATCATATACTTACTATTTAATCGTTTTTGACTCTATTCGAATGATTAATCAACGCACATTAAAGAACGTGATTCGCGCGACCGGCGTGGGTTTGCACACGGGTGAGAAGGTGTTTCTCACTCTGCGCCCGGCTGCGCCGGACACGGGCATTGTGTTTACGCGCACGGATTTGCCTACTGCGGTGGAAATCAAGGCGACGCCTTATGCGGTCGGCGATACGCGCTTGTCGTCGTGTTTGGAAAAAGATGGTGCGCGGGTTTCTACTGTCGAACATTTGATGTCCGCACTCGCTGGCCTCGGCATCGACAATGCGTATGTGGATGTGTCCGCGCCGGAAGTGCCGATCATGGATGGTAGCGCGGGGCCGTTTGTGTTTTTGTTGCAATCAGCGGGCATCGAGGAACAAAAAGCGCGCAAGAAATATATTCGCATCAAGAAAACCGTCGAGGTAAAACACGGCGACAAGTGGGCGCGCTTTGAGCCACACAATGGTTTTACGCTGACCTTCACTATCGACTTTAATCATCCGGCATTTGAAAATTCCGGCTCGAAAGTCAGCATCGATTTCAGTTCGACTTCTTATATCAAGGAAATCAGCCGCGCGCGTACTTTCGGTTTCACGCATGACGTGGAAGCGATGCGCGCGCAGGGCCTCGCGCTCGGCGGCAGTATGGACAACGCGATTGTGATGGACGAATACCGCGTGTTGAACAGCGACGGTTTACGCTACGACGACGAATTTGTGAAACACAAAATCCTCGACGCGGTCGGCGATTTGTATTTGCTCGGCCATCCGGTTATCGGCGCCTTCTCCGCTTACAAATCCGGCCATGCGCTCAACAATCAATTATTGCGCGCGTTGATGGCGGATCAGACGGCCTGGGAAATGATTACGTATAAATCGCAAAAAGAATTGCCTGTTTCGTTCCACCAACTGCACACGCAGACGGTTTAGTCTCTATCCTGGATGGTTAAATAAATTCAATATAATCAAATAATTAGATGATTATTGTCCGGATTATTGTTCTTTTTAGCTTGCTGATAGTAGGCGGCTGCTACGCGGCGTTCCTGATTACCAAAGATCGGCGTTATTTGAAATTTATGGGGCAATTGCTGCGTTTTGGCCTATATTTCCTCGCGGCGGCAGGTGTGTTTTACATCCTGGAACGAGTCATTCTGATTTAAAGTTTTCCCTGTCTTTTCAATAGCTTTTGCAATGCCGTTTTAAGAGGTGAATCCACCATGCCGGATTCCAGCTCTCCCAAGCTTTTTAAGGCCTGTGAACTCGCAGTCACGCGCTTTTTCGGCTTTGTGAAAGTGTGTGACATATTCACTTGCAGCACTACCCGGATTACGGTAACCTGCTGAAAATTTAGTTGAATTTTTCTTAGCACGTCAGGCAGCAGCAACTTAATCTTGGCGGCTACCGGGCCATTCAAGGCCATAATAATCAAGGCGTTACCTTCTAGATCACCGACCCGGCTGGCCGCGACCAGCTCTGACGGGACGGTTTCAGCGTAGCACCTTTGCAGTTCAGCCAAGCGCTCAAGGCCCCGTTGCCGGAGCAATGGAATGTCATTGAAATAAGCGCCGAGTTTGCTAGATGTCATGGTTCGGTGACAAATATTGAAAAGGGTTCATCGATGAATATTATTATCGTATCAAACAAATTGTCCGCGCCGCGCAGTTTTACACTATCGCATGCGCAACTTGCCATGGCGGGCTTAGGTTTGGTTATTGCCATGCTCCTGTTTGGCAGCCTGATGTATGCATTTACCTTGCGTCAGGCAGTGGATGCAAAAAATCCCTATTTACAGAGCATGCTGTCCGGCCTGAATCGAAAAGAGTCGGAAAAAAATCAGGTAGTAATGCGCGAAAACCTCAACGCCCTCGCGGTCAAGCTGGGCGAAATGCAGGCGCGGTTAATGCGTATTGACGCATTCGGTGAGCGCCTTTCAAAAGCTGCCGGCATTAAGCCGACAGAATTCAAGTTCAGCGAAAAACCCGGCCGCGGTGGCCCAGTCTCCGACGCACGCGAGCAATCGGATATTACCCTCGAAGAATTCAATCGCCAGTTGCAGGAATTATCCTTATTGCTCGAAGACCGCGGCGACAAACTAGGCGTGCTCGACTCGATGTTGATGCAGGAAAACCTGCGCAAGAAATCCCTGCCCACTGTGCTGCCGGTTTCCCAGGGTTACCATTCGTCCAATTACGGCTACCGCCTCGACCCTTTCTCCGGCCGCAAGGCATTCCACGCGGGAATCGACTTTGTCGCTCCGGTTGGCACCTCGGTCGCAACAGCTGCTGGCGGCGTAGTGGTCACCTCGGAGCCCTATGGCGAATATGGTAATATAGTCGAAGTTGACCACGGTAACGGGTTGGTTTCGCGCTACGCGCATTTGTCAAAGAGCTTGGTAAAGCCTGGCGACGTGGTGCTGAAGGGACAGCAAATTGCCGAAGTCGGTACGACCGGCCGGTCCACCGGTTCACACTTGCATTTTGAAGTGCGCGAAAGCGGCGTGGCGCTGAATCCGCGGCAGTTTTTGCAAATAGGCGGTTGAGGGCAACTGGTCATTCTGCCGCGAACACAACACCTGTAACCAATCATCAGGGTTGACCGGATAGTTTCTGGCCTGGGGCATGGCCCCAGTCCGGTAATTATCCTGTTAACCCTGTTTTTATTTTTGCCGGACCATTTTGCAAGAGCAAAGCGCGACTCACTCCATGATTTCTGCTTCCAACATTCTCAAAAAAATATTCGGCAGCCGTAACGAGCGCCTGCTCAAGCAATACCGCAAAATCGTCGTCGTCATCAATGGTCTCGAACCGGCGATGCAAAGTCTCGGCGACGAACAACTCGCGGCAAAAACCGCTGAGTTCAAACAGCGCCACAGCAACGGCGAAACCCTGGATCAATTATTACCTGAAGCGTTTGCTGTAGTGCGCGAAGCGGGCAAGCGCGTGCTCGGCATGCGCCACTTCGACGTTCAGTTAATCGGCGGTATGGTATTGCACGCAGGCAAAATCGCCGAGATGCGCACTGGCGAAGGCAAGACGCTGATGGCCACACTGCCCTCGTACCTGAATGCGCTCTCCGGCAACGGCGTGCATATCGTCACGGTCAACGATTATTTGGCCAAGCGCGACGCGGAGTGGATGGGGCGCATCCACAAGTTTCTCGGTCTGACTGTCGGCGTAAATCTTTCGCAAATGCCACATGACCAGAAACAAGTCGCTTACGGCTCCGACATCACTTACGGCACTAACAACGAATTCGGTTTCGATTATTTGCGCGACAATATGGTGACGCAGATTTCCGACCGTGTGATGCGCGGACTGAATTTCGGCATTATCGATGAAGTCGATTCGATTCTGATTGACGAAGCACGCACGCCGCTGATTATTTCCGGCCAGGCGGAAGATTCCACCGCGCTCTACGCCGCCATCAACCAACTCGCGCCGCGTCTGATTAAACAGGAAGAAGAAAAAGGCGAAGGCGATTACTGGGTGGATTTGAAATCCATGCAGGTTACGCTGTCGGAAACCGGTCATGAAAAAGCCGAACAGCTTTTGTCCGGCGCCGGCTTACTGCCAGTGGGCGGTAGCTTGTACGACCCCGCTAATATTATTCTGATGCACCACTTCTACGCCGCGTTGCGCGCCCACGCGTTGTATCACAAGGATCAGCATTACGTCGTGCACGAAGGCGAAATTGTCATCGTCGATGAATTCACCGGCCGCATGATGGCCGGTCGCCGCTGGAGCGACGGCTTGCATCAGGCGGTCGAAGCCAAGGAAGGAGTGAAGATCCAGAACGAATCGCAAACGCTGGCGTCAATCACCTTCCAGAATTATTTCCGTATGTACAAAAAACTGTCCGGCATGACAGGCACGGCGGACACGGAAGCCTATGAGTTCCAGCAGATTTATGGATTGGAAACAGTCATTATTCCGACACACCAACCCATGATACGGCAGGATCGCGACGACCAGATTTATCGCACCGCCAACGAAAAACACCAGGCTATCATCAAAGACATTAAGGATTGTTATACCCGCGGCCAGCCGGTGCTCGTCGGTACAACGTCGATTGAAAATTCCGAGTTGCTCTCCAGCCTGCTGGAAAAAGAAAAGCTGCCGCACCAGGTATTGAATGCAAAACAGCATGCACGAGAAGCGGAAATTGTCGCGCAAGCGGGGCAACCGAAAGCCGTCACCATTGCCACCAACATGGCCGGTCGCGGCACCGATATCGTCTTGGGCGGTAATCCAGAGCCGATGATAGATCGGATCAAAGCGGATGAAACTCATTCCGAAAGCGAGAAGCAGGCGAGAATTGCCGCACACAGAATCGACTGGGGAAAACTCCACGAGGCCGTCATTCAGCAGGGCGGTCTGCATATCATCGGTTCCGAGCGCCATGAATCGCGTCGCGTGGATAATCAATTGCGCGGCCGCTCCGGGCGCCAGGGCGACATAGGCTCCAGCCGTTTTTATCTCGCGCTCGATGACCCGCTGATGAAAATTTTTGCCGGTGATCGCGTCGCGGCCATTATGCAAAGACTGAAAATGCCCGAAGGCGAGGCGATTGAAGCTGGCATGATGAACCGCGTGATTGAAAACGCGCAACGCAAGGTCGAAGCGCGCAACTTCGATATTCGCAAACAATTGCTCGAATACGATGACGTATCCAACGACCAGCGCAAGGTCATTTACCAACAGCGCAACGAGCTGCTTGAATCTACGGATATTTCGGACACCATAAAATCCATGCGCGAAGATGTGCTGCGGCAGACAATCGCCACCCATATTTCGCCCGACTCGGTGGAAGAACAGTGGGACGCGGCGGGGCTGGAACGTACACTTGAGTCCGACTTCCAACTCAAGGTACCGGTTCAGGATTGGCTGAAAAACGAGCCGAATCTGACGGAGGATGAAATTCGCCAGCGCATCATCGACACCTGTAATAAAGAGTATGAAAGCAAATTTACGGAAATCGACAAAGATGTACTACATCACTACGAACGCGCGGTGATGTTGCAAAGTGTTGACACGCATTGGCGCGAACACCTGGCGGCGCTGGATCATTTGCGCCAGGGCATACACCTGCGTGGCTATGCGCAAAAAAATCCCAAGCAGGAATATAAGCGTGAAGCATTTGAATTATTCGGCGATATGCTCGAGCGTATCAAACGCGATGTGACGCAGATTCTTGCCGCCGTGCAAGTGCAGCGGGAAGAACAACTCGAAGCGGTCGCTGACGCAGTGGAAGAAGCGCCTGCCGCTACGCGTAATATGCAATACCACCACGCAGATTACGATGACGCACTGACAGAGGCGGCTAAAGTCGATTCCGGTGCACAACCGTTTGAACGCGCAAGCGATAAAGTCGGCCGTAATGATCCCTGTCCTTGCGGCTCTGGCAAAAAATATAAACACTGTCACGGCAAGTTAAGTTAATTTTTTCATTAAACAAAAAAGCCAGCGAGTGCTGGCTTTTTTCGACAATAATAATAAATGCTTATTACAATCAAATAGTTAAAATGTATTTACCAACCGCAGATTTATCCCTTGGCCAAATTAATTACACTTCAACCGGTAAGCACTTCAAGCACAAACACTTCCCAACCATCAGCATTAAACGCAATTGGGCGAATCGCTTTCACTCTTGCTATAGCGTCAACTACTGAGTACCCGGACATCGCAAGAAAATACGCCATGAACAAGCCCGTCCTGTCTTTACCGGATGAACAATGGACTAAGGTGACAGTGCCGGCGTCTATTTTTGCTTTTACGAACGCATAGGCTTGCGGCAGCACAGCTAGGCTATGTGCTTTGTCTTCTGCAAGCGGCGGAGCATTTGCTGAGAGCGGAATACAGTGGCACTCAATGCCAAGCTCCGCGAAATCTTCAGCGAGACGCAACTCGCCGTCATTCACGGATAAAACAGCGCCTATGCCTGCATTGCGTAGCTCGCTGATATTCCATGGCTCGCGATTAGGACCTGTGCGACCTGCGAGTATATCTGGCTCTAACCAAAAGATATGCTGCATACGGAGTTACGGCTCTAAACGTTTTTGCATAACTTTCCAGGTAGTCGGATCAACAAAACCGTTCAGTAACCAAAAGCGATTGCCTTCGTCGTTGTCGCTATAGACGAAAATATTACAACGAGGAATTTTGGCTTCGGTCAGTTTCGCATAACAATGGGAGACTAGCGCTAGCGCAATACCTTTGCCGCGATGCGGCTCCGCGACGGCAAGATGATACAAAGCACCGGCGCGCCCATTGTGTCCACACAAAACTGCGCCGATGATCTGGTCATTGGCATCCAAGGCGACTGCGCTGAAGCCGGGATTGCGTTCGAGAAACGCGGCAATCGCTTCTGCAGTATCAGCAAACTCATCCAGAGCCAAGCCATCAATGTTCGACCAAAATTCTATGACTTTACTGTATTCAGCTATAGTGAAAACTCGAACGTTTACATCGGCTTTAGAGATTTGCAAATTAGTCTTCAAAATCATTTACTAACAAGTCGTTTGTTTAACGTTGCTGCCGATAAAATCTTTTTCCAATGTATTAAGTTTACTGGTGACTGCTGCTGCAGGGTCGCGAATAGTGAACATCACATCTCTCAGCTGTGTCGTGCGCACACCTGACCGGGCGGAACGCACGCCTTTTATTTCCATTTGCTCAAGGTGACGCGTTGCGGCTTCTTCTGTGCTGAATACGCCAAGCGAGGTGGTGCTATCGTCCAGGACGGAATAATCCGTTATGCCTTGTTTTTTCAGGCTGGCGACAATTGCGTCCAGTTGTTTTTTGGTTTCCGGTGCGGGTATGTAAACCCAATAACGCAAAATATTTTCGTTTTTTGTCTCAGCCAATTTGTCGCCAAGCTGTAGTGCGGCCAGAGCAGTGCGGGCACGCGGAAGATCGTCCGCTTTGATATTCGTCCATTGCAGGCATTGCGATTTTTTTGCTGGTGGCGCGGCTGAAGGCGGAGCTGGATTCTCGTTAGCGGGATTTGGCTGCGCTTTGGTTGCTGCTGTAATGTCAGCAACCGGCGAAGCCGGTGGAGCGATAGAAAGAGGATTCTTGGAAGTCGGCGTATCTTGTTGAGAATTTACCGACTGCATACTTACCAGAGGTAATTTCTCCGGATTTAATTCTTGAACCACGTTGGCATCGACGGATTTGGTGTGGGTAAGGTAGGCCATTCCGCCCAAACCTAGATTCAACACCAGTAACAAATAAAACCAGAATTTCATATCATACCCATGCTTTCCGATTTTGCGATGTGCAATAAGCCTTCCAGAACCAAATTATCCACGCGAATAACGGGTTCGTTGAGATGCGGCACTAACCAATCGGCACCGCCGCCACCGATGATGTAGGTAGGCTTTGCATAACCCGCTGACTGCATGGCACAACGCATTTGCGCTATCGCTCCCAAGCTTGCTGAAATAATACCACTGTGAATCGCGTCTTGTGTGTTGGCAGGAAAGGGTTTGTATGCGCCCGCACCCGGCCGTAGCATAGCGGTACGGTTGCGCAGCGCATCCTGCATCAGCGATAAACCGGGCACGATGATGCCGCCGAGAAATTTTCCGTCCGCAGTCAATGCATCGATTGTCATTGCGGTGCCGGCCATGATGACGATGGCGTGGCCTTGGTGTAGCTGATGCGCTGCAATCAGTGCGCACCAGCGATCGGAGCCGAGTTGTTCCGGTGTGTCGTAATGATTAGTCACGCCACATTGTTGTTTGCGCGCATGTACCGATTTCATTTCTGCGCCGGTGTTTTCAAGCTGTTGGATTAATTTGGCCGTAATGTTTTTATCCGCAACACTGGATATATATATCTTATTGATTATATTGAATGTTTTTTTGTCCTTTATCTGCTCAATAACGCTAGTTTGTTGGCCGGTTTCGACGGCGTCTTGTTCTATCCATCCCCGGCCATCATGCACCCCCCATTTGGTACGTGTATTGCCGATGTCGATGGCAAATAGATTGCTCATGGTTTATTCCGCCGCGCGCAGGCTGATCTCACCGACACTGAATTGTTTTTCGCCTTCACTTGTTTCGAGCAACAAGGCGCCATTTTCTGCAATGCCGATCACGCGGCCAAGCACTTCCGAATGATCCGGCCACATCAGCCGGACGTTTTTGTTTTGATAGGCATGATAGCCAATCCATTCTTCGCATAATGTTGACAGACCGCTTTGTTCAAAGCGATTCAGCACCGCTGATAAATTTAGCAGTAAATGCGCAAGCAAACTATTCCTGTCCACGGATGTTTGCATAATGCTATTCCAATCCGTCACCGCTTGTCCGATTTTATCGCGCGCTTCGTCGGGCAAATGAATATTAATGCCAATACCGATGACCGCGTAGCTTTTGCCGCCTGGTTCGCTGCCGGTTTCTATCAGGACACCGGCCAGTTTGTGGAAATGATGCAAGACATCGTTCGGCCATTTCAGCTTCACCTCACTCACACCCAGCTCACGCAGCGCGCGCACCAGGGCAACACCGACGGCCAGGCTCACGCCCTCAAGGCGAGGCATCGGCCTGGCAAAACGCCATAATAAAGAGAAGGTAAGGCTGCCACCGGGAGCCGATATCCAATCACGGCCGTACAGACCCCGGCCCGCAACTTGCGCTTCAGCCGCCACACAGGTTGCGTGGTTCGCCCCTTGCGATGCATGCTGCATCAAATAAGTATTGGTAGAGCCGATCTTGTCGAAAACCTGAATGGAAAAATCTGCGGCTAGCTTACCTAGCTCAGTTTTGATGCGCGATGCGTCGAGTGGAGCAACGGGTTCTATTTTATCGGTAGCGGCATTCATAGATTTTAGAGTATTACGAATGTCTTATTCTACCGCAGACGATATTACGAACGGAGAATGCAAAAACACCCAAGCCTCCACCGTTTGGTGAGGGCCCAGGTTTACTGAAGGTGCCTTGTGGACCTGCTTTGGCTACGACATCATGTTGGCCTGCGGCCAACATGAGTTTGCGCCGCCACAGTCGCTGGGAGGGGTGCGGTCCTACCTTAAGCAGTCAACCCATAGTAGAAAAAACAAAACCCAGCCGATTGGCTGGGTTTTGTTTTTTGAAGGTGCCTTGCAGTGACCTACTTTCGCATGGGCAATCCACACTATCATCGGCGCGACTCCGTTTCACGGTCCTGTTCGGGATGGGAAGGCGTGGTACCAGAGCGCTATGGCCACAAGGCGTAAGAGTGAGGGACAGCATGATGCGTCCCTCGTAATTGGAAGAAGTAAAGTTTTAATGGGTCAAATAGTCTCGTGTATTGCTAAGCAAACGCGGCGCAATTTTTATTTCACTGCGCACTGTATAACTTTTCATCCGGTTATAGGGTCAAGCCACACGGGCAATTAGTATCGGTTAGCTTAACGCATTGCTGCGCTTCCACACCCGACCTATCAACGTTGTGGTCTTCAACGACCCTTTAGGGGGGTTAAACCCCCGGGATATCTCATCTTGAGGCGAGTTTCCCGCTTAGATGCTTTCAGCGGTTATCTCTTCCCGACATAGCTACCCGGCAATGCCACTGGCGTGACAACCGGTACACCAGAGGTCAGTCCACTCCGGTCCTCTCGTACTAGGAGCAGGTCCCCTCAAATATCCAGCGCCCACTGCAGATAGGGACCAAACTGTC
>JBAVRP010000065.1:0-7151 GCA_049695115.1 Burkholderiales bacterium | reverse complement strand
GCGTATTTGTCGAATCCGGCAGTGGCAAAGGTGGTCTGTTTCATCGTCGTTCCTCCCTCGTATCCCATCATTCAAATATTACATTTGTTCGATTGGATGCGGGGACTTAATCAGAGTTTCCCTAAATCGCGGAATTGAGGAGGCGGCGTCGGTCACGACGCTAGTTCAAGCCGGGAGGTCCAATGCAGGCGGCCGGCGGACGTTTACAAAACCCGCTACGGCCGTCATCCCGCGCACAGGGTGAGTATTCGTAGTGCGGGAATCCTGCCATCATTCAGGCTCATTTCCGATGAGAAAGCATGATGCCGGCCACTTCAATACCGACCCCTATCAGCGCGAGCACAATACCTATCCATACATCATCCGGTGCGAGAAATATTAGCAGACCGCCGAGCACTATCATCCCAATCGATAAAATGCGGCGATGACGAGGATTTTTGATCATGATGCCTCCTTCCATTCTTTATTGATTGTGCAGACCAGCCCGTCGTCATGGCGCTCAAAATGCGTTCCCAGTTCCGACGAAAACAGCCCCATCCGATTCATGATTTTTGTGCGATCAGGATCTATAGCGCGTCTGACCCCAGCGAAACCCAATTCGACGGAAAATAACTCAAGGCGCCGAATGCCGGCTTTATCGACATCGATGCGGAATATAAACGACCAGTCATTACGCAGTAGTCACCGGCAAGTGCAAGTATGGCCGTGGATTCAGCGGTGTACCAGAACCGGGATGGGGCTATGGGTGAGTACCTTCTGCGTTTCACTTCCCATCAGAATTGCGGCTGAACCCGCTTCGCCGTGGGACGCCATGTAAATCAGGTCGCAGCTTCTGGCTTTTGCCGTCTTGAGGATTCCTTCATATGGGGAACTGCCTGCGACCGACTCACAATCACACTTCACGCGAGCCTGTTTGGCCTGCTTGTCGATGAACGCGAGGTATTGCGCCGCTTGTTTTTTGAATATCTTATCCAGATGCCGGTGAAAATCCTGGTCGCCATGGACCCAATTCTCAGTCGCGTTGAAAGCCGGTTGCGGAATGACGTATAGCCCCGTCACCCGCGCTGAAATGGAGCGGGCGAACTCGATGCCGTGTATGACGGCCTGCTCGGATAGCGCCGATCCATCAGTAGGCAGCAATAGGTGTTTGTACATAATACTTATCCGTTTTTTGATTGCTCAATCTACATAGTGGTGTTTGCCCGCTGTCACTCGTTTGGCTTGCATGCCCTCGCTGCCCATTTCTTCCAGGAACTGCACTTCGGTGCCGACGGACAATTGCTCAAAACGCGGACTCACCACATTGTCACGGTGAAAGTACAAGCGGTCTCCCATAGGTGTTTCGATAAAGCCGAAACCTTCCTCGAACAGTTCCGCAACACTGCCGCGCAAGGGCTGATCGTGGGCTTTGACATCACCGCGCTGGATGCGCGCATATTCTTCAAGCTTTCGTCTGGCCGCATTGAAAGTGTCGCGCAGCACTACATAGATGTCCTCGTTCAGATGGTCAGGGTTATTCCGGTTGACGGTGATCTGGCCGCCAGGCACGCTGATCTCGATGCGCACCGAATACAGGCGTCCCTGGCTTTTGTGTTTGCCGGCAAGACCGACAGCTACGCGGCAACTCATAACGCTGTCATAGTATTTTTCCAGTCGGTCTGCGCGTTTGCGGATGTCGGCTTCAACGGCGTCGGACTGGGGAATGTCCTTGAATGTAATCTGTAGGGGAATTTGCATGACTTGTTCTCCGTCCGTTTTCTATTTCCGGATTCGCTCTTCCTGAAGACGCTCCCCGGACGGCACGCGCGCCAACTCGGCAATTTCTTCCGCCATGTGTTCGAGAAGATCATCGGCGGTGACAATGCCGACCAGCGCACCCCGCTCGTCCACCACGGGGATGCGCCGCACACCATTCTTACGCATGTGTGCGATGGTGTCATAAACCGTGTCGTTTTCCGTGGCGGTGACGAGCTCGAGGCGCATGATGTCGTCCGCCGTGAGGCATGCCGGATCGACTTCCGTTGCCATGACGGCAACCACCAGGTCGCGATCGGTCACAATGCCTACGGGCATACGTTTGCCGTTGGGCTGCTTAATCACGACCACCAGGTCGCCAACGTGGGAACTGCGCATGATTTGTGCTGCCTGCAACGCATTGGTATCACGGTTGCAAGTGACCACACGGCGCGTACATATTTCTCCGATCAACATGATATTCGCTCCTTTTGTTCATAACCACATTTTCGATCTATCAGACTGAATTTGGATGGCTTTGATTTGGATCATAATGGCGACCAGGATGACTAGCGTTTCCAATGCACCCGCAACAGGTTTTCATCGTCGTTGTAATGAAATTCCAGCTCTCCCTGATAGGCATGCCGGGCCGCATCGCCGATATCGCGCGCCAGATGGATATCAGTGGTGGTGATCAGCACGCCCGCGGCGACATCTTCTATTTTCATAATGCGCACCAGCGGGTGCTCGGCTTTTTCGCGGGCTTCTTCGTTGCGCGCGAGGTGTAAAATTTCGTCGCGGTGGGCGGCAAAAAACGGGCCGCCGAGCGTCACGTATCCGGCAGGGAAATGCTCGCGTATGCGGTGGCACGCCGGGCATAACTCCTCATGAGCTTTGGCCGGCACGCTGCCCCATTGCCAGCGCCCTTCGCTGAATACAGCCTTGCAATCCGGGCACACGGTCGGTTCCGGCGGTTTGAGCCGGTGCATGTAGGGGTCATGAATTTTTTCCGGGAACAATTGCTCGCGCTGGATGGGGCGGAATTTTCCGATGGGGTTTGCGGATTTACTCATTTTGATCTCCTCAGTTATTTCACGCACAACTCAATCCGGGTCAGGCGGCGGAGCGATGATCAATGCTTATATTTTGCCGACGCTTCAGAAGCAGACTCAACGCGTTAAGCGGGCGCGTGTTCAACACATCGTTCGCTTCGAGCCAGCCGCGCCGGGCCTGGCCCACGCCGTAGCGCAGGTTGTCGAATTCAAAGATGCCGTGCGCATCGGAATTGATACTAACCAGCACGCCTTCGTCTTTTGCCATGCGGCAGTGGGTATCAAGTAAATCGAGACGGGAAGGGTGCGCGTTCAGTTCCAGAAAACAGCCGCAATGCTTGGCCTGGCGGATCACACGCGGCATATCCACCTCGTACGGTTCCCGCTCCCCGAGCAGGCGCCCGCTTGGGTGCGCCAGTATATTCACCAGCGGGTTTTGCATGGCGCGCAGAATGCGTTCAGTTTGCTTTACGCGAGTGAGATTGAATTTGCTGTGAACCGCAGCGACAACCACATCAAGCCGCGCCAGGGCTGCATCGGGTAAATCCAGTTCGCCGTCTTCCAAAATGTCCACTTCAATGCCAGTCAGCAACGTGATGCCACTCAATCCCGCATTTAATTGTTCGATTTCATCCACTTGTTTGGCGAGACGAATCGCGTCGAGCCCATGGGCAACAGTGAGGTAGCGCGAGTGATCGGTGATGGCGAGGTAGCGTAGACCGCGAGCTTTGGCAGCCTCGGCCATTTCGCGCAGTCCGTTATGGCCGTCGCTGGCCTTGCTGTGCGAGTGTAAATCTCCAATTAAATCATGTAGTTGAATAAGTTGCGGTAATTTACCGGTGCGTGCCGCCTGCAGCTCGCCCAAGTTTTCACGCAGCTCAGGCGGGATGGCGGCCAAACCCAGGGATTGGTAAACCGATTCCTCGGTTTCCCCCGCAATACGCTGTTCGTCCCGAAACAGCCCGTATTCGTTGAGCTTGAGGCCGCGCGATTGGGCGAGTATACGCAACGCAATGTTATGGGCTTTCGAGCCGGTGAAATAACACAGCGCAGCACCAAAACTTTCCGGCGCGATAGAGCGCAGGTCAGCTTGTATGCCGCTTTTCAATACGACACTTGCCCGGGTTGGGCCTACTGACAATACTTTGGCCACTTCATCGTAATGAATAAAGCGTCGCATGACATCACGGCTGTTATGGGCGCTGACCAGAACATCCAGATCGCCCACGGTTTCCCGCATGCGCCGGTAGCTGCCCGCTACAACGACTTGCTTCACCGATTTCGCTCCGCGCAAATACTCGGTCAGCGATTTCGCATATTGCGCCGCCACCGCGAGTTTGTAGCGGCGATTTTTATTCACATGGGTATCAACCGCTTCGAGAATACGCTGCTCGGTTTTTTCGCCAAACCCGGGCACATTACGGATGCGGCCGTCTCGCGCTGCGCGCGCCAACTGCTCCGGCGTCTGCACATCAAGATCATGGTACAAGGCGGAGACGCGCTTGGGCCCCAGCCCGGGAATTTTCAGCATTTCCGTGATCGCCGGCGGTAACTCGCGATGCAGCCTCTCGAGTAAAGCGCATTTTCCCGTAGTGGCGATTTCACGGATTTTCCCCGCCAGATCCTCGCCTATGCCGGGTAACGTTCTCAGATCGTCGCCCCGATCGATCATGGTTTTAATTTCAACCGGCAATTCCGACAACATGCGCGCCGCGTTCCGGTATGCGCGCACGCGAAACGAGTTGGCAGCTTCTATTTCGAGCAGATCGGCGATTCCAGTGAATATGGCCGCCGTGTCGGCGTTGTGGATGGGCATGGGCTTAGACAGAAAATATCATGATTACTCAAGACAAAAACTAACACCGTGGCCATGACCAGTTGTTGATCTGTATCAAAGTTAATGCTGCGAGTCTTTTTAGACTACACATAAGAGATTGCTTTTCTTATTGTTGGAAATAAAAATGTCTGAACCCGCTGTGTATCTTGCCTATTCTCCCCGAGGTCCGGGGTTGATGTGCGCGTTGTTTTATCTCTTCCATAGCGGCGATAACGTTTATGGTTGGTTCACCGGGGCGCAGGATAATGATTTCCCGGCGCGGTTTTTCATGCTGGAAAATTTTTACACTCAATTGCAAACGCAGTTATATGTTTCACTGCACGATGATGTTTACAGTGGCTGGACGCGCGAATCGCCAAAGCCGGCAATAGAGCTCGAAAAAGGCGGCCCGCTACTTTTGAACTATAGCCATGAACTGGAAAAAATCCAGGACCACTTCGTACATCAATGGTTGTTTTTTGAATCTGAATTGGAGCGGGAAAGCGAAACCGATGCTTATCGCAATATGGAGCTGGCGGTTAAGTCGGTTAATGTGAAAACCCGCAAGCTGAATAAATTCGATACTGGCGATGTCGTGTGGACGTACGCAGGGCCAGGTTTTGATTTGGGTGTAATTAAATATTTGCGCGAACACTGGCAGCTCGATTATTAGCCGGTAGCGTGTAGCAACGGAGGCGAAATGTCAGGCAAACTTATACTATTCCATGACGCGGCGCGCGAAAAAATCAGCGCCGGAGTCAATACCTTGGCCAACGCTGTCAAAATCACCCTTGAGCCGAAGAGCCGCAACGTGATACTGCGTCCTGCCTTCGGCGCGCTGAGTCGAGCGGGAACGCCCCGCTGCAACAATTCTCGCGGGAACTCGTGCGGTTGGGACGACGCAATCCGCGATCAGATGCCATTTCTCCGTACTCTTACTTTGTCCCCGGTATAACGCTATGACGCTACAGCTCATCTCTTCGGCGTTTTTGCTTAACGCTGAAATTCCTGTGCAATATACTTGTGAAGGAAATGACACCTCGCCGCCACTTAGTTGGTCCGGCGTGCCAGCTGGCACCAAAAGTCTCGCGCTCATCGTTGACGATCCGGATGCGCCCGATCCGGCGGCGCCGAAGATGACATGGGTTCATTGGGTGCTCTACAACCTGCTGCCAGATGTGTCGGCGCTGCCGGAGGGCGTGCTGAGTAATGGCTTGCCGACGGGTGCCCGCGAGGGATTGAACGACTGGCAGCGCACCGGTTACGGCGGTCCGTGCCCGCCCATTGGACGTCACCGCTATTTTCACAAACTCTATGCGCTGGATGTCGTGTTGCCCGATCTGCATCGACCGACCAAGGCACAACTCAAGCGGGCCATGCAGGGGCATGTTCTGGGCAAAGCAGAATTGATCGGCACCTACAAGAAACGTGGCTAGTAGGCTGTGTCTTACTCGCTTGAGTAAGAGTGATTTTCGAGCCAAGCTGTAAATTGGATAAGTATTTGATTATATTGATATTTGTTCAGCGTGCCCAAAGCCCTGTGCGTAATCCAGCACAGAAATCACGCTAGGCGTCAGTTTCAAATAAACCATGTTGGCCAAGTCTTCGGTACTCGCCCACTCAGCAGCAAGGGGAAAGCGTTTAATGATGCAGTCGATTGCGTACTGCACTTCAGTTTTGTCTTTTAGTATCGTCGCTGTGGCGGCCATTGAGATACCCTTGATTTTATTCCAGTCGCCTTTGTAGTCGTTATTGATGGTCAACGACACCTTATCGCAATGCGTAATGTTTTTCACTTTCTGGCTGTTCTTGTCGGTGCCGAAATAAATTACCAAGCCATCGTGAGCGTAACTCACGGTGTTCGCTTGTGGCCAACCATCTTTGCGGAGGGTAGCAATTGTGAGATCGGGCTGATGATCCATGACCTCGTTGATGAAACTACGGATTTTCTTTTGCATGATGGCTTTCCTGTAGCGGTTAACGCAATTTGATGAAATTAAAATATTTGCGCACCAAAATTATTAACCCTTGATGCAGTCGAGCGGCTTGAGGTATGCAACGCGGCGCACGAGTCCTGCCTCTTCAGCGTTTTTGTTCGGCCCATGCAACGATCGCGCGATCGATTTCCTGCCCGTTACGCATTAAAAGCATGGTCGGTATGCTGCGCACGCGAAGACGGACTGAGGTTTTTGCGGCGGCCTCGGTATCCACTTTGGCGAACAAGGCGCGCCCGCGCATTTGCTCCGCCGCGCGCGCAAACTCAGGCGCCATTGCCTTGCACGGCCCACACCATTCCGCCCAGAAGTCGATGATTTGGAATCCTTTATCGTAGATTCGTCGAAATAGAACAGGCAGAATGCCTGCCTTCACCCTATGACATGTATCCACGCAAATTTCCAGCCTGAACATACAGGTCATATTGTATTTAAGGAAGCTCTGATTAAGTGACTGCGCAAAAATATTTTGTTGAAACCAAAATCGTCATGGTCGAAATGATGGCTAAAGATGCGTAATTCGTTATTGAATTCAGCTTTGGGTACGGGTTATCC
>JBAVRP010000064.1:0-33810 GCA_049695115.1 Burkholderiales bacterium | reverse complement strand
CCACCACCCATGCCTGCTCCACCGCCGGATTCATCTTTCGGCAGTTCAGCCACCATGGCGTCAGTCGTGAGCATCAAGCTCGAAATTGACGCGGCGTTTTGCAAAGCAAAGCGGGTCACTTTGGTGGGGTCGAGCACGCCCATTTCCACCATATCGCCGTACTCACCGGTCGCCGCGTTGTAACCGAAGTTGCCTTTGCCTTCGTTGACTTTGTTGATGACGACAGATTGCTCGTCTCCCGCATTGGCCACAATTTGGCGCAGAGGCTCTTCGATCGCGCGCAACACGATTTTGATACCGGCATCCTGGTCGGCGTTGTCGCCTTTGACCTTGATGTTGGCACGCGCGCGCAGGAAGGCGACGCCGCCGCCGGCCACGATGCCTTCTTCAACGGCGGCACGAGTTGCATGCAGAGCGTCTTCCACGCGGGCTTTTTTCTCTTTCATTTCGACTTCGGTCGCCGCACCGACTTTGATCACCGCTACACCGCCGGCCAACTTGGCGACGCGCTCTTGCAGTTTTTCTTTGTCGTAATCGCTGGTGGCTTCTTCGATTTGCGCGCGAATTTGCTTGACGCGGCCTTCGATGGTTTTGGCATCGCCGGTACCGTCGATGATGATGGTGTTTTCTTTACCGACTTCGATACGCTTGGCTTGGCCGAGTTCTTTTAACGTGGCTTTTTCCAAAGTGAGGCCGACTTCTTCGGCGATCACAGTACCGCCGGTCAAAATGGCGATGTCTTCCAGCATGGCTTTACGACGATCACCGAAACCTGGGGCTTTGACGCCGCAAGTTTTCAAGATGCCGCGGATGTTGTTGACCACCAGCGTTGCCAGCGCTTCGCCGTCGATGTCTTCGGCAACGATAAGTAAGGGACGACCGGCCTTGGCGACTTGTTCCAATATCGGCAACAGGTCGCGGATGTTGGAAACTTTTTTGTCGTACAACAACACGTAGGGGTTATCCAGCAACGCGACTTGCTTCTCGGCATTGTTGATAAAGTACGGTGACAAATAGCCGCGGTCGAATTGCATACCTTCGACCACGTCGAGTTCGTTGTCGAGGCCGGAGCCGTCTTCCACGGTGATGACGCCTTCTTTGCCCACTTTGTCCATCGCCTTGGCGATGATGTCGCCGATGTTGCTGTCAGCGTTAGCTGAAATGCTGCCGACCTGGGCGATTTCTTTATTGGTGGTGCAGGGCTTGGAGATTTTTTTCAACTCGGCGACGACGGCGGTCACCGCTTTGTCGATGCCGCGTTTCAAGTCCATCGGGTTCATGCCGGCGGCGACGAACTTCATGCCTTCTTTGACGATGGCTTGTGCGAGTACTGTTGCCGTCGTGGTGCCATCGCCTGCGACGTCAGACGTCTTGGAAGCGACTTCTTTCACCATTTGCGCGCCCATGTTTTCAAACTTGTCTTTGAGTTCGATTTCTTTTGCTACTGATACACCATCCTTGGTAATGGTGGGCGCGCCGTAGCTGCGCTCAAGGACTACGTTACGGCCTTTAGGGCCGAGGGTGACTTTGACCGCGTCGGCCAGAATATTTACGCCGATCACCATTTTGGCGCGGGCGTTGTCGTGGAAACGTACGTCTTTAGCTGCCATGATTTTGTTCTCCTGATAAATTCAATAAAATTATTTGCTGACTACGCCCATGATGTCTTCTTCGCGCATGACGAGCAGTTCATCGCCATCCACCTTCACGGTCGAGCCGGAATATTTGCCGAACAACACGCGGTCGCCGACTTTGACGTCGAGCGGGCGCACTTTGCCGTCTTCCAAAATTTTTCCGTTGCCCACGGCCAATACTTCGCCCTGGTCGGGTTTTTCGGCGGCGCTGTCTGGAATGACAATGCCGGACGCGGTTTTACGTTCTTCTTCCATGCGCTTAACAATCACGCGGTCGTGCAGGGGACGAATTTTCATCGGGTTCTCCTTTAGGTTTTGATGAGTTTTGGGTAAGACAAAAGGGTTTAGCACTCAATAGGCTAGAGTGCTAATAATAGTGTATGTAAGGTGGTTTTTCAAGTTTTTCTTATACAAAGTATGACGCACCGATGAACGCGCAATAAATAAATAATTATTATAATCAATATATTATATGTATGTATGTGCTAACTGACAAACCATCTCATTTCAATCATGCGAACGCTTCACAACCCAACCGCTTCATTTAATGGACATTTTAAATGCTTGGGGCAAATACCTTGCCCACATCAGAACAGGTGTTCCGACAGATTATTTTTTGTGCCGATTCAGGTAAAAAATAGTTAAAAGAATCAATTAATTTCAACAGCTGCTTGTTATTGGGAAAATATGGCCGATAATTAATCAGAAGCGTAAATCACGATGACGGACACCTATCGGCGAGACAAATCATGAAAAAATATTTCACCTATTTATTCACCGCATGCGCGCTGGCTACGCTTCCCGCCACTGCCGACCAGACCGGCTGGTTTGTCGGTATGAGCCTGGGGAAAAGCGGGCCGAGCTTTGAGTCCACCCCTATGCAATCCGTTCCCACCCGCGAAGAACGCGAAAGCGGATACAAGTTTTGGGGGGGGTATAAATTCGACCGCAACTTCGGCGCGGAGATGAGTTATATGGATTCGGGCAAACTCTCGCTCAGCGGCACAAGTAATTCCTGCGCGCCGGGCGCCGTGTGCGCGGCGCTGGTTCAACCGTATTCGCAGTTCATCCGCTCTAAAGGCGTGCAGTTGGTAGGCACCGGCTCGCTGCCGGTTACGCAAAAATTCGGCTTATTCGGCAAAGTAGGCGCGATACATGCCGATACTGAAAACCAGTGTGTGGTCGGCAGTTTTTCCTGCACATCATCGGGCCGAAACACTGATTTAACTTACGGCCTCGGTCTCTCCTATGAATTGGCGAAAAACTTCAGCGTGCGTAGCGAATGGGAGCGCATGCGTCTCGGCGACAAAGCCCGCTTCGGCGACAATGAGGTGAATTTTTTCACTATCGGCGCAGGGTACAAGTTTTAGCGCCTCTTACTTTACGACATTCCACACAAAAGCCGGTTACACGCCGGCTTTTGTTTTTTGCCCACTGCTAACAGTGATATATTTCGGTCACCGACAATCTGTGTTGCAAATATTTTATATTTTCCGGAGTACGCTTATGACTGCTGCAAAAATTTTTCTCCACGTCGTATCGACTGTCGCCGTCCTATTCGCCGGCACTGTTGTCAGGGCTGATCCATTTTACGGCGGCGGCAATATCGGTCTCACCAAACTCACCAATTGCGATAAGGATTGCACGGGCACCGGCTTTAATGCATTAATCGGTTATCGCATCACGCCGTACCTAAGCACTGAAGTGAGTTATGCGAAACTGGGGAATTTTTCCGGCGGCAGCGCCAACAGCCGCGGCGTGGCGCTGGTGAGTTACTGGCCCATCATCGGCGACCTGTCGGCGATGGGTCGCGTAGGCGCGAACAAAACCGAATTCACGCGCGACGGTACCACCACAGACAGCAATGAATACAGCCTCGGCATTGGCGCCACCTACCCGATCGGCCCCGGCGTGAGCCTGCGCGCGCAATGGGAATATTTTTTGATCAATAAACAATATAGTTCGAGACCACTCACTGTCGGCGCGGTGTGGAGTTTTTAGCTGCTTTACTTGTTTGTTGTAAAAGAAGCGGGAGAATTCCGGCTTCTTTGTAACCATTTGATTAGTTTAAATATTTCGTTTTATATTAGTTTGGTTAAAATACAACACTTACTAAAAAGTTAATGTACTTTATGAAGCATTTGCTTGAACGGGCCATAAGCTTAGTGAGAAAGTGTATGCGCAACTAGACATTGCGTCTCCGGCTGGAGGCCAGTGGCGAATGCGACATTTTCAATTCAAGAAGGGCCATACCCATGAATTTTACCAAAACGCTTGCAACAACTCTTTTGATCGGCGCCGGTTTGATGAGCGCCCCTGCTATGGCCGCTGGCCCATGGTACGGCGGCGCGAATATCGGCCAATCAAAATTTATTGATTTGTGCTCAGGTTTTTCCGCATGTGATGACACCGACACCAGCTTCAAGATTTTTGGCGGCTATAGTTTCACACCAAATGTTTCGGGTGAAATTGGTTATCTCGATATTGGCAAAGCTAAGGTTACCCTTAATGGCATAAATGCCACTGCATCAGGCAATGCTGTCTATGTTGACGCGGTTGGTAATTATCCGGTCGGCAACAATGTCTCGCTGCTTGGAAGAATCGGCTTTGCTAACGCAAAAGCTAAAGCAGTTGCAGGCGCTGGCTCCGCAAGCGATTCAACCACCAAACTGCATTGGGGCTTGGGTGCGAGCTATGACTTCACCCCGGCTGTAAGCTTACGTGGTGAGTGGGAACAAGTTACCGATTTTGCCAGCTCGCTGTCCATTGGTATAGCTTTTAAGTTTTAATTAGCTTTGTTTCAAGCAATACAAAAGCCGGGCTTGCCCGGCTTTTGTCTTTTAATTCTTTATGCATCGGTGCGCTAGCATCTCGCTTTTATTGAACCTTACTTTCCGATTCCCTGTCACAATAAATGCAGGTTATTAACACGAAAGGAACATAATCATGAAATTTCCCCTTCCCACACCTCGCTCGGTCCTGGCTGCAATCGCTTTGGGTGTCGCAACCATCGCCACCCCCGCCCTTGCCGCCGGTCCGTATTACGGCGGCGTGTCGCTAGGCTCGTCTGATCTGCAGGACTGCGGCTTCAATTGCACCGACACGGGCATCAAAATCCTTGGCGGCTATCAGGTCAATCCTAGCGTCGGCATTGAAGTTGCTTACGCGGATTTGGGTAAGTTCGGTAACAACCTGCGCGCATCGGCCCTAGGCATTTATGCCGTGGGCAAATTACCGCTGGCGAATAACTTTTCCTTGCTCGGCAGACTCGGCATTAACAACGCCAGATTAAAAGGCGGCGGTAATTCCAACTCCGGGCTCGAATTGGCTTACGGAATCGGCGCATCGTACGCCCTAACACCGACATTTGATTTGCGTGGAGAGTGGGAACGCTACAAATTTGATACCGTCGACGGGAGTATGTTGTCGGTGGGCGTAGTCATGAAGTTCTAAAAAACACATTGCGATATAAGCAAAAAAGCCGGGCGATCCGGCTTTTGTTATAATTTAACTATATGATTATATTGAATATTTTATTGATACATGGATTTGCCAGAATTTAACCTTAGCCAGCCGAGGGCAATGCGATAGGTCGCCCATAAGCCGACGATAAAATAACCAACCAAGCCCAAAAGAAAAACGATAATAAATGGCGTGCTGACTATCACCCACAGCAACGCAAACCAGAACGTGCGTATTTGCCAGCGGAAATGAGACTCAAGATAAGTCCCTTTCACATCGCTTTGCTTCACGTAGTTGATGATGACGGCGATGATGGACGGCCAGCCGGTGAGAAACATGCCGACAATGGTTGCCGCACCAATGATGCCGCTGATAATGCTGAACGCATGCAGGCCGTAAATGATGTGCGTAATTCTTACCAGGCTTTCACTGGGCGCGGCTTCGATGGTGATGGGGTCGCGGTCGGCCATGTTATATCCGGGTTAAAGAAAAAATTTTGCCTATTGTATCGCGCTGGACTGCAGGTTTTTCGATAGCCGCTCGATCATCTGAAACTGTACCGCGAGTTCGCCTTGTTCGGCCTTCAGTTTATCCAGGCGTTGTTTCATGCTGGCGCTGTTTTCGTTGATGCGCGTAAGATTTTCCAGCCGGGATTGTATTTGCGCCTTGTAGTCGCGGATCTGCGTTTCCAGAGGTAGCGGTACGACCTTGGACCATTGCTCCACTTCTGACCGAGCCGTATTGAAAATCTTGCGTGCTTCTTCCGCCAGGCTGGCATAAAATTTTTTCACTAAATAATTTTTTGGCGTGGCGATATTCACCGGGTCGCGACAAAACACGTCGGTATCCTGCTCCAGTAGCCTCAAGCGTAATTTGTGTGTGGTCATGTCCAAAGGCGGAATCGTGAGTTGCTGGAATTTATATTTTTCGTGGAACAGGTCGTAGGCATCCTGCATGAGAATTTTCATATCAGCGCTTTTCGCTTCGATACTGGAAAACTCATTGTTCATGGATCCCAACAACGAGCGCATGCCTCGATTCAGTCCAATGGTAGTCCAACTGTTGTTGATCGAGGCCTGGCTCGTGGCCAGCACATGTTCCAGCTTGGTTGGGCTCAGCGCATCCAGCAGCCATTCACGCTCCTTGGCAAACCCGTCGCGGGTGAATCGGTAATCCAGCAAGGATGCATTGTAGTCGTCTTTGTCCTGGCTGATTTTGGTCCACAATCGCGTCACCACTTCGCGGCTCTTACCGGCCAGTTCCGATACTTCCGTCGCCGACGCGCGATTTGCCGTGAGACGGTTGCGAATGCTCTGGCGCGTGGTTTCCATCATGGTGCCGATTTCGTGCAGCACTTTATCGGAAATTATTTTACGCCGGGATGGGATAATTTCGTCGGCGAGCAAGCTTTCAAGGCGCGAAATGCCGCTCATCTGGATCATCGGCATATCGCCGCGGATTTTGCCCACCAGCGCTTTTTGCGCCGACACCGCCAGCACGCGTGAGCCGGGAATGTTCAGCAGCATGGAGGTGTTTTCCGTCTGGCGCTGGATCGCCTGCGCGATTTCATCGTGGGCTTTCAGGTCGTCCCACATTAAATCGATCTTGTTCAGCACCGCGATGCGCTGGCTCACCGATGGCGGCACATGCTTTTCCCACACCTGCATGTCGGAGCGTGTGACGCCGGTGTCGATGCCAAGCAGGAACAATACGGCATGGGCGTTGGGAATCACATTCAGCGTAAGCTCGGGCTCGAGGCCCATCGCGTTCAAGCCCGGCGTATCGAGAATTGCCAGGCCGTTGGTGAGCAACGGATGCGGATAGTTAATCATGGCGTAGCGCCATACCGGCACTTCCACTTTGTCGTTATCGTTGGCCGGCGCCTCATGGCTGTTTTCGTCGAGCAATCCCATCATGCGCGCTTCGAGGGTAAAAATCTTTTTCGATTCCGCCAATGACAACATCGCCTGGCGCATATCGGTGGCGGATTCGATATTGAGCGTAATCTTGCTCCATTCGATGGGCATTTCCTTCAGATTGCCGATACTTTCGTCACGGAACCGGGTTTCAATCGGCAATAGTTTTACGTAAGGCGGCTCACTCGGATCGTGGAAAATTTCCGTCGGGCACATGGTGGTGCGGCCGATGTCCGATGGCAGCAGGCGCTGCTTGAAGCCGGAAAAAAACAGCGCGTTGATAAGCTCCGTTTTGCCACGCGAATATTCGGCGAGGAACGCCAGCGTGAGGCGCCCGCTTTTCAGGCTTTCGATCAAATCATAAAAGCGCACGGAGAATTGCGAATCGAGCTGGCCGGTGTGTTCCAGCCAATTGTGATATTCAGTGACGGAATGAATCAGTCCGTCGCGCCACACACGAAAACGCACGGATTCTTCTTCGAGCCGGGTGGCAAAATTGGCAGTATTCATTTCCATTGAAAACTATCTCTAAGCATGAAAATAGATTGTAACTATCATATTGTTTTTATTCAATTATTTTAAATTCCCTGAAGGTGCTTATGGCAACAGCGATCCTGTCAACAAGCGCGCGCCCTGCAACTCCAGCCAACGCACGGGCAGCATGAGTATAAGCTGGCACACAACAAATACAACCAAAGGTGACAAATCCACATTGCCAATCAGCGGCATGCGTTTGCGAATAGGGTCGAGAAAAGGCTTGGTCAGACTATTCAGCAGTGGAGACAAGGGATGATACGGGTTGAACCAGCTCATGACGGCCTGCACGAACACTACGCAGATGAGCAGATAAATACACCACTTGAATATCATCACCGCAGCAAGCAAGGCGATAACCGGAAATACGTGCATACCGGCTGACAGCGCAGGCAAATTACGCAGGCCGAGAATGAAGGTTTGCAGAATAACTTCCGCCAGCCAGGCAACAAACAGCGATGCGAGGTCGTAACCCTTCCAGCCCGGGACGAATTTGCGGGCGGGCAGCACGGCGAAATCCGTCAACGCGTTGACGAATTGCACCAACGGATTGCGCAGCGGCGCGCGGAATACCTGCATGAAAAACCGCAGCAGCGCCGCCAGCACAAATAGATGGAACGCCGTTTCGAGTAAAAATTGGGTAGCGTTGGCTAACACGGTTTAACCTTCCTCATGTTGATTGCCCCAACTCGTCACCCAGCTCTTTTGAGCGCGCGCAGGCTTGTTTGATGGCATCGACCAAATGCCGCTTGATTTCTGCCGCTTCCATCACCGACAACGCACGCTCGGTGGTGCCACCCTTCGAAGTCACACGCTGGCGCAACGTGGCGGCATCATCCGCGCTTTCTGCCGCCAATTTCGCGGCGCCGAGAAAAGTACAAACGCCCAGACTGCGCGCCGCTTCTTTGCTAAGACCGAGTTCGACACCGGCCTGCTGCACGGCTTCAAGAAAATAAAACACATACGCCGGGCCGCTGCCCGATATGGCCGTCACCGCATCCAAATGTTTTTCGTCATCAAACCACAGCGTTGCGCCTGCCGCGCCGAGTAATTCCTGCGCACTGTCTTTTTGTTCTTTGCTCACACCTGGCATGGCAAATAAACCTGTCATTCCGGCCAACACCAGTGCGGGCGTGTTAGGCATGGCGCGCACAATGTTTTTGTGGCCGCCAAGCCAGCGTGATAAATCATCCGTGTGAATTCCGGCTGCAATGCTGATGACAAGTTGAGGCTTGGTTAAATGCGTACTTATTTGTTTTGCCACTTGCGCCATCTGCTGCGGCTTCACCGCGAGCACGATAACATCGCTGTTTGGCAGCGCGGATTCGGCGCTGCCAAACACAGCGACGGCGAATTTTTTAGCGATGACATCGCGTGCCTCAGCCGACACCTCCACCACGCGCACATCCTGCGCGTTAAAGCCCTGCCGCAACAAACCGCCGATGAGCGCGGAGGCCATATTGCCGCCGCCGATAAAGGTAATCATCATGTTATGGTTTTTTTCTTTCGCCGAATATCGCCGTGCCGACGCGCACATGCGTCGCGCCTTCGGCAATCGCCGCCTTAAAATCGCCCGACATGCCGATCGACAGAGTGCCGATCGGATAGCCTTGTTGTTTCAATTGTTCAAATAGTTTTTTCATTTCGCGGAATGCTTTGCGTTGTTCGGCTTCGTTTGCTTCTGCTTCGGGTATGGCCATCAAGCCGCGTAATTGCAATCGCGGCAGGCGCATCACTTCGCGCGCCAATGTTTCCACTTGGTCCGGCGTCATGCCGCTTTTGCTTGTTTCGCCGCTCACATTCACTTGCAAACAAATATTAAGCCGTGGTTTTTCCGCTGGTCGCGCTTCATTCAAGCGCTCGGCGATTTTTAGCCTGTCCACTGATTGCACCCAGTCGAAATTTTCCGCAATTAGTTTGGTTTTGTTACTTTGTACCGGGCCGATGAAATGCCACTCAAGGCGGTGCTTTTCCAACGCCTTTATTTTTTCTACCGCTTCCTGCACATAATTCTCGCCAAAAACTCTCTGCCCTGCATCAATAATTTCTTCAATTAGATCAATAGGTTGTGATTTACTCACCGCTACCAGCGTAACAGGAGGATTTCCGGGCAATTGCGCGGCTGTTATCTGTGATCTGATTGCTTGCAAGTTTTCGGCGATTCCAGCCATAATCTCAGCCTGATTCTAAGTTCTCGCTGGAATTGCTTGAAGTTCAAGGCAATTCGCCAGAAAAACCCCTACGGAAGATTATAATGGAAATCGCCGAACTCCTCGCATTCTCAGTCAAGAATAAAGCCTCCGACCTGCACCTTTCCGCCGGCATGCCGCCGATGATCCGCGTCCACGGCGACGTACGCAAAATCAACGTGCCTGCGCTGGAACACAAAGACGTGCACGGCATGGTGTACGACATCATGAACGACCAGCAGCGTAAACATTACGAAGAAAACCTCGAGTGCGATTTTTCCTTCGAGATTCCTAACCTGGCGCGTTTTCGCGTCAACGCTTTCGTTCAGCAGCGCGGCGCCGGCGCGGTAATGCGAACGATTCCGTCCAAAGTATTGTCGCTGGAACAACTCAACGCACCGAAAATTTTCGCCGAAATCGTGCAGCAGCCACGAGGCCTGGTGCTGGTAACCGGCCCTACTGGCTCCGGCAAATCGACCACCCTAGCGGCGATGGTGAACCATATTAACGACAACGACTACAGCCATATTCTCACCGTCGAAGACCCGATTGAATTCGTGCACGAAAGCAAAAAATGTTTGATTAACCAGCGCGAAGTCGGCCCGCACACGCTGTCATTCTCCAACGCTTTGCGCTCGGCGCTGCGCGAAGACCCGGACATTATTCTAGTGGGCGAAATGCGCGACCTGGAAACCATACGCCTTGCCATGACGGCGGCGGAAACCGGCCACCTGGTATTCGGCACGCTACACACGTCTTCCGCCGCGAAAACCGTGGACCGTATTATCGACGTGTTCCCCGCTGCTGAAAAAGAAATGATACGCGCCATGTTGTCGGAAAGTTTACGCGCGGTAATTTCACAGGGACTGCTGAAAACCAAAGACGGCCAAGGCCGCGTAGCGGCGCACGAAATCATGGTCGGCACCCCCGCTATTCGTAACCTGATACGCGAAGCCAAAGTGGCGCAAATGTATTCTTCCATCCAGACCGGCGGCGCACTGGGCATGCAGACCATGGACCAATGCCTGACTGATCTGGTTCGCCGCAACGTGATCAGCGTCAATGACGCCCGCGCCAAAGCGGAAAACAAAGCCAATTTCGCCGGTTAATATTCAGCTAAAGAAACGGTTATGGAAAAAGAGCAAGCCCAGAAATTAATGTTTGAATTGCTGCGGGTAATGCTGGCACGCAAGGCCTCAGACTTATTTATCACTGCAGGATTTCCACCCGCGATTAAAGTTGATGGCCGCTTGACGCCGGTATCGAACCAGACGCTGACGCCGCAACACACGTCGGAATTGGCGCACTCAATCATGACTGATAAGCAAGTCGCGGAATTCGATGCCACGCAGGAATGCAATTTCGCCATCAGCCCGCCGGGCATAGGCCGTTTTCGTTGCAATGCCTTTGTGCAGCAGCAGCGCGTGGGACTGGTGCTGCGGACCATTACCACGCAAATTCCGAATTTTGAACAACTCGGATTGCCGTCGGTCTTAAAAGATGTGGTCATGGCCAAGCGTGGCCTGGTGATCCTGGTCGGCGGCACCGGCTCGGGCAAATCTACATCGCTCGCTGCGATGATCGGCCACCGTAACGAACATAGTTACGGGCACATCATCACGATCGAAGATCCGGTTGAATATGTGCATGAGCACAAGAACAGCATCATCACCCAGCGCGAAGTCGGCGTCGATACGGATGGATGGATGGCGGCGCTGAAAAATACCTTGCGCCAGGCGCCGGACGTGATTCTGATCGGCGAGGTTCGCGACCGCGAGACCATGGACTATGCGATTGCTTTCGCTGAAACCGGCCACTTGTGCCTATCCACATTGCATGCCAACAGCGCGAACCAGGCGCTGGACCGGATTATCAACTTCTTCCCGGAAGAACGCCGACAGCAATTGCTGATGGATTTGTCGCTTAACCTGAAAGCCTTTGTATCGCAACGACTGATTCCGCGCAAGGACGGCCCGGGCCGCGTGGCCGCGATTGAAATCCTTCTCAACTCGCCGCTGATTTCCGAATTGATTTTCAAAGGCGAAGTGCACGAGATCAAGGAGATCATGAAAAAATCGCGTGAACTGGGCATGGTCACCTTCGACCAGGCACTGTTCGATCTTTTCGAGCAAGGCCATATCAGCTACGAAGATGCCTTGCGCAATGCAGACTCCATTAACGACCTGCGCCTCAAAATCAAGCTCGACAGCAAGACTGCCAAAGACGCCGACCGCGGTGGAGGCTTGGATCATCTGGAAATCATGTAATTTTATTGGGTTCGCCGAGTAATTATATCTAATTGTTTTTACTAATTATTTTTACTTGGTTTACTTGCTGTTACAGAATAATGGTGTTTTTTCCCACAAAACACCTCCGCGTGCTATATTTTCCCTCGGTTTAGTCCAATAATACTTTCCATCAATTCGGCGTTTTCGCCGGACACTTTCCCCGGGGGAAAATCATGTTGAGTTTTGTGGTCTTGGTAACACTGATGTTCGCTGCAGCCTTTATCTACGTCCACAAAAGCGAAAAAACGTCCGACCTGCAATTACTCGCCGCAGCCGTTGCCTGGCCCGCCGCTTTCATTTACCAATACACCATCCTCGGTTGCAAATTCGGCGACTGCGTGGCGTTTGTTGAAATGCCCTTCGTCTGGAGCGCCTTGCTGATGATTACTGTCGGCGGTCTGTCTAAGCTGGCGAAAATATATAACGCCAAATTTGCCATGACCCTCCCAACTGCATCTGAATAATCTTTTCTTCATGCAATAAAAAACGGCGCCTTTAGGCGCCGTTTTTTATTTTCAGTTTCGGTTTATTTCGCCGTATCCGGTTTACGCATTGTGCCAGCGATCATTTTATATTCGAACAAACGGCATTCCAGTTTACCGTTGAATAGCGGCGTGCGCTTCGACGCGGCGAGGTGAATAAGCTTCGGCAGGCGCATATCGGCACTTAGGATATAAGCGTTCCAGCCGGCGAATTTTTGTTTCAGCGCATCGCCCAACTTTGGGTAAAACTCCGCCAGATCGCGTTGCTCGCCGAGGCGCACACCGTAGGGCGGATTCATTACCATAATGCCCGATTCCTCTGGCGGGGAAATTTCCAACACGTTGGCTTGTTTGATTTGCACTGCATCCGTCAAACCCGCCGCTTGCAGATTAGTCTTCGCATCATCCAAGGCTTCGCCGTACAAATCGCTGCCGTAAATCGGTAATGCGGTAATCGGTTTGCAACGTGCAGCTAATTCTTCACTGATTTCCTGAAAGGATTTTTCATCAAAGTTCAATAAATTGGCAAAGCCGAATTCTCTGCCCAGGCCCGGTGCAATATCGAGCGCAATTTGCGCCGCCTGGATTAAAAACGTGCCGCTGCCGCACATCGGGTCGAGCAAGGGAATGCCAGGCTTCCAGTTCGCCATGCGCAAAATCCCTGCGGCGAGGTTTTCTTTCAACGGCGCATCGCCGCTCGACACGCGCAAGCCGCGTTTGAACAACGCCTCGCCGGATGTGTCGAGATACAAGGTGACATGCGTCGAATTCAGAAACGCATGAATACGCACATTGGGCGTGTGCGCCTCCACTGACGGCCGCTCGTTGCAAATGTTGCGAAACTTATCGCACACCGCGTCCTTGATGCGCAAGGTGATGAAGTCCAGGCTGCGCAGCGGACATTTCACCGCGTTCACCGTTACCGCAATGGTTTTATCGACGCTGAAGCATTTATCCCACGGCAACCCCTTCACACCTTCGTACACATCGTCTTCGGTCTGATATCCCCAGCTATCGAGCTGCCATAGAATGCGGCTGGCGATGCGGCTTTGCAGGTTGATGCGGTAACACAAATTAAAATCGCCGCTGAAGCCGACGCCTGCGTCCGCTTGCACGACATCAAGCGCGCCAAGCTCGCGCAATTCATCGGCCAGCGGCGCTTCAAGGCCGCGGGGGCATGGGGCAAAAAAAGTTTCGTTCATGGAATGCGATCTGGACATCAAATTGAAAACGGGCAAGCGGAGATGCTTTGAGCTAGAATAAAATCATGAATACAAACAACATGGTTCTTGTCTTTATCAAGACAATACTATACACGCTTTTGCTGGCTTCCCTCCTCACAGCCTGTACGGAAAAACATTCCGGGGCGTTACAAGGCTATGCGGAAGGCGAATTTGTGCGCGTGGCAGCGCCATTCGCCGGCACGCTGGAAAAACTGCATGTGAAACGCGGCGAACCAGTTGCGCAAGGCGCCCCCCTTTTTGCGCTGGAAAACCAGAACGAAAACGCCGCCAAGCGCGAAGCGGAACAGCGATTGCAATCCGCCGAAGCGCGCCTCGCCAACCTCAAAACCGGCAAGCGCCCGCAGGAAATCAATGTCATCAACGCGCAACTGGCGCAAGCAGTCGCCGCACAAAAACTCTCGGCCTCGCAAATTGCACGCGATGAAAAATTATTCACCGACGGCTTTATCAGCAAAGAGCGCGTCGATGAAGCGCGCACAGCGCTGACGCGCGACAACGCACGCATCAGCGAACTCAACGCGCAAGTGCAAACCGCTAAACTGTCCGCCCGCAGCGAAGAAATCCGCGGCGCTGCCAACGAAGCCGAAGCCGCCCGCGCCGCACTGGAACAATCGCAGTGGCGATTAGCGCAAAAAGCCGTCACCGCGCCCGCGAACGCACTGGTGTTCGATACCTTATATACGCAAGGCGAATTTATTCCGGCAGGTAACCCCGTTATCTCGTTGCTGCCACCGGGCAATATCAAGTTGCGTTTTTTTGTGCCGGAAACCCGCTTGGGCGAAATAAAGCTGGAACAAAAAATCACTGCGACCTGCGATGCCTGCGCTTCGCCAGTCAGTGCGACCATCAGTTACATTTCGCGCCAAGCCGAATACACGCCGCCGATTATTTACAGCAAAGAGTCGCGCGCCAAGCTGGTGTATTTAGTCGAAGCGCGGCCAACGCCGGAAGATGCCGTGAAATTGCATCCGGGGCAGCCGGTCGATGTGGTTTTGCACTAATTTTTTTCACCACTGAGACACGGCGAAAAGCAAAACAATCTGTCATTCTGAGCCACAGGCGAAGAATCTGCTTTTTGAATACGCTGAGAGAATATGGACAACCAGCAATTCGCCATCGACGTCCGCGGCCTGAACAAACATTTCGGCGACAAGCACGTCGTCAAAGACTTGGCGCTACAAGTGCAGCGGGGGGAAATCTTCGGCTTTCTCGGCCCTAACGGTAGCGGCAAGACCACGTCCATCCGCATGCTGTGCGGCTTGCTCACGCCGGATAGCGGCAGCGGCACTTGCCTCGGCTACGATATCATCAAGCAAACGGGAGAAATAAAAAAACATGTCGGCTACATGACTCAGCGGTTTTCGCTATGGGAGGATCTCACCATCCGCCAGAATCTCGATTTCGTCGCGCGCATGTATAGCATGGCGAATCGCACACAGGCGGTTGATGACTCGCTGAACAAACTCGGCCTGTTCGAGCGGCGCAATCAATTAGCGGGTGCATTGTCCGGCGGCTGGAAACAGCGCCTCGCCCTCGCCGCCTGCATGTTGCACGACCCGCAACTGTTGTTGCTCGACGAACCGACGGCAGGAGTCGATCCCAAAGCGCGACGCGATTTCTGGGACGAGATCCATCAACTCGCCGACAGCGGCATTTCGGTCTTGGTCTCGACACATTACATGGACGAAGCCGAGCGCTGCCACAAACTCGCCTACATTGCCGACGGCGCGCTGCTGGCACAGGGCACGACAGCGGAAGTCGTGGCGGCGCAAAAACTCACTGCGTATGAAGTGAGCGGCGCGGATCTCAACCAGCTTGCAGCAAACTTGCGCGGCCTGCCCGGCGTTGATCAAATTACCGCATTCGGTAACACACTGCATGTAGTCGGCAAGGACGCGCAGAAACTATCCGCCAGCATCACGCCATTACAAACTTCCGCCGAGCAAAAATGGACGCCGATAGAAGCCGGACTGGAAGATGTATTCATCAACCTGATGCAACAAGCGCCCGATAACACCATGCGAAAATCGCCATGATCAGATTTTCCCTCTCGCGTTTAATCGGCATTGCACTCAAAGAGTTCATCCAACTCCGCCGCGACCGGCTCACCTTCGGCATGATCGTCGGCATTCCGATTATTCAATTAATGTTATTCGGCTTCGCCATCAACGCCGATCCGAAAAATTTACCCACCGCGATTTTGAGCGCGGACAACAGCGAGTTCTCGCGTAGCATCGCGCGCGGCATGGAGAATAGCGGCTATTTTTCTATTATAAAACAAATAGATACAGAAGCTGAAGCGCAAGAGCTGTTAGCACACGGCAAGGTGCAATTCGTCCTCACCATCCCGGAAAATTTTTCACGCAAACTCATGCGCGGCGAGCGACCGCAATTATTGCTCGAAGCTGATGCGACTGACCCTGCAGCCACATCGAATGCGCTCAGCGCACTCGCATCACTCAGCAACCAAGCCATCGCGCGCGACATGCAAGGCGCGCTATCGCATCTCGCCGGCAAGCCCGACCCATTCGAGTTGCGCGTGCATCGACGCTACAACCCGGAAGGCATCACCCAATACAACATCGTGCCCGGCTTGATGGGTGTCATCCTCACCATGACCATGGTGCTGATGACCGGCCTCGCCATGACGCGCGAACGCGAACGCGGTACGTTCGAAAATTTATTGGCCACACCAGCGAAACCGGCAGAAGTCATGCTCGGCAAAATTATCCCTTACATCATGATCGGCTTGGTGCAAGTTACGCTGATTTTATTAGCGGCGCGGTTTATTTTTCATGTGCCCTTCGTCGGCAATTTATTCTTGCTCTACAGCGTCGTGCTGCTATTCATCGCCGCCAATCTCACGCTAGGCATGACCTTTTCCACGTTGGCGCGCAACCAATTACAAGCGATGCAAATGACTTTCTTCTTTTTCCTGCCGTCGATATTATTGTCCGGCTTCATGTTCCCCTTTCGCGGCATGCCGCAATGGGCGCAAGCCATCGGCAACCTGTTGCCATTGACGCATTTTCTGCGCTTAGTACGCGGGATATTATTGAAGGGAAATGAATTGCACGAACTGACGCCGCACCTGTGGCCGCTGGGATTGTTTATGTTGGTGGTGGTGAGTGTGGGATTGAAACTTTATCGGAAGACTTTGGACTAGGTTTGCAATTTTCGTAGGATGCACCGCGCGCACGCTATGCGCCGTCATTCTGAGCGATAGCGAAGAATCTGCTGTTGCGCGCGTCAATACAAAAGCGATTAGCAGATCCTTCGCAAAGCTCAGGATGACAAACTCGTTCCCCCTCGACGGGGGAAGGTTGGGATGGGGGTGGAAATGTTGCAGCATCACGAATCGCAACGCTCACGACCGGAAAAAAACGCTGGGCTTATCAGCGCCAGCTCACAAGATCACGCATCCCCTCCCCTTCAAGGGGGGGGTTAGGGTGGGGATGGGTGTAAGTTAGTTTGCAGCTTATCTGTTACATCTGTAGTTATATTGAGTTTGCCGGGGGTAGCCCGGCGGCTAGTCACTTTTTTGCTTCGCCAAAAAAGTAACCAAAAAAGGCGAACCCGCCGCGCCGCTTTTTGTTTTTGTTTTTTTTTCGCCGCTATTTCTGCTGCCTATCGGGCGGCGAGAAAACTCGCTGTCACCTTCACTAGAAATTTGGAACACCGCGTAGCTCAAACAGGTTCTCGCCGACGGCCCCCGATAGGCAGCAGAAATAGCGGCGCAGAAGGGTGAATGATTCTTTCTTCGAATCGACATCGGCATTCAGTTGAACCAGAATGTCTTAGATAAGAAACCAATGAAGAAGGCGAACCAATCGCCAACAATGCGCTCTCTACCTCTGCGCGCCCCAACTCTTGCTAAAAGCGACCCTCATTATTTTTGTACATTTAAAAATATACTGCCATCTATAAATTCGGGCTTAACTTTGTACTCGAAATTGCCTTCATTTCCCATTAAAAGTTCAAGCGACCAAATTGCGTTCGCGTTTTTTCATCTGCGGCTACCAACCCTTTGATCACTGCTTCTTCAAAAATTTGAATCGATTTTAGTTCATCATGCTGCTCAACTAATCGGCGAGCATCTTCATAGCAATTAGCTTGCTTATTTTGGACCCGGAGATTGCCCGAGAGATCCATACTCAGGTTAATTGAACCAGCCGAAACATCCCAATTAAAATTCGTGGCGGTGAGATCATCCCCAGATTTGTTTGTATAAACAACGTATATTCCTGACGCTTTTTTTAATGTTTGCTTCATTCGTTTAGTTCCTTGTAAATTAGCCTGCCTAGGATAGGTGCAACCCATCGATTTTATTGAAGCAGGTCAAGGGCTGCACCACCATGTCTGCCGTCATTCCCGCGTAGGCGGGGATCTAGTGCCTTTCAAAAAAGGTGCTTTACTTCAAAACATTTTGTGAAAGAAGCTTTTATTTTAACTGGATTCCCGCTTACGCGGGAATGACGGCGCAGGAAGCTTTATGCCCTACGCGCCTACCACTGGTTCACCCATATCTACCGATTTACTCCGCAACGCCGGAAAACTCAACGCTCCAATAAAATTTACCAACGCAAACGCCGCCAACACCAACAATATCTGTTCAAACCCACCGCCGCTGCGATGCAGATACGCGACCAGCGGCACTGCGGTGGCGCTGGCGCTGAAGGAGACGAGGTAGCGTAGCGCATAGGCTCGGGAGCGCCATTCGTCGGCGACGTAGCGGGCGACCATGGCGTCGTTGATGGGGATTTGGCCGAAGATGAAAAACATCATCGCCAGCGCGACAGCGAGCATGGCGTAGTTTTGTAAATTGGCGGCGATGAATAATAACGGCGCTTGTAATGCGACGATGCCGACGAATATACTGCGCAGCGGATATTTATCCAGCATGCGCCCCACTATCAATTGCGCCATCGCGGCGAGCAGATAGACGCCAGCAACCAGGGAACCGATGCCGGTTGTCGTTTGCGTCAACGCGCGCAGGCGTTCGTCGAATAACTTGGGCATGGAGATGGTGGTGGCGTTGAAGATAATGCCACCGCAAATCGTCGCCAGCATCAGCACGATAAAAATTCTGCGCATATCGGCGTTGCTCATGCTGACGTGTTTGGTAGCGCTTTTGATTGGCGCGGGTAATGTTAATGGTACGAGTGCAACGAACAACGCGCCGAGGATTAACGCGATGATGCCCGGCACAATGAACGCCGCGCGCCAACCGAAGGCGTCGCTTAACGCGCCCGCCGCGATCGCAGCGACAGCGACGCCGATGTTGCCATACACGCCGTTTACGCCAAGGGTTTTGCCGACTTTATCGGAGTAGCTCACCAGCATGGCGATGCCGACTGGATGATAGATTGCAGCGAACACGCCGACGAAGGTGAGGCCGATGGCGATGTGTGTCGTGTTTTGTGCGAAGCCAGTTAATACCGCTGCCGAGCCGATGCCGAAAAAAAATACCGCCATCATATTGCGCCGGCTCCAGCGGTCGGCCAACCAGCCGGCAGGAACGGAACACACACCGAATGCGATAAAGCCGCCGAGCGCGAGCGGCAACATCGCGCCGTAGTCCAAATCAAATTGCGGCGCCATCGCGATGACGGCTGTGGTGAACACGAGCATGAGCAAGTGGTCAAGCGTGTGCGCGAGGTTGAGGAACAGGCTGAGATGTTTGGGTGGAGTGTTCATTTTTTCTAATCCGTCGCAGGTTCCGCTCCGTTAAACCCCCTCCCCTTCAACCCTCGGCCACTTCACCCGAGGACAAGGGGGAGGGTTGGGGTGGGGATGGGTTTGCCATTTGCTGCAAGCTGAACCAACCCGGCTCCTATCCGCATTGCCGGGGGTTGCCCGGCGGCTAGTCACTTTTTTTCTTCGCCAAAAAAGTAACCAAAAAAGGCGAACCCGCCGCGCTGCTTTTTGTTTTGTTGTTTTTGTTGTCGCGCTATTTCTGCCACCTAGCGGGCGTCGAGCACAAACTCGCTCTCGCCTTCAGTTGAAATCTGCATCACCGCGTAGCTCAAACATGTGCTCGCCGACTTCCCCCGCTAGACTGCAGAAATAGCGGCGGCGCAGATGGGTGGACTATTCTTTCTTCGAACTGCTTCTGCGCCTTATTGATACCCTACATCTTTTTTTCAAAACGGTTTCACTATCACCAACCACACAATTCCCACTAACACCGGCAGCGCCGGGATTTCATTTAGCCACCGATAAAAAACATGGCTGCGTTGGTTGCGATCATGTTTGAAGTCGAGCATTAACTTGCCGAGGTATATATGGTGCACGACTAATATCAACACCAAAAATAATTTTGCGTGCAGCCAGCCGCCGGAAAATCCATAGCCGAGCCACAACCACAGGCCGAAAATAATCGTGAGTATCGCGCTCGGTGTCATGATGCCGAAAAATAATTTGCGCTCCATGATTTTGAAGCGCGCTATGCTGATCGTGTCGCTGGCTTGCGCGTGATACACGTACAGGCGCGGCAGATAAAATAATCCGGCGAACCAGGCGACCATGAATACGATGTGTGCGACTTTAATGTATTGCATAATTATTCAATGTAATCATATAGTTGCTATTTAAGCAATCTGCGACGCAACATCACCAGCGCGATGTAAAAACCAACTATGCCATAAGCGAGCAGCACGCACACATGGAGCAGAATATTGTGCGGCACGTTGCCGGTAATCAGCGGTCGGACTAATTCAATCGCATGGGTGAGCGGCAAAAACGCGGAGACAGCTTGTATCGCTTTGGGTAACTGCTCAACCGGAAAAAACACGCCGCAGAGCAAAGTCATCGGCGTAATGCATAGCGTGAAATAAAACATAAAAAAATCAAAGCTGGGGGAAATGGCGGTCATGACCAGGCCGAGTCCGGCGAAACACATTCCAATCAGCAAGGCGATGAGCGGAATCCACAGTGTCAGCGGCGAATGCGTGAGGCCGAGCAGCCAGATGACAATCAGAATTGCGGTGCCGGACAGAATGCTTTTGCTTGCTGCCCAGATCCATTCGGCCAGCACCACATCGTCGAGCATCAACGGCGCGTTCAAAATCGCCTCCCAGGTTTTTTGTACATGCATGCGCGAGAAAGCGGAATATAAGGATTCGAAACTGGCGCTGTTCATGGTGCTGTAGCATATCGTTCCCGCGGCGAGAAAAGTAATATAGGACATGCCGTCGATTTCCGGCAGCAGCGCGCCAAGGCCGTAACCGAGGGCGAGCATATAAAACATTGGATCGGCGAGATTGCCGAGCACAGATGGAATGGCGAGTTTTTTCCACACCATGAAGTTGCGCAGCCAGACTGGACAGAAGCGCAGGGTCAATTGGGGAAAACGGAAATAAGCGCTTTTCATTTTAATCGCGCAACTCGCGGCCGGTGAGTTTGAGAAACACGTCCTCCAGATTCGCCGCACGGTGCAAATAGCGCAGCGCGCTTTGCGCGGACAAATTAGCCAGCAGCGGTTTGGGATCGTGCGCATAACAAAACGCTGTTTCGCCGGTAATCTCGGCGCGCTCGGATATTTTTTTGCCGCAATGCTCTACCCAATCGGCCACGCTATCGCCATACACTTCGACTACATGCGGCTCGATGTGTTGCGCGATGAGATCGCGCGGCGCTCCGAGCGCAATCGCTTTGCCATGGTCGAGAATCATCACACGGCTGCACAGCCGTTCGGCTTCTTCCATGAAATGCGTGGTGAGCAATATCGTTTTGCCCTGGTTCAATAATTTTCTTAGGCGTTCCCAGATCACATGCCGCGCTTGCGGATCGAGGCCGGTGGTCGGTTCATCCAGAAACACCAGGTCGGGGTCGTTGATCAAAGAACGTGCAAGCGTCAGGCGGCGCTTCATGCCACCGGACAGCGTCGCGGTTTTGCTTTTCGCGCGTTGCGTGAGTCCGGCGAATTCGAGCAGATCCGGAATACGCAGACGGATTAATTTATCCGCCATGCCAAAATAACGGCCGAACACGAGCAAATTTTCTTCGACAGAAAAATCTGGATCGAGACTATCGGTTTGCGGCACCACGCCGACTTTCAAGCGCGCCGGTCGGCCTTCGCGCGGCACCGGACGATGCAGCAAACTGATCTCACCGTCATCAGGATCAATCAAACCAAGCGCAAGTCTTAAAGTTGTTGTCTTGCCCGCGCCATTCGGCCCGAGCAAACCAAAACATTCTCCGGGCTCCAATGCGAAACTAATTCCGGCGACGACTTCGTTGTCACCATAAAATTTGCGTAAATTGTTGACGCTCAAAACTGACATAAGCGCGAGACTATATCTTTAATGTGGTGCAAACGCCGATGAAAAAAATGATCGGCGCCGGGGATAGTGATAATGGGTATGTCCTGCGGGCGCGCCCAATCGAGTATGCTTTTGTACGGCACGGTTTCATCCAGCTCGCCGTGTATTACGATAGTGTTTTTTTCTACTTCGCCGACAGAAAAAGTATCGACCGCGGGAGCTATCATAACTAATTGATTAATAACAATGTTTTTGCATATCTGCGCAGCGATAAATCCGCCGAAAGAAAAGCCGGCGGAATAAACCGGCAAGTCGCCGAATTGTTTTTTCGCATACGCATGGACGGTGAGCATGTCATCAACCTCGCCGCGGCCTTCGTCATACCTGCCCTCGCTTGCGCCAGCCCCACGAAAATTGGGGCGTAGCGCGACGCAGTTCATTTCAAAAAAAGTTTTCGCCAGAGTTTGTGCGACTTTGTTATCGAGGGTGCCGCCGTATAAAGGATGCGGATGGGCGATGAGGGCGATGGCGCGGCGCGATGGGCCGGGATCGTTGACGGCGACTTCGAGTTTCCCTGCCGGTCCGTCAAGTAAAATTTTTTCGCCGTGCATCGGACTCAAATTTTCAATCTTTCCACGACGCGGCCATGCTGGATGTGTTCGCTGATGATTTCGTCGATATCTTCTTTATCGACGTAGGTGTACCAGGTTTCCTGCGGATAGACGACGATTACCGGGCCTTGCGTGCAACGGTCAAGGCAGCCGGCGCTATTGACGCGTACTTTACCCGGCCCATTTAATTTCAGCGCTTTGATTTTGTCCTTGGCGTAACCGCGCATGTCCTCTGCGTGATGATTGTTGCAACAGGCTTCGCCGTCTTCGCGCTGGTTGACGCAAAAAAATATGTGGTGTTTATAATAAGCCACTGTGGATTACCGTATTAAAGAAAACAATATTATACGCCGCAATAAAATAAGCTTAGCAGTTGATTGAAAAACATCGCGAGCCGACTGAGTTTGCGTCGAGGAACAAAAACCTACAATAAGTACGTTGAGCAATGGAGGTTCAAAATCGGCCAGCGCAGTAGTTTTCCAATCAACTGCTAGCGGGTTTCGGGCCAATACTCATGATGTCTGTGGGCGTAAATTAAATAGACGAGCGCCGCCAGCGGCCACGCTTCGTTGATAAATTGCGTGAGACTGGTGAAGTTAAGCAGTTGCCCGTAAGGCCATTTGAACACGCGCAGGATTTCATTCGGGGTGTCGTATATCGCCGCGAGCTTGGACATGACGCCGCCGGCGAGAATAATCAACCCGGCGACGATGAGCCGCTGGCGGCGGCGCAGCGATGAGAACATTAGCAACAAAACAATACCGCCGATCAAACCTGCAAGGGTTTCGCGGCCGAGCCAGTTGGGAATCAACGGCTCCTTGAGCAACATGATCGCCGCCGCGGTTTTGATCAGCAGCGCAAGAGCCAACACGGCTACAGCAAACCACGCCGGCCTCAGCGCCCGCTGGATCAACAACGAAATAAACAACGCAATGCCGCAAAAATTCAGCGCCATGCCCGCTGCCTGCGGAATCCAGAACGCCGCTGCGTCAACGCGGCTGTTCCACGGCTCAAGCAACATGTTGATGACATTGCCCGCGCCCAAAAAGGGAATCGACGGATTGAGCTGGGTGATGAACCACAGCGCCAATAATAATTGCCCCAGATTGGCAAGCCGCCCGCGGATAAAAATCCGGTCGCGCAACGCACTGACGATTTCCAGATGCGGCGTCCAGGCGAACCAGGCGCACAGCATGACGCCTATCATCGTTCCGCCGGTATTGGATATCAAATCCACCACAGATGAAATTCGCGTCGGCAAATACTGCTGCGCGGTTTCCATGCCGAGGCTTAAGCCAAGACCGGCGAGGGTAGCCGCCAGCGTGGCAAAGCGCGGGCCGATGCGGGGGCGCAAAAATATATAAGCGAATAAACCGAGCGGAATATATGCCAGCACATTGATAACCACATCATACGGCGTTACGTAATGAGGCCAGTTCAGCCAGCGCGACGGCGTCTCAGGCTCGCTCCAGCCAGTGAACGGCGTTAGCGACACATAGACGATGCTCAGCGCATACACCACCAGCCAGGTTCCGGCGGCACTTGCATCACGGAGATTGGGAGTTGCGTGTTTTCGCATGGGGAATTGGTCTTATGGCGAACAAACGCCACGCTAACACAAGGGAGCGAGTGAGTAAAACTTGTAGCGATTAAAGCAGCCCCGGCGGCGCCATCAGTTTTTCAGCAAGCCAGTAATCCGGCCTTATATCGCTTCAGGTTTTGCACATATCCGTCGGCGTTAAACTTGATGCCTGCGATTTCTTCTTCAGTGAGCTGGCGCACCATTTTCCCCGGCGATCCCATCACCAAAGAGTTGTCGGAAATCTGTTTGCCTTCGGTGATCAGGGAGTTGGCGCCGATGACACAGTTTTTGCCTATGACGGCGTGATTGAGAATCACGCTCTTGATGCCGATAAGCGTATTGTCGCCTACCTTGCAGCCATGCAGCATGGCCATATGGCCAATTGAAACATTGCTGCCCAGAATAAGCGGTATGCCCTGATCCGTGTGCAACACAGCGTTGTCCTGCACGTTGGTATTTTCGCCGATGTCGATAAGATCATTGTCGCCGCGCACCACCGCGCCATACCAGACTCCGACATTATTGGCGAGGCGCACATTGCCGATGACAGCGGCGCTGTCGGCAATGAAGTACTCGCCGAGAAACTGCGGCTTGCGATCGCCCAGGGCATAAATCATTTTTTTCTCCGAGGAATTTTTCCATCACGATGATATCAGCAATATAGGGCGGATACCTCGGCCTGCGTTCGCCGTTTTCAACAAAGCCCATTTTGCGCCAGAACGGAAACGCCTCGGTGTTGGGTTCAATCACGCCAAGGCGGACTGTGTCGATACCCGGCTAGCTTGCCATGATTTTTTCCAGCTCTGTGTATGCTTGCCTGCCGTGACCCTGGCCCTGATGTTCCTCTGCGAATAGAAGCAACGTCACTGTAGCTGTATTGGCGCCGCTAAATCCGCGAATTATGCCGGCACAACCGATGAGTTGATCATCAAGATAAATACCATATATGAATTGGTCAACCTTATTCACCCCCGGCGGCAAATCAGCGAAGTCGTTTTTGGCTTCGTTGGGTTCCGCAACCTTGCCTATGTCGGCGACGTAATAATGTGGCGCGGCACTGTATAAATTTTGAAGTGCGGCGTGATTTTCTGCGCAATCGAAAAGTTGGCGAATTAGCATAAGTATTTGATTATATTAAATTTAATATAAAACTTCTAGCATGCTCTGAGTACGTTCGAGATCTAAGCAAGACTAGGTTTGAACAAAAAATAACGACGCGGCATAGAATTACTATGTAAGGAGTTATTTTTTGTGGAGCAACGACGTATTGCGACGATATCGAACTTAATCAGGCCATGCTTACATTTGTTTGAACAGATGCGAGAAAGTCCGGCTTACCTGCAATTTTTCATTACGTCCTTTTAATTTGATGCTGGCCTGCCCGCGAAAATCGCGCGACACGCTGTCGATATAATTCATATTGATAATCGTCGCGCGATGGATTTGCCAGAATTTTTCCGCGTCGAGGCTGTCGAGCAATTCCTTGATCGGTGTTTTGATCACGGCTTCGTGTTTGTCGGTATAGACGATGGTGTATTTGTCGTCGGACTGGAAATACAACACTTCATCGACCGGGATGAAGCGCAGGTTGTCGCCGACCGAGGCTTTGATCCAGCGCAGGGTTTCTTTTTTTTGCGACGGGTTCAGCGTGGCGGTTAGTTTACTCAACAAAGAAGTGAGATCCTGCGGCGGAGAAGCGAGGCGCTGCTTCAGCCGCGCGACGGTGGTTTGCAAACGTTCTGCCTCAACCGGCTTGAGCAAATAATCCACCGCGCCGTGTTCGAAGGCTTCGACCGCATATTGATCATAAGCGGTCACAAACACGATATGTGCCTCGCCTGCCATATGCTGCGCCGTCTGCAGGCCGCTCATGCCGGGCATGCGGATATCGAGAAATACAATCTGCGGTTTTTTCTCTGCCAGAAACTGCAACGCTTCATCGCCGTTTTTTGCCTCGGCAACGATGTCCAATTCCGGCCATGCATGCGCCAGCTTCATGCGCAATTGCTCGCGCATCAGCGGTTCGTCGTCGGCGATCAGGGCGGTGATTTTTTCCACGCTTATTTTATAGCCTATTTTTTGGCGTAAGGCACTTCAATTGTTGCCACGGTTCCCGTCGGCAGATTGGGCATGATAATAAATGCCGCTTTATCGCCGTACAATGCCTTAAGCCGTTCACGTACATTCTCCAGCCCCACGCCTGCGCCGGGTTGATTGGAAAAGCCGTTACCGTTATCGACCACGCTGACGCGTAATCTGTCGCCGACAACCGTTGCGTTGACGGAAATTTTTCCGCCCTCAAGTTTGGGTTCGAGGCCGTGCTTGATTGCGTTCTCTACCAACGTAGGAATCATCATCGGCGGAAACGCCAGCGACTGCAGCGCGTCGGGAATATTGATGTCGTAACTCAGCCTCTCGCCCATGCGCACTTTGAGAATGTCGAGATAAGCGCGCGCCTGTTCCGCTTCGCGCCCGAGGGTGGTCGAGCTTTCGCGCATTTGCGGAATGGCGGCGCGCAAATATTTGATTAAATTATTTTGCATTTTCGCCGCGGCGGGCGGATCGGTTTCGATCAGGTGTTGCACGCTGGCCAGGGTGTTAAACAAAAAGTGCGGCTCGATTTGCGCCTGCATCGCGGCGAGCTTGGCTTCCATCAATTGTTTGGTTAAATCGGCTTGCTGCGCTTTTTGTTCGCTTTTAGCGGCGCGGTTTTTCAACCGGCGGTTGACGGAAATAACGCCCTTGGTGATAAGCAACGCCGGAAATAACAACACAATCATGGCAATGGTAAGCCCGCCGATAACGACGCGACGTGCATCGCTATTCACTTGCGAATGGATTTGCTGTTTAAGCTCTGCGGGCAATTCCGGTAAAACTTCGCCCGGCTTGAGCGGCTCGTCTTTCAGGCCGATGTGAATATTGATCGGGCCTTTTTTTGAACCGCCTATGCCGATTTTCACGGCATTCTTCGGCTCATCGCCAAAACTTAAATCGGCGTCGATATTCAGCTTCTTCTTTTCGGCGGAAGATTTTTCTTTGCCCGCCTCTGTCGGTGGCGCTGGCGGTGCCGGCGCTACAGGGATCCCTGGCTTCGGCGGCGCAGGCGGCGGATGTGCGCGAGTGGCCTTTTCGATTTCTTGCTTGGCTTTTTCGATTTGCCCCTGTGCATCCTTTATTTGCTGTTGCGCGTCTTTAATAATTTGATTGGCTTCGTCAGTGGCCTCTTTTTTGGCTTCTTCAATTTCCTGCTTGGCCTGACCAATTTCTATTTTGGCCTGTTCAATTTCTTTTAATGCATTGTCGAGCTCGGCCTGCCAGTCCGGGTTGTCCGAATAAGCGCGAATTTTGACAACTGTATTTTTCGCTACGCCGAGCGCTAATTCACCGGACGCCTTTTTCGCTTCATGCCGAATCGCCGCTTTCATTTCCGGCGTGTTACCCAAATCCTCCAGGTGCGGCGAACCGACCGACGCGGTAAACGAAATCGCCAAACCGAGTACGATGGGGAATAATAAAATCCACTTCCACCAGGATGTATCACCAATAAATTTGAGTATGCGTTTCAAGTATGTCCGAGCTCTGCAATTTATGCTGCAACATCAAGCTGCATGTTATCCCACTCTCTGTCATTTTTTCTCGCTACTGGTTTTGGCATGACATGCACGGTAGTAAGAACACTAGGTTTAGCTGCGGGCGTGAAACGTCGAACCAAATCTGCCAAAGGTATCGCGAGCGAATCAGCGACTAGGACCACGGCTGCGAAGGTAAAAGTAATGGCGACATATAATTCAATATAATTAGATACTTGCATGATAATCTCCTCGCCGGCGTTGAAAAAGTGCTGCTTGTTGAGTGCACTTTAGGCAAAGCCGGACCACCTCGAAAGGGGCAAGGGAGTGAAATGCGGAAAATGGGGAATGAAGCGCGAATACGTGAACCATAACGGCTGGCGGACCGCCCGGTTATGGCTGGATTAGCCCTTGAGTCAGGCTTTGTGCTGGGCGTGGTGCGCGTAAATGTGTTTTGACGCCGGGAACATCAGTGAACCGGCGATCATGCCAAATATTGCCAGGCCTAGGCCAATCAACTGCGGCGGCACTATGCTGTCGGTAATCAGATATGTAGTCAGCAACCAACTCGACAAGCCGAGGACGATGGAAAACATCGCGCCATTGGTGTTGGCCCGCTTCCAATACAAGCCGAACACCAGCGGAACAAACGCGCCGACCAGCGGTACTTGATATGCGCTGCTGACCATTTCATAAATCGATTTTTCCGACTTGAGTGCAAACAGCGTGACAATGCCGGCGAAAATAGTCACCACGGCGCGCAAGGTCCAGAGGAATCGTTTGTCCGACATATGCGGCATAAAGCCTTTGAGTATGTTTTCGGTAAACGTGACCGACGGTGCGAGTAGCGTGCCCGACGCGGTGCTCATGATGGCCGACAACAAGGCGCCGAAAAACATCACCTGTGCGATCAGCGGAATGCCTTCCGACATAATCAGGTTAGGCAGTATCATTTGCGTGTCCGCTTCTGCCCAAGCCTTCGCCGCATCAGGCATCATGACGAATGCCGAGTAAGCGAGAAACATCGGAATAAACGCGAAACAGAAATACAACACGCCGCCGAGTATGGTACCGCGAACGGCGGTTTTTTCGTTTTTCGCCGACATGACGCGCTGGAAAACGTCTTGCTGCGGAATCGAGCCCAGCATCATGGTCACCGCCGCACCAATGAACGCCAGAATATCCTTGAGATTGGCCTCGGGTAAAAAATTGAACTTGCCCGCTGCTGCTGCGTGCGACACCACTACGCCGACGCCCCCCGCCTTGGACGCCAGTATCGCGGCGATGCCCAGCATGCCGACCACTATCAAAATCATCTGGAAAAAATCCGTCAGCGCCACCGACCACATGCCGCCGAACACGGTGTAGAGCAACACGATGGCTGTGCCGATGAGCATACCGGTTTCCCGCGACACTTCGCCCCCGGACAACACGTTGAACACCAGACCCAGCGCGGTAATCTGCGCCGCCACCCAGCCAAGGTAAGAAATGACAATGCACACGCTGGTAACCAGTTCCACGGTGCGGCCATAGCGTTGTTTGTAGTAATCGCCGATGGTGAGCAGGTTCATGCGATACAGTCTGGCAGCGAAAAACATGCCGACAAAAATCAGGCACAAGCTTGCGCCGAACGGGTCCTCCACCACACCGCCCAGGCCTTTTTCCGCGAACTTCGCCGGAATGCCGAGCACAGTCTCCGAGCCGAACCAGGTGGCAAACACCGTCGCCGTGACTATATATATAGGCAGCGAACGGCCGGCCACGGCGTAGTCTGCGGTAGACTTGACCTTGGTCGCCGCGTATAAGCCGATGAAAATAGAAACCAGCAGATAGAATATGACGAACCAGAGCAGCATGACTTTCCCCCTATGGAATGCGCGTGTGACCCGTAGCGTGATGGCGGAATTGTAACAAAGGGAGCGGAAAAGCTACAGCGCTACCAGATGAAAAAGCTGGCGATTTCAAGCAACACCAGCACGGTCACAATGGCGGTCAGAATCCCCATGCGCGCACTGAGCCGCTGGTTTTGTTCCTGCAGTTGTTTCATCTGCTCGGCTTGTTCTTGAGATACTGGCGGATTGGTCAGCGCCTGATGCAATAGACGCGGCATTTGCGGCAGCAGTGCGCTCCACTTGGGCGCTTCATCAGCAATATTGCGCAGCAGTCCGCGCACGCCGACCTGGTCGCTCATCCAGCGTTCCAGAAAAGGCTTGGCGGTTTTCCATAAATCCAGATTGTCATCCAACTGGCGACCGAGGCCCTCGACGTTGAGCAAGGTTTTTTGCAGCAGCACCAGTTGCGGCTGAACTTCCATGTTGAAACGGCGCGATGTCTGGAATAAACGCAGCAGGACTTTACCAAAGGAAATTTCCTTCAGCGGCTTGTCGAATATGGGTTCGCATACGGCACGGATGGCGTTTTCGAATTCGTCCACGCGCGTGTCCCTCGGCACCCAGCCCGCTTCGACGTGGGCTTGCGCCACGCGCTTGTAATCGCGGCGGAAAAAGGCGATGAAATTCTGCGCCAGATAATTTTTATCCACTTCAGTGAGCGAGCCGACAATGCCGAAATCCAAACCGATATAGCGGCCGTCATCGGCAACATAAATATTGCCCGGATGCATGTCGGCGTGAAAAAACCCGTCACGGAACACCTGGGTGAAAAAAATCTCCACGCCATCGCGCGCCAGCTTGGGGATGTCGATGCCCTTGCGCCGCAACTCATCCACCTGGCTCACCGGCGTACCGTACATGCGCTCCATGACCATCACTTCGGTATGGCAATAATCCCAATACACTTCGGGCATGATGAGCAAACGCTTGTCTTCGAAGTTACGCCGCAACTGGCTACAATTTGACGCTTCGCGTATCAGATCCAGTTCGTCGTGGATATATTTATCGAATTCCGCTACCACTTCGCGCGGCTTGAGCCGCTTGCCGTCTTCGAATAAACGTTCAATCAATCCAGCCACGATATCGAGTAGCGCAATATCTTTGTTGATGACTTCAATTATGCCCGGTCGCAGAATTTTCACCGCGGCTTCGCGGCCATCTTGCAGCAGGGCGAAATGTACTTGCGCGACCGATGCGCTGGCGACAGAAATTGGATTGAATTCTTTAAAAATTTCACTCAGCGGTTTTTTATATACGCGCTCCAGCGTTTGTATCGCCAGCTCGGATGAAAACGGCGGTACCTGGTCCTGCAGCTTGGCCAGTTCGTCGGCGATGTCGGTCGGCAGCAAATCGCGGCGCGTCGATAACACCTGGCCGAATTTGACGAACACCGGGCCCAGGCTTTCCAGCGCAAGGCGCAGGCGCTCGCCGCGAGGTTGATCGAGCCGGCGCCAAAATAGTAAAAAGCGGATTAAAACGCGAAGTGTGCGTGCGCGCGCATGGGCGAGAATAAACTCGTCCAAACCGAAACGCAGCGTGATCCAGATGATTTTGATAAAGCGGAAAAATTTCATTGCGCCATTTTACCTGCTAAGGCGCGCAAAAGGCTGGTGTTATTTACGGCTGGCGAATAGGTTTTCGATACGCTTTTCCAGCCGTTCCACATCGTCGCGCAGGGTGTCGACTTGTTTGGCAAACTCTTCAATGCGATTTGATTTGGCGACCAGCGGACGTTCTTCAGTCCAGTATTCTTTAAAATTCTGCGCCAGGTTTCCCGTCGATTGTTTCGCCCAGCCAGTGAAACTCTTTGTCGTGCTTACTGTTCTGTGGGCAGCAACATCACCGACGACTTTGCTCAGGTCTTCTTCCATATCCCATTTAAGATGACGCACCAGATAGGAAATTTCCTGTGCGAAAGCGGAGTCACCCTCGATGGGCACGTCATTGAACGCGGCTTCGTTGCCCGCCAATAGTCGCGGCAGCAGCGATGGGCTAATGCGAAAGTGAACGTCTTCGCTGGTGCCGGGCGTGGCGGACTTCACTTCGCCGTTAGCTTCAACGGTATAGCGATAGGTCAAGGGGAAAACTTCGAATGCGGCGGTTTTGCCGGCGTAGGGCTTGAGTTTCTCCTGCGCCCAGGGTGCGGCGCGCAGGAGATGATTGATGGGCAAAACAAACAGTGCTGCGGGGAATTGCATAACAAATTTTTAGCTTACTTGTTGGATGCCTGCTACCAGCCAGGTTGCCTTGGGGTCCTTGAGGTTTTTTTGCACATGCCACACTTCGTCGAACGATACCGGCTGCGCGCCGGCTTCTTCGCGGATAAATCCGCTGTAACGCACGCTGGCGATGGCGACATCGCCTTCGGTCACGACTTCGATCAAATCTGCATTTAAGGTCACGACATCGGTTTTTTGTTTTTCATTGACGCGCTCCTGCATTTGCATCGACAGTTCGGCATACACTTCAGGCGTGGTGAAGTCGCGCAGGTCGTTCAAGTCTTTTGCATCGTTGGCGGCCTGCATGCGGATGAAAGCGGATTTGGCCTGACGCACGAATGGCTCGACTTGAAAATCTGCCGGGATATTCCGTATATCGGCTTGTAACGGCGCGGCGGCGGCGCCGCCGAAATTCGTCGGCGCGGTTTGCGGCTGCGCGAGGGGTGCGCCGGCGCCGGCGTATTGCATGGTATTTGCTGCGCCTGCGCGACGGCCGGTGAAAAATTTGAATGCGAAATAAATCGCTGCGACTATCAGCAGTACGTTCAAAATCCCGCCCAGTCCGGCGAAACTGCTGCCGAGAAAATGACCCAGCAGCGCACCCATGCCGATGCCTGCGATCATGCCGCCCCACTTTTGCATAAAGCTGGGCTTGGCTGCGGCCATGCCAGGCATAGCGGCAGGCGCGGCGGGAGAAGCCGTTTGAGCAGGCGCTGCCTGAGCGGGCGCTTTCTGCTGTTGCATGGTCGGCGACGAACTTTGTTTGCCGATGCTGCCACCGCCGCCAATGCGTTTCGCATCGGCGTCCGCTACTGTCAGGCTGAATGCGAGAACGGTTGCGGCCAGAATGCCAAATAATTTTTTCATGGTGTCTCCAATAGTTGAAACGAATGCAGTATGAACAATAGCTTATTCGATACGCCGCGGGCTGTCATAGTAATTATTATAAGTATTTGATTTTATTAAATATTATTCTTCCTGCTTAGAACATATATGCGGCCTGATTTTCATTTTTCAAGTTTGTAAGCCGTCAAGTTGGTGACTATCCAATCTCCGCGCCGGACTAACGGCGGCTGACCTGAAGCGGTATCCACATAGTAAGAATCTTCTTCGCGCCTCACGATTCGTTTTACAGTTGGCGCGTACCACTCTGTTTCGAGAATACGCGTCCCATCGCGCCACCATTCTTCATCGTTAGGATAGACACGGCGCACGATTTTCAGCGTGTCGAATTCGCCTGCTGGCACGCGGATTTTTTCCGCGCATACTACGTCGCCCCAAATTTTGAAGGTAAGCAATTTTTTTGTGATTGGATCAACGCTTATACCCTGTGTACGCCAGGTTTGGCCGACATTCAGCGGAAACTTGTAAGCGTCGTAAGCAGGCTCGAAATCGCGCTGAAAGCCCAGCACAACGGCGTTGCGTCGCGGATTTAATTCGCGATTGAGAATCTGCGTGAATTCTCCCACACCAGCAGAGGGCCTGACGCGTAGAGCAATCGCGTCGCCACTGACATCCAAAACATTCACATTCAGCGTTTGCAGCAATTCACCGTTGTAACCATTGCGTTGCTCATACACCCAGCTATCGCCGACTTTTAATTCAGGCGCGGGAATGGCCGGCAGCTGGTCGCGCGCGGTTGCACATGCAGCTAACGCGATCAAACAAGCAAGAAAAAGTAAAATACGATGGGGCATAGGTGTAAGAATTCGCCATAAATAGGATTGTGACAACAAAGAAGATATTAAGTTTAGCGCCACGTGTGCACGGCGTACCCTAACTGGATCGCAAATTCACCTAAGGAAACTCTGATTAAGTCCCCGCATCCAATCGAACAAATGTAATATTTGAATGATGGGATACGAGGGAGGAACGACGATGAAACAGACCACCTTTGCCACTGCCGGATTCGACAAATACGCCA
>JBAVRP010000063.1:0-91979 GCA_049695115.1 Burkholderiales bacterium | reverse complement strand
GGATAACCCGTACCCAAAGCTGAATTCAATAACGAATTACGCATCTTTAGCCATCATTTCGACCATGACGATTTTGGTTTCAACAAAATATTTTTGCGCAGTCACTTAATCAGAGCTTCCTTAAATGAAAACTAATTCGAAGAAAGAACAGCTTACCCTTCCGCGCCGCCGCTATTTTTTCTGCCTGTAGGAAGCCGTCGGCGAGAACTGTCTGAGCTACGCTACTGTTTCAGGTTTCATGACAAGGTGAGAGCGAGTTTTCTCGGCGCCCGATAGGCAGCAAAAATAGCTGCGGCAAAAAAACAAAACAAAAAGTGGCGCGGCGGGTTCGCCTTTTTTGGTTACTTTTTTGGCAAGCAAAAAAGTGACTTGCAGCCGGCAACCCCGGCAATGTTAACTTGACCTAAGGCACTGAATTCCCGTCTTCGCGATTATGACGTGGGAGAAACTCAACCCAACTTATAACCTTTATGCACCGCCACCACGCCACCTGTCATATTGTAATACTCCCCTTTTTCCAAACCGGCATCCGTCATCATTTGCTTGAGTTCTTCCTGGCCCGGATGCATGCGTATCGATTCAGCAAGGTATTGATAACTGTCGGCATCTTTGGCGACGAGCTTGCCCATCAGCGGTAATACTTTTAATGAATAAGCCTCATACAGCGGCGCAAGCGGCTTCCATACCTTGGAAAATTCCAGCACCAACAATCGCCCGCCCGACCGCAATACGCGCTGCATTTCTCTTAGCGCCAGATCTTTGTGGGTCATGTTGCGCAGGCCGAAGGCGACACTGACGCAATCGAAATAATTATCGGGAAAGGGCAGTTTTTCCGCGTCACACAAGGCGAAGGGCAACACGATGCCTTCATTGAGTAACCGGTCGCGGCCAACGTTAAGCATGGCGGCGTTGATGTCGGTCATCCACACTTCGCCTGTGTCGCCAACTTTTTTGGCGAACAGGCGCGTCAGGTCGCCGCTGCCCGCGGCGACATCGAGCACGCGCTCGCCGGTTTTGACGCTGGAAAGTTCGATGGCGAAACGTTTCCAGAGGCGATGCAAGCCGCCGGACATCAGGTCGTTCATCAGGTCGTAATTCGGCGCGACGGATTTGAATACCGCGCCGACTCTGTTGACCTTTTCGGCTTCATCGACTTGTTTGAAGCCGAAGTGGGTGGTTTTACGCATATTAAGTAACTATTTGATTATATTTAATATTTATACTTATCGTTTTGCGCCGGCCGCTTCGAGCCGTGCGAGATACGCCTGCCACATTTGATCTTGATGCACGCCGAAATCATGCAGCAAATCCCAGGAATAAATGCCGGTGTCGTGGTTATCGGAAAAACGCAATTTGACGGCGTAACTTCCCACCGGTTCTATTTCCACTATGCCGACATTTTTTTTGCCGGTTTGCAATACTTCCTGCCCCGGCCCGTGGCCGCGCACTTCGGCGGACGGCGAGTGCACGCGTAAAAATTCGCAGCTCAATTTGAAATGCGTGCCGTCAGCGTAACCGAGTTCAAGCTCGCGCGATTGCTGATGCAATTTGATTTCGGTGGGAATCCTGGTGTCTTTGGTCAGGCCAGCCATGTGTCACTTTCGGTTATTCAGCCTGCCAGTTTACTCCGCGCGAGGTTAAACATAAACCTTAGGGCATGAGCGTGCTGGCTGTTTCGGGTTAAAATAAACCATATTGATTTTTCGGCCCAAGGTTATTCATCATGATTGGATTCTTAATTGTATCCCACGGCGCTTTCGGCGAAGCGCTGATTCATAGCGCCAGCCATGTCATGGGCAGCCGACCACTTTACTTGCGCCAACTCGGCGTCACGGTGCATGACGACCCGGATGCATTGTTACCGCAGGCGCGCGACCTGCTGCGCTTTGTTGACCAAGGCGACGGCGTAATCATTTTCAGCGACATTTGCGGCGCGACGCCGTGCAATATCGCGGGAAAATTATTGGTGCCGGGCAAAGTGGAAGGCGTGGCTGGCGTGTCGTTACCGATGTTGGTGCGCGCGCTGACGTATCGCGATATGCCGTTGAGCGAAGTGCTGGCCAAGGCCAAGTCAGGCGGCAGCGACGGTGTGACGCCCATACCTTTAGTAAAATAACATAACTTATTGATTATAATAAATAAAATGATTAAAAAAGAAATCGAAATCATCAACAAACTAGGCCTGCATGCGCGGGCGTCAGCAAAAATCACCCAACTTGCCGCGCAATATAAATGCGACGTCAACCTTATACGTAACGGACGCAAGGTGAACGCAAAAAGCATTATGGGGGTGATGATGTTGGCGGCAAGCAAGGGGTCCAAAATTGAAATTGAAACCAACGGTGCAGACGAACAAGCTGCCATGGATGCACTGACCCTGCTCATCAACGACAAATTCGGCGAAGGCGAATAGATGAGTTTCACAATGCACGGCATTGGCGTATCCGGCGGCATCGCGATCGGCTACGCCCATTTGGTTTCGCACACTTCGCTCGAAGTGGCGCACTACGCCGTTTCTGAAGAATATATCGAGGCCGAAATCGCGCGCTTTAACCGCGCTGTCGAAACTGTGCGCGACGAACTCGAGGGATTGCAGAAAAATGTGCCCGCCTCCGCACCACAGGAATTCGGTGCATTTCTCAATTTGCATTTGATGATTCTGAACGACGCCACGCTGTCGGAAGTGCCGCGCAAGCTCATCGCCGACCAGCATTGCAACGCCGAGTGGGCGCTGAAACTGCAAATGAATGCGCTGCTGGAGCAATTCGAGCAAATCGAAGACAGTTACCTGCGCGAGCGCAAAGCCGACGTGACGCAAGTGGTAGAACGAATGTTCAAGGCACTGCTCGGCCAGCCGGTGGAAATGCCGCAGGATAGTTTGCGCGAAGGCGAAAGCATTCTGGTCGCGCATGATCTCTCTCCTGCCGATGTCATTGTGTTCAAGGAACACAGTTTCGCCGCCTTCATCACCGACCTCGGCGGCACGACATCGCACACGGCGATTCTTGCGCGCAGTTTGAATATCCCGTCAGTGCTTGCGTTGCACCACGCGCGCGAATTTATCCGCGAAGGTGAATTGCTGATCATCGACGGCACGCAAGGTGTCGTCATTGTCAATCCGGACAAACAGGTTTTGGCGGAATTCAAATTGCGCCAGCACCAATTCGCGCTGGAAAAACAAAAACTGCAGCGCATCAAATCGACGCCGGCAGTCACCCTCGACGGCGAAGCAGTAAACCTTTTTGCCAACATTGAATTGCCCAATGATGTAGTACACGCCCGCGCGGCAGGTGCGACAGGCATAGGTTTATTTCGTAGCGAATTCCTGTTCCTGGGACGCAACACCCTGCCGGACGAAGAGGAACAATTCGACGGATACCGCAAAGTCGCCGAATCGATGAAAGGCATGCATGTCACGATACGCACCCTCGACCTTGGCGCTGATAAAAGCCTGATCCATTCCCAGCAAGCCGCCATCAATCCAGCGCTGGGCCTGCGCGCCATACGCTATTGCCTGGCCGAGCCGCAAATGTTCAACACCCAACTGCGCGCCATTTTGCGCGCGTCCCATTACGGCAAAATGAACATTCTGATTCCGATGTTATGTTCGCTGCCGGAAATTAATCAGACGCTGCAAGCGGTCGATATCGCAAGACAACAATTGGACGACGAGGGAACACCGTACGACCGCAATATCAAAATCGGCAGCATGATCGAAATCCCTGCCGCCGCCATCGCGCTTGGCGCATTCATCAAAAAGCTCGATTTTCTGTCCATCGGCACCAACGATTTAATTCAATACACGCTGGCGATTGACCGCGCCGACGACGCCGTCGCGCACCTGTACGATCCTTTGCATCCGGCGGTGTTGCAACTCATCAGCCATGTGATCAAAACCGCCAACAAAGCCGGCGTACCGGTCGCGGTGTGCGGCGAAATGGCGGGGGAAGTCGATCTTACCCGCTTACTGTTGGGTCTGGGGCTACGCGAATTTTCCATGCACCCGGCGAACTTACTGGCTGTGAAGCAACGCGTGCTCAAAACCAACCTGGCTGATTTGAGCGCCCTTGCGCAACGCATTGTTAACACCGACGACCCGGATAAACAGCGAACTCTGCTCGAAAGGCTAAACTCTTGATTAAAATGAATTTTCTATAGATTTGTTCGCGGCGTGGGTAACGCTGGATCTTGATTTGGGTGATTACCCGACTACTCAGCAATTGAATTAAATGCAATAGTATTATTGTGCGCCATAAAATAATCGCCAATCGCGTTATGCTGGGTTGAAAGCAAACGAGTTTGTTTTCGATTCACGCATCGAAGTGGCTAAGGGGATATGTTGAACTTTTTTGATACGGCCATCATGGCATTTGTGAACGGATTTTCACGCAAATCGTGGGTGTTCGATCAGATAGTGCTGATTTCTGCCCACACAGATTTATTCAAAAGGGGGGGTTTTATCCACTTTGTTATGGTGGGCCTGGTTCAAACAACCAGAGGCGGGATCCGACAACCGGCGGCATGTCGTGTCCACACTGGCCGGTACTTTCGTCGCGCTGGTGTTCACGCGAGTGCTTACCGCCAGCCTGCCGGCTCGCTCGCGCCCTATCCATAATGCGGCATTGGCGTTTCAAGCTCCATATGGCGTCAAAGAAGTTACGCTCGACGGTTGGAGCTCATTCCCGAGCGACCACGCCACTCTGATGTTTGCACTTGCTTTCGGCTTTTTTTGGATATCACGCAAAGTCGGTATTCTGGGATTGCACTACCCGACTGATTTACTCGCCGGCGCCGTGATAGGCCTTGCTTTTTCATGGCTTGCTAACGCTACGCGCTATTTCGACTTTATTACCAACCCCATTTTGCGCCTGCATCAAAACAAGCCGGCCTGGTTCTACCCGCTTATGTTTATGGTCACTTACCAGATTGCCACAATGTTCATTGACGTGCGCGATTTGGGCAGCACCGCAATGAAATATTTTAGACTTCCCGCCACCGCCATGCAAATACATCCAGCTTGAGGTTTTGCCAGATTGGATTTACTATCTGCCTCACAGTACGACGCGCCGATTTGAGATTCAGCTTGCGGGCGCATTATAAATACGGCTAAAGCGAGGGAAACCCGTTTAGCCGCTCACTTTTTGAAATGGCAAACGGGTTTTTTATCGCCCTTAATTTATGGCAAATGATTTGACATCTTCTTCCGTCGGTATCGTCGCACCCCAACGTGCGCATTTCACGCAACCGCTTGCACTGAAAAGCGGCGCGGTGCTGAATGAGTTCGACCTTGCTTATGAAACCTACGGTACGCTTAACGCTGACAAATCCAATGCAATTTTAGTTTGCCACGCACTCAATGCCTCGCATCACGTCGCAGGCGTATATGCGAACGAGCCAAAAAATATCGGCTGGTGGGATAACATTATCGGCCCGGACAAACCGGTCGATACGAATAAATTTTTTATCATCGGCGTGAATAATCTCGGCGGCTGTCATGGCTCGACCGGGCCGGCGTCGATCAATTCGGCCACTAACAAACCTTATGGCGCGAGCTTTCCCGTAGTCACGGTAGAAGATTGGGTTGCGGCGCACGCGCGACTGGCGGATTTTTTGGGCATTCGGAAATTCGCGGCGGTAATGGGTGGCAGTCTCGGCGGCATGCAGGCATTGCAATGGGCAATTCAGTTTCCCGAACGTATCGCCCACGCACTGGTGATCGCCGCCGCGCCGACCTTATCGGCGCAAAATATCGCCTTCAACGAAGTCGCGCGACAGGCGATTTTGACCGACCCGGATTTTCATGGCGGCGATTACTATGCCCACGACGTCATTCCCAAACGTGGCTTGCGCCTCGCACGCATGATAGGCCACATCACCTATTTGTCCGACGACGCGATGATGGAGAAATTCGGCCGCGCGCTGAGCAGCGGTAAATTGAATTACAGCTTCGATGTCGATTTTGAAGTCGAATCGTATCTACGCCACCAGGGCGACAAGTTCTCCGAATATTTCGACGCCAACACCTATTTGCGCATCACCAAGGCGCTGGATTATTTCGATCCCGCGCTGGCATTCGACGGCGATCTTGCCGCCGCGCTGGCGCACACTGAGGCCGGATTTTTTATCGCGTCGTTCACATCTGACTGGCGGTTCTCACCGGCGCGCTCAAAAGAAATCGTCCAGGCTTTGCTGCACAACAAGCACAATGTCAGCTACGCCGAGATCGAAGCGCCGCACGGACACGATGCATTTTTACTCGACGATGCGCGTTATCACAACATGGTGGCAGCGTATCTCGACAGCGTTTATGTTGAAATCAGCGTGTAATATAACTTATTGATTATAATGAATATTCGTCCTGATTATGCAGCGATTGCGCAATGGGTTCCGCACCTATCCAATGTTTTGGATTTAGGTTGCGGCGACGGTACGTTATTAAAACTGCTGCAAGAAAAATGTAACGCCTCCGGCTACGGCGTCGAAATCAACGGCGTCAATGTGCTCGCGTGTTTGCACAACAAGGTCAACGTGATTCAGATGGACCTGGAAACCGGCCTCGCCGGATTCGAAGCACAATCGTTCGATTACGTCATTCTCTCACTCACACTACAAGCCGTGCGCAACACCGAACTCATGCTGCGCGAAATGGTGCGCGTCGGCAAACAAGGCATTGTCACCTTCCCCAACTTCGGCTACTGGAGCCACCGCTGGCAAATCGCCCGCGGACGCATGCCCGTTTCCGATGATTTACCCTACCAGTGGTTCGACACGCCCAATATCCACCTCTGCACGCTGGCGGATTTTGAAGACCTGTGCAACAAATGCGGCATCCATGTGCTCGAGCGATTAGTGTTAAGAGATGGCAAGCCCGTTAATGCCCTGCCGAATTTACGCGGGCAATTAGCAGTTTATCGCTTTGAAGCAGCGCAGAAATAAATGTAGTGTGGGCGCCGGGCACGAATCCATCACCCCCCTGATCGATTTCCTCCCGCTGTGCCGATCGAGCTATCGATCAAACCCGCGCGCATCATCAACCAAAACAAAACGATGCCGGGAATCGCAGCGACTGTGGTGAGCAGATAAAAATTCACGTAGCCCATCCATTCGATCAGTGCACCGGCAGTGGTGCCGGTGAGAAATCTGCCGACCACGCTGGCGACGGCGGTGATCATGGCGTATTGGGTGGCGGTGAAACGTAAATCGCATAGCGCAGAAAAATACGCTACGACGACGACGCCACCGAATCCGCTGGCGGCGTTTTCAAAACCTATTGCGGCTGCCATGCCCCAGTTGGTGTGGCCGACTGCGGCGAGCCAGGCGAAACTGAGATTCGATACACCCATCAGGATCAAGGCGAGCAGCACGGATTTTTTCAGGCCGATACGCGCGTAGATGGCGCCGCCGATAAAAATGCCGATGAGATAGGCCCAGAAGCCGAGGCCGACATCGTAGATGGCGATTTCGTCATTTGTATATTTAAGGTCGTTGAATAATAGCCTTAGTGTCAGATTGGCCAAGGTATCGCCAATTTTGTGCAGCAGAATAAACAGCATCACCAACCACGCGCCTGAGCGCTGGAAAAATTCGATAAACGGCCCGATGATGGATAGCCAGACTTCACCGATGCCGTGTTTGTCGGTGATAGGGCGATGTCGTTTGGGTTCACCTAAAAATAATCCGGTGAGCATGGCGGGTAGGGCGAAGGCCGCACATACGATATATCCGACGCTCCAGCCATAGCGTGCTGCGACCACCAGCGCAAGCCCACCTGCGGCGTTGGAGCCGATACGCCAGCCGTATTGCGACATGCCCGAACCGACGCCAAGTTGATACGGCTTGAGGGTTTCGATGCGATAAGCGTCGATGACGATGTCGAATGTTGCGCCAGCGATGCCGACCAGAATCGCCGCTACCGCTGTGGCATACACGCTGGCCTTGGGATCGACCAACGCGAGGTTGATCACCGCAGCGATGGTCATGCAACCGGAAAAAATCAGCCACGACACGCGCTGTCCCAGCCGACCCAGCACGGGCAGATACACGCCATCGACTATCCAGGCCCAGAACACTTTCAGGTTGTAGGCAAGAAAAGCGAGGGCAAATGCGGTGACGGTTTTTTTGTCGACGCCGTCCTGCGCAAGGCGCGTGGTGAGCGTCGCGCCTATCATGGCGAACGGGAAGCCGGACGAAATGCCGAGAAAAAATGCGGCGAGGGATTCTTTTTCCAAATAGGGCTTGATGGAGGCGAACAGGCCTTTGGTTTTTTGTTCGGTTTCTTGCGTCACTTCCGACATGCTGACTCCCTGAAAAACGTAGGTCGGGCTACGCCCGCCGGAAAAACATGGTGTTCATTTTGTGTTTTATTTTTTGTGGCGGGTGGAACCCGACCTACAGTTTGTAATCATACTCAACGGTCAGCGGCGCGTGGTCGGAAAAAAACTCATCGACATAAATGGAAGTTTTTTTCGCCGTCGCGGCGATGCCCGGCGTGGCGAGGTGATAATCAATACGCCAGCCGACGTTCTTGGCCCGCGCCTGTCCGCGCGCGCTCCACCAGGTGTATTGCGCCGGACGCTGGTCGAGCGTGCGAAATACATCGACGTAGCCTAGTTCGTCGAACACTTTGCTCAACCATGCGCGTTCTTCCGGCAAAAAACCTGAATTCTTTTGATTCGATTTCCAGTTTTTCAAATCGATTTCTTTGTGTGCGATATTCCAGTCACCGCAGATGATGATCTCGCGCCCGCTGGTTTTGAGTTTCTTCATAATCGGATAAAAACGTTCAAGGAAAGCGAACTTGATTTGCTGCCGCTCCTCGCCGCTGGAGCCTGACGGCAAATACAAAGAAATGACGCTGAGATTGCCGTAGTCGGCGCGAAGGTAGCGGCCTTCGGCGTCAATATCCGGGATGCTGAGTCCGGCAACAACTGAATCGGGCCTGGTACGCGAGTATATGCCGACGCCGCTATAGCCTTTTTTTTCGGCACAATGAAAAAACCCGGTATAGCCTTTGGGATGGCGCATGTCGCCAGTCAAGTCAGCATCCTGCGCCTTGAGTTCCTGCGTGCAGATAATGTCGGCTTTTTGTTTCGGCAGCCACTCGAAAAAACCCTTGCTCGCCGCTGAGCGGATGCCATTGAAGTTCACACTGATAATTCTCATATTTCTTTTTCTCTCCGGATATTGTGCCAATTATCACATTTTGCCCGTAGCCTTTGGAGTAAAATAGCCGAAATATTGAGGTGTGCGTGGCAGACAAACCGGCTGACTACAAACAGGACTTTATCCGCTTCGCTGTTGCCAGGCAGGTGTTGTGTTTCGGTGAATACAAAACCAAGGCTGGCAGGTTATCGCCGTATTTTTTTAACGCCGGCCTGTTTAACGATGGCGCGTCGCTGGCTGAACTGTCGCGATTTTACGCCAAAGCTGCGCTCGGCGCGGACGTTGCGTTCGATATGCTGTTCGGTCCGGCGTATAAAGGTATTCCTTTAGTTGCGGGCGTGGCGATTGCTTTGGCCGGTGCCGGTAGAAATCTGCCATTTGCCTATAACCGCAAAGAGGCCAAGGACCACGGCGAAGGCGGCACGCTGGTCGGCAGCCCGCTTAAGGGACGTGTGCTGATCGTGGACGACGTGATTTCAGCGGGAACATCGGTACGCGAATCGGTGGAACTGATCCGCAGTCAAGGTGCCCAACCGGCAGGTGTATTGATTGCGCTGGACCGAATGGAAAAAGGCAGCGGCGAATTATCGGCGGTGCAGGAAGTAAACCGCGATTACGGCATTCCCGTTATCGCCATTGCCAACCTGAATGATGTGGTGAAATTTTTACAGCTGCAAGCGGGTATGAAACAGAATTTGCAACGTTTACAGGATTATCGGAATCAATATGGCATCCAAAGCTGATAAATTATTTTTTGCCGTGCTGATCGCGCTGCTTTTCGCCGCGACACCGACTCTGCATGCCGCAGGCCTGGTGAAATGGGTGGACGAAAAAGGCGTGACCCATTACGGCGACGCCGTGCCGCCGGAATATGCCAACCGTGGCACGACGGAATTCAGCAAGCAGGGCATCATAGTTAAAAAAACTGACGCTGCGCTGACAGCCGAGCAGCGCAAATCGCAGGAAGAACAGCAGGCGCGCGATAAGATCGAGCAGAAAAAAGCCACCGAACAACAGCGCCGCGACGTAGCGATTTTCAGCACTTACACCAGCGAAAAAGAAATCGACGCGGTGCGCGACCGTACGCTGCAAACCATCGATGCCAAGCTGCTGGTGGCTGAAGCACAATTCAATGCCGCTCTGGGACTGGACGACGTATTGACCAAACAGCTCGCACCTTATGCAGCCAAAGGCCTCGACGGCAAATATGCGCGCATCGCGCCGATGGCCTTGGTGCTGGCGTATGAGAAAAATGAAACAGAAGTAAAAAACCTGGCCGAAATACGCAAACAATACCAACAGGAACGCCAACAAACTATCGCCAGGTTTGATGCGGATAAGGGGCGCTACAACGAACTGAAGAAAAGCGTGGCGGCAAACAATCCCGCAAAGTAGCCGCTGATATTGTTATGGGTTCGCAGGACAATGCGAGCCCCTGAGTAAAAAAAACCCGTTATCTTGCGTAATGGGCTTTTTTGTAACTATTTGATTATATTTAGTATTTTTGTTTACGCTCTATCCTGCAATTTGCGTTTTAATATCTCATTCAATTGCGCCGGGTTGGCTTTGCCGCCCATGGCTTTCATCGCCTGGCCGACAAAATAACCAAAAGCTTTTTCCTTGCCCCCACGATACTCGGCGACTTGCGCGGGATTTGCGGCGAGAATTTGATCGACCGCTTTCTCAATCGCACCGACATCGGAAATTTGTTTCAAGCCAAGATTTCGCACGATCATCAATGGGCCGTTGTGATCGCTAAGAGAAAATGTTCCGGCCACAATTTTCCACATTTCTGGCAATACTGTTTCCTTTGCAATCTTGGCGGAAATTGTGCCGTCCGCAATAAGATTAATCAATTGTGCAAGTCCTTCAGCGTGAACCGGGCAATCAGTAATGTCGTGCCCTTCTTTATTGAGGCGAGCTCTGATTTCTCCGCCAATCCAATTCGCCGCCATTTTGGCATCGGCACCCGCTTTTACTGTAGCTTCAAAATATTCCGCCATCTCGCGCGATGAAGTCAGCTCACGCGCGTCATAGGCGGTGATCGCATAATCGCGCACGTAACGCTCGCGCATGGCTGGTAGCAACTCAGGCATTTTACTACGCACTTCAGTAATCCACGCCTCGCTTACTACCAGCGGTAACAAATCCGGGTCGGGGAAATAACGATAATCGTGCGCGTCTTCTTTCGAGCGCATGGCGCGGGTTTCGTCTTTGTCTGGGTCATACAAACGCGTTTGCTGGATGACTTTGCCGCCGTCTTCGATGAGTTCGATTTGGCGCTTCACTTCGTATTCAATCGCTTTTTCAATAAAATGAAACGAGTTGATGTTTTTGATTTCGCAGCGCGTGCCGAGTTTTTCTTCACCGAGCGGTCGCACCGACACGTTGGCGTCGCAGCGGAATGAACCCTCCTGCATATTGCCGTCGCATATACCGATCGAAACCACTAGCTCGTGTAAAGCTTTCGCGTAGGCCACCGCTTCTGCCGCGCTGCGCATGTCGGGCTCGGACACGATTTCGAGCAAAGGCGTACCTGCACGATTCAAATCGATACCGGTCGCGCCGTGAAAATCCTCGTGCAGCGATTTGCCTGCATCTTCTTCCAAATGCGCGCGCGTCAGCTGTATGACTTTTTCCTTGCCATCGACTTGGATGGTGATGCTGCCACCTTGCACGATGGGCAATTCCATCTGGCTGATCTGGTAGCCCTTGGGCAAGTCGGGATAAAAATAATTTTTGCGTGCCATTACCGAGTGCGCCGCAATCTTGCCGCCGACGGCCAGGCCTAATTTGATCGCGCGCTCGACGACACCGCGGTTCATCACCGGCAACACACCGGGCAAGGCGAGATCGACTGCGCTGGCCTGGGTGTTGGGGGCGGCACCGAATGCGGTCGAGCTACCGCTGAAAATTTTTGACTGGGTCGAGAGCTGAGTGTGGGTCTCGATGCCGATGACGACTTCCCATTTCATGTTGCGTATCCTTGTGGCGCTTTGCCATGCCAATCCGTTGCCAGTTGAAATTGATGCGCGACACCCAGCATTTTCGCCTCGCTGAAATAATCACCGACGATATGCAAACCCACAGTGCGGCCAGTGCCGTCGAAACCGCAGGGGATCGACATGGCAGGCAGTCCCGCAAGATTGGCGGCGATGGTATAAAGGTCATTCAAATACATTTCCACCGGGTCGGCACTTTTTTCGCCGAACTTGAACGCGCTGCTCGGCGTGGTCGGCCCCATGATGACATCGCATTTCCTGAAAGCATCGGTGTAGTCCTGCGCGATTAGGCGGCGGATTTTTTGCGCCTGTAAGTAATAGGCGTCGTAATAGCCGTGGGACAAGACATAGGTGCCGATCATGATGCGGCGTTTCACTTCTGCGCCGAAACCCTCGGCACGGGTTTTTTCATACATTTCGGTCAGGTCGGAATAATTCTCTGCGCGATGGCCATAACGCACGCCATCGAAGCGCGACAAATTGCTCGACGCTTCCGCCGGGGCGAGGACGTAATACACGGGAATGGATAATTTTGAATTCGGCAGGCTTATATCTACTGTTGTCACGCCGAGCTTTTTGTAATCGTCCAACGCCGCTTCGACCGCTTTGGCTACGCCGGCATTCAAGCCGTCGCCGAAATATTCTTTCGGCAAACCGATACGCAGACCTTTGGGCGGCTTATGCAAATCGCGCGTGTAATCTTCTGCTGTGCGTTCGAGGCTGGTGGAATCGCGCTTATCGAAACCCGCCATCACGTTCAGCATCAACGCCATGTCTTCGGCGCTTTTCGCCATCGGTCCGGCCTGGTCGAGCGATGAGGCAAACGCAATCATGCCGTAGCGCGACACCACGCCGTATGTCGGTTTCAGTCCGCAGGTGCCGGTGAACGCCGCGGGCTGGCGTATGGAGCCGCCGGTATCGGTGGCCGTCGCGGCCGGCGCGAGACGCGCCGCCACCGTTGACGCCGAGCCGCCTGAGCTGCCGCCAGGGACAGTGGTAATATCCCAAGGGTTTTTTACCGGGCCGAAAAAAGATGTTTCGTTAGACGAGCCCATGGCGAATTCGTCCATGTTGGTCTTGCCGATATTCACCGCACCGGCGCAGTTGAATTGCTCAACAACATGCGCGTCGTAGGGCGAAATAAAGTTGTGCAGCATTTTCGAGCCGCAGGTGGTGCGCCAACCCTTGGCACAAAAAATATCTTTTTGCGCGATGGGTATGCCGGTGAGCGGCGTAGTGTCGCTTGCCGCAATACGTGCATCGGCGGCTTGCGCCTGCTGCAAACTTTTGTGGTCATCAATAGTGATGAACGCATTCAACGTGGGGTTGTGCAGGCGGATGCGGGCGAGAAAAAATTGCGTCAGCTCGACGCTGGAAAACTTTTTCGCCGCTAGGCCTTGCGCTAGTTGTTTTAGGGAAAAATTCAGCATTGCCAATTAAAATATTAATTATAATCAATAAGTTATGAATGGAAGCCCTGATTATGTCCGAGATCTAAGCAAGACTAGACGCGAACAAAAAATAACGACGCGGTATAGTCATTCCTATGTAAGGAGTTATTTTTTGTTCGCAACGACGTATTGCGACGATATCGGGCATAAGCGGGGCTTCCATTTTATTCGATGACTTTGGGGACCAGATACAGGCCGTTTTCCACCTGCGGCGCGATGGCTTGAAACAGTTCGCGCTGGTCCGTTTCCGTCACGACATCGTCACGCAACCGCAGGGTGACGTGTTGGGAGTGGGCCATGGGCTCGACGCCTTTGGTGTACACGGCCTGCATTTCTTCTATCAGGGAAAAAATACCGTTGAGCTTGGTTTGCAAATCGCGGGCTTCATTTTCCGTGACTGCGATACGGGCGAGGCGGGCAATTCTGTGTATGTCTTGCGTGCTGAGGGACATAGTTCAATCCGGGATGTAAATTTAAGCTTTAACTTCATCAGCTAAGTACGTTATTATAGGGCATTTATTTGTCCCGAAACCTTGGGGAGCCACAAAATTATGTTCGGATTCTTACGCGGCAACGATCTTGCCATTGACCTTGGCACAGCCAACACGCTCATTTATGTTCGTGGCAAAGGCATCGTGCTGGATGAACCCTCCGTCGTTGCCATCCGCACCGAGGGCGGCCAAAACAAAAAAACCATACAGGCGGTGGGCCTGGCAGCGAAACAAATGTTGGGCCGCACGCCGGGAAATATCACCGCCATCCGACCGATGAAAGACGGTGTGATCGCCGACTTCACCATCACCGAACAGATGCTAAAATTTTTTATTAAAAAAATCCATCCATCGAGCCTGTTCAGCCCCAGCCCGCGCATTATTATTTGCGTGCCTTGCGGCTCCACCCAGGTGGAACGCCGCGCCATCCGCGAATCTGCGATGGGTGCCGGTGCGCGGCAGGTCTATTTGATTGAAGAACCGATGGCTGCGGCCATCGGCGCGGACTTGCCCGTTGCAGATCCGACCGGCTCAATGGTCGTCGACATCGGCGGCGGCACCACCGAAGTCGGCGTCATATCACTCGGCGGCATTGTCTATGCATCGAGCGTGCGCGTCGGCGGCGATAAATTCGACGAAGCGATTATTAATTACATCCGCCGCAACTACGGCATGCTCATCGGCGAATCCACTGCCGAGACGATTAAAAAAGAAATCGGCTCCGCCTTCCCCGGCTCGGAAGTCAAAGAAATGGAAGTCAAAGGCCGCAATCTGGCCGAAGGCATACCGCGCGCGTTCACCATTTCCAGCAATGAAATTCTCGAAGCGCTGACCGATCCGCTCAACAGCATAGTCGGCGCGGTGAAATCGGCGCTGGAACAAACCCCGCCGGAACTCGGCGCGGACATCGCCGAAAAAGGCATGGTGCTCACCGGCGGCGGCGCGTTGTTGCGCGACCTGGATCGCTTGCTGATGGAAGAAACCGGCTTGCCCGTTATCGTCGCCGATGATCCGCTGACTTGCGTAGTGCGCGGATCCGGCCGGGCGCTGGAAGAAATGGACAAGCTGGGTACGGTGTTCACCAACGATTGATGGTGCATAGCGGCGTGTCAATTCAAGAAAATATTCAATATAATCAAATAAATACATCAAATCGAGGTTATGCCGCTCAGGGTTTGCCCCGAGCAGTTTTCCTAACGTTCCGCGTACATTTGTTGTTTCTCGACTGACCATGGTCCGCCAACCGCCACCGTTTTTTAACCGCGGCCCCGCGCCGCTGACGCGCCTGGTTTTTTTTCTGGCGATTAGCATTGCGGTGATGATCGCCGATCACAAAATGCACTTGCTCAGCAGCTTGCGCCAATCGCTATCGGTATTGGTGTATCCATTGCAGCAAGTCGCGCAAAGCCCGGCGCGGCTCGTTGCGCGGGTGTCGAATTATTTCTCCGACCAGTCCCGGCTGCAGGCTGAAAACGCCGAACTGAAACAAAAAATGCTGGAACAGTCCGCCGCCGCGCAATCGGCACAGTGGATACAGGCGGAGCATGCGCAGTTAGTTGCGCTCAATGGCGCGAAAAGCCGCTATGCGGGAAAGGGGGAAATTGTCGAAGTGCTATACAGCGGCCGCAATCCCTTCGCGCGCAAAATCATAGTCAACAAAGGCAGCAACGATAATATTCGCCAGGGCTACGCCGTCATCGACGGCAAGGGCGTCATCGGCCAGGTCACCGCGGTCAGTCCTTTCACCAGCGAAATCACATTATTGACGGATAAAGGCCATGCCGTACCGGTAACCGTGCAGCGCAACGGCATACGCGCGATTGTTTTCGGCAACGGCCGCGACGGCACCTTGGATTTGCCTTATATGGCGGACCGCGCCGATGTGCGCAACGGCGATCTGCTGGTCACATCGGGCATCGACGGTACTTATCCGCCGGGCCTGGCCGTCGCGGAAGTCACCGGGATAGAACACAACTCCGCGCAGGTGTTTTCCAAAATCACCTGCGTCCCTGTTGCAGGCGTCGAGAACCACAAATATCTGCTGGCGCTGATTTCCGACCCACAGGCTGATTTTCCCAAGCAGGATTTGCCACAATCAGATGCAGCCGCCGCGAAAGAAAAAACCGGCCGCAAAAAACGGGGGCCGCGATGATCGCCCCGCTACGCTCGGCCCTGCCGCCGGACATGATGCAACAATCGCCTCGAATACGTTTTGTGCTGTTATCTTTGGCGCTGGCGTTTTGCCTCAACGTGCTGCCGTGGAGCGGCATCATGTTGCGCCTGCGGCCAGATTTTTTATTGCTGGTGCTGCTCTACTGGTGCATGCGCGAACCGCGCATAGTCGGTCAACTGCTGGGATTCATGTTTGGATTGGTGATGGACGTGGCCGACAGCGCCATACTCGGCCAACACGCGTTTGTCTATGCGCTGGCGATTTACGCCGCGTTCTCCTTGCGTCTGCGCATTCTGCGCTTTCCGCTGCCGGAACAGGCTTTGCATATTCTGGTCATACTGCTTATCGGCAGCGGCATCACCGTGGTATTGAACCTGATCGTCGATGCCACATTTCCAGGTTACGTTTATTTCATCAGTGCCCTCATTGGCGGGTTGCTGTGGCCGAGTATTGTGTGGTTAATAGAACTGCCGGAAGCTATCGCGGCGAAATCCGAGGTTCCGTAAGTTGAAAATGGAAGGCAGCGCACTCAAAAACCAACAAAGGGAATTAGGCCAGTTTCGGCTGCGGCTGTTTGTCGCCAGCGTCATGGCGCTGCTACTGGCTGGGGTATTGGTGGCGCGTTTTGTTTATCTGCAAATCCTGCGTCACGACCATTACCACACACAGGCGGAAGCCAATCGCATTTCGATTTTGCCCATCGTTCCCAATCGCGGACTGATCATCGACCGCAATGGCGTGGTGTTGGCGTATAACTATCCGGCTTACACGCTGGAAGTGACGCCGAGCAAGCTGGCAAAACTGGACGAAACCCTCGATGAACTGGAAAAAATCGTCGAGATCACGCCGCGCGACCGCAAACGCTTTAACAAACTGCTGGAAGAATCGCGCAATTTCGACAGCCTTCCGGTACGCACTCGCTTGACCGAAGAGGAGGCCGCGCGCTTTGCGGTGAACCGTTATCGTTTCCCCGGGGTGGAAATCAAGGCGCGTTTATTCCGCAAATATCCTGAAGGCACATCGGCGTCGCACGCGCTGGGCTATATCGGCCGCATCAACGAAGCCGATCTGAAAAAACTGGATAGTGAAGAAAAAACCGCCAACTACCGCGGCACCGACCACCTGGGCAAAATCGGCATCGAGCAAAGCTACGAAAACGAATTGCACGGCACGACCGGTTTTGAAGAAGTGGAGACCGACGCCGGCGGCCGCGCTGTGCGATCGTTGCGACGCGAAGAACCGATTTCGGGCAATAACCTGGTGTTGTCTCTCGACATCAAATTGCAAAAAGTCGCGGAGCAAGCATTCGGCAATCGGCGCGGCGCGCTGGTGGCGATTGAACCGTCGAGCGGCGAAGTACTCGCCTTCGTCAGCCAGCCTGGCTATGACCCCAATCTGTTCGTCGATGGCATCGACCAGACGAATTGGGACATGCTGAATAATTCCCCCGACAAACCGCTGAATAATCGCGCGTTGCGCGGGCAATATCCGCCGGGCTCGACCTACAAACCGTTCATGGCGCTGGCTGGCTTGCATAACGGCGTGCGCTCGCCGCAATATTCCATCAGCGACCCCGGCTATTTCACCCTGCCACCGAGTTCCCACCATTATCGCGACTGGAAAGCCGGTGGCCACGGCGTGGTGGATCTGCATCGATCCCTCGTGATCTCCTGCGACACCTATTATTACGGCTTGGCCAATGAACTGGGCGCCGAAGCGATTTCGAAATTCATGGATCAATTCAGTTTCGGCAAAAAAACCGGCATCGACGTCGATGGCGAATTATCGGGAATCAACCCGTCGCCGGAGTGGAAGCGCAAGCGCTATAAACAAAAATGGTACGGCGGCGATACCATCAGCATCGGCATCGGCCAGGGCTACAATTTGGTCACGCCGCTGCAACTCGCGCACGCCACCGCCATGCTGGCGAATAACGGCGTCGCCATGCGCCCGCGCCTGGTGAAGGCGGTGCAGAATGGACGCACGGGCCAAATCAAAACACTGTCGGGCGAGGAAATCCGCCGCGGTAATTTCAGCATGGAAAATCTGGATTTCGTGAGGCAGGCAATGGTCGCCGTCACCAAGCCCGGCGGCACGGCGGCTGTGGCCGGCTCGGGCGCGACTTATAATTTCGCCGGCAAAACCGGCACGGCGCAAGTCGTGGGAATGAAGCAGGGCGAAAAATATGTCGAAGCCAATGTAGACGAATACTTGCGCGACCACGCCTTGTTCGTCGCTTTTGCCCCCGCCGAATTGCCGCGCATCGCGCTGGCGATTCTGGTGGAAAACGGCGGCCACGGCGGTTCCGCCGCCGCGCCGATTGCGCGCCAGGTTTTCGATTACGTTTTGCTTGGCAAAATTCCCAGTGCGCCCGCCCCTGCCATCAAGGAAGAGGCGGAAGATGATTAAGGATTTATACGACCGGTTGGCTGCGCATGTCGACGGCCCGCTGCTGACCTTTCTCCTGATTGTGATGGGCATGGGGCTGGCGGTTTTATATAGCGCTTCCGGCGGCGCCAATCCGGATAAAGTTTTTGTCCAGGCGCGTAGCATGGTCGTGGCGCTGATAGTCATGTGGCTGGTCGCGAACCTGCATCCGCAACAGATGATGCGCCTGGCATTGCCGATCTATACGTTCGGATTGATCCTGCTGATTTGCGTCGCGCTGTTCGGTGACGTGAGCCACGGCGCGCGCCGTTGGTTGCATGTGGGTGTGACGCGCATCCAGCCTTCGGAGCTGATGAAACTGGCGATCCCGTTGATGCTCGCCTGGTTTTTCCACCGCTATGAGGCCAATTTGTGCTGGAAAGAATTCGTCTTCGCCGCGCTGATGCTGGCGGTGCCCGCTGCGTTGATCATCAAACAACCGGATCTTGGCACCACGCTGTTGATTTGTGCATCGGGTTTTTACGTGCTGTTTCTCGCCGGACTAAGCTGGAAACTGATCATCGCCGGCGCGTTGTCCATCGCCGCGCTGGTGCCGACGGTGTGGCCCTTGCTGCATGATTACCAGCGCCGCCGCGTGCTCACGCTGATAGACCCGGCAACCGATCCGCTGGGTGCCGGCTATCACATTATCCAATCGACCATCGCGTTGGGGTCCGGCGGCATGATCGGCAAAGGCTGGCTGAACGGGTCGCAAGGCCATCTGGATTTTTTACCTGAGCCGACGACGGATTTTATTTTCGCCGTGTTCGCGGAAGAATTCGGTTTTATCGGCAACATGATTTTGTTGCTGCTGTATATTTTGATCATCGGCCGCTGTTTGATGATCACCGCCAACGCTTCAACACTCTTCTCACGCCTGCTCGCCGGTGCGATCACGCTGACGTTTTTTACTTATGCTTTTGTCAACATGGGTATGGTGAGCGGAATATTGCCGGTGGTGGGCGTGCCGCTGCCTTTAGTGAGTTATGGCGGGACATCCTTGCTCACCATGCTGGCGGGCTTTGGCATATTAATGAGCATCGAGACGCACAAACAACTCGTACAAAGTTGATTTCGGGGATACACAATGTTAAATATAATCAAATACTTATATAATACCCAACGAATGGGGATTTTTTTGTTTTGTGTTTGCATTGCGCTGACCATCAGCGCATGCAGCACAACAAAAATCATGGTACCGGATTCGCCGTCAGCTTCAACAAGCTTACCGCCCGCGACACAAACCGCACCGCCAGTTGTTTCCCAACCCAGCGTTGTGGTGCCGCCAACAACATCGTTGCCGCAAACGGGCACCACACCGGGCACGCCCGGCGGCTATTATCAAGGCGATGGGCCCGATGCGAACCCGCCGCCGAATCTCGAAGCCACGCCGGATCCCGTTCCCGTAGCTGAGCCGCTGAATAAATTCGCCAACGAACCTTATGTCGCGTTGGGACAAACTTTCGTTCCGGATAAATCGGGCAAGCAGTACGCCGCCGCGGGTATCGCGTCGTGGTACGGCAAACAATTTCACGGACGCAAAACAGCATCGGGAGAAATTTACGATATGTATGCCATGTCCGCCGCGCACCCCACGTTGCCGATACCCAGTTACGCCCGCGTCACCAATCGCAAAAACAATAAGTCGGTGATCGTGCGCGTCAACGATCGCGGGCCTTTCCATGCCAACCGGGTGATTGATCTTTCCTACACCGCCGCGCTGAAACTCGGCTATGTACAACAGGGCAGCACCGAAGTCATCGTCGAAAGTATCACCGGCCAGGATTTCGCCACCAACAATTCGGCGCCCAAGCCTGCGCCGGCTATCGCCAGCAGCACGGCTCAACCCGTCGTGATTTCTGCGCCCACCGCGAGCAGTGTCAGCGACAGGCCGGTGTATTTGCAACTTGGTGTGTTTTCCAACCCGACCAACGCCAACAGCTTTCGCGAAAAAATTATGCGCGACCTGGCCTGGCTCACCGATCCGATAGAAATTTTTATTGTCGACAAACTCTACCGCGTCCGCCTGGGGCCTTACAACGACAATAATCTGGCGCGCAATATTTCGTCGCGGGTAAAAGGCAGTCTCGGCATCACGCCGCTTTGGGCGCCCATGTAGACTTGCGTCGCTAATCGCCCGATGGCCCTCTGTTATAATTCTTTTTTGTTTTCCTGAACCGATGTTCAAACGCCCATGATGAAATTCATTGCTTCACTGTTCGCCTGTCTGCTATGTCTTCCCGTTTTTGCTGAAACCGCCGCGCCTGCCGCGCAACCCCCCGCCGCGCTCGAAGGTGTCGCATCCATCGCCGCCCGCTCGTGGGTGTTATACGATTTCCAGAGCAACCAGATTCTGGCGGCGCAAAATTCCGATGCCCGCGTCGAGCCCGCATCGCTGACCAAGTTGATGACGGCGTATCTCACTTTCAGCGCACTGAAAAATAAAAAACTGGATTTGAAGCAAGTGGTGCCGATTTCGAAAAACGCCTGGAAGCCCGAGGGCTCGAACATGTTCATCGAGCCGCGCATGAAAGTCACCGTGGATGAATTGCTCCACGGCATGATTATCCAATCCGGCAACGACGCCTCCATCGCATTAGCCGAAGCGCTCGGCGGCACGGAAGATGTATTCGCGCAAATGATGAACAAAGAGGCGCAGCGCATGGGCCTAACCAATACGCATTTCACCAACTCGACCGGCCTGCCCAACGCGCAACACTATTCGACCGCGCGCGATTTATCGCTACTGGCGGCGGCGATCATCCGCGATTTTCCCGATTTCTATCCGCTCTACTCGGTGCGTGAATATACGTTCAACAACATCAAGCAAGCCAACCGCAATCGTTTGCTCGGTCTCGACCCCACCATGGACGGCATGAAAACAGGCCACACGGAAAGCGCGGGGTTTTGCCTCATCGGTTCGTCCAAGCGCGGCACGCGGCGCTTGATTTCCGTGGTGACCGGTACCGCATCGGATAATGCGCGCACGGCGGAAAGCCAGAAATTGCTGAATTACGGCTTTCAGTTTTACGATACGCAGCAGCTTTACAAAAAAGACCAGGAAGTATCGTCACTGCCTATATATAAGGGAAGCAAAAATACTTTGAAAGCCGGATTTACCGACGACGTTTTTTTCTCGTTGCCAAAAGAGCAATTCGCCAAGCTCAAGGCCAATCTGGTTTCCAGCCAACCGTTGCTCGCGCCCTTGAAACAAGGCGACAAAGTCGGCGTGATGCAACTGAACGTCGACGGTAAAACCGTCGCCGAGCTGCCTGTGCTGGCGCTGGAAGAGGTCGCCATCGCCGGCATATTCGGCCGTGCGTGGGACAGCATACGGCTGTTATGGAAATAAATGGTTTATCTCAACGGCCGTTTTGTTGAAATTGAAAACGCCACGGTTTCCGTTCTCGACCGCGGCTTTATTTTCGGCGATGGCGTGTATGAAGTGATCCCGGTTTATTCGCGCAAACCGTTTTATCTCGACGCACACTTGGCGCGGCTGGAACACAGCCTGTCAGAAATTCGCCTGACCAATCCGCATGGCCGCGCCGAGTGGACAAACATCATCGCAGCGGTGATCGAAAAAAATCCTGAACAGAATCAGTCGATTTATTTGCAAGTGACGCGCGGCGTCGCCAAGCGCGATCACGCTTTCCCCAAAGACACGCCGCCGACTGTTTTTGTCATGAGCAATCCGGGCAAACCGGTTCCCGCCGAGCAGATCGAACACGGTATCGCCTGCGTGACCATGCCCGATAACCGTTGGCTGCGCTGCCATATCAAATCCACTTCGCTTTTGTCCAATGTATTGTTGCGCCAGGAAGCGGTGGAACAGGACGCGATCGAAGCGCTGCTGTTGCGCGACGGCATGTTGAGCGAAGGCGCGGCGAGCAATATTTACGCGGTGAAAAACGGCGTGTTACTCGCACCGAAAAAAGATCATCTCATCCTGCCGGGCATTACTTACGATGTATTGCTGGAACTCGCGGCCGCAGAAAAAATCCCGTTCGAAATCCGCGACATTAGCGAAGCCGAAGTTCGCAACGCAGATGAATTATTGCTGAGTTCGTCGGGCAAGGAAGTATTGGCGATCACCCGGCTTGACAATATAGCCGTTGGTTCCGGCAGGCCCGGCCCTCTGTTCCGTAAACTGTATGCAATATTTCAGCAGAAAAAAGCGGCGTGATGGCGGATAAACCGGAAAAAGATTCGCTGCTGCAATTCCCCTGCGATTTTCCCATCAAAATCATGGGCAAGAGCGAAGCAGGTTTCGCAGACGCGATGCTTGCAGTGGTAATCAAACACGCGCCGGATTTTGACGCGGCGGCCATGCACATGCGTCCATCATCTGCCGGGAAATATTTGTCCCTCACCTTCACCATCCGCGCCACATCCAAACAACAACTGGACAATTTGTATCGTGAACTCACCGCGCATCCGGAAGTGTTGATGGCGCTGTAGTATAAGGATGAAGGATGAAGGTTGAAGGATGAAGGATGAAAAACAAAAACGTTGTCATTCTGACCCTGAGCATCGCGAAGGGGAAGAATCTGCTTTTGAATTTACTTCTGCCTTTGCCGTCATTCCCGCGCAGGCGGAAATCCAGCCAAACTATAACGCTTTTCAAAAAATGTTTTCAGCCGTTATTAAAAACCCACTAGATTCCCGCCTGCGCGGGAATGACGGCATATGAAAATAAAAATCAAAAACCTCGGCCTCATCGATTACGCCGCCACTTATCAAGCGATGCAAGACTTCAACGCACAACGGGGCGCCAGCACGCCCGACGAAATCTGGCTGCTCGAACACCCGCCCGTGTTCACCCTTGGCCTCGCCGGAAAAACCGAACACATACTCGACGCCGGAAAAATCCCCGTGATCAAAATCGACCGTGGCGGACAAGTGACGTATCACGGACCTGGCCAACTAGTCGTGTATTTACTGCTCGACTTGAAACGCAGAAACATTGGCGTGCGCGAATTGGTGCGCAAAATGGAACAAGCCATCATCGACACTTTGGCTGAATACGATGTCACAGCAGAACGCATGGACAAAGCGCCGGGCGTGTATGTCAACGGCGCGAAAATTGCCGCGCTCGGTTTGCGCGTCAAGCGCGGCTGTTGTTATCACGGCCTCGCCATTAACGTCGATATGGATCTCGAACCGTTCACGCGCATCAACCCATGCGGTTACGCTGGCATGCAAGTGACGCAAACAAAGGACCTCGGTGTGCGTGCTAACATAGATGAAATCAGCAAAAAACTGCTCTCGCACTTACGCATTTAACTATTTGATTATATTGAGAAATTTGTATGAGTGAAATCGGTGAAAAAGAGAAGGGCCAACTCAAGACGGCGCGCATACCGATCAAAATAATTCCGCGCGACATCGCGCGCAAACCGGAATGGATACGCGTCAAAGCCAGCTCGTCGCCGCGCTTCCAGGAGATCAAACAAATCCTGCGCGACAATAATCTGCACACGGTGTGCGAAGAAGCCTCGTGTCCGAATATCGGCGAATGTTTCAGCAAAGGCACCGCGACCTTCATGATCATGGGCGACTTGTGTACGCGTCGCTGCCCGTTCTGCGATGTCGGCCACGGCAAACCCTTGCCGCTCGACGAACAGGAACCACTGCACCTCGCGCAAACCATCGCCAAGCTCAAATTGAAATACGTCGTCATTACCAGTGTCGATCGCGATGACCTGCGCGACGGCGGTGCAGGCCATTTCGTCGCGTGTATTCAAAAAGTCCGCGAACTCTCACCGACCACACAAATCGAAATCCTCACACCAGATTTTCGCGGCCGCTTGGATCGCGCGCTGGAAATTCTCAACGCCGCACCACCGGACGTAATGAACCACAATCTGGAAACCGTGCCGCGCTTATACAAGCAAGCAAGACCGGGCTCCGACTACGCACATTCGTTAAAGCTGTTGAAAGATTTCAAAGCCGCACATCCCGACGTACCAACCAAATCCGGCTTGATGCTCGGCCTCGGCGAAACCGACGAAGAAATCATCGAAGTGATGCAAGACCTGCGCGCGCACAATGTCGATATGCTCACGCTCGGCCAATACCTCCAACCCTCCGCGCATCACTTGGCCGTAGAACGCTACGTCCCGCCGGAAAGATTTATATGGTTCGAGGAGCAAGCCAACGCAATGGGCTTCAGACATGCCGCGTGCGGACCGATGGTGCGCTCGAGTTATCACGCCGATCAGATGGCGCATGACGCGGGAATAGTTTAATACCTCACGCTGCCTCGGCGTGAAATTGAATACCTAAAGCTTTGGCGACTTTGAGAAAAGTCGCCAAACTCGGATTACCATTTTCACTTAACGCTTTGTAAAGACTCTCTCGGCTAAGGCCGGTATCGCGTGCAATCTGCGACATTCCCTTCGAACGCGCGATGTCTCCCAGCGCGCGCGCGATCCCCGCCGCATCGTCGGGCGCTTCCGCTAACCACGCATCAAGGTAAGCGGCCATTTCTTCCGGCGTGCGTAGTTGCTCAGCCACATCGTAGGCTATGAGTTTAGTTTTGCTTGGTTTCTTGGGCATGTTCGTGACTCCTATAAATTTTCGGCGAGTGCGATGGCCGTCTTGATATCCTGTTTCTGGCTCGACTTATCTCCACCCGCTAAAAGAATAATCAATTCACCGCCGCGCTCGGTGTAATACACACGATAACCAGGACCAACATCAATCTTCAGCTCGGACACGCCATGAGTAAGATTGCGATGCTGGCCAGGATTGCCATGAGCGAGCCGATCGACGCGAACCTGAATACGCGCGCGTGCTGCGCGATCGTTTAGCGCGAAAATCCAGTCGCGGTACACCTCGGTCATCTGCAAACGCATAAAGCTATTGTATCCCATAGGATACAAATGTCAAGCTGCGAATTCCGGTCCGGGATGGAGCTTGAATTAGAATTAAGCCAAACAATACTCGGCTTGGTGAGTCGCAGTGCGGGCTTGTATCGACACATCAATAATACTAGGCGTAGAATTTATTCCTTGCGGTAATCCCCTTGTAAACACTCGTCGCACCACGCTACGAAAGGAGCCTGCCATGAAATTATTCTTCAGCGTATTAATCGCCCTGATCCTCTCACCGGCCACTATCGCGGCGGACATCGAGGCGGGCAAAGCAAAAGTGCAAATGGTGTGCGCAGCTTGTCACGGAGCAATGGGGGTCAGCGTCAGCGACACCATCCCCAACCTTGCGGGACAGCGGCCGACTTACCTCGAAACACAATTGAAAGCGCTGAAAGAAGGCACACGCAAAAACCAGATCATGAACGCCATCGCCGGCCAACTCAGCGCCGACGACATTGCCAACGTCGCCGCCTACTTTTCCGCGCAGCCTGGCGCAACAACGGGAACCAAATCGGATTTCCTGCCCAATCTCGCCAAGACCAACGTCACCTTCCCCGAGGGCTACGCCAACACCTTCACCAAATATCACACGATCAACTTCCCCGCCACCAGGCAAGTACGTTACTACTTCGCCAACGACACCGCGCTAAAGGCAGCAAAAGACGGCAACGCAATTCCGAATGGTGCGGTGTTGTTCGTCGAGGTTCATTCCGCCAAACTGGACGCAGACAAAAAACCGATTATGGGCAGCGACGGCTTTTTTGTGGCCGACCAGCTACTTTTCTACACCGCCATGTCGCGCGAAGCGGGCTGGGGCAAAGACATACCGGACATGCTGCGTAATGATGATTGGAACTACGCCGCGTTCACACCCGCAAAGCTGCCTCGGCCCGGCGCCAACCAGGCTGAGTGCTTCGCTTGTCACAAGCCTCTGGACAAAACGAGCTTCCTGTTCACGCTGGATAAGCTCACCTCGATAGCGAAGGGTAAATAGACCGCGTCATCCGGTTCGCGTGGCAACTTAACCTTTAACGCTTAAATACACCATGAATATTTTTGTTGCGAAATTGAATTTCTCAACCAGCTCCGAAGCCCTGCGGGAGGCATTCGAGCAGTTTGGTGAAGTAGCATCGGCGAACGTGATTACCGACCGGGAAACGGGCCGCTCAAAAGGCTATGGCTTTGTTGAAATGCTGAATGACGACGAAGGCAGTGCAGCCGTTGCCGCCCTCGACGGCTCCGACTTCGATGGCAACACGATAGCGGCGAAAAAAGCCGAACCAAGAGAAAGTCGTGGTGGTGGCGGTGGTAATCGCGGTGGTGGCGGCTTTGGCGGCGGCGGTGGCAATCGCGGCGGCGGCGGTGGTTTTGGTGGTGGCGGTGGTACGAAGTGGTGGCGGCTTCAATAGGTGATGAGCATCCGCCACAGCTAATATGTATAGATCGTGGCTAGATCTGACATCCGCTGTTGGCTTCGGTCGAGCGCTCCGTTTTGGGAACCAGGCTGAAACAGGCGAGTCGCGTAACGACCAAGAGTTAACATAGGGAAAATTTCTACTAAGCAGCGGTCATTCAAGCAGCGGCCATTCCCCCCTTAGCAAAAGGGGGGTTAGGGGGGATTTAAGGGCGCCTCACAAAATGAATTGAAGTAAGCGTTTTTATTGAAGCCACCATGATGGTAAATCCCCCTTAGTCCCCCTTTTTCTAAGGGGGAGATTTTCTCTCAGTGTATTTTTAGTCGAGGCTGAATGAAAGGTTGAAATTGATTATGCCTCCCGTCATGAAAACACCCGGCGTTTACATTGTTGAAAAAAACGCCTTCCCGAATTCAACCGTGGAGGTGGCGACCGCCGTGCCGGCGTTTGTCGGCTATACGCAAAAGGCAGACAACAACGGCCGCACGCTGACCCATCAACCCTGGCGCATCACTTCACTCGCAGAGTTCCACCACTACTTCGGCCTGGGGCCGACTGCCGCCAACATCACCCGCTTTAACCTGCGCAAAGCGCAAGGCGATGCTCCGGCCTCACCACTGATTTCCTTAGCCGCGAGGGACGCAACGCCATTCACGCTAGGCGGAACCGCATACCAACTCACGCAGACCAAGGGTTGCTATTTGCTCTATTTCAGCCTGCTGACTTTTTTTCACAATGGCGGCGGGCCATGCTATATCGTTTCCGTTGGCAGCTACGATGCGGCAGCCGACAAGCCTATCGATAAAGACCCACTGATCGCCGGCATACACGCATTGGTTCGCGAACAGGAGCCGACCCTGCTGGTCGTGCCCGATGCCGTATTACTAGACCACGACGATTGCATCGCGGTGCAAAAAGAAGCACTACTCCATTGCGGCAACGTGATGAAAAACCGCATCGCCATTCTCGATATTTGGGAAGGTTATCGCGACCGCCATAGCGCGCCCGATTGCGTAACCGCGTTTCGCGATGCTATCGGCACGGACGGCCTGAGCTACGGCGCGGCCTACTACCCCTGGCTTAACACCAACGTCGTGGCGGAAGCGGAACTCAACTGGACGTATATCGAACCCGATAGCCAGGACGTGTTGATCGAGGGCATCAAAGCGGAATTCGCCACGATGAATTTACCGCCAGCGAAACTGGCCGAGATGTCGAAACTCGCCGAACAGATAAAGTTGGTCAATCCTGAATCAATAGAAGAAGTCGCGTTACTCACCAACACGCTCCGCACGGTCAGCCCTTTCTTCAGCAGCATCATGGCGGAAATGCGCAAACGCCTGAACCTGCTGCCGCCGAGCGCCGCTATGGCCGGCATATTCACCATGGTCGATAACACGCGCGGCGTGTGGAAAGCGCCGGCCAACGTCAGCCTCAACGGCGTGGTCAATGCGTGCGTACCGATTTCACATGAGCAACAGGAAGACCTGAACGTCACCCCGCAAGGAAAATCGATCAATGCCATCCGCGATTTTGTCGGCGAGGGTGTGCTGGTGTGGGGCGCACGTACCCTCGACGGAAATAGCCAGGACTACCGCTACATCAACGTGCGGCGCACGCTGATCATGCTGGAAGAATCGATACGCCTCGCCGCCGAAGCGATGGTGTTCGAACCCAACACCGCCGATACCTGGACAACGATAAAAAGCATGATAGTCAATTTCCTCACCGGCATCTGGAAGCGCGGCGGCTTGGCCGGGGCAACACCGGAGGACGCCTTCAGTGTCTCGGTGGGGCTAGGCGAGACGATGACAGCACAGGATATTCTCGACGGCCTGCTTCGCGTAACGGTGCTAATCGCACTCAGCCGCCCGGCCGAATTCATCGAGATCACTTTCGAGCAGAACATGCAGGCAAGTTAAGAACGCATAGATTCTACGCGGTCTGGTTCAAAGACATGCCGGACATGCTGCTCTACGACGACTGGAACTACGTCGCGCTCACACCCGCGAAACACCATCGGCCCGGAGCCAACCAAGCCGAATGCCTCGCTTGTCCTAACCTTTGGGCAAAACGAGCTTTATGTTCACGCCGGATAGGTTTACTGCCATGGCGAAGGGTAAGTAGCAGCGTGCTAGAAATGTAGCAGCGTGCTGGAAATGTTGCGGTGATGTAACGGCTGATTCCTTCAAGTGCAGATTACTGGAAAGCCAACTTCCATCAGATAATCGTACGTTCCATCATAAAACAAGGGGTTGCGAGTATGATCATCCTCCTCGCCTTCTGGCACGACGAGTACCATCCCCTGGCGCGCTCTAGTCAACAAAACTCGATAAGCATTTTTTGGTATTGCTTTCGTTCTTCTTTATTAATGTTGTTCCATCGATTCCCGCTAAAGGAGTGATGGCTCCATCCAATTGAATTACGTCGAAAATCAGCATCCCATGCCACACATGCCCAATCCAGTTCCAATCCTTGAACGTGAAATTCAGTAGCAACATCCTCAAGGTAATACGAAGAACGCACATCATCTTTTTCGTGCAGGAACCAGTGAACAGGATCCATAGGTGATTTCACATCAATCGCATGAGGTTTAAGCCTCTCAGCTTGCGAAGAAACGACGATTCCATAACGCTCCGACCCTCGAGCTTGTGCTCTTAGCCACTTTTTAGCTGCGTTTAAGTCGCGGGTAATTACAATCGGATATTTACCCCTCACCTTCTCAAAAGTCTGCTGAGCAGCTTTTACTTCAAGATCAAGCATTTGCTTTACCAAAAGCGAAACATCCTCTGCTCGAAATGATCGCATTGACACAGCCAGATGCAACCCATCGTGATAGGTCATCTGGTGACGAAGTGGACTCTCTTTCAGAATTTTTTCTGCATTGTATTCAGCATCTGTCAGGCGTGACGAAATGTGAACATGCCAATTTGGAAATGACCGATTTACCGACTCAATCCACTCACCTATGCCAGCCTCTCCTGTATTTATCTCCTGCCCTCCACCAACCAAACAAACAATAACCGCCCAATCGGCATGGCGATCCATGCAGGAGATCAAAAACTCAGGCTCCGATTGATCAAAACCGGGGGTATTTTTCTTGCGCAGCATGAAAGTCGAAGTCTGCTCCATGTTCCAAGCGCGCTGCGCCTCGTCGAATATAGCAACGTGCTCAATTGGCGGTCGCGATTTGTCCAGCAGGTATTCATCACGGAAATGATGAACGTTTTGGATGAACGTTTTTACATCGCCACGTGCCACACCAATTTTAATTTTTTCTCCGTTCTCACTGCCGCGCTTAACCTTATCGCGTGCAAGCGCTTCGCAAAGTATTTTCACTAGTGGACCATTACCAGATAGATATACGCTATACGAATCATCGTCGGGATTAATATGTTTAGTGGCAACATCAAGGCCCACTAACGTCTTACCTGCCCCAGGAACACCTGTAACCAAACAAATTGATTTGAGCGAATTTTCTTTGGAGTAGTTAATAATTTCAGAAATTGTGGCGGAGGTTTGGCTTAGATTAGTAGCACTTGCATCGCTCCGCGTAATTTCTGAAACAGAATGATTATTGTAAAGAGCAATCGCTGCTTCGATAATCGTTGGCGTTGGGCAATATCTGCCAGCCTCCCATTGGTTCGCATCAATGTTGGCACCTTCGACAAAACGAAGCACTTTTTCGATTACGCTACTGAGTTGTGTAGTATCTGACTTGATGGGAAATAGTAACTTGTCGTTTTGTGGCGTTAATGCTATTGATGGCAAAACACCTTTTGCGTTAGTAGCTATCAGAACTGGCGCTACGTATCGATCGTGACTAGATTCATGAAAATTCTTCAAATCTAAGGCGTAGTCAAACACTTGGTCTGAGGCGGAAGTAGTAAATTCGCTTTCGCCCACTTTAAACTCAACTACAAATATTACATGTTCAATCAAAAGTACCACGTCAATGCGGCGCCCCATACGGGGTATGGCGTATTCGAAATAAATTGACCCCGAATATGATTTAAGTGAGTCGTGAAGTATTCCTATTTGTTCAATCCAAGCATCTCGTTGAGTTTGAATCAGAGTAAAATCATTGTTTTTAGCAAGTACGCCTAGTATCCCCTCGACTGGGGTAAGCAGAAATTTACTAATCGACTCTGCGTAGTACTCTCGTTTCATATTTTTAGTATATCTTTTCCGTCTCGCGACTAGATCGTCAATTTTTACTTAAACCGTTTCTGCTTTAGATAGATCCAAGACATCGGTTTCGCTGTCATTAACCTTAATTTTCGCGATCGGGAGATCAGGTCTTGCATTATCACACGCCTCATTTGGCCGCTTTCTCCATGCATTTGTCCGCCGTCTCACCGCCCTGCTGAATTTTTCAGACAAGCGCGATATGCAAATGGCGGCCCAAAACTTCTAGCGCCTCCGCTATACGTGGCAATTTGGTCCCGTGCGCTGTATCGAGCATTCTTCTGACTTCTTTTTCGTCTATGCCCATCTTGCGGGCAAGCTCAATTTTTGAAATGCCTGCTTCGCGCATGGCTTCGTAAAGCGCAGCCTTTGCGGCTGTGGTTGCCGGTGAATTGATCATCACTTCGCCTCGGCGTGCTTTGCTGGCGACGGGTAACGGTTCGTTGTCGTGAATACGAGATTCCAACGCAGCTTGCAAACAACCTTCTGCGATATCAATCCGGTTTTCGTTTGAATCGGCTTGCGAGATAGCTTCGGGGAGATCGCGGCAGGTGATGACCCAGCCGTCGTTTTCTTTGGTAAAGCGGAATGCGTAGTCGTAAGTTTTCATCATTTTCTGCTGCCTGTGGTGGTTCGTGGCTATTTCGTTAATCATACCTTAAGAGTTGTTGCGGTTTTATTTCAGGCGAGTAGATACTCTGTTCTTTGTCAACCCATCCCCCCTTGCAGGGCGCGTGTTTCGCTGCATCGAAACACCGTTCGACAGGCGGACAGCACGCTGTCCGAATTCCCTGTCTCACCCCTAACCCTCCCCTTTGAAAGGGAGGGAATTTAATTGTTGGGCGGGTTCCACCTGCCAAAAAATATATTGTGTCGTGCGCAGTGCGCACGCTACGTTTTTTGTGGCAGGTGTATGACCCGACCCTACTCCTTCGACAGCTCAGGACGAACGGCAGACGCCTTTAAATCAGTGCCCGGCAAAATGTCGGCTGACTTGGCCGTGGCCGAGTGACTTGACCAAGATGCGGAAATCCCTAGCCTCATGCCGAACACGGCCCGCAACGATGGCCGGATGAACGCCCAGTTTTTCCGCTAGTGCAATCACGTCCTTGCTTGAATGGCTGGTGCGGGCGGCAGATTTTTCCCACGCGGTTTGCGGAATGAGGGCTTCGCCTGCCATGTCGTCAGCTTCGCGTTCTTGGCGATCTTGTTCATCAGGACTATCTAGGTTGTCGGTAAATAATGGATGCGCCGCATCCAGATGCTTGGCTACATGAGCCAGTTCATGCATCAGCACAAACCAAAAGTTATCCAAGCGATCATGGCGCAGTGTCAACGCGACTATGGGGCGGCCTTCATCGAGCATGGCAGCGCCATCAAGATAGGTACCCTTGAAGTGTGGCTCAACAACCAGGATGATTCCAGCCATACCCAGTTGTTCGCGCGCCAGACTTGGGCCGTCTTCGAATGCCGAAAGACGGGCGAGGTCTTTTAACCATTTCGTTGTGATGACACCCTTTTTATAATCGCGTGGGGCGGGATTGGCGCGTGCTTTTTTTATTACGCATAGCCGCCATGCAAGCAGTGCATAGCCGTCCGCATCGCGCGTTCCGCGCTGGTGTAAAGGTGCACGTAGAAATGCAGGTTCGGCTTGTTTAGGCAAGAATCCATGCATAAACTTGAGAACCATGTCTTCGGCATAATCTTTGAGCCGCTGCGCGTTCCCTTTGAAATCGCCAAAGCATCCGCGCTCAAGCATCTCCTTTAGGGGGAATTTCGTGTATTCCATCTCTGGCTGGTCGCCAATGGCTGCCTTGGTATTTTCAACGCCGCCAATAAGTACGTCTGCCGGAATACCCAGGCCCTTATGCAGGCGGCGAATCATGGGGAGGGAGAGCGGGCGCTTACGCGACAACACCTCCGAGACTTTGGAGGTGGAGCCGATGTAGGGTTCCAACTCCTTGCGTCCAAGTTTCATTTGATCCATGCGGAACAGGATGGCTTCTACTGGGTCGGGCACGACAGGCGGTACAATCTTGCGCTCGTAGTCTTCAATCACCAGCGCCAGAAGCTCAAGTTCGCTGTCTTCTTTTGAACCAGTTTTCGGGTCGAGCGTCATCAGCGCTGAGAGTCGCGCCATTGCTTGTGCGTAATCATCACCGGCTTTGATAATTTTAATATTCATTTATCCCTCTTTTATTCATTCCAATGCACTTACATTGCCTTATAGTTTCTTTTTGCTATATTCAGCATGGGTGCCAATCCACTCAATAACGACTATTCCACCTCGATATCGAACTTGTACAACTAATCTATATTTATTACCTTTGATATTAAAAATTACCCGGTTGTCGGCCAAGAAATCGGCGGATTTATATCGCCGTTTTATATCCTCTGGCGTTTGCCATACTTCCCGCTCAACCTCATCGCGCCACGCATCCAACTGCCCGCGGACATCAGCATGATTTTGTTTGAATTTTTCGAGCTGAGGTAAGTTTAATATTCGCATTTAGCAGCGAGTTAATCCCATATACGGAATATTATAATACTTCCCATTTTGGGATATGTCAACGATACGCCAACACTGCTCGCCCGCCAAGACGGGATGGCTCTACTTACTTGGAGCGGGGTAATGCGATAATGTTTTGATAGGCTGACTAAAAGCCTCTGTCTGTAACTATCTGATTTTGATGATATTTATGCATGTCAAATGTTGGCGCGACCTACGCCCTCGATGTAGCCTTTTCAATTATTTTAAACGTCGCTGTTTTGAAATTAGTCGCGAACTGTGTTCGGTGGTCGATCATGCATTAGCAATCGTAAGTCCTTCGTGTGCAATCTCGATGCTTTCAATTGCTACTTCATTGGCGTCCGACTTGAGATCGGTACCGGTGATTTTGGTAGGCCATGCGTTCGTCAGCGTCCACACCATCGTTGGTTTGCCTTCTTCGTCGATCAGGCTGATGGTCATCGAGGTGCGCTTGACGGTGTTCATCTTGATTTGGTTTAGCCAGTCGCCGAATTTGCTATCGTTGGCGAACACGCCTCGCTTCATGGTGATGTTGCTGAATTTTTTGATGCCGGGCATTTTGATAGTCGAGAAGGCTTTATTGTCGCCGTGCCGGTATTCGATAGCCTGTGCTTCGACATCCAGCCCTGAGACTTCCTGAAATGACATGGCCTTGTCATCCCATTTCACTTCGAAGTGGAACTTCGGCATGGGCCATGCTGCGCCGGATTGTTTAGTGTCGTTTTTTGTCGTCATACCCATTCTCTTTCTGCCTGCATGGTCACCAATAATATTATTGCCCCGCGTCAGGCGCGCGCGTTAGGGCGCTTCCAATTTGCAATTAAAATGTCAACAATTTTTGCCTTTCGTGGTGAGCTTGTCGAACCACAGAGCCCTTCGACGGGCTCAGGGCGAGCGGGTAGCAGACGGAACAATTAATGGCATTTATATTGCTGGTCAGAATTACTTGCCTAGCAGCCCGAAAACTTTTTGTGCCATGCCGGTGGCGGCGCCCAGCGGGTCTTTGCGGATGGCTTTTTCCTTTTCGCCGATCATGAGAAACAATCCGTCTAGCGCTTTCTGCGTGACGTAGTTTTCGATGTTGGTCTGCTTTGCATCGAGCAAGCCCAGCTTGGCGCCTTGCGCGGCGAGGTTGTTGTATTTTTCCGCCAGCCCGACCTTGCTCGTTGCCTGGGTGACTATCGGCAGGAATTTCTGTGTGAGTTGCTCGCTGGTAGCGCGGCGAAAATAATCGGTCGCGGAGGTGTCGCCGCCGGTGAGGATGCCCTTGGCGTCCTGCACGCTCATATTCTGGATTGCGCCGACCAACAAGGTTTTCGCTTCCGGCACTGCCTGTTCGGCGGCGCGGTTCATCGCGGTAATTAATTCGTCGGTTTGCTTCTGCATCCCGAGCAGGCGCAGGCCACCCTGAATTTTCTTCAAGGCGTCGGGCAAGAGAATTTTCACCTTGGCGTTGCCGAGAAAGCCGTTTTCCACGCCGAGCTGCGACACGGCTGCTGCCGAGCCCTGGGTCAATGCGTCCTTTAATCCGCCGACGGCATCGGCGTTGCTCAGGCTGCCGATGTCGAGCGCAAGCGCCTGGACGCTCAATACCATTCCCAATAGAAATCCGGTTATGAATTGCATAATGGTCACCTCTCGCGAAATTGCTTCGACAAAAACATTTTGATTCTGCTTTGCACGTTGCCCGCTAAGCGCGATCTTCCTGTCGCTGGCGGCCCGAGGTATTCTGCTCGCGCCTTAACGCTTGATTAAAGCTTAGGCTCGGGCGCAGGCGACGCGAGCGGCTTGCCTTTTTCGACGTAATAGGAAATCACCGCCTTGACGGCGCTGGCGCCTTCATTTTTCGCGTTGTGCACCACGCCTGCGGGGATAACCCAGCCTTGCCCCGCGCCAACCTTGCGCGTTGATTGGCCTGCCACAATGATTACTAATTCGCCGTCGCTGATGTAACCGATTTCGTCACCGGGATGGGTATGCCAGCCGACCACGCTACCCGCCACGATGTCGACTTTTGCCAGCACGCCTTCGCGCGTCGGATCGGATAAGTCGCCCTTCATGACAATCGTACGCGTGATGCCGGGGGCCTGCGCGAACAGAACGCCTGCAGAGGTGAGTGTAACAACGACCAGCGCGCCGGTTAGAGCGGTTTTGATTAGCTTCATGAATATCTCCTTGTGATTGTTTTCGGCTGATTAGGAAATGCTGTTTTGGGTGAGTAATTGATGCGACTCTCTTTAATCACGCTCTTCAGACCCCCCAAATGGAGTATAGGCAACAAAAGGGGGAATACAAGCCTTTAGACGTTTTGGTATGCCCGGCGAATTAACGATCATAGTTGCAAAAGGCGCGCTGCGAATAACCGGTTGACTCCCCCGATCCACGATAAATAAAGATTCGACAAATTGTTACCATTCATGCGGATTATGCGCCTAAGTCGCGATGCTATACTGCAGCGCGATCACTCAGCAAATTGCGAGAAACGATAATGCTATGAGTAATATGAATAAACCATTAATGAAACTACTGTTGTCTATAGTCGTGGCGGTTGGCTATGCCGCGTTCTCATACTTTAGCGGCGGTGGCAGCGCGCAGCAGCAGGAAGCCAGGCCGCATCAACAAAATCAACAGCAGCCGCGTCAACAACATTCACAACAGCAGGAAAAAAAGCAAAGTGTTGCGGATGAGTTTACTTATTATGTTTTGTCGCTGTCGTGGTCGCCTTCGTTTTGCGCGACGCAAAGCCCGGATGCGCAGCCTGAGCAATGCGGCACGGGTCGGCGGTTTAGTTTTGTGGTGCATGGTTTGTGGCCGCAAAATGATAAGGGTTGGCCAGAAGCGTGTGCGACGCAGTTTCCCATTGCAGTTTCCAACGAGATTATTTTCGATACGCTCGACATGATGCCGAGCAAGAAGCTGATTAACCATGAGTGGGCGAAACATGGGGTATGCAGCGGGTTGAGTCCGGCGCAATATTTTGAGACTGCGCGCACGGCGAGGGATTCGATTGCCATTCCGCCGGAATATCAGTCGCCGACGGATTATGTAACGACTACACCAGAAACGTTGAAGAAAAATATTTTGGCGATTAACCCGCAGCTTAAAGAGGACATGATTGCGGTGACGTGCAAGGACCGCAATCTGCAGGAGGTGCGGATTTGCATGAATAAGGATTTGTTGCCGCGCGCTTGCGGCGCGAATGAGCGGCGGCAGTGTAAGAGTGAAGCTTTGGTGTTGCCGCCGGTTAGGGGTGGTTAGGTTCTAGGTTGCTGGGGCTTTTTTGTTTTGGTTCGACTCCTCCCTCGCCCTCCCCTGTGTATAGGCCTGCCAGTGTAGGGAATGTTATGTGAACATCCAACTACTTTGTCATCCTGAGTGAAGCGAAGGATCAGCTTTTTGGTTTTGACTTCAATATTTTTTTGTTGCCGGTGCGAGGAAATTAATTATAGGTTTTCGGCCCATAAGGCGCGGTGTCCCTGCTCAACATATATCCCCAGGCACCATTTCCGGCCTTGGGACTCATGTTTTGATCTAAAACCAGCAGAATATTTTCGTTTAGCCGCCAATAGTAGCGGAGATCTTGTGGCGTATTTGAATCAAGCTCGTACACGACCGCTTCCGGGTAGTCCTTCACCCCGCGGTGTAATATCCATGTTCCTTGCGTAACTGTTCTGTCGTTTCCTTTCCCGACACCAACTACTCCCAACCAGTAGGTAGTGGGCGCTTTTGTATTTCGGTTTTGATACAGCACAAGCCACACCTTCAACACTTGGCAACCTTCGATAGCGCACGGGATACGCCCCACAAAGTCGGCAAGTATTGGATCTCCATTTGCGTTTACTTCCGGATAGGGGGGGTCAAAAGTAACCGGTCCTTTGCGGGGATAAGCGCAGCCGGCCAAACTAAAAACTCACAACATTATGACGATCGCTTTTATGTTCATAGGCCCTCCTAGGTAGTAATTTTATCTTAGTGCAACAGCAGACTGTCTGCCAAGCGGACTGGGGTTGTTAGTTTTTATTTTGCTGGGGCTTTTTGTTTTGGTTCGACTCCTCCTTCGCCCTCCCCGGCCAGGGTAGGGAACTAATTGCTAAGGCTGGTTAGTTTTTTGTGAAAGCAGATTCTTCGGCGCGGCCTCAGAATGACAGAATGATTTGTCATCCTGAGTGAAGCGAAGGATCAGCTTTTTCATTGCGTTATCCCCTCAGCCTATTGCACTTTCAAACATAATCATGTCAAATAATTAAATATAATCAAATAGTTATGATATATAACCTGTGTGATGGTTTGCCATTTAGTTTGCCGATATTTGCCATGCTAAGCTTTGTTTACGAGCTGACAACGAGTAGCTCCGAGGATCATCACATAATTATTTTCATATGGGGGATTACATGAGAATTACACGCTTGATACAAGTAATGATTTTGATGTTTGGTTCGCTGTCACTCAACGTTTATGCGCAAAGCAATAACAAACTGGCGGACCTGCGTGCACAAATCGGCGAGACGGATCCTGACTATAGCGGTGCGTTTCATTTCCACGGCAAATCTTACGCCAACAAAAAAGAATTTATCGATAGCGGCGCACGCTGCTCGACGCGTCATGTGAGCGATGCGGAAAAAGCGCAGCACGATAATATGCTGGCTAGTTTCAAGACAGCTAATCCGGGTTCGGCTGATCGTGCGATCGGTTCTGTCGGCATTCCGGTGTGGGTGCATGTGATCAGGGCCGACACAACGGTCGCCGGCGGAAATATTCCCGATCGGATGGTCCGGTCGCAAATTTCAATATTGAATGCAGCCTATGGCGGCGGCACGGGCGGCGTCGGTTCACCGTTCACTTTCCAATTGGCGGGAATCACGCGCACCACGAATTCAACCTGGTACACCATGACACCGAACTCAACCGCAGAGACGCAGGCGAAGAATGCGCTACGTCAAGGTGGCCCGGGCACGTTGAATATTTATCTTGCCAACATAGGCCAGGGCTTGCTCGGTTGGGCCACTTTCCCGACTGACTATGCGGCCAAACCAAAAATGGATGGCGTAGTGGTTCTCACTGCATCCTTACCCGGCGGTAGCGCAACGCCTTATAACCTGGGCGACACGGCGACGCACGAAGTCGGTCACTGGCTTGGGCTTTATCACACCTTCCAAGGTGGTTGCACCCCAGCTAACGATAACGTGACCGACACACCGGCTGAAAAATCTGCCGCGTTTGGTTGCCCGACGGGGCGCGATAGCTGTACAACCAGGAAATATCCAGGCCTGGATCCGATCACCAACTTTATGGATTACACCGACGACGCCTGCATGTTTGTGTTCACGGGCGGACAAGTTACACGCATGGATACATCGCACCAGCAATACCGCAGTACTTTGTAATTTATTCTGTTCAACGAAAAAGCCGCCCTTGGGCGGCTTTTTCGTTTTTTGTATTATGCATCTCGCTGAAGTTTGCAGATAACATCGGGTGAATATTCCCACTAGTTCACAGGACCTTTCGTTACTTTTTTGCTTATTGCTGCCTTGCCCGAGTCCTCGCGAGTCAATTCCGCCAGTACCGATGCCTGCTTTTTCGCTTCGTCCTGATTGTTGTTCCGCTGATAGGCGATCGCCAGATAACGGTGGACCTCTTCGAATCTGGTAGTCAGGTCCTTCGCATGTTCCAGCGCGTAAATGGCTTGCGGATAATTGCCCTTTTGCAACTGGTTGAGGCCGAGGCCGATCCAGTAATAGGGATTTCTCTCTCGCCTTGCGTCCAGTAATTTTGCATACGACGAAGCTTCGGCTTCGCGGCCCTGTGACGCCAGCAACTGCTGCAGGCTACGCAGGGCGATATCGTCTTCGTCGTTGAGCGTAATGGCATGCAACAGCATGCGCTCAGCGCTCTGCATAAGACCTTGACGCTTGTAGATCAGCGCCAGATTGGCATAGCTCGCGGAAAAACCGGCATCAGCCAGGATCGCCGCTTTGAAGTGGGCATAGGCCAGATTTAGATTGCCTTTTGCCATATACTCTGCGGCCAGGTTGTTATAAAAACGGGCCAGGATGGCGTCTTCAGACAAGGCCGGCCCTTCCCGCCGCGAACCGATTTGCGGCTCAAAATCGATGATCACATCGCCGATACCGAATCCCTCGACAAGCTGCAGCCGGCCGCCGTTTTTAACGAGTAAATTGACATGGCCTGCGACATAGTCGATACCGCCGTAGCGATCGAAAATGTACGGAACGCGCACTTCCTGAATTTTTACCGGCAGGTCCATCGTCTTGGCGATGGAGTACGCCAGTACCACTAGCGAAATACAATCGCCACGCCCACGTTTCCAAGTCTCGGCGGCAACGGTCGAACGACCGGCTTCGTAAGGAAACTCTTTTAGCTTCGAATTTTGATTGGGGCCATACAGCAGCGTAGTCAGATGGCTGACGCGGGCTTGTGCGGTCGCTTTTTCCAATCTTGCTTTACGCAAGGTCGATAGGACTTCCCCATCCAACGCAAACAAATCCTGCTTGCTGACGGTAACCAGAGTGGGATCATAATCAAACGCCTGGTCGTGCCAGGGTAGCTGCGTTGGCACCGGCGCGACGGGAACGAGTGCGCAGCTACTCAAGACTATGGCACACACTTGAATTGCGAGCGACTTAATATTCATAGGCCCTCCATCGCAAAAAATTCCTTAATTCATCATAACTTCACGCCGAAAAAACTTGGGCGCAATCTTTAGCTGACGCCTTGGAGGCTGGGTGTGCGGCTTAGCCTTTTAATTCATTTTCAATCAGCGCATGCAGCTTGGGGAAATCCAGTTCGCCAACGAGGCGCTGGATGATGTGGCCCTGTCTGTTAATGATATAAGTAGTGGGCGTGAGCTTGACATTGTTGAAGGCGCGAGCGTGCTCACCGCTGAAATCGAGGCTGACAAAAAACGGCAGTTTGTTTTTTTCCGCATAGGCGACCACATAGTTCGGCGGATCGTAACTCATGGCGACGGCGATGGTCTCCAGCCCTTGCGGCTGATATTTGTTGTGGGTTTTGATCAGGTCGGGCATTTCGGCAATGCAGCTAGAGCAATCGGTGGCCCAAAAATTCACCAGCACGACTTTGCCTTTGAGTTTTTCCAGCGAAGTTTTGTCGCCTTTGATGGAAACGAATTCTGCTGCAACAGGCGCGTCGATTTTTTTTGACAGCGTGAGCGTGAACGCGGCGATAAGAACCAACGCGAGGCCGAGGCCGATAAAAAGTTTGGGGGGCGACTGCATATATATAGTATAAGGCAAGTACGAACCACAGCTATTTCTCAAGCGGGTGTATTAAAAAAATCAATATAATCAAATATTTATATTGCGATATTCAATTCGAAAATTCTTTCACTATATGTTGCAAACGCCGGCTGACGGCTAGGCGTTCGTCGATGCCTTTGAGGATGACAACCCAACGGGATTCACCTTCGTCAGGCTTGATGCGCTCGAATCCGCTAATGTGCTGGTTGGCAACCAGTACGCTGCGATGCACGCGGGTGAAGCTGTCGCCGAATTCCTGCTCCAGTGCCGTGAGCGATTCTTCCAGCAGATATTCGCGCTCAGCGGTTTTGACGGTAATGTATTTTTGCTCGGCGCGCAAAAATAAAATATCGGTCAGAGGAATGAGCAAAATTTTTCCGCGTTCGAAAATGGATAAATGGCTGCGCGCTTTGACTGCAGCCTCCACTAAGGCTTCTGGCTTTATCGGTTTAGCAATCAGGGCTTTTTGTAATGCGGAGAGCAGGCGTTCTTTACGGATCGGCTTGAGCAAATAATCTATCGCGTTAACCTCAAAAGCTCTGAGTGCATGTTCTTCATACGCCGTGGCAAAAATTATCGCTGGCGGCGCTACCAGTTTTTGCGCATGGCGGGCGACTTCGATGCCATCCATGCCCGGCATACGGATGTCGAGCAGTATGATATCGACCGTTTGATTCTGCAAGAACTTCAGCGCATCGGCGCCATTCGCGACCTCGCCCGCTACGGTATGCGCAAATAATTCGCGGCAATCGTCGAGCAGATCCTGCATGCGGTTACGCGCCGGTGTTTCGTCGTCAACAATCAGGATGCGTGGTTCGCTCATATCTATAGCGTCTAACTATTTTTGCTTGGTGTAAGGCAGCGTGATGGTGGCTTGATAACTATTTCCTGTCACCTGGGTTTTCAGGCTGGCCTCGGCGTCGAAGTGCAACGATAATCGCTCGCGGATATTTCCCATGGCCATTTTGTTGCCGCTGTGGTTGGACGCTTCCTGCGAATACGGATTACGCAGAACGATAATGACCTGGTTATCCCTGTTGCGATAAATATTCAGGTTGATTTCACCCGGCTCGCTCAGCGGCTCGATACCGTGATAGACGGCGTTTTCCAGCAGCGGTTGCAAAATCAGCGGCGGCACCATGGCGTCCCCTGGCATTTTTTCCACATGCCAGGTGATTTGCAAACGCTCGCCGAGGCGCAGTTGCTCGAGGTCGAGATATTGACGGCACAGCCGCACTTCATCTTCCAGGCGTGTGAGCTGTTTGTTGTCCGCCATCAACACGCGGAATAAATCGGCCATGTCTTCCAGCGCGCGCTCGGCGCGCTGCGGTTCCTTGCGCACCAGGCTCAACACGGCGTTAATACTATTAAATAGAAAATGCGGGCGGATGCGCGCTTGCAACGCTTGCAAGCGCGCTTCACTCAGTGCGGGCGACAGCGCGCGGTTGCGCATATTGAAATACAGCAACACCGCGCCGGTCATCAATATGCTCAACAACCAGTAGCGTAGGGGATTCGCGGCTTCTTTTTCCGACAAAAGCGGCGCAAAAAAATACAACATCGCGGTCACGATCAGCAGTTCGAGCAAAAAAACCAGAATGATTGAGGTGCGGTAATCGAATTTTTGCCAAACGCGCTTCAATCCACACAAAGCACCGAGACTGATTAATAGCGCTGGCTGCAATAATAAGGAGTTGTTCAGAATCTCCTGCCAGATACCTACGAGCTCCGTGCTTTTCGCCAGTGCGCCGCCGAGGCACATGATGTTCACCAAAACCAAGGTGCGCAACATGACGCCAAGATTGCAAAAATCCGGCAGGGTAAGCAACGGCTGGTTTTGATTTATACTTGCCACTATTATTCTTTCAACATCTTGGATTGCTGCGAGCTTGTCTTGAAAAGCAAAAAAATATCTCAAAACAAAACCTGGTCCGGCCGTTTTGCCGAACCCGCCACGGAACTGGTGAAACGGTACACTGCTTCGGTGGACTTCGACAAGCAATTAGCGGAATTCGACATCCAGGGCTCCCTCGCCCACGCCCGCATGTTGGCGGGCGCCAAGATTATCAGCAAAAATGATTTGGCCGACATCGAGCGCGGCATGAAAACCATTCTGGCAGAAATTCAATCGGGCAAGTTTGCCTGGTCAGTCGATCGGGAAGACGTGCATCTCAACATCGAAAAACGACTCATTGCCTTGGTCGGCGATGCGGGCAAACGGCTGCATACCGGGCGCTCGCGCAATGATCAGATCGCGACCGACATGCGTTTGTATGTGCGCGACGTGATTGACAGAATATTACATAAAATCAATACGTTGCAGTTATCATTACTAAAAGTGGCCGAAGCTAACGCCGACACCATCATGCCGGGTTTTACGCATTTGCAAGTCGCGCAGCCCGTGACATTTGGTCATCATCTCATGGCCTATTACGAAATGTTCAAGCGCGACGGCGGACGGTTGGCCGATTGCCGCAGGCGGGTAAATCGTTTGCCCCTGGGGGCGGCTGCCTTGGCCGGCACTAGTTTCCCGATTAACCGTTTGGCGGTGGCGAAAGAGTTGGGCTTTGACGGTGTGTGCGAAAACTCGCTCGACGCCGTGTCAGATCGGGACTTCGCCATTGAATTTTCCGCCGCCGCCGCGTTGATCATGGTTCACATCTCCCGCTTGGCGGAAGAACTGGTGTTATGGATGAGCCCGCGCTTCGGTTTTATCGACATCGCTGACCGTTTTTGCACCGGCTCGTCGATCATGCCGCAGAAGAAGAACCCCGATGTGGCAGAGTTGGCTCGGGGAAAAAGCGGGCGCGTCATCGGCCATTTGATGGGCTTGCTGGTGCTGATGAAAGCCCAGCCGTTGACTTACAACAAGGACAATCAGGAAGACAAGGAGCCGCTGTTCGACACCGTCGCCACGCTTTCGATGACTCTGGAAATTTTCGCCGACATGCTGCAAGGCATTACAGTGAACCGGGACAATATGCGGGCCGCGGTGTTGCAAGGATTCGCCACCGCCACCGACCTGGCGGACTATCTGGTGATAAAAGGTCTGCCATTCCGCGACGCCCACGAAGCCGTCGCCAAAGCGGTGCGCCATGCGGAAAAAGCCGGTTGCGACTTGGCTGATTTGCCTTTGGCTGATTTGCAGAAATTCTCAAAACTTATAGTCAAAGACGTTTTCAAGGTTTTAAGCCCTGAAGGTTCACTCGCCAGCCGCGACCATATTGGCGGCACTGCGCCGAAACAAGTCCGTGCCGCCATCACCCGTGCAAGAATAACGCTGGCAAAAAAATAGCCTTCTATTCTTCGTAATCTTCCGATTCTTCGGATTCGTCTGTTTCTTCCACCATCAGGTTTTTTGGCGAATGTTCGCGGCATAGCTTGCGGATATCAAAAGTGGAAAGCCGTTCGCCCATCAGGTCGCAACGGGTGATACGACCCTGCTTTTGGTAATGCACGCAGCCCGGGCAGGAGCCGAAAGTGCGCCCGCCGTTCTCGATTTGCAGCATATAAAGGCTTTCGCGCAGGGCCGACACGCTGTTGCGGATGCGGTTGGCGCTGATTTCCTTGGTCGCCTCCTGCCATTGCGAGCCGGGCTGGATTTGCGCCAGGAATTGTTCGGCCAGCGGCGACAGTCGCAAACGGACGACGCGGCGGTCGATTTCGTCCTGATAGCGCTCGATCAAACCCTTGCGGTCCAACAGAATCAGGCTTTGCGACACCGTGCCCTTGGTCGTGCCCAGATATTCCGCCAGCGCCTGCGGCGTATTGCTGTAACGATTGGCGCGAGCCAGAAAAAGCAGGGCCTGCAAATGATTTGGTTGTAATTGGTACACAGCGCCGAAGCGGCGCAGATCGGCACGGATCAAGTTGCCGAGCCGTTCAATCAAGTCGAGTAAGACGAGGGGGCTTTTGTCCATAAAACGTATTAGTATCGATTCGCTACCAATTTGTCAAGTTCAATTTATGAAAATAAATAGTATTGAGTCGATACTACCAAGGCTATTTGGCCTTGATTTGGTTGGAAATCCGGCTTTTTACATACCATTTGACAAATCTGCGATTTATTTTTCCTCAATGGGAAATTCATTTTACCCAGTAATCGCGCTCATGTTGTAAGAGCTATCACTATTTTTTCACCTGATTGCGAAAAAAGTATGGTTTCCAGCGCCTGGCCCAACTCGCGACCATCACGTGTATCGATCCAACGCCCTTTTTCTACACGAAAATGGAATCCGCCGCTTTTTGCCGCAACCCAAATTTCGCGATTCGGCGTTTGGCGGTTAATTATTATCTTCGTCCCGTTGCGGCATTCGATTTCAAGGATGCCGCCAACCGTTTCGTAGTCCAAGTCGCTGTCGGCAGCGTCAATTGCCGATTCTATTTTCAGCAGCACAGCGTCCACTTGCCGGTTATATTCGGTTTCGGTCATTGCTTCCCTACATGATAAGATTTAGTTTCCAGCCCAACTATTTCTAAGCGTAAGGCTATGTTCGAGAATACTCTGCGGCCACTGATCTGGCTATGTTTGATGCTAATTGCGGCTGGCTGCGGCTACAAAGGCCCGCTGAAATTGCCCGAGCCTGCCAGCCCTCCGCAAGCCCAACAACCGCAAAAACAATAACTAACTGTGCTTCCCATCGATCCTTTTTTTCCCGTAATCAACGGCGAAATGCATGCCGAAGGCGTGCCGCTTTCCGCCATCGCCACCCAATTTGGCACGCCTTGTTATGTCTATTCCAAAGCTGCGCTGGTCACAGCTTATCAGGATTTTGACCACGCCTTTTCCGGTTGCGATCATCTGATTTGCTATGCCATGAAAGCTAATTCCAGCCTGGCGATACTCAATCTGTTTGCCAAGCTGGGCGCGGGTTTTGACATTGTGTCGGGCGGTGAACTGGCGCGGGTTCAGGCAGCCGGCGGCGATATGGCCAAGGTGGTTTTTTCCGGCGTCGGCAAAAGCGTAGCCGAAATCCATGCGGCGCTGAACGCCGGAATCAAATGTTTTAACGTTGAATCGTCCAGCGAGTTGGAGCGTATAAACCGAGTGGCGGGCGACCTGAAAAAAATCGCGCTGATCTCGTTTCGCGTCAATCCTAACGTGGACGCGAAAACCCATCCCTATATATCCACCGGTCTGCGCGATAACAAATTCGGCGTGGCCTACGAAGATGCGCTGCCGCTTTACCGCAAGGCGCGCGCCATGCCGAATGTGAAAATCAAGGGCATCGACTACCACATCGGCTCGACCGTGAACGACATCGCCCCCCTAGCGGAGGCATTTGAAAAAGTATTGGATCTGGTGGATAAACTGGAAGCCGACGGCATTGCCATTTCCCACATTGATATCGGCGGCGGCATCGGCATCCGTTACAAGGACGAAACCCCGCCCGGCATTGCCGAATACGCCAGGCTTTTGCTCAAGCTCATGGGCCCGCGCCGGCACACGATATTGATGGAACCGGGCCGTGCGCTGGTGGGCAGCGCGGGGGTTCTGTTGACCCGGGTCGAATATCTGAAACACCAGGAAAGCCGCAATTTCGCCATCGTCGATGCGGCTATGAACGACCTGATCCGCCCATCCTTATATCAGGCGTACCACGAGATTGTTGCAACCAAGTTTTCCAATGCTGCGAAGCAAACCTATGACATAGTCGGACCGATTTGCGAAAGCGCGGATTTTCTCGGGCATGGGCGGGCTATGGCGCTGCAGGAAGGCGATTTACTGGCGGTGATGGCCGCCGGTGCCTACGCCTCCTCAATGAGTTCCAACTACAACTCCCGTACCCGCGCGGCTGAGGTGATAGTCGATGGTGAAACAGCGCATCTGGCCGCAAAGCGCGAGTCGTTTCCGCAATTGTACGCGCGTGAAAGCCTGCTGCCGGACGCTTGAACCTGCGCCTTCCGGCTGAATTATCGGCTTGCAAATATCTTCCGAATCAATTTTCGACAAAAATCTACAAAAAGACATCATATAGTATCGATTCGATACCATTATTTTATTTATTGAACAAAATAAGCCTGTTGATTTTTGTTGATTTGTTTCGCCGTAAAAAATTCCTGTAATAGAATTCGTTCACCAAGTAGAGGTTTTGCTTGTCATCAATAACATGTTGGCAGGCAGCGTCGAAAACAATGTGGCGCCTTGGTGTGCGCGAAAGCGCATGCAACCTTGCAGCACCTATTTGTTCAACGTTATATAAAGGAGTTTAATCATGGCAACAAAGAAAAAAGCAGCAAAGAAGAAAACAGCAAGCAAGAAAAAACCGGCCGCTAAAAAGGCTGCTAAGAAAAGAGCAGCCCCGAAACGCAAAGCAGCAGCCAAGAAAAGACCAGCCGCCAAGAAAAAGGCAGCTCCTAAGCGCAAAGCAGCCAAGAAAAAGGCAGCTCCTAAGCGCAAAGCAGCAAAAAAAGCGGCTAAAAAACCAGCCGCCAAGAAAAAAGTAGCAAAGAAGAAAAAGGCCGCGCCTAAGAAAAAGGCAGCCAAAAAAGCAGCTAAGAAGCCCGCTGCGAAGAAAAAAGCAAAGAAAAAAGCCGCGCCTAAGAAAAAGGCCGCTGCTAAAAAACCTGTTGCAAAAAAAAAGGTCGCAGGTAAGAAAAGGTCGATGAAGAAGTCATCCAAGCCAGCTGGCATGGGTATGCCTTCTGCGCCGCTGATTACGCCGATTTTCAAACCAACGTTTTAATTAGCGATTCATCGCTGCAACTCTGCTGTCATCCGGCACGATTCCGGTCTAACGGAGTCCCTGCCGGATGGCAGTAGTTCTGCTTCCGTAATCCGGGCGAACCTGTTGGTTCTTGCCCTATCCCACCCTCATGTCTATCCCGCCTTTTGGGATCGTCCATCCGTCCCCATTTCGTGTAAGATTTCCACATTCTGCGGCTCCTTTGGGCGTGCATTCGCCTTTTGTCCCTAAAGCACGAGGATTTTCATGTCGTTTTTCTTTCCCCGATACTGGTTTTGGCTTGCTTGTCTCCTATTGCTTGCTGGCTGCGGCCCGAAAACCGAAACGCCCAAAAAAGCATCACCAGGAATAGTCGTCACCACGGCAAAGGCGGAAACACGCGACATTAGGCTAGTGGAAAAAACCATGGGGGAAGTAGATAGCCCCTCTTCGCCGCAAGTGTCATCTGAAGTATCCGGCCGGGTGACGGAGGTTTATTTGAATTTGGGCGATCCGGTAAAAGCGGGGCAGACTATGGTTCGTCTGGATTCATCGGACCTCGGCAGTAGCCGCTCTTCTGCCGAGGCCGACGTAATGCGCCTCGAAGCTTTGGTCGCCAACCAGAAAAAAGTAGTGGAACGCAACCGTGATTTGCTGCAGCAGAATTTCATCTCCCCGTTACGAGTGGAAGAATTGGAGTCGCAGCTCTCGGCTTTGGACCAGCAGTTGCGCGGTGCCCGCGCGCAGCAGGATATCGCCCGCCGCAATGTCGGTAAGTCCAGTGTCATTGCGCCCGTGAGCGGGCGCATTGAACAAAAACAGGTATCCAAAGGGGATTACGTCACACCCGGAAAACTCTTATTTCAAATCGCCACGTCCGAATTGCTGCGCGTGCGCCTGCCATTTCCCGAGACCGTCGCGGCAAAGATCCAGCCTGGGCAAGCGGTCACGCTGATTAGTCCTTTGGTGCCGGACAAACCTGTGGACGGAAAAATTGAGGAAATCCGTGCTCTCGTCGGCGCCAGTAACCGCTCGATCGAAGCTATTATTAAATTCCGCAACCCTGGGGATTGGCGGGCTGGCTCGTCGGTCAACGGCCAGGTCGTGGTTGGTGAACGTAACGGCGCGACCACCGTTCCTGCTGTCAGCGTAGTGCTGCGCCCGGCGGGAAAAATTGTCTACGTAGTACAAGACGGAAAGGCGGAACAGCGAATAGTCGAAACGGGTGTTCGGCAGGAAGGCTACGTAGAGATTTTGTCCGGCATCAAGTCCGGCGAAACGGTCGTATTGGATGGCGCGGGTTTTTTGACGGATAAGGCACAATTGATTGTGCAAGCCGAACCACCTAAAGCTTCCGCCTCAACTGACACGAAGGAGAAAACCCGGTGAACCTGCCGGAAATTTCCATCAAGCGGCATGTATTCGCCTATATGCTCAATGGCTTGTTGGTGTTGTTCGGCATCATCGCCTATACCAAGGTCGGGATCGATCGTTTTCCCTACGTCGAGTTTCCCGTTGTGTCGGTTTCCACGGTGCAGCGCGGGGCTAATCCGGATACGGTGGATTCCAGCGTTACCAACGTGATTGAAACCTCTGTCAACAGCGTGCCCGGGATTGAACACATCCAGTCGTCATCGTCGCCCGGTGTATCGGTGATTGCGATCACGTTCAATCTGGATAAAAGAATCGATGTAGCTTTCAACGAAGTCCAGGCCAAAGTGAATCAGGTATTGCGCCGTTTGCCGCGTGATGCCGATCCACCGATAGTCGCAAAAGTTGAAACCAACGCCCAGCCGATCATGTGGCTGGCTCTGCAGGGCGACCGCACACAGCAGCAACTCAACCAGTACGCATTGAATGTGATTAAAAAACGCCTGGAGACTGTCGACGGCGTGGGCGAAGTACGCCTGGGCGGGCGACGCGACCGAACCATACGCGTCAACCTCAGCCCCACGCGCATGGCGGCGGTGGGCGTCACGACGCAGGATCTGACGTCGGCTTTTACCAAAGAACATCTTCAATTATCCGGTGGCTTCCTGGTCGGCCCGACGACAGAAAACTTGCTCAAGTTGGATCTGGAATTCCACAATATCGATGAACTGTCGGGAATGATTATCGCGTACCGCGACGGCGCGGCAGTGCGCTTGAAAGATGTGGCGGATATTGAAGACGGCCTGTCCGATTACCGGCAGCTGGCGCGCTTTAATGGCAAAACAACCATTGGGCTTGGCATCGTCAAAGTAGCCAACACAAACACAGTCGAAATCATCAGCCGAATACGAACGAAATTGGATAACGAAATCATTCCGCAATTGCCGCCGGGCACCATAATTTCCATTGTCTCCAACGATGCGGTGTTCATCAACGAGATGGTCAATTCGCTGAAAGAGCACCTACTCGAAGGAACTCTGCTCGCCGCACTGGTTGTATTTCTGTTCCTGCGCAGTTTTCGCTCAACGCTGATTATCGCCGTTGCGATTCCGGTTTCATTGCTGGGCGCGATTGCCGTGATTTACGCCTCCGGTTATACACTTAACTCGATTACCCTACTCGCCTTGTTATTGCTGGTGGGCGTGGTTGTCGATGATTCAATCGTGGTGCTGGAAAATATTTTCCGCCACCGGGAAACCATAGATCAAAATCCGATTTCCGCCGCGCTTAACGGCAGCCGCGAAGTGGTGTTTGCCGTGCTTGCCGCCACGCTGTCGCTGGTGTCGATATTCGCGCCGGTTATGTTTCTGGGCGGCATAATCGGCCGTTTTTTCCAGTCGTTCGCTGTCGTGGTGACGTTTGGCGTACTGGTATCGCTGTTCGTTTCGGTGACGCTTACGCCAATGTTGTGTTCGCGTTACCTGAAAGTGGACCCGCACAAAGGCGCCTTGAATATCGGGCTGGGCAAATTTTTCGCCGGCATGGACAACGTTTACCGATTTTTATTGAAAAAAACCCTGGCGCACCGTTGGCTGGTGGTATTTCTGACACTAATAGTGATGGTATGCAGCAGTTGGTTTTTCATGCAGGTGGGCAAGGCCTTCGCGCCGGAGCAGGATGAAGGCCGCTTTCTGGTTAACCTCAAGACCCCCCTCGGCTCCAGTATCGACTATACCGACAGCCGCCTGAAACTGGTCGAGGCGGCATTGGCAAAGCACCAAGAAATCGTGACAGAGTTTGCGCTCATCGGCCTCGGCCAGGCTGGGCAGGTTAATCAAGGCCTGGTGGTAGCGCGCATGAAACCCAAGAACGAACGCACGCTGAAACAGCAGGAGCTGATTCCGATAGTAAGGCAGGAGATGACGGAGATTCCCGGCGCTCGAGTGTTTGTCGCACCGTTCTCCATTGTGCAGGGCCAGCGTAGCGAACCATTGCAATTCGTACTGTCCGGCCCCAATTTGCAGGAAGTCGGCAGGCAAGCCCAGCTGATACAACAAAAACTGTCGGTCGAACCGGGCATGGGCCGGATCGACATGGATTTGCAACTCGATTTGCCGCAATTGGTAATGAACATCGACCGCACGCGCGCTGCATCGCTTGGCCTTAGCTCTGCCGATATCGGGGCGGCCGTGACAATGATGACCGGTGGTGTGGATATCGGCAAATACAACGACTATCCCGGCGACGGCGAGCGTTACGATGTGCGCGTGAAAGGCCTGCCCAACGAATTCGCCGGCGAAGACGATCTGACCAAAATCTTCCTGCGTGCCAAAGACAGCAAGCTGGTTCGCCTGGATAACCTGGCGTCCTTCACACAATCCTTGGGCCCGGCAGTCATCGGCAAATTCGATTTGCAATACGCCGCCACATTTTTCGGCTCGCCGTCGGTGCCTTTGGGTGACGCGGTCACCAAGGTAAAAATGGCTGCGGAACAACTGTCGCCGGGCTACACGCTCAAGCTCACGGGCCAGGCGGAAGAATTCAGCAAGACTATCGGCTATATGATTTTCGCGTTCGTTCTGGCGCTGATACTTTTATATATGGTACTGGCGAGCCAGTTTAATTCGTTTATCCAACCCTTCATCATCATGCTCGCGCAACCGCTGGCGATTATCGGCGGCGTGTTCGCGCTGTGGGCCACCAACCAGACGCTGAATATTTATTCCATGATCGGCCTTGTGCTGCTGATCGGGCTTGTTGCGAAGAATTCCATTCTGCTGGTTGACCTGACCAATCAGCGGCGCGCGGAAAGCCTCGGCGTCGATGCAGCGTTGAACGACGCTTGTCCCACGCGCATGCGCCCGGTGTTGATGACATCGGCGACGATTATTCTCGCGCTGTTCCCCGCCGCACTCGGTTACGGCGCCGGCTCGGAAACCAACCAGCCGCTCGCGATTGCAGTGATCGGCGGCATGATATCTTCCACTCTGCTAACGCTAGTCGTTGTGCCAGCCGTTTATTCGCTGGTGGAAAACTGGCGCGCCAAAAAATCACTTTCCACTGCGCCAGCGGGTAAAATTACTGTATAAAAATACATTATAATCAATTAGTTACAAATACAATCTGAATTCATCCATCATGGCATGAATCTCAGCATTCACCCACACCATATATGGCTCTCACATCGCGCGTAGCATTCACCCGACGGGATTTCGTGCGCCTGCTCGTGTGCCGCCAGCTTTATTTCATGGTGGCGCTGATTGTCATCGAGTCCCTGCTCGCTGCAGCAACCACTTACCTGGTTATCAAGGCCGGGCGCGACGTCGCCAATGATGAGTTTCTGGCCGGCGATTTATTGTGGATTGTTGCCGCGCAATCCCTGTCGTACGTGGTTGGCGCAGTGAGCTGGGTGTTTGCCGAGCAAGCGGGCTTCGGCGCCTATGGCCGCTATATGCTGCGCTTCTCGCGCGAAAACCGCCAGCAGAACAAACTGCTGCACGAAAAATCTGTGCGCGAGCGGGTGGAGCCGTTTCTCACCAGCGAAACTTTTCATATTTTTTTCGAGTTGATGTATGAACTTGAAGCCGACCTGAAACTTTTTTTCGGGCTGGCATTTAACGCACTGGTGATTGGCCTTGAAATCGACGCCGGCTTGCCGCTGGCTTATGCACTAGTGTTTGCATTGTTGCTGCTTTTGCAATGGTCGTTGCGCAAACCGGTTGCTGCCGCTTACCTCGATAACCAGCGTATGACAAATCGCATGACTTCGCACAGCTATACTGCCTGGGACAATATTTTCAGCGGCAACGCTTACAATTTCCGTTTGTGGCACGGCGGATTCAAAATGAAATTACGCGATGCCTTACGCACGCAAATCCGCGCCATCGTGACGCGCGAAGGGCTCAGCACCATCAGCGGCATCATCGGCCTCGGCATAGTGTTTGCCACCATGACCTTCGTTGCCTCGCAGGATTTAAGCAACACCGTATTGCTCGCGGCGTTGGCAGTTACGTTGCCGCGGCAAATCGAAATGACCAATGACGTACATCTGCTTGCCTCGGGCTGGAATGACTTGCTCGCCATCTGGACACGCATAGGCGGTGCAGTCGATAACATGCAGTTGCAACCTGACAGTGAATTTAATTCGCGCATTCGTTTTGATCGTTTATATTTGCGCCAAAATGAAAAGGTCATCGCCTGCGGCTCGGTCGGGCAGGCGATGGAAAAAATCCGCGCGCAAAAAACCGGATGCATCAACGTACGCGGCGATAACGGCTCGGGAAAATCCACTTTGTTGATCGCATTAAAAAGTGAATTGAAAAACCGCGCCTACTACTGGCCGACGGCCGACCGATTGGCATTTCGCTTTGCCGGTGGCGTGGATGCAGACGACGAAACAGAAGAAGATCAACTAAAGACTGAGAAAAAATCCGGCTTTTCTTCTGGCGAGCGTCAATTGCAATCCCTGCGTGAAATCGTCACACACACCGATGCGGGAATTTACCTACTGGATGAATGGGACGCCAACCTGGATCCGTCTAACCGCGCCGCCGCTGCCGCGCTGATCAACCAGCTCGCTTCCCGTGCGCGCGTAGTGGAAATTTCCCATAGAGATTCCGAGTGGCTCGGCCAAGGCTGACGTTTATTGTTCCCCCCGGTAGCGAAAATATATTTACCCGAACAGTGGTATTTCCTTGACATCGCGTTTGAATTGGTGCGTAATTGCTGCCGTCGGTGTAGTTCAAGTTCCTAATAGTACGGTTTTAGCCTAATATTTCTTTCTTGATACAGCAACGGCAATCTCTAATTTTTTATCAGGAAACAAGTAAATGGCAAACGGTACAGTAAAATGGTTTAACGACTCCAAAGGTTTTGGTTTCATCACCCCCGACAACGGCGGCGATGATTTGTTCGCGCACTTTTCGGCAATTCAGTCCAGCGGATTCAAATCCCTGTCTGAAGGTCAAAAAGTGACGTACGACGAAACTACTGGTCCTAAAGGCAAACAAGCTTCAAACATTAAAGTGATCTAACCGTCACTTGCTGCAGTAAAAGAAAACCCCGGCAAGCCGGGGTTTTTTTATGCCTTTAGAAATCGTTACTTCATTTGCGTCCATACAAACCAGTCAGCTTCGCTTTGCCTATACTGTTCGCGTTGATCATGAATCCCACCAGCGATGCAGTTGCGCCCTCGGGAATATCCAGCTTGTCTGTTTTCAGCGCGTGCAAACTAAAATGATAGCGATGCTTGCCGTGTCCTGGCGGCGGACACGGGCCGCCCCAACCCGGTGGACCGAAATCGGTTTTGTTTTGCGCGCTGCCTTTAGGTAAAGTTGCGCCATCGGCTGTACCGGCGCCTTGTGCGAGTGAATTCGCACTGGCAGGGATGTTGTACACCACCCAATGCCACCATCCCGCGCCGCCAGTCGGCGCATCGGGATCATGCACTAACAGCGCAAAACTTTTAGTGTCTTTCGGCGCGCCGCTCCAACTCAGCGCGGGGGAAATATTTTCGCCCTCGCAACCAAAGCCTTTGAACACATGTTTGTTGGTGATAGTGGCATTAGGTTTGATATCAGCGCTGGATAAAGAAAAACCACCGGCAGCGTGAACCGAAGTAGCCAGAAATATACTAATTGCGGCGAAAAAAATATGCATGATGTCTCCTAAAATATTAATATAACTGTTTGATTATAGTGAAATTTTATAACAAAAACAAGGTTGCCAAACCGAGAAAACTGCCGAGCCCAACCACATCTGTAATGGTAGTCAAAATAACGGTCGTACCAAGCGCGGGATCGAGTTTGTATTTTTTCAACATCAACGGAATCGCCACGCCACTCGCCGCTGCGACGAACAATTCAATAATCATCGCCGCGCCGAATACCAACGATAACTTCCAGTCTTTATAAAATATTGTTGCCACCAGGCCGACGACAAATGCCCAGATCAGCGCATTGAAATACGCGACCAGTAATTCTTTTTTGAACAAATAGCGCAGGTTGCCGGCATTGATCTGATCCAGCGCCAGGCCGCGCGTCACCAGCGCCATGGTTTGCGTACCCGCGTTGCCGCCCATGCTGGGAATCACAGTCATCAACACGGCGAGTGCGACGATTTTCTCAATAGACGCAGAGAATAATCCCGTCACCGCCGATGCTGCAAACGCAGTGAGCAGATTGATACCAAGCCATAGCGTGCGGTTTTTGGTGCTTTCTTTTACAGGCGCGAATAAATCTTCTTCATCGCGCAAACCGGCGCGCTTCAGCGATTGCGCTTCCGATTCATCAATAATGTAATCGACCATTTCGTTCACAGTCACGCGGCCGATCAATTTGTTTTCCGCATCGACCACCGGCGAAGAAATCAAATCATAACGCTCGAACGCGCCGGCCGCTGCATGGGCTTCGCCCTCAGGATGGAATATTTCCAGAGGCTTTTCCATCACATCGGCAACCCGTTTTTCTGGGTCGAGAATTAACAATTTATTCAGCGGTAAAGTACCGAGCAGTTTGTCGTCGCGGTCCACCACAAATAACTGGTCGGTCTGGGCAGGTAGTTCGCCGCGACGGCGCAAATAGCGCAGCACCACTTCCAGATTGATATCATCGCGGATGGCGACCATATCAAAATCCATCAGCGCACCGACGGAGTTTTCCGGGTAGGCCATCGCCGATTGCAGCCGGGCGCGGTTTTGCGCATCGAGCGAATCGATCAACTCCTGCATCACGTCGCGCGGCAAGTCGGGCGCGAGGTCGGCTATTTCGTCGGTATCGAGACGCTCGGCAGCGTGCAGCAGCTCTTCGCTGTCCATCGACTTGATCAGCGATTCGCGTACCGAGTCGGAAACTTCGAGCAGGATCTCCCCGTCTCGATCTGCCTTGACCAGATCCCACACGATCAAGCGCTGGGCGACTGGCAAGGATTCGAGAATAAACGCCACGTCGGCGGGGTGCAGCGCATCGAGCTTGGTGCGCATCAGCCGGTTGTCTTCCAGGTTCATCGGCACGGCGTCTTTTTCATGGCCAAGCATGTCCGTCACCTGCTTCAGTGTTTCCTGCAGGCTGGCTTCTTCGGGAATAATATTTTCTATTTCGGCCATTACGACTTTCTCGCGAGATGCGCCATTGTAGGCGATTCAGCGCATAGCCGAAACCTGTTTATTAACAAGGAAATGGGTATTGAAAATCAGAAGCCATAGCCGGGAAGAGCACCACGGATTCTGGATAATTTCCCTGAATCTCATTTCATTCCACCCTGCTCAAACTTGGCGAAAAACTGAAAATAAAATCAAGGCAACTCCGCCTCGCCCATTCTTCTTAAAATAATATTGGTCTTGCGCGCGAGGCCGCGCGCGTTGCGGTTTTTGTCGTAGTAGCGCGGGTTGGGGACCATGGCGGCGAGTTTCGCGGCCTGCCATGCACTGAGGTTGGCAGCGTTCACGCCGTAGTAATGTTTCGCCGCGGCTTCCGCGCCAAACACGCCGTCGCCCCATTCGATCACGTTGAGATAAATTTCGAATATGCGTTCTTTGTCCATCATGCGCTCGAGCATCAGGGTAATCAGCGCTTCTTCGCCTTTGCGCCACGGGGTTTTGGCGTTGGAGAGAAATAAATTTTTAGCAAGTTGCTGCGAGATGGTGGAACCGCCGGCGACGATTTTCCCGCGCCTGAGATTTTTGTCGAAGGCATTTTGAATGCCTTCCCAGTCAAATCCTTCATGATCGACGAAGTGGGAATCTTCGGCGGCGATAATGGCGCGCTTGAGGTGACTTGAAATACGCTCGTACTCCACCCACTTTTGGCTAAGATTGGCTTCGGGATTTTTATCGCGCAATATGCTGCGGCGTTGGTCCATGAACGCGCTGGACGACGGGTTGTGATCGGCCCACCACCACACGTTTACGAAAACCTTGATTTGGTAAAGAATGAACAGCAGCAAAAATACGGCGCCGATGCGCCAGGTCCAGTACCAGAGTTTTTTGCGATCAGGAAAGAAAGTCAAAATGGATACAGAAAATATTACGCCGTAACGCGGATTTTTTTCAGCACCGATTTAGTTTCCGGTCGCACACCGCGCCAAACAAAAAACGATTCGGCCGCCTGTTCCACCAACATGCCCAGCCCATCGCTTACTCGCGGCGCGCCGTGTTCACTGGCAAATTTCATAAACGGGGTGGGCATTTTGGCGTACATCATGTCGTATATAACTGATTGATTTAATATAATATTTTTAGGTATTTCCGGCAAAGTATTTTGCAAACTGGCGGAGGTGGCGTTGATAACCAAATCAAACGCCTCGCCGGTCAATTCCTCGAACGCCTTGGCTTCAATATGTTTTTGTTTTCTATCCAGCGGCGCGATAAGGCGCGCCAATTCGGCAGCCTTGGCGTGAGTGCGATTGGCGATGACCAAACGCGACGGGTTACAGCGCAGTAACGGCGCCAAGGCTCCGCGCGCCGCGCCGCCCGCGCCGATGACCAATACGCTTTTGCCTTCGATAGCAAAATCCAGGTTGCCGATGATGTCGCGGATCAGGCCTTTGCCGTCGGTGGTATCGCCGTAAATTTTTCCATGATCGAACGTTAGCGTGTTCACCGCACCGGCGAGTTGCGCGCGTTCGCTGAGTTCGTCGCATATTGCATAGGCTTGCTGCTTGAACGGCACCGTGACGTTCATGCCTTTCCCGCCGCCGGCAATAAATCCGCGCACGGTTTTTTCAAAATCATTCAGCTGCGCAAGTATGGCCGCGTAGGAAATATCTTCGCCTGTCTGCTTCGCAAATTCAGCGTGAATCTGCGGCGATTTGCTATGCGCGATGGGATTGCCGATGACGGCGTAACGGTCGGTCATGGGAACTCTGATCCTTTATTGTGCCGCCTGTCGTTTAGTTCCGCCTTGCTACTTGAAAATATCAACTCTGCACCCAAGGCAATCCCGCCGCGCGCCAACCGGCTTTTTTATTGCGGTGGCCTTCGGTGTCTTTGTCGCCTTCAAAACCTTCGAGCACATTGTAACTGTCGCGAAACCCGGCTTTTGTCGCCGCCGCCGCCGCCGCGTGCGAACGGGCGCCGGAACGGCAGATGAACAAGACCAGAGATTCCGGATTCACTGATTGTTTGAGCTCATCGAGAAAATGCGGGTTCACATGATTATAAGGATAAGTGAGCCATTCGATTTGCGTGGCGCCGGGAATGGTGCCGACCCAATCCCATTCGGCATGTGTACGTACATCGACCAGCTTCGCGCCCGGAGCAGTTTTCAGAATCTCGTAGGCTTCGGCTGGGGTGAGCGCGCCTTCGTAGGGATGGTTTTTTTCTTTTGCCCGCGCCTGGGCGGCGGCGAGAATTTTGCTGATAGGCATGGCACATTTTCCTGATTCGTTAATCAGATTCCATTTTACGCCAACCGGAGTGGTAAGGCTTGTATCTAAGATCGCACCACCGCAGTGCGGTCCGTAACATTCCTGCACTACGGAAGGGCTTGGAATTATTTTAGGTGGAGAAAAATGTCTTATGGCACAATATCTGGCTGGAATTTGCAGCTGGCATAGTTGCTGCTAACTAATTCTTTGATTTGTTTCATTTCCTCTAAAAAACCACATCACCCTCAGGAGAGAAAAAATGGCCGTCGTCGATGTTTTAAAAATGATTAAGGATAATGAGGTCAAATTCGCCGATCTGCGATTTACCGATACCCGCGGCAAGGAGCAGCATGTGTCGATTCCCGCCCGCTTGATTTCCGACGAATGGTTCAAGGCCGGCCACGCATTCGACGGCTCGTCCATCGCCGGCTGGAAAGGCATTGAAGCCTCCGATATGTTGTTGATGCCCGACGCAGGTACCGCGCGCATGGATCCGTTCATGGATGAATCAACATTGATTCTGACCTGCGATGTGATCGAACCGTCAGACGGTAAAGGCTACGACCGCGATCCGCGCTCGCTGGCCAAGCGCGGCGAAGCCTATTTGAAATCCACCGGCGTGGGCGACACCGCCTACTTCGGCCCGGAGCCTGAATTTTTCATTTTCGACTCTGTGACATGGAACGTCGATATGCACGGCTGCGGCGTACGCATCGATTCGGAAGAAGCGGCGTGGAACAGCGCCAAAGTATACGAAGGTGGCAACCTCGGCCACCGCCCGCAGGTGAAGGGCGGCTATTTCCCTGTGCCGCCGGTTGATCAATTGCAGGACATCCGCTCGGCCATGTGTCTGGCCATGGAAGAAATGGGCGTCGAAGTCGAAGTGCATCACCACGAAGTCGCCAACGCCGGCCAATGCGAAATCGGCACCAAGTTCAACACGCTGGTGAAGCGTGCCGACTGGCTGCAGATCATGAAATACGTCGTGCACAACGTCGCCAACAGCTATGGGAAAACCGCGACCTTTATGCCCAAGCCCATTGTCGGCGACAACGGCTCCGGCATGCACGTGCATCAATCGATCTGGAAAGACGGCAAGAATCTGTTCGCGGGCAAAGGCTACGCCGGCCTGTCGGAATTCGCGCTGTTTTATATCGGCGGCATCATCAAGCATGCGCGTGCGTTGAACGCCATCACCAACCCCGGCACCAACAGCTACAAGCGCCTGGTTCCCGGCTTTGAAGCGCCGGTAAAGCTGGCTTACTCGGCACGCAACCGCTCTGCGTCGATTCGCATACCGTTCGTGCAAAGTGACAAGGCGCGCCGCATCGAAGTGCGCTTTCCCGACCCGACAGCCAACCCCTACCTCGCTTTTACCGCGATGATGATGGCGGGTCTCGACGGCGTGCAAAACAAAATCCACCCTGGCGATCCGGCGGACAAGAATCTCTACGATCTGCCGCCGGAAGAAGACGCAAAAATTCCAACCGTGTGTTCGTCGCTCGAGCAGGCGCTGGAGCATCTGGACAAGGACCGCGAATTCCTGACCCGCGGTGGCGTATTCAGCAACGCCATGATCGACGCGTACATTACCTTGAAAATGGAAGAAGTCACGCGCTTCCGCATGACCACGCATCCGGTCGAGTTCGATATGTATTACTCGCTGTAATCTGTGTTGTAGATCACAATAAAGGGCGGATAATACGCCCTTTATTATTTGTAAAACATACCGCAGTCAACGTGTTACCTTGGCTAACGTTAGTTTGATTGCTATATTTTTAACCCTGGCATAAACTAAATCACCATTGATTATTATCGGTTTTTTATGACAATTCGTCTGGTCCTCTCGATGTTCATTCTGGCTGCCAGCGGCGCCCATGCCGACATTTACAAACTGGTGGATGAAAACGGCCGCGTGACTTATTCCAACGTACCGATGGCCGGCGCGAAAGTGATTATCATGGAGCCGATCCAGACCGTGCCTGCGACTAAGGCAAAAGAACCCGCAGCAGGACCCACGCCTGCCAACTTCCCGAAAGTCGATAACGCCACGCAACGCAACCGCGATGTATCACGCAAAAAAATTCTCGACGACGAATTGAAAGCGGAAGAAAAACTTCTCGGGGACGCCAAACAGGCATTGGCCGAAGGCGAAGCAGAACGCCGTGGCGACGAACGCAATTACGCCAAGTATCAGGAGCGGGTGCAAAAGCTCAAGGACACCGTGGCGCTGCATGAAAAAAACATCGCCGCGCTGAAAAAGGAAATTGCCGGTGCTGGAGCAAGTTCAGGTTCCAATAACAAAAATTAATTTTCCCGCTACTGATAAACAGCCCGATTCGTAGGGCTGTTTTAGTTTTAACGCTTGTTTTCCTCCCGTTCCCCGCTGGCTCGCATGTTGCTTTATCATGGATAAGCTTATCCCCGCGAAAACGGGGATAACGGCAATTTGCGAACTCTTGTCCTCGCCACTTTTACAAAGTAATGAACGATCGTCATTCCGGCCTCGAACTGCTTTCCACCGCCGTCATTCTGCTCGACGCGGATCTGGCTTTGCGCTACGCCAATCCGGCGGCGGAAACCCTGTTCGCCTTCAGCCGCAGAAATGTCGAGCATCAGCCAGCGCATCACATTTTGCACGGCAACCAAGCATTCATAACGGCCTTGCGTGCCGCACTGGCGAACTCCACCGGCTTTAACGAACACGAACTGACAGTCACCGCCGCAGGAAGCGCACTGCCCTTGCATGTGAGTTGCATGGTCACGCCGCTGGAATCAGCAGGATTGCTGCTGGAATTTCGCCAACTCGACCAGCAACTCAAGATCGCGCGTGAAGAGCGCATACTCGAGCAACAGGAATCGAACCGCCAGCTCATCCGCAACCTGGCGCATGAAATCCGCAATCCCCTCGGCGGCATCCGCGGCGCGGCGCAACTGCTCGAACACGAATTGCCGCGACAAGAATTGCGTGAATATACGCAAGTGATAGTCAAAGAAGCCGACCGGCTGCAAACGCTGATGGATAATCTGCTCACACCGCATCGTTTGCCGCAACTGGCGCCGATCAATATTCACGAAGCGCTGGAGCGCGTGCGCAGCGTGATTCTGGCGGAATTTCCCCAGGGCATCAGCGTGGTGCGCGACTACGATGCCAGCCTGCCGGAACTCAACGGCGACCGTGAGCAGTTGATTCAGGCGCTGTTGAATATTGTGCGCAACGCCGCGCAGGCGATGAATGGCAACGGCGTCATCACATTACGTACGCGCATCGCGCGCCAAGTCACGCTCGCGCGCAAGCGTTTTCGCCACGCGCTGCAAATTGAAATCATCGACAACGGCCCCGGCGTGCCGGAAAACTTGCGTGACACGATTTTTAATCCGCTAGTGTCGGGACGCAACGGCGGCAGCGGCCTCGGCTTGTCACTGGCGCAAACCTTTATCAACCAGCATCATGGCATGATTGAATTCGACAGCATGCCCGGCCGCACCTGCTTTAGTTTATTGCTACCGGTTACCAGCCACTCTTAACTCAAAATAATGTAACTAATTGATTAATATGAATAATTTAGTTTGGATTATTGACGACGATAAATCGATACGCTGGGTGCTGGAGAAAGCTTTGGCGCGCGAAGATATCGCGTTCAAAAGTTTTGCCAGCGCGACCGATGCACTCGTTGCATTAAAAAATTCCGCGCCGCAAGTGGTGGTGAGCGACATACGCATGGCCGGTGCGACCGGCTTGGAATTTTTGCAGGAAGTGAAAACGCAGTATCCGAAATTGCCGGTCATCATCATGACCGCCTATTCCGATCTCGAAAGTGCGGTCGCAGCATTCCAAGGTGGCGCGTTCGAATATTTGCCCAAGCCATTCGATGTCGATCAAGCGGTCGCGCTGGTGCGCCGCGCGCTGGAAGAATCGCAGCGCAAAGATTCCGCATCTGTTGTGAATGAAGCCGCGCCGGAAATTCTTGGCCAGGCACCGGCGATGCAGGAAGTATTTCGCGCCATTGGTCGCTTGGCGCAATCGCATGCCACAGTCATGATTACCGGCGAATCAGGCAGCGGCAAGGAACTCGTCGCGCGCGCCTTGCATCGACACAGCCCGCGCAAAGACAAAGCCTTTATCGCTATTAACACCGCGGCGATCCCGAAAGATTTATTGGAATCGGAATTATTCGGCCACGAGCGTGGCGCCTTTACCGGCGCAGCGGCGCAACGGCGCGGACGCTTCGAGCAAGCCGAAGGCGGCACGCTGTTCCTCGACGAAATCGGCGACATGCCGGCAGAATTGCAAACGCGATTATTGCGCGTGTTATCCGACGGCCAATTTTATCGCGTCGGCGGACATCAACCTATCGCGGCGAACGTGCGCGTCATCGCGGCGACGCATCAAGACCTGGAAGCGCGCGTCAAGCAAAATTTATTCCGCGAAGATTTGTTTCACCGGCTGAACGTGATACGCCTGCGCCTGCCGTCGCTGCGCGAACGGCGCGAAGACATACCGCTGCTGGCCAAGCACTTTTTACACACCAGTGCACAGGAATTGAAAACGCAGACTAAGCAATTCACTGAAGCGGCGCTGCAATACTTATCCGCGCAAGACTTACCCGGCAACGTGCGCCAACTGGAAAATATTTGCCACTGGCTCATCGTGATGGCGCCGGGACAAACTATTGACGTGAATGATTTACCGCCGGAAATACGCGACAGCGGTCAAGTAAGCGGCGCAGCCGACTGGCGCAACGGTTTAGAAAACCTGGTGACGGCAAAATTTGCGCGCGGCGAAACAGGCATCATCGACGCACTCACCCAACAGTTTGAAGCGGTGCTCATCACCCGTGCCCTGGCGCACACTGGCGGGCGGCGCATGGAAGCCGCCGCACTGCTCGGCCTCGGACGCAACACGCTGACGCGTAAGATTCAGGAATTGGGATTAGATAAGAACGAGAACGAAAAAGAATAAGCAATGAAGACATGTAGCCTGGATGTAGCGTAGCCGAATCCGGGAATCTGCTTCCCCGTATTTCATTACATTCCATACGGGCTACGACATTTTCAATTTTGGATTGAACACACTTTCCGTTGAAGCCGGAAATTTTTCCAATTTATTTTGCGGACGGCGTGGCCTCACCATCAACTCGCCGCCGCAATGCGGACAAACACCATGCAAAGTTTTTTCTGCACACTCAGCGCAAAACGTACATTCAAATAAATAAATCCGCGCTTTGGTTGAATCGGGTGCGAGAACTTTGTTGCAGTATTCACAGTTGGGCCTTAGTTGTAACATGTCAGGGACGAAATCCGTATTCCAGGGTAAATATTTGCGGCTTTAACGCCGCTAGCGGTTCGCGTAATTTTTCCAGCTCATTGGCCGGGCCATGCACTTCGAGTCGTATGATCTCGGAAATTTTTAACGCTTGCTGCAACAGCTCGCCGACGTTTTCCAGATGATGTAGTAAACCGGCAGCATCAGCGTAGCCTTCACGGCAGTGTACGATGTCGCCATCAAAACAAAATCCGTAATACAATCATTTCGGCTCGCTTTTGGTTTTCTCCACAAATGCTGTGCATAGTATTTTGAATTCGGGCATCTTGCCGTGAGCGACTTTGAAATACGGGGCGAGGGAGCAGCATTTGTCTTGGGTAGCCATTAGAATTCTCCTTCATGATTGGACGTGGCACTTATAGTTATAGCTCAAATTTTCGTCATCGCGAAAATTCATTTTTTATTTTGCTCTCTAATATTTTTTACCGCATTGCGGCAAAAAATAATTTATTATAATTAGATAGTTATAAATTAATTATGAACTTTTGGAATTTATAGGAAGTCGTAAGTCTGCCTGGGGATTATTCATCTTTATTCATTTGGAGGTTGTATGAAATTAATCCTGAAATTCGTAATTGTAAGCGCCACATTTTCGGCTTCTACTCTTTCCTTAGCTGCCCACGCAGGCGATATTGTCGAAACTGCCTTGTCTGCAGGTTCATTCAACACCCTCGTCTCCGCAGTCAAAGCGGCGGGGTTGACCGAAACTTTTAAAGGCAAAGGTCCCTTCACTGTATTCGCGCCGACCGATGCCGCCTTCGCCAAAATCCCCAAAGCCTCACTCGATGCATTGCTGGCTGACAAGCAAAAGTTAGCATCTGTGTTGACCTACCATGTGGTGCCGGGAAAGGTGATGGCGGCGGACGTGAAAAGCGGCGACGTGAAAACCGTGCAAGGCTCGAGTATCCAAGCCAACGTGGAAGGTGGCACGGTGAAAGTCGATGCCGCCAGCGTGGTCAAAACCGATGTCGAAGCCAGCAACGGCGTCATTCACGCCATCGATACCGTCATCATGCCGAAATAATACTTGCTTTGCGTCGAATGAAAATGCCCCGCGTGCGGGGCATTTTTACGTTTGCGCCAAGGCGAAGGCTTGTCTTTCACTTGCCGGTCTTGTCAGTACCAGGGGCATGCCGCACAATGCGACCGGCCATCCCCTAATCATTAAGAGGTGAACTATGGTAAAGCAATTTCATTATCTGCCTGCACAGGTCAAGCGCTCGCTCTGGCGTTTGTTGCCGGCGATGGCGCTGGCTTTCTCCATAGTAATCTCAGGGTGCGGCGGCAGCGGAAACAGCCCTCCTGGCGGCAACACACCGCCAACACCACCTGTAGACGGCCCCGCATGGTGGGGGTTTGGCCGCGACGCACAGCATTCCGCAGTTAGCGGCATCGCTTCGCAAAATCTGAATCGCATCGCTTGGTCCGCCCCTGTTGATCTCGCGCCGCAGTACCGCGCGGACGGTGCATTGTTAGCCCACTACGGCTCGCCGGTCATCACGTCGCACAACACCGTGATTGTGCCCGTAAAAACAACCGCAGCCGGCGGCTTTCGTTTCGAGGCGCGCTCGGGCGACAAAGGCGCGTTGATCTGGTCAGGCGACAGCGACTATATTTTGCCCGCGCACAACTGGGTGCCGAGTTACAACCTTGCGCTTACGGCCAACAACCGCCTTTACGCGCCTGGCGCAGGCGGCAAACTGTTGGTGCGCGACAACGCGGATTCGACGCAAGGCGCTATCCGAAAGGCCGTCTTCTACGGCGCGGCAAATTACGACGTAAGGCCTGCCGCTTTCGATGCCAGTATTTTTATCAACACACCGATTACAAGCGACCCGCAAGGCAATGTGTTTTTTGGCTTCATGGTCACCAGCACCAACCCCGCCAACCTGGTCGGCGGAATTGCGCGCATAGGCGCTGACGGCACCGGCAGCTGGGTGTCGGCTGCGACCGCCGCGGGCGATGCGGCCATCGCGAATGTCGCGATGAATAGCGGGCCGGCATTATCGAACGACTCACGTACGCTCTATGTGGCAGTAAACACTGCGCGTATCCCGCGCGTGATACAAACCGGCTACCTGTTGGCGCTTGATAGCACTACGCTCGCCGTCAAGAGTAAATCTGCGCTGATCGATCCGGGCACACTCGCGCGGGCATGGGTCAGCGACGACAGCACTTCTTCGCCCACGGTTGCGCCCGACGGCGCGGTGTTCTTCGGCGTACTCGAAAGCAACGCCCCAGCTCACAACCTGCGCGGCTGGCTGCTGAGTTTCGATGCGAACCTTTCCTCGCTCGGCCGCATTCCCGGCGGCTTTGGCTGGGACGATACCGCGTCAATCGTACCGGCAAGCATGGTGTCCTCGTACACCGGCACGTCCTCGTATCTGCTTATGAGCAAATACAATAACTACATCGGCATAGCGACGGGCGACGGCTTGAATCGCATTGCCATCATTGACCCAAACACAAGCCACATTGATCCGATTTCCGGCTTGCCGATCATGCGCGAAGTGCTGACTATTCTCGGCCCCACGTTTGAGTCGGGTACGTCCGGAGCGGTGAAAGAATGGTGCATCAACACCGCCGCCGTGGATCCTTTAACCAAATCCATTCTCGCCAACAGTGAAGATGGCTACTTATATCGATGGGACTTAGTGACCAACACTTTCACCCAGCGCATCCAACTCACCAGTGGCATTGCGGAATCCTACACACCGACTGCGATTGGTGCCGACGGAGCGGTGTATGCCGTCAATAATGCAGTGTTGTTCTCGATAACAAATAATGGCAATGGAGGGGGCAATTGATTTCAGAGTCTTGGCATCAAATGGGGCCAGCAACGGTGTCATTCACGCCGTCGATATCGCGATCATGCCGAAGTAATGTTTAATTTGCGTTGGACAAAAAATGCCCCGCCTACGGGGCATTTTTTTCTGCCTAGGATTAGGCAGATCTGGCTGCGTAGGTTTTGGACACAATCATCAGCCAACCAAAACCCATTACTCCGGCCAGTAGTGAAGCCATGAGTATGGACATTTTTGAGGCGTTTATGATCTCCGGAGCAGCGGCAAAGGCCAGATTACTCATAAAAATCGACATGGTAAAACCGATGCCGCCCAGTAAGCCGGCGCCCACCATATGCGGCCAGCGCAATTCTGACGGCAAACGGCACAGGCCGACGGCCACAGCGACAAAGCTAAACAACGTTACGCCGAGCGGCTTGCCCAGAACCAAACCGACCGCAATGCCAACCGAATTAGCGCTGGATAAATTTTGCGCCCAGTAAGCACCTACCACGATGGCGGTATTTGTCAAAGCGAAGATAGGGAGCACGATGAACGCGACCGGTTTGTGCAGAAAATTTTCCAACTTGTGTGACGGAGATTGCGCATCGTCATCTTTGGCGGAGAACGGTATGGCGAAAGCCAGCATGACTCCGGCAATGGTTGCATGGATGCCCGACTGCAGCATCAGCGCCCACATCACACTACCGCCTATCAGGTAGGGCCAAATACGCATAATGCGAAACAAACGATTAAATACTATTAACAACAACCAAACGGCCAACGCGCCGAGCAGATACCAGACAGCGATTTTCGTCGAGTAAAAAATAGCGATGATAATAATGGCGCCCAAATCATCCATCACCGCAAATGCCGTTACAAACACTTTCAACGACGTTGGAACGCGGCTGCCGAGGATGGCCAGCACGCCGAGCACAAATGCAATGTCGGTCGCCATCGGAATGCCGATGCCTGATTGGGTGACGGTTCCGGCATTAAATATATAGTGAATCAGCGCGGGAAAAATCATTCCGCCCAGTGCCGCAATGATGGGCAGCAAGGCATTTTTGAATGATGAAAGCTCACCGACGTAGAGCTCACGCTCCAGTTCCAAGCCGATTAACAAAAAGAAAATCGCCATTAAACCATCATTGATCCAATGCTCCAGGCTGAGGCCGCAAAGCTTGATGTTTAACAGCGCGAGATACTCATTTCCAAACGCCGAATTGGCAATCACCATTGAAATAACGGTACCTATCAACAAAAATATGCCGCTAGATTTTTCCGATTCAAAAAATCGGTTGAACGTGCCGGATAGTTTTTTTTGCGATTTATTTATTTTCGTCACCTTCTGTTAGGACGCAATTTCCGCCATTACCGGCGCGTGGTCCGATGGCCGCTCGAGTTTGCGCGGTTCTTTGTGGCTTCGACGTCATTTTTGCCTTCGGCGAAGATGAGTCTGCACCCAAGAAGCCTGCAAGGGGTTTCCACTTATAGTGCAATTTCTGCGAGCACAGGCGCGTGATCCGATGGTCGCTCTAACTTCCTCGGCGTCTTGTCGATAATGCAGGACTTACATCGCGCTGCGAGGGCCTCGCTTAACAATATATGATCGATGCGCAGGCCTAAGTTGCGGCGAAAACGCATCATGCGGTAATCCCACCAGCTGTAACTTTTTTCCGGCTGCTCGAATAAGCGGAATGAATCTTTTAAACCCATCGCGAGTATCTCGCGAAATTTTTCGCGCTCGGGTTCGCTGACCAGCACTTGGCCAATCCACGCTTGTGGGTCGTGCACGTCGCGATCTTCCGGTGCGATGTTGTAGTCGCCGAGTAAGGCGAGATGTTTATGTTGCGTGAGCTCGGTTTTCAGCCATGCGTTAAGCGCGGTGAGCCAGGTTAATTTGTATTGGTATTTTTCTGAATCGACGGCTTGGCCATTGGGGATGTAGGCGCAGATGATGCGCACGTCATTGAACGTCGCCGACAGCACCCGTTTTTGTTCGTCTACATAGCCGGGAATGCCGACAATGATATTTTGCGCGGGGGTTTTGGATAACAGCGCGACGCCGTTATAGGTTTTTTGCCCGGCGTAGGTGATGTGGTAGCCCGCGCCTTCTAGTTCAGCAACGGGAAATTTGTGGTCTTCGGTTTTGGTTTCTTGCAGGCACAGCACATCGGGCTGATGCGCTGCCAGCCAATCGACAACGTGCGGCAAGCGGACTTTGAGGGAATTGACGTTCCATGTGGCGAGTTTCATGCCGTCATTTTAGCGCGGCGGTTTAATTTGCTGCGGATTTTTCGCTGGCAGATTTTTTCGCTTCCCCTGCTTTGGATTTGGCTTTTTCTGCTGCCGCTTTCTCCAGCGCTGCTTTTTCAACCGCAGCTTTTTCTGCTACCGCTTTTTCCACTGACGGAGCCTTGGTGTTAGTGGAAGGATAGCCTGCAGCATCCAAGGCGGTGGTCCAAGAGCTTTCCAGATAGCCTTTCAAGGTGTTGTTCTCGCCGATCGCGAGAGTCGGCACTTCAAGTGAGCCTGCAAGTTTTTTCAATGCGATAGAATCAGCTGCAGAAGCTTCAGGGTTTTTTTGCGTAAACGGTACGCCTCGTTTGACCAATAGCTCGCGCGCCAGATTGCATGGTTCGCCGCATTCGTTGGCATACAAAACGACGGGGAATTTGCGCGCCGCTTCTCTGAGAGCGAAGTTGTCCTGGCCTTCAATCACATTGCCGCCGATTTTTTTACGCTCGACATTTTTGACGTCGCCTACGGGCGGCTGGTCGGAGTAATGCACGCCGCCGGATTTATCCACCCATTTGTATAGTTCGGCTTGCGCGCTAAGCGCGGCGACCAGCATGAGCATGAAAAGTGTGATTTTTCTCACAATAAGCCTCTGTTTTACATAAAGAATTTGCTTAACGTTTACTATGCAGAAGAAGTCGACAAAATTCAAGCAATTGTTGGAATGGTAGGACGGGGCCCCCCGCCAAAAAACAGGGGGTTACCTTGTATATGCTTCATTTACGGCGGGTAACCCCGTCCTACTTCAGGCCGCCATCCCGTTGTGACGAAGCAACGCATCGATGCTCGGCTCCCGTCCGCGAAACGCTTTGAATGATTCCATTGCCGGTCGGCTGCCACCAACACTGAGAATTTCGCGGCGGAATTTGTCGCCGGTTTTTTCATCCAGTACGCCGTTTTCCTCAAACGCGGCGTAGGCGTCGGCGGATAACACTTCTGCCCATTTGTAGCTGTAATAGCCTGCCGCGTAACCGCCGCCGAAAATATGCGAAAACTGGTTGGCGAAACGATTGAATTCCGGTGGAAACACTACGGCCACATGGCTGCGCACTTCGTCGAGCAGTTGTTGCAGAGTTTCCCGCTGCGGTTGGAAGTCGTAATGCAAGCGCATGTCGAACAGAGAAAACTCCAGTTGACGCAAAGTTTGCATACCGCTCTGGAAATTTTTCGCCGCGATCATTTTGTCGAATAAACTTTTCGGCAAGCTTGCGCCGGTATCTATATGTTTGGTCATGTGTTTTAGCACGTCCCATTCCCAGCAGAAATTTTCCATAAATTGGCTGGGCAATTCGACTGCGTCCCACTCGACGCCGTTGATGCCGGACACGCCGAGGTCTTCGATTTGTGTCAGCAAATGATGCAGGCCGTGGCCGAATTCGTGGAACAGCGTGATCACTTCGTCATGCGTGAACAGCGCCGGTTTGCCGCCAACCGGCGCGGAAAAATTGCAGGTGAGATACGCGACCGGAATCTGTATGCCGCTTGGTTTTTTGCGCCGCGTGATCGCGTCGTCCATCCAGGCGCCGCCGCGCTTGGCGCTGCGCGCGTAGAGGTCGAGATAAAACTGGCCAACGGGTTGTTCGTCGAGATTGAGTATCTCGAAGAATTTCACATCACCATGCCACACCGGCGCTTTGGCTTCGCGGATGTTGACGGCATAAATCGTTTCGACCACTTTGAACATGCCGGGCAACACGACAGTTTCAGGAAAATATTGTTTCACTTCCTGTTCGGAAAAGGCGTAACGTTGCTCGCGCAATTTTTCCGACGCGTAGGCCATGTCCCATGATTCGAGCTTGTCGATTTTCAATTGCTCGTGCGCGAATGCTTGCAATTCTTTGATATCTTTTTCTGCGTAGGGCCTGGCTTTTATTGCAATTTCTTCAATAAAATCAATTACTTGTGTTGGTCGCTTGGCCATCTTGGTGGCGAGGGAATATTCGGCGAAATTGTGATAACCCAGCATCGAGGCGAGTTCATTTCGCAGCGCTAGAGTTTGTTCAATGACTTTTGTATTGTCCCATTCCGGTTTGCCGAATTCCGATGCGCGCGTCACGTAGGCACGATACAGTTTTTCGCGCAAATTTCTGTTGCCTGCGTATTGCATTACCGGCAGGTAGCTCGGCATATGCAGGGTGATTTTATAACCGGTCTTGTCATCTTTTTGCGCTTCCTCCGCCATGCCTTGCAACACGTCCTCCGGCACGCCAGCCAGCTCATTTTTGTTTTCGATTAAGAGTGCGAAATCGTTGGTGGCGTCGAGAACGTTGTCCTGAAACTTCGCCCCCAAGTCGGCGAGTTTTTCCTGCAACTCGGCGAAGTGCGGCTTCTGCTCGACAGCTAAATCGGCGCCGCCAAGGCGGAAATCGCGCAATTCGTTTTCGATAATTTTCTTCTGCGGTTTCGACATGGCATGAAACACATCGCTGGCCGCTAACGACTTGAAGCGCGCAAACAATTTCTCGTTCTGCGACAGTTCAGCGGAATATTCGGTCACCTTGGGCAAATTCGCGTTGTATGCGTCGCGCAATTCCGCGCTGTTCATCACCGCATTCAAGTGCGACACTTGTCCCCACAGTCTGTGGAGTTTTTCGCCTGCATCGTCGAAGGGCATAACAAAATTCTGCCATGTAGGCTGGGCGGTGTCGGCCAGCAGTTTTTGTATCAGCGCGCGGTTGTCGGCAAGTTGCACATCCACTGCGGGGGCAACATGTTCGGGTTTGATGTCGGTAAAACGGGGTAGCCCGGAAAAATCGAGTAGCGGATTCATGGTTTTTATCAAATGAGTATAGATTGAGGAATATCGGCATTATATAGATGCTATCGTCAGGTCGGGTTACTGAATTTCCCGAGGAGGGGTAGCTCGTGTGCGTCTGACTTCAAACACGCTATGCCGGTAATTCCCCCGTAAGGCGTTCTCTTTTGAGAGCAACGACAAATCGCGACGATATCGGACCTGAGCAGGGTTAGCTTAAATTTCAAACACGCTATGCCCGCCGACTAGCGTGTGCGTCACTTTACCTTGCAACTCCAAACCAGTGAAAGGTGAATTCTTGCCCTGGCTTTTCAGCGCGGACGGCTCAATTTTCCAGTGGCGCTCCGAATCGAACACGCAGACGTCAGCGCTGGCGCCGACGGATAAATTTCCTGCATTGATACTCAATATCGCCGCGGGTTTTGCGGTTACGGCGGCGATGGCTGCAGAAACCGGCGCGTCGGTTTCCCGCGCCCACTTGAGCGCAAGGGGCAACAGCAATTCAAGTCCCGTTGCGCCGGACTCCGCTTCGCCGAACGGCACCAGCTTGGCATCATCATCCACCGGCGTGTGGTCGGAACATAACGCGTCGACCGTGCCATCCTTTAACGATGCGCGTATGGCATCGCGGTCGCGTAAACTGCGCAGTGGCGGCGTGAGATTGCAGCGCGAATCAAAATAACCGATATCCATTTCGGATAAATGCAAATGATGCGCGCCGACGTCGCAGGTGACAGGCAGTTTTTGCTTTTTCGCTTCACGCACCAGGTCAAGGCCGGCAGCGGTGGAAAGCCGGCATAGGTGAACCCGCGCGCCGGTTTTTTTCACCAGTTGCAAAATAGTCGCGATGGCGATGGTTTCCGCGCAGGTAGGAATGCCGGGCAGGCCGAGCCGGGTCGCCACTTCGCCGTCGTGCGCCACGCCGTCGCGAGCGAGATGTGCATCCTGCGGGCGCAACCAAACGGGATAACCGAACGTCGCAGCGTATTCCATCGCGCGCATTAGCACCTGCGTATCGGTGATAGGCGCATCGGCTTGCGAAAAGGCCACGCAACCGGCGGCGCTGAGTTGCGACATTTCTGTCAGAGCTACGCCTTTTAATCCAACCGTCAACGCGCCGATAGGATAAACGTGGCTGAGATTCAAGCTTTTCGCACGCTGTTTGAGCATTTCCACCAGACCCGGTTCATCCAGCGACGGATCGGTATCCGGCGGACAAGCCAGCGACGTCACGCCACCTGCGGCGGCGGCGGCCATTTCCGATTCCAGTTTGGCTTTATATTCGTAACCCGGTTCGCGCAGTCGCGCCGACAGATCCACGAGACCGGGGATTACCATTTCATCGGTCGCGTCGATAGTTTTATTCGCCATGAACCCGCTCGGCGCATTACCGATGGCAACGATTTTCCCGGCGGCGATGAACACGTCATGCTTGCCGTCGATATTATTTTTCGGATCGATGAGACGGCCGTTTTTGATGTGGATTTTCATTAATTAATTCCCCGCCAATATGCTCATCACCGCCATCCGCACGGCTATGCCGAAGGTCACTTGCGGCAGAATGACGCTTTGCCCGCCGTCGGCCACGGACGAATCAATTTCGACGCCGCGGTTTATCGGGCCGGGATGCATGACAATGGCGTCGGATTTGGCCAGCGCGAGTTTTTCTGCGGTGAGGCCATAGTTCATAAAAAATTCCTGCGCGCTCGGCAACAGCGCGCCGCCCATGCGTTCGCTTTGTAACCGCAGCATCACAACCACATCAACATCTTTCAAACCTATTGCCATGTCGTGATAGACCTGCACGCCGAGTTTTTCCGCGGCCTCGGGAATCAAGGTCTTGGGTCCGATAACGCGCACTTCGGGCGTACCGAGAATGGTGAGCGCGTGTATCAGCGATCGGGCAACCCGGGAGTGCAGTAGATCGCCGACAATGGCGACGCGCAACTGCGTGAAATCCTTTTTGTAGTGACGGATGGTGAACAAGTCGAGCAGACCTTGGGTTGGATGCGCATGGCGGCCATCACCGGCGTTTATGACGTGAATCTCGGGCACCACATGGCGTGCGATGAGATGGGCGGCGCCGCTATGGGCGTGGCGCACGACGAACATGTCGGCGTTCATGGCAGCCAGGTTATACACGGTGTCGAGCAAAGTCTCGCCTTTGCTGGTGGACGATGCGCCGATGTTTAGGTTGATTACATCTGCGCTTAATCTCTTCGCCGCGATCTCAAACGTGGTGCGCGTGCGCGTGGAGTTCTCGAAGAACAGATTGAACACCGACTTGCCACGCAACAGCGGGACTTTTTTCACTTCGCGTTCGCCAATGCTGACAAAGGATTGCGCGGTGTCGAGAATATGCAGCAGTATCTTTTTGGACAAGCCTTCGGTGGTAAGAAGATGCGTGAGTTCGCCGTTTTTATTTAGCTGGGGGTTGAGTGTCATATTAAATTTTTCCCCTTGTTAGATATCGTTTGTAACTATTTAATTTTATTGAATTATTTATCATGTCTTTATCTGTGCTTTATGCTGCCTTCGCAGTTGCAATTTATCCCCCGTTTGCTCCAGGACTAATTCTTCGTCCTTTGATAACGCCATCGTTTGGCCGACATAATCCGCGCTCACCGGCAACTCGCGTCCACCGCGATCTATCAGGCAGGCGAGTTTGATCGATGCGGGCCGGCCGTAATCGAATAGTTCGTTCATGGCGGCGCGGATGGTGCGGCCGGTGTAGAGCACGTCGTCGATGACAATGATGTCGCGGCCTTCTACATCGAACGGAATATCAGACGATTTGGTTTGGGGGTGCAACCCGATTTTGCCGTAATCGTCGCGGTAAAAACTCACATCGAGACTGCCTAAGGGATGGGAAATTTTCAATGCCTTGTGCAGGCGTTGCGCCAGCCACACGCCGCCGGTGTGAATTCCGACCAGCGCGGTGTTGGCATTCACCACGCCTAGCATTTTTTGCGTCAGCACCGCGAGCAGCGTATCAGCATCGGGCAATTTTTCTGAATTCATTTTTGTTCTCGTCGTGTTACTGGATAACCATGGGCTGATCGAAAAATCCCTGCAATATTTGTTGCGCGGCAACTTGGTCCAGATATAATTTTTGCCGTTTGCCATGGACGCCCGCCTCATGTAGCGCCGATTCCGCCGATGCGGAACTCAGGCGCTCATCGGCCAGCACGGTAGGAATATTAAATCGTCCACCGATGCGCCCGGCAAATTTGCGCGCCAGTTTGGCCACCGGATGTTCGCTGCCGTCTTCATGACTGGGCATTCCAACGATGAACATGATAGGCCGATGCTCAGTAATCAAATCCTGAATTGCGTCGAATCTTTTTTCATTCACCTCGGTGTCGATGACGCTTAATGGATGCGCCATTTTAATTTGGAATTCGCCCACGGCGACGCCGATACGCTTTTCGCCAAAATCGAACGCAATGACACAGCCGTGGGATGGCGGGGTGAATGGCACCGAGGCCGCCATCAGGCGTGCCCCGCCTGGTCGGACAAGTTGGCAAAATCGATGCCGAGTAATTGCATTGCGGCAGGCAGACGTTCTTCCGCCCGCAAATCGAAAATAATATTCGGTTGCGCTTTGACGGTGAGCCAACCGTTCAGCTGGATTTCGTGTTCGAGTTGCCCGGGCGACCAGCCAGCATATCCGAGCGAAACCAAAATTTTTCCTGGGCCGCGGCCATCACGCGTGGCTTCAAGAATATCTTTGGAGGAGGTCAGGCCCACTTCTCCCGCCACATTCAATGTCGATTGCCATTCGCCGATGGGCTGATGCAATACGAAGCCCTGGTTAGTCTGTACCGGACCGCCGAAATATACGGGCAGGTCGGCGTAGGGTTGTTGATGCAAATCCATTCCAATTTGCTCAAACAATCCCTGCAAACTCAGGTCAATCGGTTTGTTGACGACTACGCCCAGCGCACCTTGTTCGCCGTGCTCGCAAATATAGGTGAGGGTTCTGGAAAAATAAGGATCCGTCATCGCCGGCATGGCGATCAGGAAGTGTGCGGTTAGATCGGTGTTTTGCATAGAAGCGCAATCGCTAATTATATTCACTATCCACCTTACGCACAATGGAAGAAATGGGCCGATATCGCTTCCCTCTTCCCAGCGAACCTATTATTCAGTTTAGCAGGCCTACACAATTTGTGGCCAGACAGATTGCACCGTGTAAGCAACAAGGGAGAAATTATGGAATCACTATTGATGGCTGGATATTTGAACTCGTATTGGGTGCGCAGGGGGGCAAGCTCGCTGGAGCGCCGTTCAAAAACTTCTGCTTGGGCGCTTTTCCCGGTAACGCCGTAACCGGTTTGCCGGAGGGGGAACCGGCAGCCGACCCCGCGCTCCTTGTTGGGCGGAGGAGTGGCTAGTGGGGGATGGCCGGAAATATCGCCTAATCGGGTCGGCGGTGCAATATTATCGGTCGGGCCGGCTTAATGTGCTGGGCAGGAAGCTTTGCTTTCAGGAAGTAAAAAACCCACAACGTTTTCACGTTGCGGGTTAAACGGTTTTTTCTGATTTGGCTTTGCTATTTTGTTTACTGGCCCGATCCCGAAACTGTAACCTTTACCACAAACGTACTTATATTGGTCCAGAATTCAATATCTGCAGCGGCGGAGCCAACAGCCAGCGGCTTGAAATCCACACCGACGAGACAATTCGCCCCTGCGGCCAAGCTTGCGCCGCAAACTGCGCCAGTGGAAGGTAAAGTGTTAGCAGTAGGTACGCCGCCAAGGATTAACCAGCTGGATTGGGGTCCCGTAGCACGCACAGCGAATAACTGAACGGCCGAAGCGCCAGAATTAGTAAGCCGGATAAAGCGGCGTCCTGATACTAGACCTACCGCGTTATTGCCAAAATTAATCGCTCCATTCAAAGTGAATGTCCCTGTCGCGTCGCTTGTTTCTTTGGTAAGTGTCGCGATAGGCGAAACCACATTGACCGGCGGCGTACCCGTTATGGTGGCGCTCAACGTCACAGTGCGCACCCCGGGTCCAGTAGGGCTGGCATTAAAAGCGTTGGTGTCAATGAACAGCAATCCCGCCTTACTGCCAATCGATCCAGGGAAGGGTGTTACAACGATTTGGCAATTCGTGCCGCCCAAAACCGGCGCATTACAATTATGGGTAAACGTGAATTCGCCCGTCCCCGTGAGGTAAATATTATTTACGGTCATCGGATCGGTCCCGATATTTTTCACATAGATCGTTTTGGCCGCCAGATTTGCGGTGGGGCTATTCGGAATAGGCGTGTCAAAACTGCCGCTGCCGAATGACAAAGCGGTAAGGCTCAGAAAACTGCCTGGAGCATCGGCTATCTGAATCGCCGGTGAGGTTACTGGCTCATATGCCACTGTAACGGTTTTGTTTCCGCCATCGCTGGCGATTACGAAATCGGCCGTTTGCGGGCCCAGATCCGCCCCTACGGGCTTAACGGCGAAAATGACATCACATGTTGCAGCTACCGGAAGGACGCTGAGTGGTTGACAGGTGCCTGTCCTGATAAAGTCAGGGGCATATGTTCCGTTTATGCTGATGGTGCTAATCGTCAATGGCGCATCGCCGGTGTTGGTAACCGTCAGCGTATTGTTTCCCGATTGCGCACCGAAGGCCATTTTGCCCAAAGCGAAAGAAGCTGGCGAAACGCCGATTACTGGCAACGCAATCGAATTATAAGTAACGGCGATAGTTTTGTTCCCGCCGTCACTTGTAATGTTGAGATCAGCTGTTTGAGGACCCTTGTTGGCGCCCGTTGGTTTAATTGAAAACACCACATCACATGTAGCATTGGGCTGCACTGTAGCGCTTGGCTGGCAACTACCGGCTTTAGTAAAATCGGCGCTGTAGGTACCTGAAAAACTGATTGCATTAATCGTAAGCACAGCGTTGCCTGTATTAGTAACCGTGACCGTGCTGTTAGCTGATTGCGTATTGAAATTCACATTACCCATGCTTACCGTTGAAGGTGCCACACTAATAACAGGTGCCGGCGTTGGCGTTGGCGTTGGCGTTGGCGTTGGCGTTGGCGTTGGCGTTGGCGTTGGCGTCGGCGTTGGCGTTGGCGTTGGCGTTGGCGTTGGCGTTGGCGTGGGCGTTGGCGTTGGCGTTGGCGTTGGCGTTGGCGTTGGCGTCGGCGTCGGCGTCGGCGTCGGTGTGGGTGTCGGCGTTGGCGAAGCTGTAGGTACAGGCGTCGGCGAAGGCGTCGGCTCAGGGGTCGGCGAAGGCGTCGGCTCAGGTGTCGGCGAAGGTGTCGGCGAAGGTGTCGGCGAAGCTGTCGGCGTAGTGGTAGGTGCTGGTGTTGGATCAGTTGCAGAAGAGCCCCCGCCTCCCCCGCAGCCCACCAGAGTTGCCAATAGCAGCGTAATCGCAAGTTTAGATAATGAATAAGTATGCATTTTTTTTCCCTAATGGAAGTTAAATTGAATATTCTCTGCCGACCGATATATACAGAACACGGGGTACTAAAAATACCAGACCCAGTTTGGTAAAAATTTTGCCCTATCAGGGCATTGATTCCACTACTCTGATTTACTCATTCAGGTAGCAATTACCCTTAATAAGCAGGTAGGGTAAGAATGTAGCTGTGAGTTTTAGTAGGGTTAATTCGACGAGAATGCCAGTAGCGGATTTAATTATAATTTATTGATTTTAATATAAATTATTCATGGGAAACGAAAAAGGGAACTAGGTGCCCCCTTACAATTAGGCTAATCGGGGTCAGTGCGCGTGGGCAGAGGGGTGTAGTTCCTGATGATGTATGAAAGCATAGTAGCCGTAACCTACAGCCAGCAGCGCGTAAATCGCGACAGCGGTCCAACCCATGGCGTTAAACAACCCGGCCGAAATGGCGTAAAGCGATACACTTACACCGCACAGCAAATCCCAGAATGAGCCAACCAACAACGGCTGCAATACCATTTCATCTTTGTGCCGCATTAGCCAGGTAATCAGACCGACTTGGAGCAGTGTCACACCAAAAAATCGCCCGAGCAAATGGCCTGTTACATCGGTGTGTGTGCCATAAATGTTTCCCATGGCATCACAGAGGCGCCAAGGCAAACCCCAAGCCGTGAGCGAGTCCGAGTATGGCCGATATAGACAGAAACATAGATAGGCTCATGATCGCGCCTCCATCAAATACCCTGCACGTTAGTCAGCCCAAATGCGGCGCTACGGACAGGGCGGGCGGAACCGCGGTTTGGCAATTCTCGTTTATTAAGTTTTGCCATTCAAGGTTTAGACAATAATTCCATCCGCATATTCAACGGTGTGAGCTATTGTTGTCGCGTTGCAGTATTTATCGACAAAAAAATGGGGCGCATCAGCGCCCCATTCAACACACCGGGAGAAAAATCTATTCGACGCGCTCGCCGTGCAACGCGATGTCGAGACCTTCGCGTTCTTCGTCTGAGTTGACGCGCAGGCCGATGATGACGTCGATGATTTTGAGCAAGACGAATGTCATTACACCGCTGTAAACCACGGTAGCTGCTACGCCTATCAACTGTGTCATCACACTGCCATCTGCACCGCCGATGTCTTTAACCGCGAAGTAGCCGGTAAGCAACGCACCGACAATACCGCCGATGCCGTGCACACCGAAAGCGTCGAGAGAATCGTCGTACTTCAGCATATGTTTCAATACGGTGGAACCCCAGAAGCAGATAGCGCCTGCGGCGATGCCTATGACCAATGCGCCGACCGGATTCACGAAGCCTGAAGCGGGAGTAACGGCGACCAGGCCCGCGACCGCACCCGACGCAATTCCCAGCACTGAGGGCTTGCCCTTGCCGAGCCATTCGGCCAACATCCACGCCAACGCTGCGGCAGCGGTGGCGATTTGCGTCACCATCATGGCGTATCCGGCGCGGCCATCGGCGGCGACAGCGGAGCCGGCGTTAAAGCCGAACCAGCCGACCCACAACATTGATGCGCCGATCAACGTCAGTACCAGATTGTGGGGCATCAAGGCTTCTTTGCCGAAACCGATACGCTTGCCTAACACCAGCGCACAAACCAAGCCCGCCACGCCGGCGTTGATGTGCACCACGGTGCCACCGGCAAAATCGAGCACACCTTTGGCCGCCAACCAACCGCCCGGCTCCCACACCCAATGGGCAATCGGTGAATACACCACTAGCGACCAAAGACCGATAAACAGCAGCATGGCAGAGAACTTCATCCGCTCGGCGAATGCACCGGCAATCAAGGCTGGGGTAATAATTGCGAACGTCATTTGATACATGAAGAACACGGATTCAGGAATATTGGTCGCGAGGTGATGCACGGAAAGTTTGCCCGCATCTTTACCATAGAACATACCGTTCAACATGACGCGATCAAAACCACCCAGCCATTCGCTGCCAGGCATAAATGCGAGGCTGTAGCCCAACACCATCCACAACAAAGTTACCATTGCGGTGATGGCGAAACTTTGCATTAGCGTGGCCAATACGTTTTTCTTGCGCACCATGCCGCCGTAAAATAACGCCAGGCCTGGGATGGTCATGAACAATACCAACGCAGTCGATGTCAGCATCCACGCCGTGTCGCCCGAGTTGATGGTTTTGGCTTCAACGATTTCCGGCTTGGTTGGCGCGGCAGGCGCGGCGGCTTCTGCAGGTTTTGCTTCGGCAGATTTCGCATCAGCAGCAGGCGCTGTTGCGGCGGGTGCCGCTTGCGCTAACTGCGCGATACCAGCCAATGAGTTTTCGCCGTTAGCGCCCATACTCAAAGCCATTAGTAATAACATATTGATTAATATAAATATCTTTTTCATACTGTTCCCCTCACAGCGCGTCCGCGCCGGTTTCACCGGTGCGAATGCGGATCACTTGTTCGAGCTCGAACACAAAGATTTTGCCGTCGCCGATCTTACCGGTGTTGGCGGCTTTTTCGATAGCTTCGATAACTTGCTCGAGCAGTTCGGATTTAACTGCAGCTTCGATTTTTACTTTGGGTAAAAAATCGACGACGTATTCTGCGCCACGATAAAGTTCGGTGTGGCCTTTTTGCCGGCCGAAACCTTTTACTTCGGTGACGGTAATCCCTTGCACGCCGATCGCCGACAGCGCTTCGCGCACCTCGTCGAGCTTGAACGGTTTAATAATGGCGGTGACCAGTTTCATGTTGTCTCCCAGTTTTATGCGTGATTAAAATTTATACAATGCTTGGATGCCGAATGAATTTTGACTGCTTTTGAGGTTGGTACCGTTGCTATCGACAAAAGCATCCTTGTCCGAGCTGTCTTTGCGCACTTCGCCACGTAGCTCCCAGTTTTTCGTCGGCAGATAAGCGGCTGTCAGTGTCGCTTCTTTCCATTTGTGCGCGATGCCGGTTCGTGCACCGTCTTTGTCGTCAAACATTTCAGCGCGGAAAGATAATTTCCATTGATCATTGATGGTGTAATTCACATAACCGGCCAAGCCTTGCCAAGTGGCTTTACCTCCACTCGAATCCTGCGTACCGTAGTCAAAATTCAGAACCAAAGTCGTTTGATCATTCAGATTGAATGTGCCGAGCAGATCCAGCAGATTGCGCGTACCTTTATCCGTATTGACTGGAGGATAGACACTCAGATTTTCCTTGCCGGTGTAAACCGTCGCCGCCAGTGCTACGGTTTTCGACGGCGTATAAGCTGTTTGCAACTCAATTGTCTTGTCGCTGTTAGCATCCTTGAATTGATCCCAGCCTTGGTTGATGCCGCCAACAACAGTGAGTTCATCGCTGACTTTGTACGTTGCACGCACGCCGGTGTGGGTGAACGGAATCGCGTAGCCAAACAGAATCGAACGCGAGTAATTGGTGTTGAGCGGGCTTTTGATATATTCCGCGCCCGCCAAGGTCACGAATTTACCCGCAATAATAGTGAGCGGCGCGGCACCATAATGTAAATACGCTTGGGTCAAATCGGCGTTACGTTTACCAAAACCGGTACCGAAATTGTTATCTACTATCAGACCGTAGGCGCCGATGATGTCGGCATCCTTGCCCAGAGTTGCATCAATCACGCCGCCGAAACCCGCGTCAGGCGTCTTGGTAAACTGTAAATCGACCGCATGCAATTTCAATTTATTGCGCTCGAAATCAAACACGCGGTTATTCACGCCTGAATCAAATTTGCCATTACCGGAAAGGCTGGTGTAGCCCACATCGACATGGCCGGTTAAATCAAAACCGCCGATGGAATAAATCGCCGGGTCGGCGGCGGGTGCTGCATCCGCCGGTTTCGCGTCTTCAGCTAATACCATCTGTGGTGTGCTGATGAGTCCGCTAAGTAGCAAAGCGGTTGTTAATTTTTTCATGTTGATTTCCTTTTGCTTGGTTCAATAATAAATACTCCTTCACTAGCTATAGCATCCACCGTGCCACAAAAATTACTTAATTTAATCAAAAAGTTATATTAAACTTCATAACCCAACAAAATTATCTCGCACCATTGCAAGGCGACGAAAAATTCGTGCGCACCCAAAGCGTGCAAGCAATATGGGCATGCAGTAATTTGATACACTGACTACTTCATGGAGAACAAATTATGGATAGCAAAAAAATTCTCGACGACATTAATCAAAAAATCAGCGACCTGTTCTCCAGCAGCCCGGCGAAAGACATTGAAAAAAATATGCGCGCCATGATGGCCACAGCTTTCGCCAAACTCGATCTGGTGACGCGGGAAGAATTCGACGTGCAAACAGATGTCCTGAAGCGTACGCGGGAAAAACTGACGGAACTCGAAGCGAAAATTACTGCGCTGGAAAAAAAATAACCCATGTCCATTGCCGTACTTTATAGCCGCGCCCTGACGGGTATGGACGCGCCATTGGTGCATGTGGAAACCCATCTCGCCAACGGCTTGCCTGCATTCACCATCGTCGGCTTGCCCGAAGCGGAAGTGAAAGAAAGCAAAGACCGTGTGCGCGCGGCGTTGCAGAACGCGCGCTTTGAATTTCCCATGCGTCGGATTACAGTTAATTTGGCGCCGGCGGATTTACCGAAAGAAAGTGGCCGTTTTGATTTGCCGATCGCCATCGGCATACTCGCCGCCAGCGGACAAATCCCCAAAGACGATTTAGGGCAATACGAATTCGCAGGCGAACTCGCGCTCACCGGCGAGCTGCGCGCGATACGCGGCGCGCTGGCGATGACCTACAAAGCGCACAAAGACGGCCGCGCGTTCGTGTTGCCAGCGGAGAGCGCGCCCGAAGCCGCGCTGGTGCAAGATGCGGTGATTTATTCAGCCAATACTTTGCTCGAAGTCTGCGCGCATTTAACGCGACAAGAGCCGATGGCGCGCTACGTGATCAAACCCGTCACCTCCGCCTTGCATTACGCCGACTTCAGCGAAGTCAAAGGCCAGACTCACGCCAAGCGCGCGCTGGAAGTCGCGGCGAGCGGTGGCCATTCATTACTCATGGTCGGGCCCCCAGGCACGGGCAAGTCAATGTTGGCCTCGCGCTTTGCGGGAGTATTGCCTACAATGACGGAAGAACAGGCATTGGAATCGGCGGCGCTGCAATCGCTCGGCAGTGGCGGATTCAAAGTGGAGAATTGGAAACGGCGTCCTTATCGTTCGCCCCACCACACTGCGTCGAGCGCCGCGCTGGTGGGCGGCGGCTCCAACCCACGCCCCGGTGAAATTTCCTTGTCGCACCATGGGGTTTTATTTTTGGACGAGCTGCCGGAATTCGATAGGTCGGTACTGGAAGTATTACGCGAACCGCTGGAGTCGGGCCGCATCACGATTTCCCGCGCGGCGCGCCAGGCGGATTTCCCCGCGCAGTTTCAAATGGTCGCGGCGATGAATCCCTGCCCGTGCGGCTATTTGGGCCACACCAATGGAAAATGCCGGTGCACACCGGATGCGGTTGCGCGTTATCGCAACAAAATTTCCGGACCTTTATTGGATCGTATCGACATCCAGATCGAAGTGCCCGCCTTGCCGGAAAAGGAACTGACCGGTGTTGCGACGGGTGAATCTTCTGCTGTCATCCAGGCAAGGGTGGAAAGCGCTTATCAAAAACAATTCGCGCGCCAGGGCAAACCCAACGCGGCGTTGACGACCAAAGAAATCGACAAACTGTGCGCGCCGGACAAAGGCGGGGAAGACTTATTGAAGCAAGCCATCAGCCGCTTGAATTTATCCGCCCGCGCGTATCACCGCGTATTGAAACTCGCGCGCACGGTCGCTGATTTGGACAGCGCAGAAAAAATTCAAAGCAAACATATCGCCGAAGCGATTCAATATCGCCGTTTTGAGAAAGGCTAATAACTATGATGATTATAATGAGAAATTTATTTGTTTTTCTTGCGTGCCTAAGCACCTCTGTCCTCGCGGAAAACAAATCTGCTGAATTGCCCTATATCGGCACCGCACCTACCGCACTTGAACCTACTAGCATTAAAGTTACCAACAAAATGGACGCCAGGTCATGCAATTTTGATGACGTTTCCGCAGTCACGAGCAAAGCAGAACCTGGTACGCAGGTAAATATTCCTGCTGGTACGTGCGACTGGGGGTTGAATTCACTAATGGTCGGCCCCGGGGTGTATATCAAAGGCGCGGGCAAAAACCTGACGACGATTGTGCTTAACCCCTCAGTAGACACGACCAGCGCCGCTAAGCGCACCCCGGGTAATTTTCTGATCACATTTAATTGCGCGCCGGGCAAACCCAATGCGCTCTCAAATTTAGCGTTACAAGGCAGCGGCAAGGGCGGTGAAAAACTAAACGGCAGCGATGCGCGCGATAACGGCTTGCATCTGAACGGATGGAAATATGTGAACGGCGTGCGCTTGAGCAGCCCATGTCAAGATTTTCGTGTGTTTAACTCGAAGTTTTCCGGCTTCGGCTTTTCTGCCATCACGGTGAACGGTAACCCGGCCACCACCCGTGGCGTGATTTTCAACAATGACTTTATCAATAATTTTGCTTTTGATACGCGCTACCAATCGGTAATCCTTGGGTATGGTGTCACGATTTACGGAGACGGCGGTTGGCCTGATTTGTCGCTTGGCACAGAAGAGAATATATTTATTGAAAACAACTATATGTCCGGCAACCGTCACCATGTTGCGTCGAACAATTCGTCACGTTATGTGTTCCGCTACAACACCGCAACCTCCACCGGCAACACCAAAAACCACTTCTCTATCGATGTCCACGGGCGTGGCGTAAATAACGGCTCCAAAACCGGCTCTCGCCAGTATGAAATCTACGGCAATTTCATCAACGCCGATCTACCTGCATCAGACACGATTCGCAATTCCATCGGTATCCGCGGGGGTGACGGCGTAATTTTCAATAACATCTTCGGCGCACAATACCGTGTGGGCATTGAGCTAATGGTCGAAGGTTCCTACGATGGCCCAGGCAAACCGGATTGCAAAACAGTTCCGGACAGCATCAGGGACCTATATATTTGGGAAAACGAGATGCAGATGCCTGAGCCAGCAAAGAATGGCGTAGTGTCCTCTTGCCCGGAAATCGTGAAACTGAACCGGGACTATTTCCTACTAGCGAAAAAGGACTACATGCCATTTGCTTACCCTCATCCACTGCGCAAATAGTATTTACGCGTGAAGAATTCGAATGAAATCGCATTGATAGTCGGCGCTGGAGACGGCCTCAGCGCGTCGTTGGCACGGCTGTTCGCCCGCCAAGGCATGAAGATTGGATTGGTCGCGCGCAATGTGACGAAACTTAAGCCGCTATGCGATGAGATTGGTGCGATCAGCTTCCCATGCGATGTTGCTCAAGCCAAGGAAGTCGAAAAACTTTTCGCCCAAGTTGATGCGCAACTCGGCCCCCCAACTGTCGTGGTTTACAACCCCAGCTTTCGCACGCGCGGTGCGCTGGTTGATCTCAAGTCTGAAGAAGTAGAAAAAGCGCTTGCCATCACCGCTTACGGCGGATTTCTGGTCGGGCAGCAGGCGGCGAAACGCATGCTGGCGAATCAACGCGGTACGATTTTATTCACCGGTGCGTCGGCCAGCGTAAAGGGCTATGCGCTGTCGGCGCCGTTTGCCATGGGCAAGTTTGCGCTACGGGGACTCGCTCAAAGCATGGCGCGGGAGCTGTCGCCGCACAATATCCATGTCGCGCATTTTATAATCGACGGCGGAATTCGCCCACATGATAAACCAGCGGAAGATGCCTCCGATGCAATGCTAGACGCCGACGCCATCGCGCAAACTTATTTGCATGTGTTGCGCCAACCGCGCAGCACCTGGGCGCACGAAATTGATTTGCGGCCTTGGGCGGAGAAATTCTGACTTCTTATTCAGGTACCGGTTGCCGTTGAGTCACAACAGTAGTTAAAAATAACCGCTATCATGGCGTCTCGATTTCCGTGCAGACAATGAATATCCCTAACCCCGTTTCGGTTCCCCCACGCAAAACGCCGCACTGGTTGCTAGTGTTGATACTCGCCACCATGTCCACCATGGGCCCGTTCGCCATCGACACTTATTTGCCGTCGTTTCATGCCATCGAACAGGATTTGAACGCGACCTCATTTGAGTTGCAGCAAACCTTGAGCTTTTTTCTCGGCGCGTCGGCGTTTATGGGGTTGTTTCATGGCGCGTTGTCGGACTCCTTCGGGCGACGCAAGGTGGTGTTGACTGGTTTGGTCGTGTTCGCGATTGCATCCGTCGGTTGCGCGTTAGCGACCAGTATCGGCATGCTGTTATTTTTCCGCGCCATGCAGGGTTTGTCGTCCGGCGTCGGCATGATCGTCGGGCGCGCGATTATCCGCGATACGCTACACGGGCCGGAGGCGCAACGCATGATGTCCATGGTGACCATGATTTTCGGTTTCGCACCGGCAGTGGCACCGATTATCGGCGGTTATTTGCACACGGCATTTGGCTGGCATTCGGTGTTCTGGTTTATTACCGTTTTCAGTTTGTTGGTGTGGATGTTGAGCGCGCTGTATTTGCCCGAGAGCTTGCCCGTGAAAAATCGCCAGCCATTCCACGCAGCCCCGCTGCTGAAAAATTATTACAAGGTGTTGAAGAATAGAAAATTTCTTTTGCTGTCGCTTGTTTCTGCCTGTAATTTTTCTGCTTTTTTTCTCTACATCGTTTCCGCCCCGGCGTTTGTGCTGAAGTTATTGAAGCTCAGCGAAACGCAGTTTGCCTGGCTGTTCATCCCCACCATCAGCGGCATGATGGTAGGTGCGTTTTTTTCTGGCCGCATCGCGGGCAAGCTGTCGTTTATCAAAACCGTCAATCTCGGCTTTATGATTATGGCGGTCGCGGTGCTGATCAATGTCAGCTACAACTATTTCATCGCGCAAATGAGGGTGCCGTGGGCAGTGTTGCCGCTGTTCTTGTTTAACATCGGCCTGCAATTCACTTTGCCCATCGTGTCGATACTGGTGATGGATATTTTTCCGGCCAATCGCGGACTGGCATCGTCATTGCAGGCATCCGTTTCCGTGTTGATGATGGGCATCGTCGCTGGCACCTTGTCGGCGCTGGTGTCGCATTCGGGTCTGTGGATGGCCTTAAGTTCGGCAGCCTTGATGAGTACGGGGTTTGTTTGCTGGTGGATTCATTTACGAATGACGAATGAGGCTAAGGCCTAAGCTGTCTGTTTGCAATATGTCTCTTTTGTTAATAAAACCAATAACATAGATAATATGGTCCAACAAAGCATCAACACGAATCCACTTTGGTACGCGGCCAGATCATAAATCCGCGCACCATCTTTCAAGGTACCATGCCAATTTTTATCCAGCATCAACCCTACCAACGGCTGTAAAAACATCGGCCCTAACATCACGCCCATGTTGACAACACCGGACACGGTGCCACCGAGCTGCGCCGGAACGGATTCTTTGGCGAAGGCAAAACCGATAATCATCATGCCACTGAAAAATCCAATGGCCGAGAGCAGCGGTATCAAAATGATGAATGAGAGCATGGGGAAAAATATGACCATTGACCAACCGGCGACGACCATGGCGCAACTCAAAATATATAACGGTTTGCGGCGGCCGATTTTTTGCGACAACGTTCCGAGCACCGGCCCGCCGATAGCCCACGCGATCATCATCGCCGAGGCGACCATCGCTGCCTGATTTGTAGATAGGCCACGATGGGTCACCAGATACGGCACGCCCCACAAGCCGGCGAAAGTAATAATGGCTCCCGCCGCGCCGCCGGGTATGAGCGACAACAACCAGGTGTTGCGATAACTGAGCACGCGCTTGAGGCCATCCATGACAGAAATTTCTTTCTGCGTGTTGTCGTCCGCGTGCGAAAAATAACTGGCGAAATTTTTTTCCGACGGGTCATCGCGCACCAGCCACCAGGTAGCGATGGCCAGCAGCCCGGTGAACGCGGCGCTGAACAACATGACATTGCGCCAACCGAACGCCGTCGCCATTTCGCGCAAGGGCACGCCGGCGAACACTGCGCCGCTAATGCCGGTAGCCAGCGCCATTCCGCTCGCCAGCGCGAACAATCTTTCGGGCAGCCAGTGGCTGGCGATTTTCATCATGCCGACAAAGGCGACGCCCGCTGCCGCGCCTATGAGCAAACGCCCGATATTGGCGACCACCACGGTGGGCGCGAGCGCGAACACCAGCGTACCGATGGCAGTTACAGCAGCCCCGGCGGTAAGTAGTCGGCGCGGCCCCCAGCGATCCGCAATGATGCCGGTGGGGATCTGCACGGCGACATAGCTGTAAAAATAAAATGCTGACAGGTTTCCCAGCGCCGCTGCGCCGAGGGAGAAATCCGCCATCAGCTCGTGCGTGAGCACCGCCGGCGCGACGCGCTGGTAAAACGCAATCACATATAGCATGGCACCGAGGCCCCACACAGTCCAGGCAAGCGATAGCGGCGGGAAATTTTTTGTTGTTGCGGAAGAAGTCATGTATGGGCTAGACAAATATCGGCTATATTCTAACATTAGAGATCGCTATGGATTGATTGAAGCCCTGATTTAGTCCGAGATCTAAGCAAGACTAGGCGCAAACAAAAAATAGCGACGCAGCATAGTAGTTCCTATGTGAGGGGTTATTTTTTGTTTGCAACGACGTATGGCGACGATTTCGGACTAAATCAGGGCTTCCGACACAAATGAACGAATTACATAGCTGGCGCGAAGAAAAATCTTCTTCGTATTTATACCGAATAGTCGCGCAGTGTGAAAAAGGCACGCCGCGGGAAGCCCTGTTCAACGAACTGGCCGAGCGTGCCGAGCAGCAGGCCGCGCTGTGGGAGCGCAAGGCGCGCAGCAATAATGTTCCGCTGCCGGAAACATTTTCGCCCGGCCTGCGCACACATTTGGTCGCGGCTCTGGTAAGAAAATTCGGCGTCAAACGCGTGAAGCCGATTCTCACGGCGATGAAAATTCGCGGCATGTCGCTTTACACTAAAGCGCCGCAAGGCCACGCAATGCCGACCGATCTGGCCCAAGTAGGCCAGCGCCACCGCAATGGCGGCGGCGGTAATTTACGCGCAGCGGTATTCGGCGTCAACGATGGTTTGGTGTCCAACGCCAGCTTGATCATGGGCGTCGCGGGCGCGGCAGCGGATGCGAAAATCATTCTGCTCACCGGTGTCGCGGGCTTGATCGCCGGCGCGCTGTCGATGGCGTCGGGCGAATATGTGTCGGTGCGATCGCAACGCGAAATGTATGAATACCAGATTGGCCTCGAAGCCGACGAACTGGACGAATATCCGGAAGAAGAAGCGGCGGAGCTGGCGCTGATATATGAAGCGCGCGGCATGTCGGCGAGCGAAGCGAAAAAACTTTCCGACAGCTTGATAGCAGACCCGAAAAAAGCCCTGGATACTTTGACGCGCGAGGAACTCGGCCTTAATCCGGACGAACTCGGCTCGCCGTGGGGCGCAGCTATGGCGTCGTTTTTTTCTTTTGTCGCTGGCGCGCTGGTTCCCTTGCTGCCGTTTTTGTTGGCGGCATTTTTTAATTTCAATAATCAGGCAAGCCTGATTGCTTCCGTTATTCTCACAGCGCTTTCCTTGTTCGGCGTCGGTGCGACGCTGAGTTTATTTACTGGAAAAAATTCTTTTCATGGCGGATTGCGCATGTTGCTCATCGGCGCCGGCGCCGGCATGGTGGCGTTTTTTATCGGCAAATTGCTCGGCGTCAGCCTAGCATAAATTATTAATATAATCAAATGCATATGATGTTTCTTTGTTTCGCGTTGCAAGCCGCATGAGTCGCGGTATGTGGTATGCGATCAGCGCCTATGTCATCTGGGGATTGCTGACGATTTTCTGGAAAACTTTGCAACACGTCCCTGCGTTGCAATTAATTTGCCATCGCATCGTGTGGTCGTGCGTGTTGCTGACGGCGTATGTGCTGGTCAGCGGCCAGGCGAAGAAACTTTTCGACAGCGCAAAAACTCTTAGCGTGCTGCGCATTTATACCGCTGCTGCATTATTCATCACTACAAACTGGCTGATTTTTGTCTGGGGCGTCAACGCTGGTTACGTAGTCGAAACCAGTCTCGGTTATTTCATCAACCCGCTGGTGAGTGTGCTAATCGGCGTAGTGTTTTTGCATGAGCGTTTGCGCCGTGGGCAATGGCATGCCGTCGTGCTCGCCGGAATCGGCGTGCTGGTATTAGGTTTCGCCTATGGCGCGATACCGTGGATCGCACTGACCTTGGCATTCTCCTTCGCTTTTTACGGCTTGATCAAAAAACATGCGAGCCTGAATTCGATTCAGGGCCTGACGCTGGAGACAATGATTATTTTTCTGCCTGCGCTCGGCTATTTGATTTACGCCGAGACGCAACACACCGGCGCGTTGATGCACACCGACATCAACACCAATCTGATGCTGGTCGCCACCGGCGTAATCACCATTGTGCCGTTGTTGATGTTCTCGTCTGCCGCGCGCAGCATTTCTCTGACGCACATCGGCATTCTGCAATACCTCGCGCCGACGATTCAGTTTCTGGTCGGTGTATTCATTTATCACGAAAGTGTGACGCGGCATCAATATATCGGCTTTGGCTTGGTGTGGACGGCGCTGTTTATTTTCGCGCTGGATGGTGTGCTCGCGCATCGACGAAAGTAATATGTCGCGTCGTGGTAAAATTTATACTTATATAGCCAAGTGTACGCACGGCATATTTTGTTGTAATTATTTGATTATATTGAGAAATTTATACCATGCAATCTGACCGAACTTTACTGCTCGACTCGCTGCTCAAACAACGCATCCTGATCCTCGATGGCGCGATGGGCACCATGATCCAGCGCTACAAGCTCGATGAAGCCGCGTATCGCGGCGAGCGTTTCAAGAATTTCCCGCATGATGTGAAGGGCAATAACGATTTGCTCACGCTCACGCGGCCGCAAGTCATCCGCGAAATCCACACGCAATATCTCGAAGCGGGCGCCGACATACTGGAAACCAACACATTCAATTCCACCTCCGTAGCGATGGCGGACTATCACATGGAAGACGTTGTGTATGCGCTGAACTTTGAAGCGGCGAAACTGGCGCGTTCGCTGTGCGATGAGTTTACGAAAAAAACGCCAGACAAACCACGCTTCGTCGCCGGCGTGCTCGGCCCGACCAGCAAAACCGCGTCGATCTCGCCCGACGTGAACGACCCCGGTTTCCGCAATGTGAGCTTCGATACGCTGGTGAAATCCTACACCGAAGCCATCAATGGGCTAGTAAAAGGCGGCGCGGATATTCTTCTGGTGGAAACCATATTCGATACGCTCAACGCCAAAGCCGCGCTGTTCGCCATCGACCAGTACTTCGACGACCACAAAATGAAATTGCCGGTGATGATCTCCGGCACCATTACCGACGCCAGCGGCCGCACGCTGACGGGGCAAACGACCGCCGCGTTTTACAGCTCACTGCGCCACGCCAACCCGATTTCCATCGGCCTCAACTGTGCGCTCGGCGGCGATTTAATGCGGCCTTATATCGCCGAGATGGCGAAAGTCGCCGACGTCTATGTGAGCGCGCATCCGAACGCCGGCCTGCCGAACCCCCTCAGCGACACAGGCTACGATGAAACGCCGGACTACACCGCCAACGTGGTGAAGGGTTTCGCTGAAGCAGGCTACGTCAACATCGTCGGCGGCTGCTGCGGCACCACGCCAGCCCACATCAAGGCGATAGCCGAGGCGGTGAAAAAAATGCCGCCGCGGAAATTGCTGAGCGGCGAAAAAGCTGCTGCATAATTGGACGGGTTTAGGTCAAATCAGTTCCGCGCGTGCGCACGGCGCACCCTACATAAAATCGGTGCTAGCCGATAACCCTATTTAAGGAAGCTCTGATTAAGTGACTGCGCAAAAATATTTTGTTGAAACCAAAATCGTCATGGTCGAAATGATGGCTAAAGATGCGTAATTCGTTATTGAATTCAGCTTTGGGTACGGGTTATCC
>JBAVRP010000062.1:0-23793 GCA_049695115.1 Burkholderiales bacterium | reverse complement strand
TGGTGATGCCGGGCGACAACATCAGCATCACCGTCAACCTGATTGCGCCGATTGCCATGGAAGAAGGCTTACGCTTCGCCATCCGCGAAGGCGGCCGTACCGTGGGCGCGGGCGTGGTGGCGAAGGTGATAGAATAAGTATTAAATAGCTTATTGTAATCAACACTTAAGTAACGAAAGAAGTTTATGGCAACAGCCGCTACGCATTCCAAGATACGCATTCGCCTCAAGGCGTTTGATCACCGTCTGATCGATCAATCCGCTATGGAAATCGTTGAGACGGCCAAGCGCACCGGGGCGGTGGTTAAAGGCCCCGTTCCGTTGCCTACACGCATCGAACGTTTTGATGTGTTGCGTTCACCGCACGTGAACAAAACTTCACGCGACCAGTTTGAAATTCGTACCCATTTGCGTTTGATGGACATTGTTGACCCGACCGACAAGACCGTTGATGCGTTGATGAAGCTGGATTTGCCGGCAGGCGTGGACGTGGAAATCAAGTTGTAATTTTTTGTAGTACGGCGTGTTTGTGCCAACATGTTTTTATAAATTAAATTGCCGGCCAATTGCAGTCGGCACCTTGTAAAAGGAAAGAAGATATGACTTTAGGATTGCTCGGTCGCAAGATCGGCATGACCCGCGTATTTACCGCCGACGGTGATTCCGTTCCGGTAACGGTCGTGGACGTGTCCGATAATCGCGTCACACAGATTAAAACTCCCGCCGTTGACGGTTACTCATCAGTGCAAGTGGCTTTCGGCACACGCCGTGCCAGTCGTATTGGCAAAGCTGTTGCCGGTCACTACGCCAAAGCAGGCGTCAAAGCTGGAACCTTGATTGGCGAATTTACCCTTAGCGCTGCAGATGCGGCGAAATTTGCACCGGCGGCTAAAATTGGCGTGGATATTTTCAAAGTTGGTCAGAAAGTCGATGTGACCGGTACCACTATCGGTAAAGGCTTTCAGGGTGCAATTAAACGCCACCACTTCAGCTCCAACCGCGCATCGCACGGTAACTCGCGTTCGCATAACTCTGCCGGTTCTATCGGTATGGCGCAGGATCCGGGCCGCGTATTTCCGGGTAAGCGCATGGCCGGGCATTTGGGCAACGATCAACGCACCACGCAGAATCTGGAAATTATCCGCATCGACACCGATCGCAGTTTGCTGCTGATCAAAGGAGCGATTCCCGGATCACCTGGCGGACATGTGGTTGTGCGTCCCGCTGTGAAGGCAGGTGCGTAATGGAACTCAAACTGATTAACGATAAAGGCCAGTCCACTTCATCCGTCGCAGCATCGGACGAACTGTTCGGGCGCGAATACAACGAAGCGCTGATACATCAAATCGTCACTGCCTATCAAGCCAATGCACGCTCGGGTAATCGCGCGCAAAAAGGCCGCAGCGACGTGGCGAAATCCACGCGCAAGCCCTGGGCGCAAAAAGGTACCGGCCGTGCTCGTGCCGGTATGGCGTCCAGCCCGTTGTGGCGCGGCGGAGGCAAGATTTTCCCCAATAGCCCGGATGAAAATTTTAGTCAAAAAGTGAACAAGAAAATGCATCGCGCAGGCATGGCCTCCATCCTGTCGCAATTAGTGCGCGAAGATCGCTTGAAGATAGTCGATCAATTCAGCGTCGATGCGCCCAAAACCAAGTTGCTGGCTTCCAAATTGAAAACCATGGGCCTTGAGAGCGTGCTGATTCTGATCGATAGCGTGGACGAAAATCTTTTTCTATCGTCACGTAACTTGCCGCATGTGCTGGTGCTAGATGTGGCGCACGCAGACCCGGTGAATCTGATTCGCTTTCCGCATGTGCTGATGACCAAAGGCGCAGTCAAGAAAATGGAAGAGGTGCTGGTATGAACGCCTCCACGCAAAAATTCAATCAGGAACGCCTGATGGTGATTATCCAGGCACCTTTGGTGTCGGAGAAAAGTACTTATGTCGCCGACAAACACGAGCAGATTATTTTCCGCGTCGCGCCCGATGCGACCAAGCCGGAAATTAAAGCAGCGGTAGAGTTATTGTTTAAAGTACAAGTACAAAGCGTACAAGTGTTGAACACCAACGGCAAAACCAAGCGTTCAGGCCGCACTATGGGCACGCGCGGCGGCTACAAAAAAGCTTACATTTGCCTTGCCCCCGGCCAGCAAATTGACTTCACCGCCGGTCAGTAAAGGATAAATAATGCCATTAGTTAAATTAAAACCTACATCGCCCGGACGTCGCGCAGTCGTCAGGCTTACCAGCCCGCATTTGCATAAGGGCCCGCCGATTGCGGCGCTGGTTGAAAGCCAATCGCGCAAGGCCGGCCGCAACCATAGCGGACATATTACGACGCGTCACCATGGCGGCGGTCACAAGCAGCATTACCGTCTGGTGGATTTCAAGCGCAGCAAAGATGCGATTCCGGCTAAAGTCGAGCGGCTTGAGTACGACCCGAATCGCAGCGCGCATTTGGCTTTGCTGCTTTACGCGGACGGCGAGCGTCGTTACATCATCGCGCCCAAAGGCGTCGCGCCGGGCACGCAATTGTTCAATGGTTCAGAGGCGCCGATCAAACCGGGTAACTGCCTGCCGTTGCGCAATATTCCCGTCGGTAGCACGATACATTGCATCGAAATGTTGCCAGGCAAAGGCGCGCAAATCGCCCGCTCTGCGGGGACATCGGTGCAACTGTTGGCACGCGAAGGCAGTTACGCCCAGTTGCGTTTGCGCTCCGGCGAAATTCGCAAAGTCCATGTCGATTGCCGTGCAACTATCGGCGAAGTCGGCAACTCCGAGCACAACCTTCGTTCTATCGGCAAGGCCGGCGCGAACCGTTGGCGCGGTTGGCGTCCGACAGTCCGCGCTATCAACATGAACCCAGTCGATCACCCGATGGGCGGTCGCGGCAACGGCGGTGGCGGACGTCACCATCCGGTTTCGCCCTGGGGTCAGCCAGCTAAGGGCCTCAAAACCCGGCGTAACAAACGCACGAGCGGCATGATAGTTCGCCGCCGTCATTTAGCAAAGTGAGGGTAGTCCATGCCACGTTCCATTAAAAAAGGCCCGTTTGTTGACGGGCATCTGTTGAAAAAAATTGAAGCCGCGCAGGCCACCAAGGATAAGCGTCCGATTAAGACCTGGTCACGCCGTTCGACCGTGTTGCCGGATTTTGTCGGCCTGACTATCGCAGTGCATAACGGCAAGCAACACATTCCGGTGTACGTTTCCGAAAACATGGTCGGCCATAAACTCGGCGAATTTTCCATGACGCGTACTTTCAAAGGCCATGCGGCGGATAAGAAAGTCGCTGCACCCAAGCCGGCAGCACAAGGCAAGAAAGGCTAACCATGAATGTAAATGCTAAGTTAATCGGCGTAAGACTTTCTGCGCAAAAGGGCCGCTTGGTGGCAGATCTTATTCGCGGCAAGAAAGTGGACCAGGCGCTCGACATTTTGACCTTCAACCCGAAAAAGGGCGCGACGATTATTAAAAAAGTGCTCGAGTCGGCCATCGCTAACGCCGAGCATAATGAAGGTGCAGACATTGATACGCTGAAAGTTTCGACGATTTATGTAGAAAAGGGCCCGATACTCAAGCGCTTCACCGCCCGCGCCAAGGGCCGCGGTAACCAAATCATCAAACCCACCTGCCACATTTATGTGACGGTAGGCGACTAAAGGACAGCTATGGGACAGAAAATACATCCAATCGGTTTCCGCCTTGCCGTCCGGAAAAACTGGACTTCAAAGTGGTACTCCAATACCAAACACTTCGCCGGCATGTTGCTGGAAGATATCAAGGTACGTGATTACCTGAAGAAAAAATTGAGTCAGGCCGCAATCGGTAAAATAGTGATTGAGCGTCCAGCCAAGAACGCCAAGATTACGATTTACAGTGCGCGTCCCGGTATCGTGATCGGCAAAAAAGGCGAAGACATTGAAAAACTGCGCAGCGCCCTGCAAAAACTGATGAACGTGCCGGTGCATGTGAATATCGAAGAAATCCGCAAGCCGGAAATCGATGCGCAAATCATCGCCGACGGTATTACTTCGCAACTGGAAAAGCGCGTGATGTTCCGCCGCGCCATGAAACGCGCGATGCAAAATGCCATGCGTCTCGGCGCACAAGGCATCAAGATCACCAGCGCCGGGCGTTTGAACGGAATTGAAATTGCCCGCACTGAGTGGTATCGCGAAGGCCGTGTGCCGCTTCACACCTTGCGTGCCGATATCGATTATGGTTTTTCCGAAGCCAAAACCACCTACGGCATCATTGGTGTAAAAGTGCTGGTGTTCAAGGGTGAGGTGCTGGGTCGCGGCGAACAGCCGGTTGCGGCACCTATCCCCGAGCAAGCAGAAAGAAAGCCCAGAAAGCCAGGAGTGAAACATGCTGCAACCAGCTAGACGTAAATATCGCAAGGAACAAAAGGGCCGCAATACCGGCGTGGCGACACGTGGCGCCAAGGTCAGTTTCGGCGAATACGGCCTCAAGGCAGTGGGCCGCGGCCGTCTCACGGCGCGCCAGATAGAAGCCGCCCGTCGAGCCATGACACGCCATATCAAGCGTGGCGGCCGCATCTGGATACGCATATTCCCGGATAAGCCGATTTCCAAAAAACCTGCAGAAGTCCGCATGGGTAACGGTAAAGGCAGCCCTGAGTATTTCGTTGCTGAAATTCAGCCGGGCAAAGTGTTGTACGAAATGGACGGAGTGGACGAGGTGCTGGCGCGCGAAGCGTTTGCGTTGGCTGCCGCCAAGCTGCCTATCGAAACCAGATTTGTCGTGCGCCAATTGGGGTAATGATCATGAAACAGACCGAGAGCAAAAACAAGTTGAAAGCAATGGGAAAAATTGAATTAAATCAAGAGCTTATGCTAACGCTCAAAGCGCAATTCAATGCCCGTATGCAGCTTGCCACGCAACAAATGACTAATACCAGCGAGTTGAAAAAAAATCGCCGCAATATCGCGCGCATGCGTGCATTGCTCGCGCAGAAGGGAAACTGACTATGGCTGAAGCCAACAAGGTAGTACGCACCCTGACCGGGCGGGTGATAAGCGACAAAATGCAATTGACCGTGACAGTCGTCGTCGAACGCCGAGTGGCACATCCCGTCATAGGCAAATTCGTCCGCCGTAGCAAAAAATACCATGCACATAACGAAAACGCCGAAGTGCATACAGGCGATCTGGTGGAAATACAGGAATGCCGTCCGATATCCAAAACCAAGGCATGGCGGGTAACAAAACTGCTGGAGAAATCGCGCGCAGTATGAGGCTTGCTGGCAAGTAGCAAAACGGGCTATAATTTCAGTTTTCGCGGTACGGCCTCAAATCCGGCTGTACCTTACACCCTACGGGTTCCAAAACTGGCTGTTGGATGTCCGGTGCAATAACCGGCCTGACAATCAAGTTGGAGAGAGCAATAAAATGATTCAAATGCAATCCATTCTGGATGTTGCCGACAATACCGGCGCGCGTACCGTCATGTGCATCAAGGTGCTGGGCGGTTCCAAGCGCCGTTACGCCAACGTTGGTGATGTGATCAAGGTCAGCATCAAGACGGCCGCCCCCCGTGGCCGCGTGAAAAAAGGCGAAGTTCACAGTGCTGTCGTTGTGCGTACCGCCAAAGGCGTACGCCGCAGCGACGGCTCATTGATCAAATTCGACGGCAACGCTGCCGTTCTTCTGAACAATAAACTCGAGCCCATCGGCACCCGCATTTTCGGGCCGGTGACGCGTGAATTGCGCACGGAGCGATTTATGAAAATCGTCTCGCTGGCGCCAGAAGTGCTGTAAGGATTTATCATGGGAAAAATTCGCAAAGGCGACGAAGTGATCGTCGTTACCGGAAAAGACAAAGGGAAACGCGGCGCGGTGTTGCTGGTGGGTGATAACGACCGCGTATTGGTTGAAGGCATCAACAAGGTAAAGAAACACACCAAGCCGAACCCAATGAAAGGTACCCCCGGCGGCATTATCGAAAAAGAAATGCCCATCCATATCTCCAATATTGCCCTCTACAACGCTGCTGCGAAAAAAGCGGATCGCGTCGGCTGCAAAGTGCTTGCAGACGGACGCAAGGTCCGCGTATTCAAATCCAGCGGCGAAACCGTCGACGCCTGAGAACTATTAATATGAGCCGCCTGCATACTTATTACAAAGACACCGTGGTCAAACAGCTGATGCAGCAGTTTGGTTACAAATCCCCGATGGAAGTGCCGCGCATTACCAAAATCACCCTGAACATGGGTGTGGGTGAAGCGGTGGCCGACAAAAAAGTCATGGAACACGCCGTCGCCGACATGCAAAAAATCGCCGGCCAAAAACCTATTGTCACCAATTCGAAAAAATCCATTGCCGGATTCAAGATTCGCGACAACTATCCGATCGGCTGCAAAGTGACTTTGCGTCAGGCGCGTATGTACGAATTTTTGGATCGTTTGGTAACCATCGCCATACCGCGTATCCGCGACTTCCGCGGCATTTCCGGCAAATCCTTCGATGGCCGCGGCAACTACAACATGGGTATAAAAGAGCAAATCATATTCCCCGAAATTGAATACGACAAAATCGATGCATTGCGTGGTATGAACATCACCCTGACCACCACCGCAAAAAACGACGCTGAAGGGCGTGCTCTCCTGGCGGCCTTCAAATTTCCTTTCAAGAATTGAGGTCCCTGTGGCTAAAGTTGCTTTGATCAACCGCGACCTGAAACGTCGCAAGATAGTAAAAAAATTCGCCGCCAGGCGAGCAGAACTGATGGCAATCATCAACAACACAAAAATGTCCGACGAGGACCGCTACGCCGCCCGCCTTCGCTTGCAGGCATTGCCGCGCGATTCCAGCCCGGTGCGCTTGCGCAATCGTTGTGCGTTGACAGGCCGCCCGCGTGGCGTTTACAGCAAATTTGGTCTCGGTCGCAGCAAATTGCGTGATATCGCAATGCGTGGTGAAATTCCCGGCATCGTCAAGGCAAGCTGGTAGGAGACAATAATATGAGTATGAGTGATCCCATCGCCGACATGTTGACCCGTATCCGCAATGCACAGCAGGCGGAAAAAGTCTCGGTCATCATGCCCGCTTCGAAGCTGAAACAGGCCATCGCCCAGGTCTTAAAAGACGAAGGCTATATCGACGGCTTTAATGTCAAGGCGGAAGACAATAAGCCCGTACTGGAAATCGGCCTGAAGTATTACGCCGGCCGCCCAGTGATCGAAAAAATTGAACGCGTCAGCCGTCCCGGCCTGCGCATTTACAAGACTTGCGGCGACATTCCTAACGTGATGAACGGTCTGGGCGTTGCGATTGTTTCCACGTCAAAAGGCGTGATGACAGACCGCCGTGCCCGTGCTTCCGGCGTGGGCGGTGAAGTGCTGTGCATAGTGGCGTAGTGGAGAATATATGTCGCGCATAGGTAAAAATCCGGTTGTGATCCCCGACAAAGTCGAAGTAAACATTTCGTCGGGAGAAGTGTCCGTCAAAGGCCCGCTCGGCACGCTCAAGCGAACGATTAACGCAGGCGTGACTGTAAAAAAAGACGATGGCAAATTGACGTTCACGCCGGTCAATGATTCCCAGCAGGCCAATGCCATGTCGGGCACCGCCCGCGCATTGTTGGCAAACATGGTGCAAGGCGTGACCAAGGGTTATGAGAAAAAATTAACGTTGGTCGGCGTGGGTTACCGTGCACAGGCCCAGGGCGCGGCTTTGAACCTGACCTTGGGGTTTTCGCATCCTGTTGTGCACAAGATGCCCGATGGTGTGAAGGCCGAAACGCCGACGCAGACAGAAATTTTGATCAAAGGTATCGACAAGCAATTGGTTGGGCAGGTCGCGGCAGAAGTTCGGGCTTATCGTCCCCCGGAGCCTTATAAGGGCAAAGGCGTGCGATATACCGACGAGCAGATCAATCTTAAAGAAACCAAGAAGAAGTAATCGAGGCATAGCATGGTAGACAAAACACAAGCGCGTTTACGCAGGGCCAAACCGACCCGCGCCAAGATAGCCGAGTTGAAGGCAGTACGCCTGTCGATTCATCGCACTAACTTGCATATTTACGCGCAGATTATCGACAGCACCGGCTCCAAAGTGCTCGCCAGCGCATCTTCGATAGAGCCCGAGGTGCGTAAGCAGCTTGGCAACGGCGGCAATATCAAGGCCGCAGCGGTGATCGGCAAGCGCATAGCGGAAAAAGCGAAGCTGGCTGGTGTGTCGCAAGTGGCATTCGACCGTTCCGGTTTTCGTTATCACGGCCGGGTTAAAGCCCTGGCAGATGCCGCGCGTGAAGCCGGCTTGACGTTTTAAGGCACACAGGATTATTTATGGCCAAGATTGATACCAACAAGCAAGACAATAGCGACGGAATGCGCGAGAAAATGGTCGCCGTCAATCGCGTGACCAAGGTCGTCAAGGGCGGCCGCATCATGGCGTTTGCCGCGTTAACCGTTGTCGGCGATGGTGACGGCCGTATCGGCATGGGCAAAGGCAAATCGCGCGAGGTACCGGTCGCGGTGCAAAAAGCCATGGATGATGCGCGTCGCAAAATGGTAAAAATTCATCTGAAAAATGGCACACTGTATCACTCGGTCATCGGCAAGCACGGCGCGGCAACTGTGTATATGCAGCCCGCCGCCGATGGTACCGGCATTATTGCAGGCGGCGCGATGCGCGCGGTATTTGAAGTGGTTGGGGTAACAAACGTGCTGGCAAAGTGCATAGGTTCTGCCAATCCGTATAACGTCATCCGCGCAACCCTTAACGGCCTGGAAGCGATGAATCGCCCGTCCGAAGTGGCGGCCAAGCGCGGCAAGACAATTGAAGAAATTCTGGGGTAATCAAATGGCTGACAAAAAAATAAAAGTCACCTTGGTCAAAAGCCCTATCGGCGCGAAAAAAAATCATATTGCCAGCGTGCGCGGCCTTGGTCTCACGCGCATGCAACAGACGGTAGAGCTGGTAGATACCCCTATGGTGCGCGGCATGATTAATTCCGTATCCCACCTGGTAAAAGCTGAAGGATAAGTCATGGAATTAAATAATCTGAAACCGGCGGAAGGCAGCAAGCGTAATCGCCGCCGCGTGGGTCGCGGTATCGGTAGCGGCCTGGGTAAAACGGCCGGCCGCGGTCACAAGGGCCAAAAATCCCGCTCCGGCGGTTTCCACAAAGTCGGTTTCGAAGGCGGACAGATGCCGCTGCAACGCCGTCTGCCCAAACGCGGATTTATTTCCATGACGCGGGAAGATACTGCACAGGTCCGCTTGGGCGATCTGGCTAAGCTGCCAGTGGATACCGTTGATTTGCTCTCTCTCAAGCAGGCGGGAATTGTTTCTGCCAAGGCTTTGGGCGCCAAAGTTTTCTTGTCCGGCGAAATCAAGCGCGCTGTGACACTGGTCGGTATAGGCGCGACTAAAGGCGCGCGCGCCGCAATTGAAGCTGCCGGTGGCAGCTTGACGGAAGGCTGAGTGAACATTGGCTGCTAATTTAGCCATAGGTGGTGGGCAAAAGTTCGGCGATTTGAAACGCCGGCTGGTGTTCCTGCTGCTTGCGCTGGTTGTATATCGCATCGGCACGTTCATTCCGGTTCCGGGAATTGATCCGGCGCAATTGGCTACCTTATTCAAAAGCCAGAAGGGCGGCATATTGGATATGTTCAATATGTTTTCCGGCGGTGCATTGTCCCGCTTTAGCATATTTGCTTTAGGCATCATGCCGTACATTTCGTCATCGATCATTATGCAGTTGATGACTATCGTGTTACCGCAGCTGGAGCAGCTGAAAAAAGAAGGTGAAGCGGGGCGCAGAAAAATTACCCAGTACACGCGTTACGGTACTGTGGTATTGGCGCTGTTTCAAGCGTTCGGCATTGCGATTGCACTTGAGTCCCAACCCAATTTGGTGATTGAGACGGGCTTGGTTTTCCGCGTCACGGTGATAGTCTCATTGGTTACCGGCACAATGTTCCTGATGTGGCTGGGCGAGCAGATAACAGAGCGCGGTTTGGGTAACGGAATTTCGATGATTATTTTTGCCGGCATAGTCGCCGGGTTGCCGAACGCGATAGGCGGAACGTTCAACCTGATCAATACCGGCGCGCTGAGCAAAGTGATGGGAATCGTTATTTTTGCACTGGTAATTCTGGTGACGGCGGCTGTGGTTTTCGTTGAGCGCGGGCAGCGCAAAATATTGGTGAATTACGCCAAGCGGCAAGTGGGCAACAAAGTGTATGGCGGGCAGGCATCGCATTTGCCGTTGAAGCTGAATATGTCGGGCGTGATTCCGCCCATATTCGCTTCCAGCATTATTTTGTTCCCGGCCACCTTGGCGAGCTGGTTTGGCAGTTATGAAAACATGACGTGGCTGAAGGACATTAGCTCCACGTTGTCGCCCGGCCAGCCGATTTATGTATTTCTGTACGCAGCGGCGATTATGTTTTTCTGCTTTTTCTATACGGCCTTGGTTTTCAACCCGACGGAAACTGCGGATAACTTGAAAAAAAGCGGGGCGTTTGTACCAGGCATACGGCCGGGCGAGCAAACCGCGCGGCACATAGACAAGATTATTACGCGACTGACTTTGGTCGGCGCGATTTACATTACGCTGGTGTGTTTGTTGCCGGAATTTTTGATAGTCAGATTCAAAGTGCCGTTTTATTTCGGCGGTACGAGTTTGTTGATTATTGTGGTGGTGACCATGGATTTCATGGCCCAGGTGCAGGCATACATCATGTCGCACCAGTATGAAAGCCTGTTGAAAAAAGCCAACTTCAAGGGCGGCTTTCCAGGGCGCTGATGGCAAAAGAAGAAACGATACAGATGCAGGGGGAAATAGTGGAAACCCTGCCTAACGCAACCTTCCGGGTGAAACTGGAAAACGGGCACATCGTATTGGGACACATATCGGGCAAGATGCGCATGCACTACATACGCATCCTGCCTGGCGACAAAGTAACGGTGGAAGTTTCACCCTATGATTTAAGCAGAGCGCGGATTACATTCCGCGCCAAATAGAAGTAAGGAGCAAACCATGCGTGTACAAGCATCAGTGAAAAAAATCTGCCGTAACTGCAAGCTGGTAAAGCGCAGGCGCGTCCTGCGCTGCATTTGCATTAACCCGCGCCATAAACAGCGCCAAGGTTGATTACATAACTTATTGATTAATATAAATTTTTATTGGAGTAACCCATGGCCCGCATCGCAGGGGTAAACATCCCGAATCACCAACATGCTGAAATAGCCCTGACGGCTATCTACGGCATCGGCCGCACCCGCGCGCGCAAAATTTGCACCACTGCCGGCGTTGCCAGCAGCGCGAAAATAAAGGACCTCTCCGACAACGATATGGAAAAACTGCGTGAGCAGGTTGCCAAATTTGCCGTCGAAGGTGATTTGCGTCGCGAAGTTTCCATGAACATCAAGCGCCTGATGGATTTAAGCTGCTATCGTGGCATTCGGCATCGTCGCGGCTTGCCGCTACGCGGACAACGTACACGCACCAACGCGCGCACCCGCAAGGGCCCGCGCAAAGCCGTACGTGCAGCCAGCAAGTAACCAACAGGATAAGGATTAGATAATGGCAAAAGCCCCCGCACCAGCCGCAGCAGCCCGCGTACGCAAAAAAGTCAAAAAGAACGTTGCCGAAGGCATCGTTCACGTACACGCCTCGTTCAACAACACCATCATCACTATCACTGATCGCCAGGGCAATGCCTTGTCATGGGCCACGTCGGGCAGCCAGGGCTTCAAGGGTTCGCGCAAGAGCACGCCGTTCGCCGCGCAGATCGCCGCCGAGCAAGCAGGCAAGGCCGCGCAGGAATGTGGCGTGAAAAATCTTGAAGTAAAAATCAAGGGCCCGGGCCCAGGCCGCGAATCCGCAGTACGCGCGCTGAATGCCCTGGGTTTCAAAATTACCAGTATCGCTGATGTGACGCCGGTGCCGCACAACGGCTGCCGCCCGCCCAAAAAGCGTCGCATCTAACAGGAGATCTACCGTGGCAAGAAACCTCGATGCAAAATGCCGTCAATGCCGGCGCGAAGGCGAAAAGCTTTTTCTCAAAGGTGAAAAATGTTTCACCGACAAATGCGCGATTGAGCGCCGCGCCTATGCGCCGGGCCAGCACGGCCAGAAAAGCGGTGCGCGCCTGTCCGACTACGGCAAGCAACTGCGCGAAAAACAAAAAGTTCGCCGCACCTACGGCATACTCGAGCGCCAGTTCCGCAACATTTACAAAGAAGCTGAACGCGGTACCAGCGTAACCGGCGAAAACCTGTTGCAATTGCTGGAAAGCCGGTTAGATACCGTGGTGTTTCGCATGGGTTTCGGCGCTTCACGTGCCGAGTCGCGGCAGATCGTGCGTCATAACGGCATCACAGTTAACGGCAAACGCGTCAACATTCCGTCGTATCTGGTGCGCGCCGGCGACCAAGTGGAAGTGGCAGACAAGACCAAGGTCCACTTGCGCGTCAAAGCCGCACTGGCCGCCGCAGAACAACGCGGTTTTCCGGAATGGATAGAAGTGGATACCAAGCATTTGAAAGGCACGTTCAAAGCCTTGCCGCAACGGGGCGAATTGCCCGCGACCATCAACGAATCGTTGATCGTCGAATTGTATTCTAAATAATTAAACTCATAATCATTACACCAGAGGACATAGCATGCAAAGTAATGCCACCAGTTTTCTGAAACCGCGCATCATTGATGTGCAGAATGTTTCACCCGTTCACGCAAAAGTAGTGATGGAACCGTTTGAGCGCGGCTACGGCCACACGCTGGGCAATGCCTTGCGTCGTATCCTGCTCTCGTCCATGCCCGGTTATGCCGCGACTGAAGTTAAAATCAGCGGTGTCGTGCATGAGTATTCAACAGTTGAAGGCGTGCAGGAAGACGTCGTCGATATCCTGCTCAATCTCAAAGGCATCGTGCTCAAATTGCATAACCGCGAAGAGATGACCCTCAAGCTGAAAAAAAACGGCCCGGGGATAGTCACTGCTGCGGACATCGAGCAAAGCCACGAAGTTGAAATCATCAATCCTGATCACATCATCGCGCACATCACCGGCAACGGTAAGCTCGATATGCAAATCAAGGTTGAAAAAGGCCGCGGCTACGAGCCGGTGACATCGCGCAAAGTCGATGAAGACAGCCGCACCGTCGGCAGCATTCTGCTCGACGCCTCGTTCAGCCCCGTGCGCAAAGTCAGCTATGCCGTTGAGAGCGCCCGCGTCGAACAACGCACCGACCTCGACAAGCTGATCATGGACATCGAAACCAACGGCGTGATCGAGCCGGAAGAAGCCGTGCGTTATGCCGCGCGCATTCTGGTCGAGCAGCTCTCCGTATTCGCCGACCTGCAAGGCACGCCGATGGCGATCGAAGAGGCCAAAGGCCCGCAAGTGGATCCTATCCTGTTGCAGCCAGTGGATGACCTCGAACTCACCGTCCGTTCCGCCAATTGCCTCAAGGCAGAAAACATTTATTACATCGGCGATTTGATCCAGCGTTCGGAAAACGAATTGCTCAAGACACCGAACCTGGGCCGCAAGTCGCTTAACGAAATCAAGGAAGTGCTCGCATCCAAAGGGCTCACGCTCGGGATGAAGCTGGAAAACTGGCCGCCAGCCGGCCTAAGCAAGTAACAGAAAATTTTAAGGAAACATCATGCGTCACGGATTAGGCTTACGAAAACTCAACCGCACCTCGGCTCACCGCTTGGCGATGTTGCGCAACATGACAGTCTCGCTGCTCAAGCACGAAGTCATCAAGACCACGTTGCCTAAAGCCAAAGAACTGCGTCGCGTAGTCGAGCCTATGCTCACCTTGGGCAAGACGCCAACCCTGGCTAATCGTCGTCTCGCCTTCAATCGCCTGCGCGACCGCGACATGGTCACCAAGCTGTTCGCGGAGCTAGGCCCACGTTACGCCGCGCGTAAAGGCGGCTACCTGCGCATACTCAAATTCGGCTTCCGTGTCGGCGACAACGCACCGATGGCCTTGGTCGAATTGCTCGATCGTCCGGAGCCAGCGGCCGATGCCAAAAGTGAGTAAGTCGTTTTGAAATAGTTGTAAAATAAAAGCCGGATAATATCCGGCTTTTATTTTGCAAAAAATTTGTCATCCTGAGTGCAGCGAAGGATCTTCTGTTAAGGCTGTCCATTTGAAAAGCAGATCCTTCGCTGCACTCAGGATGACAATGTGTAGGGTGCGCCGCTTATCTTGATATTAAAAAATCCTCCCCCTTTAAAAAAGGGGGATTGAGGGGGGATTTAAATGTTGGATGCCGTACATCGAAACTCGCTGCTGACGCAGCTTCGTTTTCCCGCATACGCGGGAATGACGGAAAAAATAAATAGGCACTTTGGCTGTAAAATAAAATAGTAGGAGTAATCAAAAAATGATTGTCCTGTTCACCGATTTCGGCGCTAACGACATCTACGTTGCGCAAGTCAAAGCCGCGCTGCATCAACACGCGCCATCACAACAAGTCATCGCCGACCTGCTGCACACTGTGCCCAATTTCCAGGCCACGCCTGCCGCTCATTTACTCGCCGCGCTGAAGGATTTTTTTCCCGCTGGCAGTGTGTTTCTCTGCATCGTCGATGCGGGTGTCGGCAGCGAGCGTGATGCAGTCATCGTTTTCGCCCACCAGCGTTTTTTTGTCGGGCCTGATAACGGCTTGCTGTCGGTGCTGGCGCAGCGCGACAGTCAGGCAAAATTCTGGCGTATCAGGTGGCGGCCGGAAAATTTATCCAACACTTTTCACGGCCGGGATTTATTTGCACCTGTCGCCGCTTGGATTGCGAGCGGGCATTTCCCGGCAGATAAGGCCGAGGACATAAAAGCACTCGCAGTAGAGTTCGAACCGGGTGAGCTTGCCGAAATCATTTACATTGATCATTACGGTAACGCCGTCACCGGCCTGCGCAAAGGCAAAGTCGCGCGCGACTTGCAACTCAAAGTGAAACAGCAGAGTTTGTCATACGCAGAAACCTTCGCCAGCGTAAAACGCGGCGCAGGTTTCTGGCATGAGAACAGCATGGGTTTGATAGAGATTGCAGCGAATCAGGAGAGTGCGGAAAGGCTATTCGGATTATGCGTCGGAGATTCTGTAACTATATGATTATATTAGATAATATTTTAAGTTAAAAAGCCGAGGAGTTTTAATAGCAGTGGCGTGATCAACGCGGTAGTTAACCCATTCAATCCCATCGCCAACCCCGCAAACGCGCCAGCTTGTTCGCTCACCTGAAATGCCCGCGCTGTACCGATGCCGTGGGCGGCGATGCCGACGGAGAAGCCGCGCACGGCGTGGTTGTCGATTCGCAGCATATCCAGAATACTTTTCGCCATAATCGCGCCGCTGATACCGGTGAAGATGACCAGCACAGCGGTGAGCGAGGGAATGCCGCCGAGTTTTTCCGCGATGCCCATGGCGATGGGTGTGGTGACGGATTTTGGCGCCAGCGACAGCAGCGTTTCCTGACTCGCGCCGAGCAGCCAGCCGATGCCGACGGCGGAAATGATGGCCGTCGCGGCGCCCGCGAGTAACGCGGCTAGCAGCGGCAACAGCATCTGCTTCAGCTTATTCATTTGCGAATACAGCGGGATCGCCAGCGCGACCGTGGCTGGGCCGAGCAAGAAATGCACAAATTTCGCGCCGTCAAAATAAGTTTCGTATGGCGTGCCGCTGGCGAGTAACAGCAACACCAGTGCCGCGACGGACAGCGCGACCGGGTTCAGCAGCGGATTGAAATTGCCGCGTCGGTAAAGCCAGTAAGCTGCCTGATACGTGAGCAAAGTGATGGTCAGGCCGAGCAGCGGCGTGGTTGCCAGATAAACCCAAAGCTCTGTGAATTTTTGCGGCATCAGGATTTCAACGCCTTACGTTTCCCGGAACGCCGGATCAGCCGGCTCATAGTGATTGCCGTGACGGCTATGGTCAGCGCGGTGCTCAAAATGAGCGCGGCCAGCAGCGGCAACCATTCATCCGAAATGCGCGTGAAGTGTGCCATGACGCCGACGCCCGCCGGGACGAACAGCAGCGAAAGGTGCTGCAACAGACCCTGCGACGTATCGCGCAACTCTGGCGAAACCGATTTTCGAATCACCAACGTAACAAACAGCATCAACATGCCAACCACCGGGCCGGGAATGGGCAGATTGAGCCAATGCACCAGCACTTCACCGATGGTTTGGTATACCAGCAGCAGCGTTATGCTTGCAAGCAAGAGTTGACCTTTCGCTTTTTGTTTAAATGATAATTTTTTGTGCGCTGCGCTATCGGTATTTCTGCCGCCTAAACCACGCCCTGGCGAATAAAAACCGGCTGAGCAAAGCATATTTCATTATACGTTCGCTAGACTGGGTCGCAATTGGCTATTTCGTCGATCCTCGGCTATAACAAAATAGTCAAACAACTTGATCTGCAAGTTGAATTCGAAGGAGAACGGACATGCAACGATCGAAATATATTGCCTGCGCGCTGGCGTTGACATTTGGCAGCATGGTGCTCGGCGTGACCGCGCACGAAGATGATCCACCGGTAACCGGCAAGGTAGAAAAACTGGGTTCTGTCAATTTTCCCGTGTCGTGCAACGAAGCGGCACAGCGCGAGTTCAACCGTGCCATGGCATTGTTCCATTCGTTTTGGTGGGATGTGGGTAAGCAATCGTTCGCCAAAGTGCTGGAACTCGATCCCAGTTGTGGCATGGCTGACTGGGGTATTGCCTGGATGTCACTTAGCAATCCGTTTACTTGGCCCAGCAATCCGAATGCGGCGAAGGCGGGTGCGCCCGCCATGGCCGATGCCGTGCGCATCAGCGCAAAGAGTGAACGCGAGCGAGACTACATCGCGGCGCTGGCCCTTTTCTACAAAGATTGGGAAACGACTGATGTCCGCATTCGCGCGCTCGCTCTGGAAAAGGCCATGCAGAACGTGGCGCAGAAATATCCGAGTGATGATGAGGCGCAAATTCTGTACGCATTGGTGCTCAACGCAACTGCGCAGCCCACAGACAAGACCTTCGCTAACCAATTGAAGGCTGCTGCCATACTCGAACCGCTGTTCAAGAAGTATCCGAATCATCCCGGCGTCGCCCATTACCTGATACACACTTACGATTACGCCGAATTGGCGGAAAAGGGCTTGCCGTCAGCAGGCGTGTACGCAGGTATCGCGCCTTCGGCTCCGCATGCGCTGCATATGCCTTCGCACATCTTCTCGCGCGTGGGTTACTGGAAAGAGATGGTCGAAGGCAACCGCGCGTCCTACCTGGCTGCACGGAGCGAGCTCAAGGAAGCTACTCTCAGCGTCGGCAACTACGATGCCTTGCATGCCATGGACTACATGGTGTTCGGACAGTTGCAGCAGGCGCAGGACCAGGCAGCAAAAGCGGTGGTAAGCGAAGTGGCCGCCATGGGCAAAGTGAACGTGGAAAATTTTGTCGCCGCTTATGCCTTCGCAGCGATCCCATCGCGCTATGCGCTAGAGCGTGGCGATTGGCAGGAGGCCGCTGCCCTGAAATTATCTCCTGCCGATCTCGCCTGGAACAAGTTCCCGCAATCAGAGGCGATATTGGTTTTTGCGCGCGCCTTGGGCGCAGCTCGAAACGGTGATACTGCTGCCGCGCGAAAAGATGTGGAGCGCCTTCAAACTCTGAAGGAAAACATGGTGTCGGCCAAAATAGGATATTGGCCCACGCAAACAGACTTTCAAATCAAGGCGGTCAGCGCATGGATCGCGCTTGCGGAAAAGCGCACCGACGATGCGCTTGCGTTAATGCGCGCCGCCGCGTTGGCAGAGGAGGCCGGCGACAAGCATCCCGTCACGCCGGGGAATGTGGTCCCATCCCGACAGCTACTGGCCGAAATGCTATTGGTCACCGGGCAGCCCGCGCTGGCGCTGGCCGAATTTGAGCAGTCGCTGAAGCGCGACCCCAATCGCTTCCGCTCGATTGACGGCGCAGCACGTGCGGCAGAAGCCGCAGGCAAACAGAAGTTAGCGGGAGAATACAATGCCAGATTGCTCAACCTTGCGAGGGATGGCGACACTGAAAGGCCAGAGCTGATCCGCGCACGGCAATTTCTCGCCGCGCGCTAGCTGCCATCGGCGAATTAAAAGCGCGGATTCTGCTCGTCCCTACAGAATTAAAATGACGCGGAAGTCATTGACGTTAGTCCGCGTTGGGCCGGTGACGACGAGATCGTCAAGCGCGGAAAAAAATCCATAACCATCATTAATTGTAAGTAATTGTTTATATTTAATATTTTTCTGCGTCGCGCGCGTGAGCGAATCCGGCATCAATAGCGCGCCAGCGTTTGCCTCAGATCCGTCGATGCCGTCGGTATCGCATGCGAGGGCGTACACATTTTCCATTCCATCCAGCTCAATCGCGAGTGACAATAAATATTCCGTGTTACGTCCGCCGCGTCCGTTGCCGCGCATGGTGACAGTGGTTTCGCCGCCGGAAATTAATGCAACGGGCGCTTTGAAAGGCGATTGATGTTGGCGAATTTGTTTCGCCAGCGCCGCATACACTTTTGCCACTTCACGCGCTTCGCCGGTGATGCTGTCGCCTAAAATCACTGGTGTAATGTTTTGTGCTATAAAAAATTCTGCTGCGGCTTGCAGTGATTGCTGTGCCGTGGCGATGACTTTGTTTTCAACCCGCGCGAAAATTTTGTCGCCCGGCTTGGGCGTTTCGGCTATATCGCCCCGCGCACCTTTGGCCAGATGATTTTGTATGCTGGGACGCGCAGAAATTTTATAGCGTGCGAGTACGCCGAGAGCGTCAGCGTAAGTGGTCGGATCCGGCGCGCAGGGGCCTGAGGCGATAAAGGTCGGTTCGTCGCCAGTCACGTCGGAAATCATCAGCGCACACACTGGCGCTTTGCATGCAGCAGCGAGTTGCCCGCCTTGTATCAGTGACAAGTGTTTGCGTATGGTGTTGATTTCCTGAATCGTCGCGCCGCAGTTGAGCAAGTCTTTGGTGGCAGATTTCAAATCCGCCATGCTGACGCCGGAGACCGGCAAACTCATCAAGCTCGACCCGCCGCCGGAAATCAGCGCCAGCAATAAATCATTTTCGCCCAAGGATTTCACCGCATTGAAAATTTCCCGCGCTGCCTGTTCGCCGCTTTCATCGGGAACCGGATGGCCTGCTTCAATGACGAGGATTTTTTTTGTCGGCAGGCTGTGGCCGTAGCGCGTGATCACTAAACCCTCCAGCGGCTTGTCAACAGGCCAATGGTCTTCCACGGCTTTCGCCATCGCTGCTGCGGCTTTGCCTGCGCCGACGACTAGGGTTCGCCCTTTAGGCGGAGCAGGTAAATGCGCAGGGATAATTTTCAGTGGGTCGGCAGCACCAAGCGCGGCGTGGAAACTTTGTAGTAATAGTTCGTGTGGGCTCATAGAGTATTTTTACATTCTTTGGTTGACCTAGGGTTGCGGAAACATAATCAAGCCGCAGTTCCTTTAAAAATTGCCGGGGTAGCCGGCGGCTAGTCACTTTTTTGCTTCGCCAAAAAAGTAACCAAAAAAGGCGAACCCGCCGCGCTGCTTTTTGTTTGTTTGGTTTGTTGTCGCCGCAATTTTTACTGTCAATCGGCGTCGAGCACAAACTCGCATTCACCTTCAATCGAAACCGGAAGCAGCGGCGTAGCTCAAACAGTGCTCGCCGACACCTCCGATTGCCAGTAATAATAGCATCGGCGCAGAAAGGTAATCTTCACTTTCTTCTATTATATATTACTAAATATAATCAAACAGTTATGCTGCTTTACGTTTTGCGTCTTTTACCAACACCGGCTTCAAATATTGTCCAGTATAACTACACGGATTTTGTGCGACCTCTTCTGGCGTACCTTCGGCGATAATTTGCCCGCCACCGTCTCCGCCTTCCGGTCCCATGTCGATTACCCAGTCTGCCGTTTTTATCACGTCGAGATTATGCTCGATGACCACAATGGTGTTGCCGTGGTCACGCAGACGGTTCAACACAATGAGCAATTGATCAATGTCGTGGAAATGCAAACCGGTTGTCGGCTCGTCGAGTATATACAGCGTGCGGCCCGTGTCGCGCTTGGATAATTCCAGCGAGAGTTTCACCCGTTGCGCTTCGCCGCCCGAAAGTGTCGTCGCGCTTTGTCCGAGCGTGATGTAGCCCAAGCCGACGTCGAGCAGGGTTTGCAGCTTGCGCGCCACCACCGGCACCGGCTTGAAAAATTCATGCGCGTGTTCAACGGTCATCGCTAAAATTTCCGTGATATTTTTATCTTTGTAACGCACATCGAGCGTTTCACGGTTATAACGTTTGCCGTGGCATACGTCGCACGGCACGTACACGTCTGGCAGGAAATGCATTTCGACTTTGATCACGCCGTCGCCCTGGCAGGATTCGCAGCGCCCGCCTTTAACGTTGAAGGAAAAACGCCCCGGCCCATAGCCGCGTTCGCGCGATTCTTTTACGCCAGCGAATAATTCGCGGATCGGTGTGAACAAGCCGGTGTAAGTCGCCGGGTTGGAACGCGGCGTGCGGCCGATCGGGCTTTGATCGACGCTGATCACTTTGTCGAAAAATTCCAGGCCGAGTATCTCTTCGTGCGCCGACGGTTCATTGGTGCTGCCGTACAAATGGCGCGCGATGGTGTAATACAGCGTGTCGTTGATCAAGGTCGATTTGCCCGAACCGGATACACCGGTGATCGCCGTGAACAACCCAACAGGAATATTTAGCGTCACGCTTTTCAGATTATTGCCGGCTGCGCCGGTGATAGTGATCCGGCGCTTCCTGTCCGGCTTGGAGCGCTGCTTCGGCAGCGCGATGCCCGCTTTGCCGGATAAATATTTTCCCGTCAGCGAAGCGGTGTTTTTCAAAATCTGTGCCGGCGTACCTTCGGCAACAATTTTGCCGCCGTGCTCGCCTGCGCCGGGCCCCATATCCACTACATAGTCGGCGCTGAGTATCGCGTCTTCGTCGTGTTCAACCACAATCACCGAATTGCCCAGGTCGCGCAGGTGTTTCAATGTGGTGAGCAAACGGTCGTTATCGCGTTGATGCAAACCGATGGATGGCTCGTCCAGGACATACATCACGCCGGTGAGGCCGGAGCCGATTTGCGAGGCGAGGCGGATGCGCTGCGCTTCGCCGCCGGAGAGGGTGTCGGCGGATCGTTGGAGCTGCAAATAATCCAGCCCGACGTTATTCAGGAATTGCACACGCGCCGCGATTTCCTTGATAATTTTTTCGCCGATAGCCTGTTTATGTCCTTTGAGTTTCAGTTCCTCGAACAGCGTTTGAGTATGCTTCAGCGGCATGGCGCTGATTTCGTAAATGGTCTTGTCTGCTACGCGCACATTGCGCGCTTCGATGCGCAAACGCGTACCGAGGCATTCCGGGCATTGTTGGCTATTCAGATATTTCGCCAGCTCTTCACGCACCACCAGCGAATCGGTTTCTTTGTAACGTCGTTCGAGGTTGACGATAATGCCTTCGAATGCGTGTCCGCGCACCGCCAGTTTGCCGCGCTCACCGGGATATTTGAAGGCGATTTTATCTTTGCCGCTGCCGAATAAAAGTATATTGCGGATTTTTTCCGGCAGTTCTTCAAACGGCTGGTCGAGATTGAATTTGTAGTGCTCAGCCAGATTCACCATCATCTGGAAATAAAACTGATTGCGCTGATCCCAGCCTTTTATCGCGCCTGCCGCAAGCGACATATGCGGAAACGCCACTACGCGACGCGGATCGAAAAAGCTGATCTGTCCCAAGCCATCGCAGCGCGGGCATGCACCCATCGGGTTGTTGAAGGAAAACAACCGCGGCTCAAGTTCCTGCAGCGAATACGAACAAACCGGGCAAGCGAATCGCGCAGAGAACATGTGCTCCGAGCCCGAGTCCATTTCTACCGCCAGCGCACGACCGTCGGCGTGACGCAGGGCAGTTTCAAAACTTTCCGCCAGGCGTTGTTTCATCTCGAGCGACACTTTCAGCCGATCGACCACCACTTCGATACTGTGTTTTCTATTTTTATCCAGCTTCGGTGTTGCGTCGATTTCGCACACTTTACCGTTGATGCGCAGGCGGACATATCCTTGCGAGCGCAAATCGTCAATCATTTCCACTTGCTCGCCTTTGCGATTGGCGACTATCGGCGACAAAATCATCAGCTTGGTATCGACGGGCAACGCGAGCACATGATCGACCATTTGCGCCACGCTTTGCGCTTCGAGCTTGATATTGTGCTCGGGACAAAACGGATCGCCGGCGCGCGCGAACAGCAAACGCAGGTAATCATGAATCTCCGTCACCGTGCCGACGGTGGAACGCGGATTATGCGAGGTGGCTTTTTGCTCAATCGAAATCGCCGGCGACAAACCCTCGATCAAATCCACATCGGGTTTTTCCATCAACTGCAAAAACTGGCGTGCATAGGCAGACAGCGATTCGACATAACGGCGCTGGCCTTCGGCGTAAAGCGTATCAAACGCGAGTGATGATTTTCCCGAGCCGGAAAGTCCGGTGATCACTACCAATTGGTTGCGTGGAATGTCAAGACTGATGTTTTTGAGATTGTGCGTGCGTGCGCCGCGTACTTTGATGTATTCCATAAGTATTTAATTAAATTGCATATTTTTAATGCTCATGAAGTGCGGCTTGATTCAACGAGCGGGTTGGGGAGACGCTAAGAGGCAGCAAGGGCAACCTGTTAATATACGCCACTCCGTGCACTTTTCCCAACCCGTTTGACCGAATGTTTTATGTCCGCTGATTCCGCTGCAGAAAAACTCACCGCCTTGGAACGTCGTGCCGCCACCGGGCTCGCCGCGATTTTCAGCCTGCGCATGCTGGGGATGTTTATCATTTTGCCGGTGTTCGCATTGTATGCGGCCACGCTGCCCGGCGGCACCGACCATACGCTTATCGGCATCGCATTAGGTGCATACGGACTCACCCAGGCCACGTTGCAAATCCCCTTCGGCTGGCTTTCGGACAAGTACGGACGCAAAAGAATGCTTTATTTCGGCTTGCTGCTGTTTGCCGCCGGCAGCTTTATCGCCGCGTCATCGCATGATATTTATTTAATTATTCTTGGCCGCATCGTGCAGGGCGCAGGCGCGGTTTCCGCCGTGGCTATCGCCATGTTGGCCGATCTCACGCGGGAAGAACATCGCACCAAGGCGATGGCGATGATAGGCGCGACCATCGGCATGACCTTCGGTGTGTCGTTCATGCTTGCGCCGTTCCTCAATCGAGCCATCGGCGTGCCGGGCATATTCGCGCTCACCGGCGTGCTCGCGGTACTGGCGATGCTGGTGGTGAAATTCGTCGTGCCGGATCCCGCCGCCTCGCAATTCCATTCCGATGCCGAAGCGCGGCCCGCGTTGTTGCGCGAAGTGTGGGGCATGCGCGAATTGCAGCGGCTTAACCTCGGTATTTTCGTTTTGCATGCGTGTTTGATGGCGCTGTTCGTCGTGGTGCCGTTTGCCCTGAAGGACGCGGGCGTCGCGGCTGATCACCATTGGCAAATATACTTACCGGTGATGCTGATTTCATTTTTGCTCATGTTGCCGCCAGTGATTTTGGCCGAGAGCAAAGGCCAAACCAAACCGGTGTTTATCGGCGCAATTATTTTGTTGTTGGTATCGCTGCTGCTGGCGAAGTTTTCCATCACGAATACCTGGGGCCTGCTGATTGCGCTGACATTATTTTTTACCGCGTTCAATATTCTCGAAGCCAATCTGCCATCCCTGATTTCGCGCATCGCGCCGGTTGGGGCGAAGGGTACGGCGTCGGGTATATATAGTAG
>JBAVRP010000061.1:0-50610 GCA_049695115.1 Burkholderiales bacterium | reverse complement strand
TGGGTGTCGGTGTGGGTGTCGGTGTGGGTGTCGGTGTGGGTGTCGGTGTGGGTGTCGGTGTGGGTGTCGGCGTTGGAGTTGCCGTAGGAGTCGGATTGGTAGCGAGTCTTTTCGCTTCCGCGACCGCTGCCGCGGCATCAACAATACCCGCGCCACAAGTGCTGGGGCTACATTGGATCATGCCCGCGGTGAGTTGCGTCGTAGTCAAAGTGGGAAACGGTTTCACTTTTGTCTGCAGAATGCTTATCACTTGAGCCGGAGTGAGAGTGGGGTTGACGGAAAGCATCAGCGATACCACTCCTGAGACCACTGGCGCTGAAAAGCTGGTTCCTACGCCTGCAGCGTATCCATCGCCACCGGGGGCGGCGACTGGCGTTGTCAGCCCATTGTTGGAGATAATCCACATGGTGCCGTCCCAAGTGGCGGGATCGTATTTGTTGCCACCGGGCGCGCTGATGGTCACAGATGAGCCAAAATTGGAATAATTGGCCCGCTCACCAAATTTTCCGGTGGCGGCCACAGCGATGACGCCAGCGCAAGCGCCACCGGGTACGTTACTCGACGCATTTACATTCTCATTGCCTGCCGCAGCGACTATGACAACGTTTTTTGCCGTTACATCGGCAATGGCAGTGGGATAATTAGTGGTACCGCAGCCATTCGTGTCTAAGCCTCCCAGGCTCAGGTTGATGACGCGTGCGGGCGTGGGATTGGTAGGCAGGGTGGGATCAGCGACGCCGGCGGCGTACCGCATGGCATCAACAATGTCGGAATCGAATCCACCGCATTTACCCAGCACGCGAAACGGCGTGATAAATGATTGCCAGTTGATACCTGCAATACCAAAAGGCGTTGTCGTATTGCTGGCAGCGGCGATAATGCCTGCTACTGTCGTGCCATGCCAACTGCTGTCGGCTTCATCGCCGGCAACTAAGGCAGGTGTCCCATCGAATTTGAGGCCGCAAGTTTTGTTAGTAATATCCGCTGTGCTGATCCAATCGCCGTCATCTACAGGACTTGAGTCTCGGCCGTTATTGTCATTTGCCGAAGGAATATCGGTGATGAAATCGTAACCGCCAATGGTACGGCCAGTCATGTCACTATGGGGCGCGATACCGGTATCGAGCACCGCGATGCGCAAGTTAGGATCGCCAGTGGTAATGTCCCATGCAGCGGGAGCATTAATCCCGCCCACCGAATTTTTCAGATACCACTGATCCGCGAAAAGGGTCGATCCGCCCTGGAGATTCACTTGCTGTCCAAAATAATAAGGATCGTTAGGCACCAATTGCGCGCGGCGTACACGATCTACTTCAGCGGAAATAACGTCCGGATGCGAACGCAGGGCGCTGACATATGTTTCCAAATCAGATGCAGACATTTTTTTTGGCAACTTCAGCACATGCGCACCGCCGCTCATGGCGCGGTGCATGGCAAGCGCTATTCCTGCCGTCGCACTGAGGTTGTGGATTTTGTCTGCCTTGATTTCCCGCGCCATGAACGCCGGCTGCATACTACGCAGTTTGACAATAATTCGGTCCGTGCCCGTTGCCGCTTTTTTTTGCGGGCGAAAATCCTTCACGCTGAATTCGCTGGGAGCCACCGATGCAGCGGCAGGACTTAATAATTGACCGACTGCAATGACAGTCAGGATCCACACAGAAAAAGTGCTTTTCATGAGGGTTTTCAAGAGAGAGTAAATTAGGATGGGCTGCATTTGTGAGGATAATTCGATGCTTATGCAGTCCTTTGCTCGTCTACGGCTCAACGCTATCAGAATTGCAGCGCAAAAATTATATCTTTTATAAACCAGATCACATTATTAATCTGTGATTTGCCGCACAAGCCCCGACTTAGTCGGCCTTTTTTTGACAAAAAATCTTCAGCCAGCTAATTCCACCCTTGTTATATCGGCGGGCTCAATACAAATATTGGAGCGGCAAAACAGCCGGGCTGGCTATGGCAAAGCGGGGAAGCAAATCAGGCTTTACTTCGGCGGGTACGCACTCGCCATAACAATGTGATGCCGAGCAACAATACCAGACTGATATCCGCCGGGCTGCTCGCCGTGGCTAGGCTGCAGCCGCCGCCTGAATTGCCGGTTGGGACCGGCGTTGGGGCGGGATTACCCGCGAGTCTATTTGCTTCCGCAACTGCCTTGGAAGCATCGACAATTCCGGCGCCGCATGTAGTTGGCGTGCACTGAATGAATCCGGCAGGAACAGTCGGAAATGGGCGCGCAGTGGTTTGCAAAATAGCGGCCACTTGCGCAGGCGTGAGATTAGGATTGACTGACAGCATCAATGACACCACGCCCGAAACTACCGGTGCGGCGAAACTGGTGCCGACAGACCAGTCGAAATCATCATTTAGCGCACTGCTTGGAACTGGACTGGTGGTGCCTGCATTGTTGAGATGTAAAAGCCCGCCCTTAGGTGTGGAATCTTCAAAGGCTCCTCCAGGTGCGCTGACGGTGATGGTTGTGCCGAAATTTGAATAAGGCGCCAATTGACCTTTTTGCCCTGTGCCCGCAACGGCGATAATGCCGCGGCACGAGCCTGCAGGAGAATGGTTTGACGCATCACTGGTCGTGTTGCCGGCGGAGCCGATTACGACCACCCCTTTAGCGATGATTTCGTCATAGGTGGACTGCTCGACAGCCGTACATGCGCCGGGTCCGCCGAGGCTGATGTTAATGACTTTTGCAGGGTAGGGATTGCCAGGAATTCCCGCAACGGGAATTCCCGCTGCATAGGTTACGGCATCGAGAATATCCGATTCGAAACTGCCACATTTACCCAGCACACGCATCGGTATCAATCTGGATTTCCAGTTGATACCCACGCCGTAATTATTATTATTTGACGTCGCGCCGATGATGCCGGCTACAGCGGTGCCATGCCAACTGCTGGGTCCTTGCGCACATTTTGAAAAGACCAGACTTAATACATCGCTCGCGCTGACCCAGTCGCCGGGGTCGGCAGGATTACTGTCGCGGCCGGAGTTGTCGTTGGCGGTTAAATAGCTGCCGACAGCGTCTTCACTGATAAAATCGTAGCCGCCAAAAAATCGACCATTCAGGTCAGGATGGAGCGTCGAGCCAGTATCCACTACCGCGATATTCAGATTGGGATTACCGGTGGTAAAGTCCCACGCCGCTGGCGCGTTGATGCCTCCGACTGGATCGTTCAAATACCACTGTTGCGCTAGAAAGCTGTATGAAGCGCCACTGCTGGGGGTGAGGGTGTAAAACTGACCGACATATAGCGGGTCGGTCGGCACCAGTTCGGCCTGGTAACGGCGATCCGGCGCTGCGTATTCGACGTCCGGGTGTGAACGCAGTGCCTGCGCGTAAATTTCAGCTTGATCAAAAGGGATGTCATTAGGCAGTTTGATCACATGGGCGCCGCCCGCGATCTGGCGCAGAGTTTTCATTTCAACGCCCGCAGTTGCACTGAGGTTGTGCATTTTGTCGGCGGTGATTTCACGTGCCATGAAAGCCGGTTGCATGCTACGCAGTTTGACGATCATGCGGTCGGTATGTGGTGTCTCTCTCGATTGCTCGCGGGACTGTTTTGCCATGAATTCACCAAAAGCTGCCGACGCTGCGACCGAACTCAACAAGGAGCCGGCAGCGAATCCGATGGAGGCAAGGCGTAAAACAGCAAGATGTTTTTTCATGATGAACTTTGTAAAGGATTAAATGAATGCAACCGGATCGGGGGATGACCCTGATGTGCTTATTCTGCTTTCATTTTACGGTCAGGCTCGGCGAACATCACGTCTTTACGTTTCGCTAATGCCTTGAGTGCTTCCTGCGCTTCGTTTGGTTTGGCGTCGATGATCAATACATGCGCACCGCCGGACATGGCGCGTTTATAGAGCACAGGTGCTTTGGCAGTTGCTGATAAGTCACTTAGCATTTCGCGGCTTTCTGCGTTAGTCACATCAGGTTGGAATTTAACGATGATTTGCATCGCGTCAGGGTTTACCGGTTGCGCAACGCATCCGACAGATAAAGCAGTCATCGCTACTGCGACTAAGGCGAACGTTGCAGGACAGAGAATGCGAGATGAAAACGGATGGTAGGACATGGTTTTTGTTTCCTGAGTTTTGATTGAGTGTATCAACTGGGACAGTAATGTGAATCATAACGCGGCGCAAGTAGAAAGGTCGCAGCGATATGCGGCGGCAATTACTTAACTAATTGGTTTAATTCAAATATTGGCAACAGGATAGCGAGCACAATAATCAGCACCATGACGCCCATCGCGAGAATCAACAGCGGTTCCAGCAAAGCGGTGAGCGTGCTGACGCGGGTTTCTATTTCACGGGTTTGTTGAACCGCTACGCGCTCAAGCATGGTGTCGAGCTTGCCGCTGGCTTCACCGCTGGCGATGAGATGCACCATCACGGGCGGAAACATCTTGCTCGCGCCCAATGAGCGGCTAAGCGGCGCGCCCTCGCGCACCATGCGCTGGGTTTGTTCCAAGGCATTTTTCATCGGCAGATTATTCATCACTCCGACGCCGGCTTGTAGTGCGGTCAAAAGAGGCACACGGCTACCGGTGAGAATGGCAAGGGTGCTGGCGAGACGCGCAGTATTGATACCGCGGATCAGGCGGCCGACCACGGGAACGCGCAACATGAATCGGTGCACGCGCAAACGGAATGGCTCGGCGCGCATCGCGCGGGAAAACAGCCACGTGCCAATGGCGATGGCAATGAGCCAGAAAATTCCCGTGGTGCGTAAAAAATCCGACAGGTTAATGAGTAAGCGCGTCAGCAACGGCAGGGTTTGGTTGGTGTTCCGGAACACTTCGACCACTTGCGGCACCACGTAGGTCAATAAACCAGTGATTACGCAAATCGCCACGAGAGTAATAATTCCCGGGTAAACAAACGCCAAGGTTACTTTTTGCCGCAGAGCCTGGCTGTCTTCGGTGTAATTGGCGAGGCGGGATAACACTTCGGATAATTGCCCCGATTGTTCGCCCGCGCGCACCAGGGTGCGATAGAGCTCGGGGAATACGTGCGGATACTGGCCCATCGATGCGGATAACGTATTGCCTGCCAGCACTTCGCCGCGGATGCCGGCAAGAATTTGTCTTTGTTGTTCGCTTTCCGCCTGCTCGATCAGCGCGTTCATGGTTTGTTCAACGGTGAGGCCGGAGCCGATCAGCGTAGCGAACTGGCGCGTGATCAACGACAAATCGCTGGCGGAAATTTTGCGCCGGCTGAACGCAGTTCTGCGCGCGCCGGGTATTTGCTCCTGCTGAACCAGCGCTTCAACTTCAAGCGGAATCAGGCCATCCTCGCGAAGATTGGCGCGGGCCTGACGCAGGCTATCGACTTCGAGCACGCCCTTTTTGAGCTTGCCCGCGGAGTCCATTGCTTGGTATTTGAATCCGGCCATAGTCTAAAGGATGAAGGATTTAGTGCAAAATTATGACGGCAGAAAGGCGAAGGATGGAAATCATCCTTCCCGCGTGACGCGCAATACTTCTTCCAAAGTGGTTTCGCCCGCTGCCACCCAGCGTATGCCGTCTTCGCGCAGGCTGACCGTTCCTTGCGCCATGGCATACTGGCGTAGCTGCTGTTCGGCGGCGACGTCATGCACCATGCGGCGAATGTTGTCATCGACAATCATCAGTTCATAAATCCCCGTCCGGCCTTTGTAGCCGGTCCAGTTGCAGTTCACGCAACCGGGGGCGGTAAAAATTTTTTCAGCTTTGAATTGCCCGTTAAGCGCCATACGTTCAGTGGTATCAGGGTCGTGGGGGTTTTTGCACGAAGGGCAGACCCGTCGTACCAGTCGTTGCGCCAGCACCCCGAGTAAACTTGATGACAGCAGAAACGGCTCGACGCCCATGTCGATCAGACGCGTCACCGCGCCTGCGGCGTCATTGGTGTGCAAAGTTGCGAGCACCAGATGGCCGGTCAAGCTGGCCTGCACCGCGATCTGCGCGGTTTCGAGGTCGCGGATTTCGCCGATCATGACTACATCCGGGTCCTGGCGCAGAATGGCGCGCAATGCGCGGGCGAAAGTCATGTCGATGCGCGGATTGACTTGGGTTTGCCCGACGCCGTCGAGGTCGTATTCGATCGGGTCTTCCACGGTCATCATGTTAAGTTTGAGCGCGTCGAGTTGCGACAGCGCGGCGTAGAGCGTAGTGGTTTTGCCCGACCCGGTGGGGCCCGTCACCAGCACGATGCCGTGCGGTTGGTTTACCAGATGGTCAAGTTGTTTCAGCGTCGGCTCGCTCATGCCGAGCTTGTGTAGTTGCAGGCGTCCCGCTTGTTTGTCGAGTAAACGTAACACCACGCGCTCACCGTGGCCTGTAGGCAGAGTTGAAACGCGCACATCCACCGGGCGGCCGGCGAGGCGCAAGGTGATGCGTCCGTCTTGTGGTAATCTTTTTTCCGCGATGTCGAGTTGCGCCATGACTTTGATGCGCGACACAATAGCCGCATGCAACGCGCGCTGCGGTTCGATCACATCGCGTAGTGTGCCATCGACGCGAAAGCGTACCAGCGATCGGGCCTCGAATATTTCGATGTGTATATCGGATGCATTTTCGCGCAGTGCTTGCGTCAGCAAGGCATTGATTAATTTGATAATGGGTGCATCGTCTTCCGACTCCAGCAAGTCGGTGATTTCCGGCACTTCCTGCGCAAGCTGCTGCAAATCGACGTCTTGATCCATGTCGTCAATGAGCTGTTCCGCTTCGTTATCCTGACGGGTGTAAACCGACGACAAACTGGATTCGAACAAATCCGCCGGCAATAAAACCGGCTTGAGCGGTTTGGCCAGCATGCGGCGCACTTCAGCCAGTGTCGCAGCTTCAACCCCGGGGCGCAGCCAGACTTCGATACCGTCCCCGTCGGTGCGCGCCGCGATGACGCCTTTGGCCCGTGCGAATGCATAGGGCAGTAGCCGCACAATGTGGTGATCGGGAGGGTTCAGCGTGGCGGTCTCTTTTTGCTGCGCAGACTGCGGCAGGTTCATGGTTTATTGACCCGGTGGCCTGGTCGATGGTTCGGTGTAGCGCGGCGACTCTTGCGGCAGTGGCGACGCGGGAGAGGGTGAAAGGGGTACAAGGGACGGCTCTGGCGGCAGCACCGGCACCACCTGCGGGATATTGCGCGAAATAGGGCGAGTCAGCAAGCCAGACGCTTCGCCGGTGGAGCCTAAATCAGGCAAGACCGGAACCGGCATATCCGGCAACATGAAATTATATTCCGGCTTGACCTGGATTTGTTCTTTGCGGATATAGTCGTAACGGTCGCCAGTGAGTGAGGCCGTCGAGGCTGCGTCGCGCAATACTACCGGCCTCAAGAAAACCATCAGATTACGTTTTACGCGGTCACGTTTTTCGTAGCGGAACAAATTGCCCAAAATGGGGATGTCACCCAGCAGAGGCACTTTGTCCGCGCCGTTGTTGACGTCGTCCTGAATCAGTCCGCCGAGTACGACGAACTGTCCGTCGTCAGCCAGAACCGTTTGATCAAAGGAGCGCTTGTTAGTGGTGGGGCCGTTTAGGGCACTGCCCGTACCAGGTTCCACGCTGGATACTTCTTGTGAAATCTGTAGTTTAACGCTGCCACCTTCGGAAACCTGCGGCTTGATTTTCAATGTCAGGCCGACATCTTTGCGTTCAAAGGTCTGGAACGGATTGGTACCGGTTCCACCTGTGGGCTGGGTGAAACTGCCGGTGACGAACGCCACATTTTGACCGACAACGATTTTTGCTTCTTCGTTATCCAGCGTCATCAGTGTAGGGGCGGAAAGAATATTCGCCTTGGCCTGGCTTTCGAGCGCACGGGCAAGGGCAGGAATATTCAGGATTTCGACACCGAGTACTTTGATAGTGCCGCGAACTAGCCCCAGATTCAATCCGCCACCGACATTATTTGGGTTAGTGGCTACGTCATTGATTCGGCCGGCTGCAGGGAAGTTGGTACCGCCAAAAACCGTTGTGTTCCCCGTCCCGTTGGAAACGGATCCGCCAAGATATTGCCATTGAACACCGAATTCCGACGCCTGCGTAGAGGACACTTCCACGATCAGCGCTTCGATAAACACTTGTGCGCGACGCGCGTCGAGTTTGTCGATGACATGGCGCAGTGAGTTGTAAACATTATCCGGCGCAATGATGATCAGTGAGTTAGTGGCGGGGTAAGCCTGGATGCTGCTGGAAATTGCCCCGGAACCGCCGGCCGCGGCCGCGCTTTGCTGTGCAGCTTGCACGCCAGCCTGTTGCCCCAATTGACCGGCTCCCGGTGCGGGAGCTGCGCTAGGCGCAGTTGCAGGCTGGCCGGACATCAGCCCGCGCAATACTTCTGCCAGTTTGGTCGCTTCAGCGTTGCGCAAATATACGACATGTATGTTACCCGTTGTCGCTGTGGGGATGTCCATGCCGGCGACCAGCGAGCGAATCCGGGTTACCACGCTGGGATTGTCTGAGCGGACCAGCAAACTGTTGGTACGCGGATCAACGCTTACCAGCAGTCTGGGCGAAACGCCGGGGATGGCTGGGGCGGCGGTCTCGGGCATTACCCTTGTAATCAGGCTACCGACATCGACCGCGGACGCGTATTGCAATTTGATTGTTTGCACTTCGCCGCCAGCGGGCACGTCGATTGCGGCAATGATTTTCAGCAGGCGGCGGATATTTTCGGCGTAATCGGTAATGACCAGGGTGTTGTTGTTGGGATAAGCGGCAATGACGTTGTTTGGGGTGATCAGTGGCCGCAGCACGGGAAGCAGTTGCGCCGCGGATTCATATTGCAGCTGGTAGACTTGGGTGACTATGCGATCGCCGCGTCCGCGGACTTCGCGTCCTTCATTGGTCAGGCTGTTATTCAGCTTGGCGTCGGCTTCAGGGACAATTTTGGTAAAACCGTTTTCTTCCACGGCGGCGAAGCCTTGCAGGCGCAACGCTGAAAGCAGGGTTGGGTACACCAGGTCGCGTGAAACAGGGCCGTTGGAAACAATATTGATCGTGCCGTTGACACGCGGATCGAGAATGAAATTTTTGTTCGTGATCATGCCGACCGTTTTGATCACGGACTGGATGTCGGCGTTGACGAAATTGAGCGTGATGGGTTCAGCGAAGGCAGTGGCGGAAAGCCACGCGGAACACAGCCATGCGAGTAACAGCCAGATTTTGCGTTTAAAAGTCACGCAGCACACTCCCGCAGGTTTTGGTCATATGGGGAAAACCAATTGTTTTATAAGTATTAGTCAGGGCAAAATACCATGGGTAAAGCTCGATCCACAAGGAGATTTGCCGTGAAGGTTTTTGCGAAAAAAAATAATATTAAACAAAATCAATAAATTACGTATTATATCTAAAGTAAATTAGTTAAAGATTTTTATTGCCAGACTATTGTTGTACATTGTAGCTTAGATTCAAAGGTTTGCCCCCACGCGAGCCATCCAGGGTGATCTGTGCTGTAGTGGCGAACTGTGCGTAAAGTCGCGACAAATCCGCCATGGTGTTCACTGCCTGGCCGTTAACCTGTCTTACCACATCTCCCTGCATCAGTCCCAGTCGTTCCGCCAGACTGCCGGGCGGCACATCCTCCAGTTGCATGCCGCCGCCAGTCGCAGGAGACAGCTTGCCCAAGTTGGTCAGTTGCTTTGGGTCCTGCAGAGATTGCGTCAATTCGCCACGGGAAAAAGTGAAGCTGTTCGGGGCGGCAGAAGGCACTTTAAGCTTAAACTGGCTGGCTTGCTGCCCGAGCGTTCGTGCTGAGACAGTATTGAGAACCTGGCCTTTTTCATCCAGGTTGATCCGCTCCAGCGCGCCGTTGCGCTTGACCAATATATAAGTCGGCTTGACAGAGTCGAGCACTGCGCCTGAAATTATTTCGCTACCAGTTTTGAACGGTTCGTCCTTGCCACCGGTGTTTACGATGGCGAAAGCGGGAAGGATTCCTTCTGACGCGAACACGCCGCGTAATTTCACATTCAGCGTACTCAATGTGCTTGCTTCAGCCGGCTTGTTCACTGCTACGCGGCCGAATAAATGGGCGTTGACGACGGCATCGGCTGCGGATTGCGCGCTGACGGCATTGGTTGCCGCAACCGGCCTGGCAATTTCCTGCGGACGCAAATGATCCAGAAAAATCCATGCCCAGTGGGCCAGCAGCCAGGCCAGCAGTACAAGCAGAAGCAGCATGGCCACAGATAAACCGTATTTATCCAGCGCCGCGCGCGGGGAATCGGGTAATAGTGAAGTTGCTGCCATATAAAAAAGACTGACAAAAAATACAGGAGTTCAATTATAGCATTGGCTGTGAAGGCCATCTGGTGCAACAGTTTACATTCGACCGGTAAGGTTCAGTCGTCTCCTAACTGACAACCTAACCGGATTAATGCAGTACCCGCCCTGGGTCGTCAGGTTCGTTTGAGTTTTGCGCAGGAGACGCGGAGGCGTGATGGAGAATCATGCGCCAGCCTTTGTCGCTGCGCATATAGACGTTGGTTGCCAGGACGGGGTTGGGCGATTCCTCGCCGCTTTCCAACCGTGCATGCTCCAGTACTACTTGTACGGATAACATCAACCCAGTGTAGGCATGGTGAGGCGTGATGCGAAAACGTAATTTTTGTCCACTGTTAAAAATTTGGCGCCAGCTTTCGCGCACGGCTTCGTAACCGGCAATCGGCACGCCTTGCGGGTGTATGCAAACAACATCTTCTTCGTTCGACCACACGGCCATCATCGCATCCACGTCGATTTGCTCGAAGGCTTCGTAAAACGCGGCTTCGGCTTCCTGAGGGGTGGAATAGAATTTGGTTTTCATGTTTCTTATCGGCGATCGCGTTGGTCCAAGAATCAAGTATAGCAGGTAGTGTATTGATTATTATGGTTTATATTAATGAATTTCAAACAGGCTGGCGGCGAAACTTGATCGGGACTATATTGTTATAAGTAAACATTGAGTTTATTTTTTTATCGGCATGGCATCGTAATATGTAGAAGTTTTTCTACAACACTATTTTTGTCGCTGGTATTTTCTTCGCAGAGAGCCCCCCCATGAAACTGAATGTAAACGGACAAACCAAAGATGCTGACGTCACGCCGGACACGCCGCTACTATGGGTGTTACGCGATTCACTGAATATGACCGGCACCAAATACGCTTGCGGCATGGCACTGTGCGGCGCGTGCACCGTGCATATCGATGGCAACCCGGTGCGCGCCTGCACTACGCCTGCTTCGGCAGCCGAAGGCAAAAAAATTACCACCATCGAAGCGGTTGGCGCGACGCCTGTAGGCAAAGCAGTGCAAGCAGCCTGGCAGAATCTCGATGTACCGCAATGCGGCTACTGCCAATCAGGACAAATCATGAGCGCCACCGCTTTGCTGACTAAAACCCCCAAGCCCACCGACGCGGATATCGATGCTGCCATGAGCGGCAATATTTGCCGCTGCGGAACCTATAACCGCGTACGCGCAGCGATCCACGAAGCAGCCGGAAAGCTGGGAGGCTAAAATGAAAATCCTCGCGCGAAATTACAACCCAAGCCGCCGCACATTTTTGAAAGCATCAGTTGCAGTCGGTGGCGGATTGATGCTGGAACTCGCTTTGCCTTTTGATGCGTTTGCAGATGCGACGGGAAGCAAAACATTTTCCCCCAATGCGTGGCTGCGGATCACGCCGGACAACATGGTCACGGTGATTGTCGATAAATCCGAAATGGGGCAGGGCGTTTATACCTCCATGCCGATGTTGCTTGCCGAAGAACTGGATGCCGATTGGGCCAAGTTGAAAATGGAATCTGCACCGGCGGCAAAAGAATATTTTCACCCGTGGTTCGGCATACAAGGCACGGGCGGTTCGACTTCGGTGCGCGCGATGTGGAAGCCCTTGCGCGAGGCGGGCGCAGCCGCGCGATCCATGCTGGTCAGCGCGGCGGCACAGGAATGGAAAGTCGATGCAGCCAGTTTGCGGACGGAAAATAGTTTTGTCATTGCGCCCGATGGCAAAAAATTGAGCTATGGCCAACTCGCCGACAAAGCCGCGTTGATGCCGGTGCCGAAAGAGCCGAAACTCAAAGACCCGAAAGACTTCAGAATTATCGGCAAAGCTACCAAGCGCCTTGACTCGCCGGAAAAAATAAATGGCAGCGCGCAATTCGGTATCGATGCGAAATTGCCCGGCTTGTTGACTGCAGTCGTGGCACGTTCGCCGGTGGTCGGCGGCAAGATGGTGAGCTTTAATGCCGACAAAGCCAAGGCGATTAAAGGCGTGCGTGCGGTGATGGCAGTGAAAAACCCGACTGCCGAAGGGGTTGCGGTTTTGGCGGATAATTTCTGGGCGGCGAAACAAGGCCGCGATGCACTGGAAATAAAATGGGATGACGGCACCAACGCGAAATTGAATTCTGCCGACATGCTGAAAACCATGACCTCACTCGCGCAAGCTACAACGGGCGAGGTGAAAACGGCAAAAAAAGAAGGCGATGTCGCCAACGCCAATGCCGCGAAAACCATAGAGGCCACTTATACCGTGCCGTATTTGGCGCACGCCGCGATGGAGCCGATGAATTGCACGGCGTGGGTGAAAGCGGATAGTTGCGAGTTATGGGTTGGCAGCCAAACGCAAACCGTAGATCAAATGGTCGCGGCGCAAATTACCGGCTTGCCGCAGGAAAAAGTCAAAGTGAACACGATGTTGCTCGGCGGCGGCTTCGGCCGTCGTTTTGCGCCGGATTTTGTCGTCGAAGCCGTGACTTTATCCAAGGCCGCCAACGCGCCGGTGAAAGTGGTCTATACGCGCGAAGACGATACCAAAAGTTTTTATTATCGCCCAGCAGCTGTGTGTCACCTGCGCGGCGGTTTGGATGAGAGCGGTATGCCGAGCATGATTTATGCTCGCACCGCCTGTGATTCCGTCGCTGACGGATCGGGTTTTGAAAAGGCGTTGGTGAACAAAGAAGGCATTGATACCACGGCGGTGGAAGGTCTGGCGGAAATGCCTTATGCCGTCGCCATCAAACAAACCGATTGGGCGCGTTATTCGCCCGGTGTGCGCACTTGGTTCTGGCGTTCGGTGGGCAATACACAAAATATTTTCTTTGCCGAAAGTTTCATCGACGAAATGGCCACCGCCGCGGGCAAGGACCCGTTTGAATTTCGCCGCATGTTGATGGACAAACATCCGCGCCACAAAGCTGTGCTGGAACTCGCCGCGCAGAAAGCCGGTTGGGGCACGCCGTTACCCGCCGGCCGTGCACGCGGTATTGCCGTTGCCGAATCATTCGGCAGCTATGTGGCGGAAGTCGCAGAGGTATCCATCGAGAACGGCAAGCCGCGCGTACATCGCGTGGTTATCGCTGCCGACGTTGGCATGGTGGTTAATCCCGATACCGTCATCGCGCAAATGGAAGGCGCGATGGTGTATGGTTTAACTGCTGCAATGTACGGCGAAATTTCTTTCAAGGACGGCAAAGTCGAGCAAAATAATTTTCACGATTACCAAATGTTGCGCATGAATGAAATGCCCAAAGTCGAAGTTCATATCGTAAAAAGCGGCGAGGCGCCGGGCGGTGGCGGAGAACCGGGCACACCTCCGATAGCGCCTGCGGTCACGAACGCTTTGTTCAAATTGACGGGCAAACGCATACGCAGCTTGCCGATTAAATTGTAAATATAATAATATAATCAAGTAGCTATGATTACAGGCATTTTGCTCGCCGCAGGTTATGCCACACGATTCGGCGGCAATAAACTCATGCATGAATTGCACGGTGTTCCTATGGGTGTATTGGCTGCGCGTAATCTTAGCGCGGCGCTGACGCACGTGGTGGCAGTGGTCCATCCGGGCGACGAACGCTTGCGTGAGGCGTTTCGCGCGGAAAACATCGAAGTCGTAGTGTGCGAAAACGCTGATGAAGGTATGGGCGCCAGCCTGGCTTGTGGCGTTAGCGCTGCGAGGAATGCCGATGGCTGGGTCATCGCGCTGGGCGATATGCCGTTCATCCAAACCGAAACTATTTCCGAAGTGGCTGAGCAAGTGGCGCATGGCGCGGTCATCGTCGCGCCGAAATATTGCGGCAAGCGCGGACATCCGGTTGGATTTATTAAACAGTTCGGTCCGGAGCTGATGGCTTTACGCGGTGATGCTGGCGCGCGTGAATTGCTGATTCGCTATGCGCCGCTGATGGTAAACATCAATAGCCATGATCGTGGCGTGTTACGCGATATCGATACTACGGAAGATTTGTTAATCCCCTGATTTTCAGATAGCGGATTTATCCAGCGCTGGCATTACTATTTCCGGTAACAAATCGTTCATGCATTTGAAATGCCCAAGCGGGCACTCGCGTTTGAAGCAGGGACTGCATTCAAGATGAAGTGAAATGACTTTGGCTTTATTCGATAGTGGTGGCGTAAAGCCGGGCGAGGTGGAGCCAAATAATGCTGCAGTGGGTTTATCCAGCGCCGCAGCCAGATGCATCAAGCCTGAATCATTACTCACTACTTTGTCTGCTGCGCTAATCAGATCAATCACTTCGCCCAGATTGGTCTTGCCGGTGAGATCAACACAAATACCGCCACTAGCCGCTTGAATTTCTGCGCCCAGCGGCGATTCTTTTGCTGAACCTAAAATCCATATTTGATAATGTTGCGCAACTAATCGTTCGGCAAGCTCGCCGAAATGCTGAGTCGGCCAGCGTTTGGCCGGGCCGTATTCTCCGCCTGGGCAAAATGCAATCACAGGTTTGTCGGGATTCAACTGTAATTTTTTAAGCGTCGCTGAGCGCATCGCGTCGGTGACATTCAGAGCAGGGCGCTCGACTGGGCGGCGCAAATTATCATTCGGCGCTTGCGCCAGCATGGCAAAGCGTTCCACCATTAGCGGCAATTTCTTTTCGTCGAGTTGGTGCATGACGTTAATCAAACCGTAGCGGGCTTCGCCTTTGAAGCCGATGCGCTGAGGAATGCCAGCAAAAAAAGGGATTAACGCCGACTTAAACGAATTCGGCAAGACATACGTGGCGGCATAATTTTTTTTGCGCAGTTGTTTACCTAACGCGTGCCGCGCACCTAGTTGCAGTGCGCCGTGACCAAACGGATTAGAAATGACTTTGCCTACTTGCGGCATGCGCGCGAGTAGCGGCGCGACCCACTCCGGCGCGAGGACATCAATTTGCGTGTGGGGGTTTTGCTGCAGCAGGCGCATTAACAACGGTTGCGCCATGACCATGTCGCCTATCCATGAAGGCGCGACAATGAGAATTTTCTCCGCAGTCGCAGCCAATTCAGTGCGAACCGGCCGGCAGTCCGCCTTGCAATTTATATCTCGTGCCACAGTAAGGGCACAAGGCTTCGCCGGTTTGCTCTATGGGCAAAAACACGCGCGGATGGGTGTTCCATAATTTCATCGACGGCATAGGGCAGTGCAATGGCAAATCTGCTGCCGTGACATCGACAAAGCGTTGATTGAGTTCTTTTGGTTCGGTTTTGGTCGTCATTAAATAGTCAAATTAATCAAGGGATTACTTATTGACCGGCGTGAGCCAGTTATGATATTTTTTATTGCGGCCATTGACGATATCGAAGAACGCCGTCTGCAATTTTTCCGTAATCGGCCCGCGTTTGCCGTCGCCGATTTTGCGATTGTCGAGTTCGCGGATGGGGGTGACTTCCGCTGCCGTGCCAGTAAAGAAGGCTTCGTCAGCGATGTAAATATCGTCGCGTGTGAGCTTGCGCGCTTCGACGAAAATGCCGAGGTCGCTGCAAATGGTCTGAATCGAACGCCAGGTAATGCCGTCTAACGCCGACGTGAGCTCCGGCGTATAGACTTTGCCGTCGCGTACGATGAAAATATTTTCCCCTGCGCCTTCGGCGACGTAGCCTTCCACGTCGAGCAACAAGGCTTCGTCGTAACCGTCTTTGGTCGCTTCGAGGTTAGCGAGTATCGAGTTAGCGTAAGTCGAAGCAACTTTGGCGCGCGCCATGGTCACGTTCACGTGATGCCGCGCAAACGACGATGTCTTGACCCGTATGCCTTTGGTCAGGCCGTCCTCACCAAGGTACGCTCCCCAAGGCCATGCGGCAATGGCGACGTGAACCTTTGCGCCTATTGGTGACACGCCCATTTTTTCCGAGCCGTAAAACGCGATCGGGCGCAAATAGCAGCTTTCCAGCTTGTTGGCGCGTACGACTTCGCATTGCGCGTCCATCAATACTTGTTTGGAATAAGGAATATCCATCATGTAAATCTTGGCCGAATTCATCAGGCGCTGGGTGTGCTCGGCCAGACGAAAAATCGCGGTGCCGGTATCGCCTTTGTACGCGCGCAAGCCCTCGAATACGGCGAGGCCGTAGTGCAGCGAATGGGTGAGCACGTGGGTGTTGGCGTCGCGCCAATCCACCAGTTTACCGTCGTACCAGATGAAACCGTCGCGATCCGCCATTGACATACGCATGCTCCAAAGCTGAAAATTGAAACTCGAAGTATAAACCAAAGCGCCTGTGGGGAAAAATGAATCCAGCTGAAACAAAAACCCAGGCAGTGGTATTCGATGCCTATGGCACGTTATTCGATGTGCATTCGGTGATTGCGCTGTGCGAAGAAATATTCCCCGGCAGGGGCGCGCAGCTCAGCCAATTATGGCGCAGCAAACAACTGGAATATTCCTGGCAGCGTAGCCTGATGCAGCGTTATGAAGATTTTAGGGCCATTACTGAAGCCGGTTTGTCCTTCGCTTGTGAAGCGCTCAAATTGAATTGTTCCGCGGCGCAAACTGCAAAACTGATGGATGCTTATTTACATCTCAAGCCTTACCCGGAAGTAGCTGGGGTTTTGCGCACATTGAAACATGTACCCTTGGCAATACTGTCCAACGGTTCACCAAACATGCTGGAACCTTTGGTGCACAATGCCGGCATGCAGGATTGGTTTGCTTATGTCATCAGCGTCGATTCATTGCGCTGTTACAAACCCGATCCGCGCGTGTATCAACTGGCCGCGGAACGGCTCGCCGTGCCGAAATCATCCATCGCATTCGTGTCGTCCAACGGGTGGGACATTGCCGGTTGTGGCGCCTTCGGCTTCGCGCCAATTTGGCTGAACCGTAGCGGGCAGCCGCAGGAAAGATTAGGCGTTGAGCCTTATGCGATGATTGCGACACTTGCGGATTTGCCAAAATATGTTTCGTAAACGGGAATGGGTTGAATCAAGCGTAAAATGAGTTTGCCTACGATGCGATCCAGGTGTCCCGCAGCCGATGAATGACCCTAGAAAAATTTCCGGGCTCCAGCCTGCCGCTAAAACGCGTTTGCTTGATACCGAGGACGAGAAACTCAACCACGACCTGCTGATTTTTGCGGCGGGGCTGATGATGATCCCGCCGGTTTTGTGGCTGGCGATTTATTGGGCGTTCGGGCAAAAACTGTCCACATTTATTCCGCTTTTGTACCAGGCTTTGTCCTGCCTGTCGCTGCTTTATTATTCGTGGTCGAAAAATTTCGAATTGCTGCGCACCCTGCAACTCAGCCTGTTTTTGTTTTTTCCGTTTGTTATGCAATGGTCCATCGGCGATTTCGTCAGCAGCAGCGGGGTCGCGTTGTGGGCGATTATGGCGCCCATCGGTGCGTTGATTTTCCATGGCCGGCGCGAGTCCGTGCCGTGGTTTGTTGCCTTTGTGATTTTTACCGCCATGTCCGGCGTATTCGATTTTTACCTTGCTGATTTGCAGCCATCGCGCATTCCCATGCGCACCGTGGCGGTATTTTTCGTGCTGAATTTCGCCGCTATCTCGGCCATCGTCTACGTCTTGTTCCGCCATTTCGCCGACGAAAAATCCCGGGCGCGTAAACTCCTCAAACAGGAACATCATTTGTTACAGTTGGAACAGGACCGCTCGGAAAAACTGCTGCTGAATATTCTGCCGCAGCCGATTGCGCAACGCCTGATGCTGGAAGAAAAAAACATTGCCGACGGTTTTCCCAATGTATCGGTCATGTTCGCCGACATTGTCAATTTCACCCAGCTTGCCGGTGACATGCCGCCCAACCGCATGGTGTCATTGCTGAACGATATTTTTTCCGGCTTCGATATGTTGGCGGAAAGACACGGTTTGGAAAAAATCAAAACCATCGGCGATGCCTACATGGTGGCGGGCGGGTTGGACGATAGCGGCAGTCAACGCCATGCCGACGCCATCGCCGACATGGCGCTGGACATGCTCGACTGGTTGCGCAATTATCCTGCTGCGCGCAATACACGGCTGGAACTGCGCATCGGCATCGGCAGCGGCCCGGTTGTCGCCGGTGTAATCGGCATAAAGCGTTTTATTTACGACCTGTGGGGCGACACAGTCAACATCGCCAGCCGTATGGCCAGCGATGCGGCAGTCGGCGCGGTGCAAGTGGATGCAACGACGTATCAACTATTGCGCAATCGTTATCGATTTGGTGACGTGCAGCAGGTGCCGGTGAAAGGCAAGGGCATGATGGAAGTTTATTTGTTACAAGGTAAACAATAGAATATTAAAAAATTTAATATAATCAAATAGTTATATATAAATAGAAACGGGGCGCCTAAGCGCCCCGTTTCTATTAGCCGACAGAAAAAATTAACTCGCCATGCAAGATTTCACCATGGCTTTTTTCTCTGCGCCTTTTTTGCCTGATGCTTTAGCTTCGGCACGGCAGGCTTTGCTTTTTTCTTTTTTAGCGGCGCGCTTCGCTTTGACTTCATCATCGGTCATGCCGCCGCGCATACATTGCTTCATAAACGGTTTACGGTCCGGGCCGATTTTGCCGCTGGCTTTGGCTTCGGCGCTACAGGTTTTCATTTTTTCCTGCTGCGCGCCGGCTAAGCTGTAGGTGGAAATCAGGCTGAGACAAATAATGGCGATGAGTTTTTTCATAATATTCCTTGGGCATAAGTTATAGGTAAATTCGGGGCGAACTTGCTGGGTGAAATTATAAGCACAAAACATTTCCTATGCGCGACTATTTATTTTGCGGCCTGGTCGAGCGCGGGCGGGTGAGTGACTCGGGCTTCATGATGTCGTCGAGTTGCACTCGGGTAAGCAAGCCTTTTTCCAATACCAATGCCACCACACTTTTGCCGCTGGCGTAGGCTTCTTTGGCAATGGCCGAACTATTTTCATAGCCGATATAAGGATTCAGCGCAGTGACTATGCCGATGGAGTTTTCCACCATATTTTTCATATGCTCGCGGTTGGCGGTAATACCGCGCACGCAGCGGTCCGCCAACGTGATGCAGGCTTGCCGGAGATGCGACAGGCTTTTGAATAAGCTGTGAGCAATAATAGGCTCGAAGGCGTTGAGCTGCATTTGTCCGCCTTCAGCAGCGAAGCTCACCGTGATGTCGTTACCGATAACTTCAAACGCAACTTGATTCACTACTTCGGGAATCACCGGATTCACTTTGCCTGGCATGATGCTGGAACCGGCTTGCACGGCAGGCAAATTGATTTCACCCAGGCCCGCGCGTGGGCCGCTGGAGAGCAGGCGCAAATCGTTACAGGTTTTCGACAGTTTCACCGCCACGCGTTTTAACACGCCGGAGAGTTGCACAAACGATCCGCAATCCTGCGTCGCCTCGACCAGATTGTGCGCGGTGATAAACGGAATGCCGGACACTTTGATGAGATGCTTGCACACCAGCGCCGCGTATTCTGGCTCGGCGTTAATGCCGGTGCCGATCGCCGTCGCGCCCAGATTGATTTCGCGTATCAACAGCGCGGCTTCTTTCAGACGTTCTTCGTCTTCGCCCAACATCACCGCATAAGTGGAAAATTCCTGACCGAGCGTCATCGGCACCGCATCCTGCAATTGCGTGCGACCCATTTTGATCACGTCATGGAACTCAATCGTTTTCGCTACAAACGCCAAGCGCAAATACGCCATCGCATCGGTCAGTCGCGTAATGGCAAACCACAACGCCAGTTTCACCGCCGTCGGATACACATCGTTGGTGCTCTGCGACAAATTCACGTGGTCCAGCGGATGCAACTTGGCGTAATCGCCTTTTTGCGCGCCGAGCAATTCCAAGCCGCGATTGGCAATGACTTCGTTCGCGTTCATATTGGTCGAAGTCCCCGCGCCGCCTTGAATCACATCGACAACAAATTGCTCATGCCATTTACCCTGACGGATTTCCTCGCACGCTTTCACAATCGCGCTGGTACGCGCCTCGTCAATCAAACCCAGCTCATGATTCGTCACCGCCGCCGCATGCTTTACGCAGGCGAGGGCGTTGATCAGGTCCGGGTAAATGCTGATCGAGGTGCCGGTGATGGGAAAGTTTTCCAGCGCGCGTGAGGTGTGCACGCCGTAATATGCATGCGCGGGAATTTCCAGATCGCCGAGGAGATCGTGTTCGATGCGGATGGATGTCGTTATCATATACTCACTCCCGAACCATTATTATGTCAATTTGTAGATTCTGTTGAAAAGTTACACGAATTTATCGTCAACGATGCGCCTTCTTCGTTATTGGCCCATCTATTGATTTCGAGTCTCCCAAGTTGCTAGCAGATAGATGGCGAGCGCCCCTGCAAGATTCACCGCCAACTCCGCATGACGCGGCGCGGGTTTAATGGCAACCTTGCCCTTGCCGTGGGAGTCGCTAAGACTATTACGTAAAGATCCAAGGCCTTCGACGACTGCAGTGCAACCACCAAGTATTTGCTTGAAAACTTTTTCAGTATGTTGAGATGGAGCAATATTGAGTTGTTCTGCTGTCAGACGGTAAAGTTTATTGATGTCTGGGCTGCAGGCATATGATGTCTGCGTCTCCTCTAAGATGTGCTTGCATACTGACTCCAATAGAGTACGAGCTAATGTTATTGCGCCTTCGGGGTCAGATGCTCTCCTTTCCAACGCTTTTAACCACACCTCCTGGACGTGCTCGGCATCGAACTTTTCGATTGCTAGGGTTATGGTTTTATCTGAAGGAGCTACAACAGCATTCTCTAAATGCTCAAGGATGGGTCGAAATTCATTCCAGAGATATGTTTGACGTTCGGCATAGGTGCTGAATTTGTGCTTTATAAACTGCCAAAACTGATTTAGATCGCGACAAGTGCGTATGAATTCAGGCATTTGTGACTTCAGCTCAACATGTGCTGTTAAAGCCTCTCTCATGCGTATATATTCGTCATTATCTTGCCCATGTCCTGTGGCTTGGGAAATGAGCAGATTTTGAAAGGATTGTATTTGTTCAATAAGCTCGCGCATCAAGAAATCCAAACTTATAGGCCAATAGAATTAAAGTGGTAAATTCGGATATAGAAATCACAGAAATATTGAATGGTTAAATGCGATCGATTTTACTTAATGCTGCAAAATCTTCGACAAAAACTGCTGCGCGCGTTCGCTGCGCGGTGAGCCGAAGAAATCGCTTTTGTTCGCGTCTTCGACGATTTCGCCTTTGTCCATGAAAATGACGCGGTGGGCGACGCGTTTGGCGAAGCCCATTTCGTGGGTGACGACCATCATGGTCATGCCTTCTTGCGCGAGTTCGACCATGACATCGAGTACTTCGTTGATCATTTCCGGGTCGAGGGCGGAGGTGGGTTCATCGAATAGCATGGCGATGGGATTCATCGCCAGTGCGCGGGCGATGGCGACGCGTTGTTGTTGGCCGCCGGAGAGTTGGCCGGGATATTTTTGCGCTTGCGCTATGAGGCCGACGCGGTCGAGTAATTTCATGCCGGTATCGGCCGCTTCTTCTTTGCTGCGGCCTAGTACTTTGGTTTGTGCCAGTGTCAAATTATCGGTGATGGATAAATGCGGAAACAATTCAAAATTCTGGAACACCATGCCGATACGCGCGCGAAGTTTCGGCAGGTCGGTCTTTTTGTCGCCGACGGAAATGCCATCGACGGTGATCTCGCCTCGTTGAAACGGTTCGAGGCCGTTAACGCATTTGATCAGTGTCGATTTGCCCGAACCTGACGGCCCGCAGACGACAACGACTTCGCCCTTGCTTACTTTGGTCGAACAATTCTTCAGCACCTGAAAGGCGCCGTAATGTTTGCTGATATTGTTTATATTAATCATGTACTTACCTTATATTGAAGGCGTTTGACGAGAAGCGATACGACATAACAGATGACGAAATAAATTGCCCCGGCAAATAATAATAATTCGATCAAGCGGCCGTCGCGGTCGCCGACTTTATACGATGCGCCGAAAAAATCGGCGAGACCGATGACATATACCAACGACGTATCCTGGAACAAAATAATCGCTTGTGTCAGCAACAGCGGCATCATGTTACGGAACGCCTGCGGCAATACGACCAGGCGCATGCTTTGCGCGTAATTCATGCCTAACGCTTGCGCCGCGTAGGTCTGGCCGATGGACACGCTCTGAATACCGGCGCGGATGATCTCGGCATAATACGCCGCTTCGAATAAGGCGAACGCCACCAGCGCGGATTTCATGCGGATGTCGCCTGAGGTATTGCCGAACAAAGCGGTTAATAATTGCGGCACGATTAAATAAAACCACAGGATCACCATCACCAGCGGTATCGAGCGGAACAGATTGACATAACCAGCCGCCAGCATCGATAGCCAGCGGAATTTCGATAGTCGCGCCATGGCAATCAAGGTCCCCCAGGCGATGCCGAACACAATCGCGACCAGCGTGATCAGTAAGGTGATTTTCATGCCGCTCCACAAAAACGGCAGCGCGCCGGGTATCGATGTCCAATCAAAATCGTAGCCGAACATTATTTGGCTCCAATAAAGCCGGGCACGCGGGTGGCGTGTTCCAGCTTGCGCATGAGCAGCATCACGATGACGTTAATCAGGCCATACATCAAGGTGACGGCGATAAACGCTTCGTAAGGTTGCGCGGTGTAATCGACCAGCTGCTGGCTTTGGCGCGACAGTTCTATCAGGCCGATGGTCGAGGCGACGGCGGAATTTTTGAACATATTGAGAAATTCCGACGTCAGCGGCGGAATGATGATGCGATAGGTCATCGGCAACAGTACTACGCGATAAGTTTGCGGCAGGGTCAGTCCCATCGCCAGCCCGGCGTTCTTCTGGCCGGTTGCGAGCGAGCCGATGCCGGCGCGCACTTGCTCGGCCACACGGGCGGAGCAGAACAAACCGAGGCAAACCAGTGCGGCGATAAATTGTTGTCCCAGTGGATTGAGTTGCTTGAACGCATCGCCCATTTTTACCGGCAGCAATTCCGGCAGCACGAAATACCAGATAAAGAGTTGAACCAGTAACGGAATGTTGCGAAAAACCTCGACATACGCCGTGGCAAATCCGCGCAGCCATTTATTTGGTACAGTGCGTAGTACTCCGACGAGCGAACCGATGATCAGGGCGATCATCCACGCGCTCAACGACAGCATGACCGTCCATTTGAAACCGAGCAACAGCCAGCCGAGATAAGTCGAATCCCCCGATGCGGTCGGTTGCAGGAAAACGCTCCAGTTCCAGTTGTAATTCATGTTCGTTATTCTGGGCCAATAAACCGGGCGCGAAAAAAATGGAAGGGCTGAGCCCTTCCATTTATATTACTCTTAATCTTAAAAATTTATTCAAACGCCTTGTCGTTGGGTGCGCTATACAATTTGGCCACATCGGGCGACAAGGGGAAATTCAGGTTGAGGCCTTTGGGCGGAATCGGATTCGAGAACCATTTGTTGTAAATTTTTTCCGCTTCGCCGGAAATCATGACTTTTGCCAGCGTGCCATCTACCGTATTTTTGAACATCGGGTCGTCCTTGCGCATCATGCAACCGTACGCCTCAAACGATTGCGGCGTGCCGACTACCGCCCAGTCGCTGGCTTTTTTCGCCTTGGCCATTTCGCCGTAAAGCAGGGCGTCGTCCATCATAAACGCGACCGCGCGGCCGGTTTCCAGGGTCAGGAAGGATTCGCCGTGATCTTTGGCGCTGATGATGTTCATGCCCATTTTCTTTTCTTCATTCATTTTGCGCAACAGGCGTTCGGACGTCGTGCCGGCGGTGGTCACGACGTTTTTACCGTTGAGATCAGCGAAGTCCTTAATGCCGGAATCTTTTTTGGTCATCAAGCGCGTGCCGATGACAAAAATGCTGTTGGAAAACGCGACTTGCTTTTGGCGTTCAAGATTATTGGTGGTCGAGCCGCATTCGATATCTATGGTTCCGTTTTGCACCAAGGAAATACGGTTTTGCGAAGTGATTGGGTTGAGTTTGACTTCGAGGTTGGATTTGCCCAGTTCTTTTTTGACCGCGTCCACTATTTTCAGCATTAATTCATGCGAATAGCCGATGACTTGCTGCTTGTCGTCGTAGTAGGAAAATGGAATGGATGATTCGCGATGGCCTAGCGTGATGCTATTGCTGTCTTTGATTTTTTTCAGGGTGCCGGTGAGTTCCTGAGCGGTGGCGGGGCCGGCAAGTACCAAACCCGCTGACGCCAAAAGCGTTAGGTGTAGTATTTTATTCATAATCTATGAGTTCCTCCGGTAGATCGGAAAATTCCGTAATGGCATAACGGCTATTTTACCAGCTTGTTGACAGGCAATTTTAATTGCGGCACCGGATTACCCGGTGCCACAGGAGCCAATTATTATATTAAAAGTAATGCAATATACCGAGTGAGAAACCGCTGCGATCCGAGCCGGCGAGAGTAGAATTTGTCCCGGGCAGCGCATTGGGATTGGGATTGAAATTGTTGATATCAAAGTTATAGGTGCCGTTTTTTTCGTTATCGATTTTGGTGTAGTACGTATATAGGGTCGTGCGCTTGGAAAAGCCGTAGGTGCCGAGGATGGTCCACTGTTTGGCGCCGGAGTCGGCCAGGTTGCTGACGTTGCCAACTTTACATTGCCCCGGCGTGGCGCAACCAGGCGCTGAGCTGCCGGTGCCATTGTTTGCCTTGGCGTACTGCGCACGCAGTGATCCGGCGCCAATCTCGTAGATCGTACCAAGCGACCAGGCATTGCGTTTGATATCGCCAGTAACCGGCTCATATTGCAGTCGTTCTCCAATCGCGTTGACGGTCACCGGACCGAATTTAACCGAGCCGGCCACGCGGGTGCCCTTGTCGTCTTTGCCGCTTGATTGGTAATTCTTGTGCACTTCGTGCGCAGCCGACAGGTAATACGGCCCGTTGCGATACATGACTGCGCCGGACAGTATTCTTCCGCGGTTAGTCGCGTCTTCGCCTGTGCCGGCCGCCAGGCGCGTGCTGAACCCGCTCAGGTTGGGCGACCAGTATTGAATCACGTTGCGCTGGCGGCGATCGAAAGCGAAGTTGTTGTCTGCACCGGAAGTTCTGGAGCCGTTGCCGATGATGGTCTGGAAAGTTTCCATACCCAATGACATGAATATGTCCAGGTCCGGCCCATTGGAAATGTTTTTGTAAGGCATGTCCCACTGGCCTGCGATGAGAGTGCCGAATTGGCCTTCAAGGCCGACGCCGCTGTTGCGGCTGGCCCAAGCGGTAGGCGCGCTACCATCCTGGGGAATACCGGATTCAACTTGCCACAGCGCCTTCAGGCCACTGGCCCCCAGGTTTTCGGTTCCGCGAAAACGTATGTACGACGTGTCGTTCGACAGGCGTTTTTGGCTTGAGCTGGCAGTGCCGTTGGTAGCCTCGCCGGCCTTCACATATTCCCCCGCGACGACCAGACGGCCGCTCAAGGTTACGCCGCCTTCGTCGGCCTGCACTGTTCCCGCTAACATGGCGGTAGTTGCTATTAAGGCAAGAGAGAAAAGTTTTTGCATGATTTGGACTCCTGGAGGATTGTTGTTGACGCAAGTAATAAGGCTACCGGCTAATGATAGGGATATGAGTCTTAATTCTCCAAGAAAAACATGTGCAATATCAGGTTTAGGTACTGTTAGACTTGTTCAATATAATATAACTCATTGATTTTATTTATAATTATGACAATGCCTCATATTGAAGCTGTTGTATTTAAGATACAATTATATTTCTGCGCTTAACTTTATTCTATGACTATAGCTGCAACGACTTTGCGCCCCTCTGCCAATAGCACGTTATAGGTGCGACAAGCGGCGGGCGTATCCATGATTTCCACGCCTATATGTGCTGCAGAAAACACACGGGTAGCGGTCGGATGCAAAAAACGAAACGTCGCGCCACTGCCCAGCAAAATCACCTCAGCTGAGAGTTTCAGCAAACTTTGAAAATCTTCGGCAGTCAGCGCGTCAAAACCCGAAGCGGCCCAAGGCTCGATAATTGTTTCGGCTGTGATGATGGCCGACTTTGTGAGTTTGCGTCCGTTAACCAGCACAAATCCTACGCCGTAACCGGTGAAGGTGTTGTGCGCCGTAGTCGTGGCGAGGTGCAGTTTCATGGTCATTCAGAGGGCAATTCGTTGCCGTGGCAAGGTGCGTCGGTTACAATCGTACACGTTTTACGACGGCTAATGCTGGCCGATGATGTTCCCACGTAAGGATATTTGCATGAGCGTACTTAAATTGCCCCAGGCCGAATCGCCACCGGTATCTGCGCACACCGTGCTCAAATCGGCCAAGCTTGCCGGCGTGTGTTACGACATCCGCGGGCCGGTGCTGGAAAAAGCGCGGCAGATGGAAGAAGAAGGGCAGAAAATTATCAAGCTTAATATCGGCAACATCGCCGCCTTTGGCCTTGAACCGCCGGATGAAATCGTGCAGGACATGATCCGCAATTTGCCGCACAGTGCGGGCTACACGGATTCCAAAGGCCTGTTTGCGCCGCGCAAAGCTATTGTGCATTACACGCAGGAAAAAAATATCGCCGGCGTGACAGTCGATGATGTCTATCTCGGCAACGGCGCGTCGGAACTGATAGTGATGGCGATGAACGCGCTGCTCAACGATGGCGACGAGGTGCTGATTCCCGCGCCGGATTATCCGCTTTATACCGCCGCTGTCGCCTTGTCGTCCGGCAAACCACTGCATTACCTGTGCGATGAACAGGCCGATTGGATGCCGGATATCGCCGACATGAAACGCAAAATTTCGCCTCGTACCAAAGCCATAGTCATCATCAACCCGAACAATCCCACTGGCGCGCTGTATCCTGACTCCGTGTTGCGCGAAATTGTTGAAGTCGCGCGGCTAAACCGGCTGGTGGTTTTCGCCGACGAGATTTACGACAAAACTTTATACGACGGCAACACCCACACCAGCATCGCCTCGCTGGCGGATGACGTGTTATTCGTGACCTTCAACGGCCTGTCGAAAAATTATCGTGCCTGCGGGTATCGCGCGGGTTGGATGGTGGTGTCCGGCGCAAAAAAACACGCCAAAGATTACATTGAAGGTTTGACCATGCTCGCCTCGATGCGCTTGTGCGCCAACACACCCGGACAGCTTGCGATCCAGACCGCGCTGGGCGGTTACCAGAGCATCAAGGATCTCGTCGCGCCGAATGGCAGGCTCACGCGCCAACGCGATCTTGCGTACAAACTGCTCACTGATATTCCCGGCGTGACATGCGTGAAGCCCAAGGCCGCGTTGTATATGTTTCCCAAATTGGATGCGAAAATGTATCCTATCCATGACGACCAACAATTCGCTTACGAATTATTGACGCAGGAAAAAGTGCTCATAGTCCAAGGCAGCGGTTTCAACTGGCCGCATGCCGATCATTTCCGTTTAGTGTTCTTGCCCAACTCAGACGATCTTACCGACGCGATCCAGCGCATCGCGCATTTTCTTGCCGGGTACGCCCAACGCCACTCTTAAAAATATCAATAAATAAAATAGTCATGATGAAACCTATATACGTGGGCTTGCTTGGTTGCGGCACCGTTGGCAGCGGTACCTTCACCGTGCTTCAACGCAACCGGCAGGAAATTATCCGTCGCGCAGGGCGCGATATCGTGATAAAAATTGTCGCCGATAAAGACGTGGACAAAGCCCGCGCGCTGGTCAATGGCGCGGCTGAAGTGATTGACGACGCATTCAAAGTCGTGGCGCAAAAAGATATCGACATCGTGGTTGAGTTAATCGGCGGCACCGGCGTCGCCAAAGATTTGGTGTTGCAAGCGATTGCAAACGGCAAGCACGTAGTCACCGCCAATAAAGCCTTGATGGCCAAATACGGCAACGAAATTTTCGCCGCTGCGCAGAAGAAGGGTGTGATGGTCGCATTCGAAGCCGCTGTCGCCGGCGGCGTGCCGATTATCAAAGCTTTGCGCGAAGGTTTGACGGCAAACCGCATCGAATGGATCGCCGGCATTATCAACGGTACCAGCAATTTTATTTTGTCCGAAATGCGCGACAAGGGACTGGCTTTCGACACCGTGTTGAAGCAGGCGCAAAAACTCGGTTATGCCGAAGCCGATCCGACTTTCGACATCGAAGGCATCGACGCCGCGCACAAACTGACCATCATGTCCGCCATTGCCTTCGGCATCCCGATGCAATTCGACAAGGCTTACACCGAGGGGATTGCCAAGCTCACTAAACAAGATATCGAATACGCCGAACAACTCGGCTACCGCATCAAATTACTGGCCATTACGCGCCGCGTGCCGAACGGGATCGAGCTGCGCGTGCATCCGACACTGATCCCGAAAAAACGCCTGATTGCCAATGTCGAGGGGGTGATGAATGCCGTACTGGTAAAGGGCGACGCCGTCGGCGCCACCTTGTACTACGGTGCGGGCGCGGGCGCGGAGCCGACGGCTTCTGCCGTGGTCGCCGACCTGGTCGATGTCACGCGCATGCACACGGCAGACCCGGAACATCGCGTGCCGCATTTGGCGTTCCAGCCCGACCAACTCAGCAATACGCCGATTCTGCCGATGGAGGAAGTCGAGACTTCGTATTACCTGCGCATGCGCGTGCAGGACAAACCCGGCGTGCTGGCGGACTTGACCCGCATCCTCGCCGACCTGAATATTTCCATCGATGCGATGATCCAGAAAGAACCGGGCGAGGGCGAAAAACAAACTGATATTATTTTGCTGACCCACATCACTCAGGAAAAAAATATCAATACGGCCCTGGCGAAAATCGAAGCCCTGCCGACAGTCAGCGGAAAAGTCACGCGTATTCGCCTTGAAGAACTAGGGCGCAATTAGAATATGAAATACGTTTCTACCCGCGGCGGCATGCCGCCGCAATCGTTCACCGAGGTTCTTCTCGCCGGCCTTGCACCCGACGGCGGCCTGGTAATATGTGAAAGCTATCCGAAAGTCTCCGAGCAGGAACTCAAAGCCTGGCGCGGTTTGCCTTATGCAGAGTTGGCATTTCAAATCATCAGCAAATTCGCCGACGATATTCCCGCCGATGTCCTGAAGCAAATCATCGCGAAATCCTATACAGCGGAAATATTCTGCAACGGCGAACATACCGATGAAATTACGCCGCTGAAAACCCTCGCGCCGGGCTTGCATATTCTTGCGCTGTCGAATGGTCCGACGCTGGCGTTCAAGGATATCGCCATGCAGTTGCTCGGCAACCTGTTTGAATACACGCTGGCGAAAAACCATGCCGAGTTGAATATCCTCGGGGCCACCTCGGGCGATACCGGCTCTTCGGCGGAATACGCCATGCGCGGCAAGCGCGGGATGCGCGTATTCATGCTGTCGCCGAAAGATAAAATGAGCGCGTTCCAAACTGCGCAAATGTTTTCGCTGCAGGACAAAAATATTTTCAACGTCGCGGTTGACGGCGTGTTTGACGATTGCCAGGGCATGGTCAAAACAGTAAGTCTTGATGCAGAATTCAAAGCCAAGTACAAAATCGGTACCGTGAATTCCATCAACTGGGCCAGGGTGGCGGCGCAAGTAGTATATTATTTCAAAGGCTATTTCGCTGCGACCAAAAACAATAACGAGCAAGTCTCTTTTGCCGTGCCATCAGGTAATTTCGGCAATATCTGCGCCGGGCATATCGCGCGCATGATGAACCTGCCGATCCGTAAATTGATCCTGGCCACCAACGAAAACAATGTGCTGGACGAATTTTTCCGCACCGGTATATACCGCACGCGCACTGCTGCTGAGACACGACAGACCAGCAGCCCGTCGATGGATATTTCCAAAGCGTCCAATTTTGAGCGTTTTGTTTTTGACCTGATGGGTCGTGATGCTAAAACCGTACGCGGCTTGTGGCATAGCGTGGATACGCAAGGTTCGTTTGATCTTTCGGGTAGCGAGTTTTTCAAGCGCATAGCCGATTATGGTTTTGTTTCCGGTTCCAGTTCGCACTTGGATCGTATCGCGATTATTCGCGGGGTAAAGGAGAAATACGGCGTCGTGATCGATCCTCATACCGCCGATGGGATTAAAGTCGGCATGGGACACCGAGAAAAAAACATTCCACTGATTTGTCTTGAAACCGCGTTGCCGGCCAAGTTTGCCGAGACGATACAAGAAGCCTTGGGCATTGAGCCAGCGCGCCCTGAAGCGTTTAAAAACATTGAAAAGTTACCACGAAAGTTTGATGCCATGGCGGCTGATGCGGAGCAAATCAAACAATATATCATCGCGCATATTTAATAATATTCGTCGCGCAGTGAACTTATTGCTTGCAAATTTCGATGATTTCATATATAAGGTAACTTATTGATTATATTGAATAATTAAGAATAAAAATATTAAGGGAAAATATGAATATTCTTGAATTGACCTCCGACGAAGGCCTGCTGCTGCTGCCCGAACACCTGGCGAAAGCAGAAGCCGTACATCGCCAACTGCGCCCTCAGTTACCGGAAAACTATCTGGAAAAAATGATTCGTGTGTTTGCCAACGGCGGGCGCATGATCGTGGCGGAGAGTGAAGGAAAAATCGGCGGGGTAGTGATTTATCGCATTCTTGATAACACTGCTTTCGACCGCCAGTTGTACGTGGACGACATGGTCACAGACGAGGCATTGCGCTCCAAAGGCATCGGTCGCGCGCTATTGAATTTCATGCAGGAAAAAGCCCGGACGGAAAAATGCGGCTCCATCGCGCTCGATTCAGGCACGCAACGCCAGCGGGCGCACCAGTTTTATTTCCGCGAAGGCTTCCTCATTCCTTCATTTCATTTCGGCAAGGCAGTGAACTAAAACCTGTCACTTAGTTGTTTCAGGTTTTGGCTCCGTCGCTGGTTCGGATTTAGGTTCCGGTTTGGCGTCCGGCTTGGTATCCGCCGGATCTTCTGCTTCTTCCAGTTCATCCAACTTTTCTTGCGGCACTTTGCCATCGTAAACCTGCTTTAGCCGCCGCTGCAAGTACGCGTCGCGAACGAATACATAGGGATCCAGTGCCGCTTCGCCTAATACATTTGAAGCACCCAAAAGCGAAGCGCGCGTGACTACGCCATCCGCAACGTAGAGACCGTATTTTGCGGAATCCGGCGTAACGTAACCTATGGGTTTGAAAGGAGCGTCAGCCAGGCGACCGGCCGAATCGCGAATGGTGCTGGGGCCGAGGATGGGAATGACAAAATACGGCCCCGACGGTACGCCCCATGTGCCTAAAGTCTGGCCGAAATCTTCGTCGTGCTTTTCCAGCCCGGCATCCGAAGCGATGTCAAGAAAGCCGCCCAGGCCCAGTGTCGAGTTGATAATAAAACGCCAGGTATCGTAAGCCGCCTGCTGGAATTGGAATTGCAGCAAGTCATTGAACACCACGGGTATTTCACCGATGTTGCTAAAGAAATTTCTGAAACCTGTTTTAAGCGGCGAAGGCGTGATTTTGTCGTAAGTTCTCGATACCGGTTTGAGCACGGCCTTGTCCACGCTATCGTTGATTTTGTACATGGTTCGGTTATACGATTCCAGCGGGTCGAGTTTACTGGTTGGTCCCTTGACACTGACGCAACCGCCGGCAAGTGTAGCGACACAGATCAGTAGAATTAAATTCAAAGGGGAATGGCGCATGGTTGTTCCTTTTGTTGATGCGGGACTTTACAGTGAATCAGGTGGTTTGTCGGCTTTGGCCGGCAAAAGTTTCGACAAAAAAATTCAATTCATGCGAAAACGCATGGACAGATCCACGGCCTTCACGTCTTTTGTGATCGCCCCGACGGAAATTCGGTCGACACCTGTCTCAGCATAGCTGCGGATATTGGAAAGGGTAATCCCGCCTGACGCTTCCAGTTTTGCCCGCCCGTCTGTGAACCTGACTGCCTCGCGCATGAGAGAGAGGGAAAAATTATCCAGCAATACCAGTTTCACGCCAGCGGCTAGTGCCTGTTCGAGTTGTTCGAGATTTTCCACTTCAATTTGAGCCGTAGCATTTTTCGGCGCATGGGCGAATGCCTGCATCAAAGCCGGGGCAATGCCGCCTGCAGCGATAATGTGATTTTCCTTGATCAGAATCCCGTCGAATAAACCGATGCGGTGATTGACACCGCCGCCGCATTTGACCGCATATTTTTGCGCCAGGCGCAGGCCAGGCAGGGTCTTGCGCGTATCGAGTATTTGCGCTGCCGTACCCGCGACGGCTTCGACAAACTTGCGCGTCGCTGTGGCAGTGGCGGAAAGGGTTTGCAGGAAGTTCAGCGCAGGGCGTTCCGCCGAAAGCAAGGCCCTGGCATTGCCGCTTATTTCGCACAAAGTCTGATCGGCTGCGATCCGGTCGCCGTCTTTAGCATTCCATTTGATGCTGACTGCCGGATCGTAAGTACGAAAGCAGCGCTCAAACCATGGCACGCCGCAGAGGATCGCATCTTCTCGCGTAATGACCGTGGCTCTGCCGGTTTTTGCAGAGGGTATCAGGCTTGCTGTCAGGTCGCCGCTACCATAGTCTTCCTCGACGGCGACGGCCACATTGCGCTCGATTTCAGCAGATAAATGCTTGTTGATAGGCATGTTCGAAAAGCGATAATGACGAAGGCAATATACTACCTGAAATCAGCCGCGTATCGCTCTCACTGCTCACATTGATGCGGCCCGAACATATTTCCGTTGACTGTTCATGCTGCAGCCGATAATCTTATAGCCTCGTATCTTAACAACGAGGAGATAAACATGAATCAATTCAAGAAAGGTACCTGCCTGATGTTGACCTGCTGTCTGTTGAGTTTGAGCCTGCCGGTACACCAGACCCAGGCGGCGATGATTGGTACCGAAACGGTACTGTCGCAGCAGGAATCTCCGGCGCTGCGCAATCGCGTGAATGAATTTTTCAACCGTAGCGAAGTTGCGAATGAATTGCAGAAGCTGGGCGTCGATCCGCCGTCCGCCAAACTGCGCGTTGACGCCATGACCGATAACGAACTTCAACAGATCGCCGGCAAAATTGACCAGATGCCTGCAGGCGGCGACAGCATACTGGGCGTCGTGTTCGCGGTATTTATCATTTTGCTTATTACAGATATTTTGGGCCTGACGCGAGTATTTCCTTTTACCAGATCGATTCGTTAGGTCGACTGTCATGCCAATCTGCATAGCCCGCCGTCATGCGGGCTTTTTTTTGTTGGCAGGGCTTGTCTGCGGTTGTGCTGCCCCGCAGTCGCGTCAGCTTGCGCAGACCCCGCCGGCGGGCCTGCCGCAAAATATAGAGTTAGCAGACGTGCCGTTCTTCCCGCAGGAGGCGTATCTGTGTGGACCTGCGGCACTGGCCACGGTGCTGAATGCCGCAGGTTTTCCTGTCCAGCCTGACGTACTGATCAGTCAGGTCTATGTCCCCGAACGGCACGGCAGTCTACAGGTGGAAATGCTGGCGGCTGCTCGGCGCAGCGGGGCGGCGGCATTCGAGTTAACGCCCGAGTTGGCCGCCTTGCTGAAAGAAATTGCCGCAGGTAATCCGGTGTTGGTGCTGCAGAATCTTGCGTTCAACTGGTATCCCAAATGGCATTACGCGGTGGCGGTCGGTTACGACATTCCTCGCTCTGAAATTATTCTGCGCTCCGGTTTGGAAAAAAGACAAGTATTGCCGATGACAACTTTTGAGCACACCTGGGCGCGTAGCGGACGCTGGGCTATGTTGGCTTTGCCGCCGGGGAAATTGTCCGCCACTGCAGACAAATCAGTTGTTTTGGCTGCAGCGGTTACACTCGAAAAAGCAGAAAATAAAAGCACTGCACAACAAGTTTATGCCGCCGTACTGGAAAAATCGCCGACGGATCTGGTGGCGTTGATGGGCATGGGCAATACGGCCTATGCGCAAAAAGATTTGCCTCAAGCGGAAATTTTTTTCCGCCGCGCCATTGCCTACCATCCGGATTCTGGCGATGCGTGGAATAATCTGGCGCAAACTTTGGCCGATCAAGGGCGCTATCACGAAGCGCAATACGCGGTTAAAAAAGCGGTTCCTTTGGGTGGGGCTAACCTTGATCTATATCAAAAGACGTTGCTGGAAATTGAGCATGCTTTATTAAAGGTGCGTTGAATCGAATCTGGGTCTTGAAATATTGACGCCGCGCCTAATATATCAGGTAAGCCATTATTTCAGGAAAGAATTATTATGCGTTTGGACAAACTTACCACCAAGTTTCAGGAAGCTCTCGCCGATGCGCAAAGCATTGCGGTCGGTGCCGATAACCAATTCATCGAACCGCAGCATTTAACTTTGGCGTTGTTAAGCCAGCTTGATGGCGGCACGTCGTCATTGCTCGCGCACGCGGGAGTCAACGTCGCCGCATTCAAAACTGCGCTGACTCAATCGATCACGCGCTTGCCGAAAGTCGAAGGCCACGGCGGCGAAGTTTCCATTTCACGCGATCTGCAATCCTTGTTGAATGTCACCGACAAGGAGGCGCAAAAACGAGGCGACCAATTTATCGCGTCGGAAATGTTTTTGCTCGCCCTCGCGCAGGACAAGGGCGAAGTCGGCAAATTGCTCAAACAACACGGAGGATCGCGCGAACACCTTGAGCAGGCCATCAGCGCCGTGCGCGGCGGCGAAAACGTGCAGGACCAACAAGCCGAAGGCAGCCGCGAAGCGCTGAAAAAATACACCATCGATGTCACCGAGCGGGCGCGTATAGGTAAGCTCGATCCTGTCATCGGCCGCGACGATGAAATCCGCCGGGTGGTGCAAATTCTCGGGCGCCGCACCAAAAATAATCCGGTGCTCATCGGCGAACCCGGCGTCGGCAAAACCGCCATCGTCGAAGGCCTCGCGCAACGCATTGTCAATGATGAAGTGCCAGAAACCCTCAAAGGCAAGCGCGTGCTGTCGCTCGACATGGCGATGCTATTGGCCGGCGCGAAATATCGCGGCGAGTTCGAAGAGCGCCTGAAATCCGTGCTAAAAGAGCTTTCGCAGGATGAAGGACAAACCATTGTTTTTATTGATGAATTACACACCATGGTGGGTGCGGGCAAGGCCGAAGGCGCGATCGATGCGGGCAATATGCTCAAGCCTGCGCTCGCGCGCGGCGAATTGCATTGCGTCGGCGCGACGACCCTGGATGAATATCGTAAATACATCGAAAAAGATGCCGCGCTGGAACGCCGCTTCCAGAAAGTGTTGGTCGATGAACCGAGCGTGGAAAGCACCATCGCCATCCTGCGCGGCTTGCAGGAAAAATACGAAGTACATCACGGCGTCGATATCACCGACCCGGCCATCGTTGCGGCGGCGGAGTTGTCGCATCGTTATATCACCGACAGGTTTTTACCTGACAAGGCGATTGATCTCATCGACGAAGCCGCGTCGCGGATCAAAATGGAAATTGATTCCAAGCCGGAAGTGATGGACAAACTCGACCGCCGCTTGATTCAATTGAAAATAGAACGCGAGGCGGTGAAAAAAGAAAAAGACGAAGCGTCGAAAAAACGCTTTGACTTGATCGAAAGCGAAATTGAAAAACTCGAACGCGAATACGCCGACATGGAAGAAGTGTGGAAAGCAGAAAAGGCGCAGGTACAAGGCTCGCAACATGTGAAAGAAGAGTTGGAAAAAATTAAACTCGAAATGGACGCCGCCACGCGCAAGGGCGATTGGCAAAAAGTGTCTGAGTTGCAATACGGCAAATTGCCGCAACTCGAAGCGCAACTGAAACAGGCCGACAAAGCGCCGGCAAAATCGGACAAACCGCGCTTGCTGCGCACCCAAGTCGGCGCGGAAGAAATCGCCGAAGTCGTGTCGCGCGCGACGGGTATTCCAGTGTCAAAAATGATGCAAGGCGAGCGCGACAAACTCTTGCACATGGAAAAGAAATTGCATGAACGTGTGGTCGGACAGGACGAAGCCGTGCGCCTGGTGAGCGACGCAATCCGCCGTTCGCGTTCCGGTCTTGCTGATCCGAATCGGCCTTATGGTTCGTTCTTATTTCTCGGACCAACGGGCGTGGGTAAGACCGAGTTGTGCAAAACTCTGGCGAATTTTCTGTTCGATTCGGAAGATCATCTTATCCGCATCGACATGAGCGAATTCATGGAGAAACATTCGGTCGCACGCTTGATCGGCGCGCCGCCCGGTTACGTCGGTTACGAGGAGGGCGGTTATCTCACCGAAGCCGTGCGGCGAAAACCTTACTCGGTGATACTGCTCGACGAAGTGGAAAAAGCGCATCCCGATGTGTTCAACGTGCTGTTACAAGTTCTCGACGACGGCCGAATGACGGATGGACAAGGCCGCACGGTGGATTTCAAAAATACCGTCATCGTCATGACCTCGAACCTCGGCTCGCACATGATTCAGCAAATGGCCGGCGACGATTATCAGGTGATCAAACTCGCCGTGATGGGAGAAGTGAAAACCCATTTCCGTCCCGAGTTCATCAACCGCATCGACGAAGTCGTCGTGTTCCACGCGCTGGACGAAAAAAATATCAAATCCATCGCCGCGATTCAAATGCAATCCTTAAGCAAACGTCTGGCGCAAATGGAAATGAAACTGCAGGTGACCGACGCAGCGCTGGCAGAAATCGCACAAGCCGGATTCGATCCGATTTACGGCGCGCGTCCATTGAAGCGCGCGATACAATCGCAGATCGAAAACCCGCTGGCGAAAGAAATACTCGACGGTCGCTTTGGCCCGAAAGATGTCATCGTGGTTGATTACAATGGGAAAATAATGGTGTTTAGCAAGGCGCAATAAAACAACCTTTGCGGTATGCTATTACCCAGAAAGCGGGCTGTTATGCCGAATAACAGCCCGCTTAATTATTTAATATAATCAAGGAGTTATAATGACAACCATCACCACTGCCAGCGGCCTGCAAATTGAAGACACCAAAGTCGGTGAGGGCGCAGAAGCCCAGGCTGGGCAGATCGCTTCCGTACATTACACCGGATGGCTGACAGACGGCACCAAGTTCGATTCAAGCAAAGATCGCAACGATCCGTTCCCGTTCAAACTCGGCGCGGGCCGCGTGATTGAAGGTTGGGACGAAGGCGTGCAAGGCATGAAAGTCGGCGGCGTGCGCAAGCTGACCATTCCGCCGCGGCTCGGTTATGGTGTACAGGGCGCAGGCCGTGTGATTCCACCGAATGCGACCTTAGTGTTTGAAGTGGAATTACTTGACGTTCATCAAGGCTGATTGCCTTGCAGTCGAAATATTTTTCCGCCCTCGGACCGCACGGTTTTCACCGCGTCGCCTACACGGAGTGGGGCGACGAAAAAAATCCCGATGTGGTGATTTGCGTTCACGGCACTACGCGCAATGGGCGTGACTTCGATTTTCTCGCTTGCGGATTGGAAAAAGATTTTCGCGTAATTTGTCCCGATGTTCCCGGTCGCGGGCAGAGCGAATGGCTGGAGCATAAAGAAGATTACGGTTTCCCCCTTTACGCCTCAACCATGGCGGCGTTGATTGCGCGGCTGAATGTTGATAGCGTGAACTGGGTCGGCACCTCGATGGGCGGCTTGATCGGCATGTTCATCGCGTCGCAACCCAAATCGCCCATCAAACGCCTAGTGTTGAATGACGTCGGTGCGTTCATTCCCAAAGCTTCGCTGGAACGCATCGGCGCTTATGTCGGCGCTGATCCTGCTTTTGATAGCGTGGAAGCGCTGGAACAAACCATGCGCGTGATCAGTGCGCCATTCGGCCCGCTGACTGATGCGCAGTGGCGGCACTTAGCGGAACACATGGCGCTGAAAAAAGCCGACGGAAAAATCCATTTCAATTACGATCCCGGCATCAGCTTGCCATTCAAATTGCCACAGAACGATGTATCGCTGTGGTCGATCTGGAATAATGTGACTTGTCCGGTGCTCATTACGCGCGGCGTGAATTCGGATTTACTCTTGCCTGACACCGTGGAAAAAATGAAACAGGGCAGGGCGAATGTGCATTCTGTGGAGATCGCCAACACCGGTCATGCACCGATGTTGATGGATGATGCTCAGATTAAAACGGTTAAGGATTTTTTATTGGCCGCTTGAAGGGCACAACTGAATTGCGCCCCACCTGATTAGTTATTTTCCTAAAATTTTCGGTAACGCATCAACTCCAGCCTTGCCGATTTGTCCGTCCTGCTGCGAAGTGACGCCGCTGACGCCGATCGCACCAATCGGCCTGCCGTCAACTACGATGGGCAAGCCACCCTCTACTGGTAATGCACCGGGCAAAGTCATTACCACGTTGCGTCCGCCCGCGACTGCATCTTCAAAAGCTTTCGTGGGGCGCTTGAAGTTAATCGCGCTTTGGCCTTTGCGGATGGCTGTTTCGATGCTGCCGTTCTGGGTTTCATCCATTTTCTGCAGGTAAATCAGGTTACCGCCGTCGTCGATGATGGCGATGACTACATTCCATTTATTCGCCCTGGCTTCAACTTCGGCTGCAGCAGCTATCTGCTTGGCCACGTCGAGATTGAGCGCTTTTTTGTCCGTCAGTTGAGCCGCGCCGGTTTCGCCTAAAAATAAAAGCGAAGCGGCAAATAAGCTGTTTACAATTTTCATTGATCGTTTCATCGTTATTCCTCCTCAAAAATTAAAAAAATTCCCTGTATTGCAATTAAGTCATTCCCACTCAGGTTTGCGTTTTTGCATAAAGGCATCTACGCCTTCCGCCGCTTCGGCTAACATGAAGTTGCAGGCCATGGTCATGCTAGCTTTTTCGTAAGCTTGTTGCAATCCGGTTTCCATTTGTTCATAAAATAATTTTTTACCTAGCGCTATGACGTTAGCAGGTTTGGCCATAATCGAGCGGGTGACTTCACCCACTACTTGATCAAGCGTTTCAAGTGGAGTAACACGATTCACCAAGCCACGTTGCAATGCCGTTTGCGCGTCGATAAAGTCACCGGTTAATAACATTTCCAGCGCCTGTTTGCGCGGCAGGTTGCGCGCGAGCGCAACGCCGGGAGTCGAGCAGAACAGGCCAAGGTTGACACCACTGGTGGCAAAGGTCGCATTGTCGCTGCACACAGCCAGATCGCATTGCGCCACCAATTGGCAACCCGCCGCGGTGGCCATGCCATGCACTTTAGCGATCGCCGGCTGCGGCAGTCTGGTGATGTTGATCATCAAGTCGCTGCATTTTCTGAATAGTGCTTCGGAAGAGGTGAGGTCGTACTTGGCGCGCATTTCTTTCAGATCATGGCCGGCGCAAAAGGCTTTTCCGGCGCCGGCAATCACGACAACCCGAATACTATTATCGTCGGCGATTTGATTCAGTTCGCGCGACAGCGCATCAAGCAAGGCATCAGACAGCGCGTTATATTGCTTTGGCCGGTTGAGAGTGAGCGTGGCGACGCCAGCCTGATCATTGCGCAATAAAACTATTTCGTTTGAGGTATGAGAGCTGAGTGCATTCATTTTTTAATTCCCTGCGTTTAAATTAATGCGTTACGGCATCAAGGAGCCTAGCGTCAGCCAGCAGGTTAATATGTCGATCGACGAGGCAGGTTGCTTCGCCGTAGTCGGCCTCTGGTCTGGTTTGGGCATAGAAGCCGCTCATGCCTATTTTCAAGTCTTCCAGATAATAATCCTGTAATTCTTGCATATTAAAAATGTAAATATAATCAAATAGTTATGAAAAATGAACTACGCCGCTGATCCAAAGTGAACAGGCAAGCAGTGTGCGCGAAGTGCTGATGCGTCGCAATAGCTCGCTTATCAAGAAGGAAGTCTTGCTTGCGCTGGATGGCTTGTGTAGCATGGCTTTTCCGAGCAGGTGTTGTGGCAATCCCTGCCAGAAATAATTTACAAGTCCCTTACAGGCAACAAATAATCAATAGCGAAAATGGCATGATGAGCGACGTAATTCTCGAAACACAGGACCTAAACAAGGACTTCAAAGGCTTTACCGCCGTTGATAACGTCAGTCTCAAAGTGAAGCGCGGCAGTATACACGCGCTGATCGGCCCAAATGGCGCCGGCAAGACGACCTGCTTTAACCTGCTGACTAAATTCCTAGCGCCGACGCGGGGCAAAATTTTTTACAACGGTGTCGATATCACCACAGAAAAGCCGCCGCAAATCGCGCGCCGTGGTTTGATTCGCTCATTCCAGATTTCCGCCGTGTTTCCGCATATGACCGTTCTCGAAAATGTGCGCGTCGGTTTGCAACGCAAACTTGGCACCTCGTTTCATTTCTGGAAATCGGAAAAATCCCTCGACCAGTTGAATGGCCGTGCGATGGAGTTGCTTGAGTCGGTCGATCTCGGCGCTTTCGCCGACACTCAAACGGTCGATTTGCCGTACGGGCGAAAACGCGCATTGGAAATTGCGACCACCCTGGCATTGGACCCGGAAATGATGCTGCTCGACGAGCCGACGCAAGGCATGGGCCACGAGGACATCGGCCGCGTGACCGACCTGATCAAGCGCGTGTCGGCGGGGCGCACCATCCTCATGGTGGAACACAATCTCTCGGTAGTGGCGCATCTGTCTGACACCATCACAGTGTTGCAGCGCGGCGCCGTGCTGGCCGAAGGCACGTACGAAGAAGTATCCAACAATCCGCAAGTGCTCGAAGCTTACGTGGGGACGGCCCATGCCTGAAGCCACCGAATATCTGCGCGTCAGCGACTTACATGCATTTTATGGCGAGTCGCATATTCTGCACGGCGTCGACTTCAGCGTAAATCGGGGCGAACTCGTGACCCTGCTCGGTCGCAACGGGGCGGGACGTACCACAACATTGAAATCCATCCTCGGTCTCGTTGGTCGGCGTACTGGCTCGGTGATGGTGAATGGCACAGAAACCTCGAAACTCCCAACGCACAAAATCGCCCACCTCGGTATCGGTTATTGCCCGGAAGAGCGCGGCATTTTTTCCAGCCTGAGCTGCGAAGAAAACTTGATGTTGCCACCCGCAGTGGCGAGTGGCGGTATGTCTGTAGAAGAAATCTACGACATGTTTCCCAATTTGAAAGAACGCCGCAACAGCCCCGGCATGCGTCTCTCAGGCGGTGAGCAGCAAATGTTGGCTATGGCGCGCATACTGCGTACCGGTGCAAAGTTACTTTTGCTCGACGAAATCACCGAAGGCCTCGCGCCTGTCATCGTGCAGTCAATAGGGCGCGTTATCAAAATGCTCAAGGAAAAAGGGTATACCATCATACTGGTGGAGCAGAATTTCCGCTTTGCAGCACCACTCGCAGATCGGCACTACGTGATGGAACATGGCAGAATCGCGGAGATGATCCGCAAAGACGAACTCGAAGCAAAGATGGATACATTGCACGGGTATTTAGGGGTGTAGTTGTTATTTTCTTGGAGGAAGTAAGTATGAAACGTAAATTATTGAATGTGTTGGTTGGCGCGGCATTGGCAGTCACAGCCGGTTCCGCTTTTGCTCAGAACGCGAAAGTGTCCGACGGCGTAGTGAAAATCGGCGTGTTGACCGATATGGCCAGCCTTTATGCCGATATTTCCGGCAAGGGTGCGGTTGAAGCGGTGAAAATGGCAGTAGAAGATTTCGGCGGAAAAGTATTAGGCATGCCGATTGAAGTAGTCTCTGCCGATCACCAGAACAAAGCCGACATCGCTTCGAGCAAATCACGCGAATGGTTCGACACACAAAAAGTGGACATGATTACCGACAACGTCGCATCATCCACCGCTTTGGCAGCAGTTAAAGTAGCGGCCGAAAAGAAAAAAATTGCCATCGTGAACGGCGCGGCCAGCTCACGGATCAGCAATGAAGATTGCACGCCTTACTCTGTGCATTACACCTACGACACCATCGCGCTGGCTAACGGCACAGGCAAAGCTGTGGTCAAGGACGGCGGCGACAGCTGGTTCTTCCTCACCGCCGACTACGCGTTCGGTCACTCGCTTGAAAAAGACGTGTCTGAAGTCGTAAAGACCAACGGCGGAAAAGTACTCGGCGGCGTGCGTCATCCGCTAAACGCATCCGACTTCTCTTCCTTCCTGCTGCAGGCGCAATCTTCCGGCGCCAAGATCATCGGCCTGGCTAACGCCGGCGGCGACACCATCAACTCGATCAAGGCTGCCAACGAATTCGGCATTCTGAAATCGGGCAAGCAACAACTGGCCGGATTATTGGTGTTTATCACCGACATTCATGCGCTGGGCCTCGAAGCCACCCAGGGGTTGTATGCGACGGAAGGTTTCTACTGGGACCTGAACGACGAAACACGCAAGTGGTCGGACAAGTTTTTCAAGCGCACGGGTAAGATGCCGTCAATGGTGCAGGCAGGCGACTATTCTTCCACCATACATTACCTCAAGGCAGTCGAAGCCGCCGGCACTGATGACTCGGATGCGGTGATGAAAAAAATGCGCGAAATGCCCGTCAACGACTTCTTCGCCAAAGGCGGCAAAATCCGCGAAGACGGCCGCATGGTGCATGACATGTATTTGGTTCAGGTGAAAACACCGGCTGAGTCGAAAAAGCCCTGGGATTATTACAAGGTGAAAGCGACGATTCCGGGCAACGAAGCCTATCGTTCGTTGGCGAATAGCACTTGTCCTTTGATCAAGAAGTAAGCTTTAGTAATCGGTGATCGGAATAATTCGTCGCTCGCAAGGGCGGCGAATTATTTAATTTAATTAAATAGTTATATAAAAAGCTAATGACGCAAATTTTCGGCGTACCGATTCAAGCGATGATGAGCCAACTGTTACTCGGTTTGGTGAACGGCTCGTACTACGCACTGCTGAGTCTCGGACTCGCGGTGATTTTCGGTTTGCTCAATATTATTAATTTCACGCATGGCGCGCTGTACATGATGGGCGCAGTTGGTGCGTGGATGGGTCTCACTTATCTCGGCATTAATTACTGGGTCGCGTTGCTGGTGATGCCGATTGTGATCGGCATCATCGGCATGGTCATCGAGCGCACCATGTTACAGTGGTTATATAAGCTCGATCATTTATACGGTCTGTTGCTGACCTTCGGCCTTGCGCTGATTCTCGAAGGTTTATTTCAAAACCAATACGGTGTATCTGGGTTACCTTATTCCACGCCGCCCTCACTCGCTGGGGGTGTCAATTTAGGTTTTATGTTTCTGCCGATTTATCGCGGCTGGGTAGTCGTTGCCTCGTTAGTCGTGTGCTTCGCGACATGGTTTGTCATCGAGCGCACTAAGCTCGGTGCATATTTGCGCGCAGGCACGGAGAATCCACGTCTGGTGCAAGCCTTCGGCATCAACGTGCCGCTGATGATCACCCTCACTTATGGTTTCGGCGTCGCGCTCGCCGCGTTTGCCGGCGTGCTCGCTGCGCCGATTACGCAAGTCAGTCCGCTGATGGGTTCCAATTTGATTATTGTCGTGTTCGCAGTAGTGGTGATCGGCGGTATGGGTTCGATCCTCGGCGCGATTATCACTGGGCTGTTACTCGGTTTGGTTGAAGGCATGACCAAAGTGTTTTATCCCGAAGCGTCAACCGTCGCGGTGTTTGTCATTATGGCGATTGTGTTGATTTTGCGCCCGGCTGGTCTGTTCGGAAAAGAAAAATGAGCCGACAAATTATTCTATTTATAGTATTGCTCGCGCTCGCGGCAGTCGCTCCCATGCTCGGTTTGTATCCAGTATTTTTGATGAAGGCCTTGTGCTTCGCCATTTTCGCCTGCGCATTTAATTTACTTTTGGGTTACACCGGCTTGCTGTCCTTCGGTCACGCCATGTTCCTCGGCTCGGCTGGATATGTCACTGGTCATGTCGTCAAAGCACTCGGTTGGCCGCCTGAGTTGGGCATTCTCGCGGGAACTTTAGCAGCGGCTGTTCTGGGTTATATTGTCGGCAGCATCGCAATTCGCCGTCAGGGAATTTATTTCGCCATGACCACGCTGGCGTTGTCGCAAATGATTTATTTCCTCTGCGTGCAAGCCAAGTTCACTGGCGCAGAAGACGGCTTGCAAGGCGTGCCGCGCGGAAAATTATTCGGCATGATTGATCTCTCCAACGATTTGAACATGTATTACTTCGTGCTGGCGATTTTCGTTTTCGCCTTCTGGCTGATTTATCGCACCATTCATTCCCCGTTCGGCCAGGTGTTGAAATCAATACGCGAAAACGAACCGCGCGCGATTTCATTGGGCTATGACGTGGATAAATATAAGTTGCTCGCCTTTGTGCTTTCCGCAGGGCTTGCGGGTCTGGCAGGCTCGACTAAAACCATGGTCATGCAACTCGCGTCACTCACCGACGTACATTGGCATGCGTCGGGCGAAGTGGTATTGATGACGTTGCTCGGTGGCCTCGGCACTGTGCTCGGGCCGGTGGTGGGTGCGTTTGTGATTGTCACGCTGCAAAACTATCTCGCTGGCTTCGGTTCGTGGGTCACGGTGATTACCGGAAGCATTTTTGTTATCTGCGTGTTGGCGTTCCGTCGTGGCATAGTCGGCGAACTTCAAGCCCTGTTCAAAAAATCGTTTTAAGTTTTTGCCAATTTTGAATCTAACTGCACGGTTTCATACACTGTGCCGTTGGCGTTTCTGCCGGTCGCAATCTCCTGTAAAATGGTATTGTTAGTCTAATTCTCATCTGTTGATTCCATTGAGGTTTTTATGAAAGCACTGGTAGCGGTAAAGCGCGTCGTCGATTACAACGTCAAAGTCCGCGTCAAAGCCGATCAATCCGGCGTCGAGCTCGCCAACGTCAAAATGGCTATGAATCCTTTTGATGAAATCGCCCTCGAAGAAGCTATCAAGTTAAGGGAGGCCGGCGTCGTGACCGAAGTCATCGCCGTGTCGATGGGCGTTGCCGCTTGTCAGGAAACTTTGCGCACCGCGTTGGCGATGGGCGCCGACCGCGCGATTCTGGTCGAGACCGAAACGGAATTGCAGCCACTCGCCGTGGCGAAATGTCTCAAAGCCATCGCGCAAAAAGAATCGCCGCAAATAGTTATCCTCGGCAAGCAAGCCATCGACGACGACGCCAACCAAACCGGGCAAATGTTCGCCGCGCTGATGAACTGGCCGCAAGCGACGTTCGCTTCCAAAGTCACCATCGCAGACGGTAAAGCGCAAGTGACGCGCGAAATTGACGGCGGCCTCGAAACAGTCGCGATGTCGCTGCCCGTCGTGATCACCGCCGACCTGCGCCTGAACACGCCGCGCTACGCGACCTTGCCGAACATCATGAAGGCGAAGAAAAAACAGCTCGACACTTTCAAGCCGGAAGATTTAGGCGTCGACATCACGCCACGGTTGAAAACTCTGAAAGTCAGCGAGCCGCCAAAACGTAAAGGCGGGGTGATGGTGCCGGATGTGGCAACGCTGATCAGCAAGCTGAAAAACGAATCCAAGAGTATATAAAATATTCAATATAATCATATGCTTATATAATACTACATAGAGAATAATCATGGCAATATTAGTGATCGCAGAACACGATAACAATGGACTGAAAGAAAGCACGCTGCACACGATCAGCGCCGCGAAAAAAATCGGCGCGGATGTGCATGTGTTAATCGCAGGCAACGCATCGGGCGGCGCGGCGCAAGCGGCAAGCAAAGTGGCGGGCGTGAATAAAGTCCTGCACGCCGAGGCGCCTGCGTATGCCAACGGCTTACCGGAAAATCTCACCGCACTCGTAGTGTCAATCGCAAAAAGTTATTCGCACCTATTCGCGCCCGCCACCGCCTTCGGTAAAAACTTTATGCCACGCGTTGCCGCCACTTTGGATGTCGCGCAAATTTCCGAAATCATTTCAGTTGAATCGCCCGACACGTTTGTGCGTCCTATTTACGCCGGTAACGCATTCGCCACCGTGCAATCTAGCGACGCGATCAAAGTCATCACCGTGCGCAGTACCGGCTTCGACGCAGTCGCGAAAGAGGGCGGCAACGCCGCGATAGAAACTGTCGCGGCAGTAGGTGATGCTGGCCCGACGCAACTCATCGCCCAGGAACTCACTAAATCCAGCCGACCCGAACTGACGTCAGCCAGAGTCATCGTCTCCGGCGGACGCGGCATGCAGAACGGCGAAAATTTCAAATTACTCGAAGCCCTGGCAGACAAGCTCAACGCCGCAGTCGGCGCATCGCGCGCGGCAGTCGATTCCGGCTACGTGCCCAACGATTACCAAGTCGGCCAAACCGGCAAAATCGTCGCGCCGGAATTGTATATTGCCGTCGGCATCTCCGGTGCAATTCAACATCTCGCCGGTATGAAAGACAGCAAAGTCATCGTCGCTATCAACAAAGACGCCGAAGCGCCGATTTTCCAAGTGGCAGATTATGGTTTGGTAGCGGATTTGTTTACTGCAGTGCCTGAACTCACTGCTGCGTTGTGAAGCAGGGCGGGTCACACCCGCCGAAAAATATTCGCGCGAAGCGCAGCTTAAACCTTAAAGGAACACATCATGGCCGCACCTTATAACGCTCCCATCAAAGACATGCAATTCGTCCTGCACGAACTCATTGGCCTCGATCGTGTCGCCAAACTACCCGGCTGCGAAGAAGTGACAGTGGATGTGGTCGACGCGATTCTCGATGAAGCGGCAAAATTTTCGCGTGATGTGTTGGCGCCGCTGAACTGGAGTGGCGATACCGAAGGCGCAGTTTGGAAAGATGGTAACGTTACGACGCCCAAAGGTTTCAAGGATGCGTATCTCAAATATACAGAGAACGGTTGGGGCGCGCTGAAATCCGATCCGGCTTATGGCGGACAGGGACTGCCCAATCTGGTGGCGACGCCGGTGGATGAAATGATTGCCGCGTCCAACATGGCGTTCTCGCTTTGCCCCATGCTCACGCTGGGCGCCTATGAGGCGATACACCTGGTCGGCAGTGACAAACAAAAACAAACTTATTTGCACAACATGGTGTCGGGCAAATGGACCGGCACCATGAATCTCACCGAGCCGCAAGCCGGTACCGATCTCGCCGCCATACGCACCAAGGCTGCACCGCAACGCGATCATTATCTCATCACCGGCCAGAAAATTTTTATTACCTATGGCGAGCAGGATTATACCGAGAACATTATCCATCTGGTGCTCGCGCGTACGCCGACTGCACCGGAAGGAGTGAAAGGCATTTCACTGTTTATCGTGCCGAAATTTATGGTGAATGATGACGGTACCCTCGGCAAACGCAACGACGTGCGCTGCGTTTCCATTGAACACAAGCTCGGCATCCACGGTAGCCCGACGGCAATGTTGGCCTACGGCGACAAAGGCGGTGCGGTTGGTTATTTGATCGGCGAAGAAAACCGCGGTCTTGAATACATGTTCATCATGATGAACCTCGCGCGCTTTAATGTCGGTCTCGAAGGCGTCGCCATCGGCGAGCGCGCGTATCAGGGCGCATTGGCTTACGCAAAAGATCGCATACAAGGCAACGAAACGGGAAAAAAAGGCGGTGGCAGAGTCGCCATCATCAAACATCCAGATGTGCGGCGTATGTTGCTGACCATGAAATCGCAAGTCGAAGCCATGCGCGCGGTCGCATATTACGCCGCAGCCTGCCTCGATAACGGTCATCGTCATCCGGATGCTGAAACTAAAAAACGCGAACAACTACGTGCGGAATTATTGATTCCGATAGTAAAAGGCTGGAGCACCGAAACCGGGCAGGAAATCGCCTCGACCGGCGTGCAAATCCACGGCGGCATGGGCTTCATCGAAGAAACCGGCGCGGCGCAGCACTACCGCGACGCGCGCATCACCACCATTTACGAAGGCACCACGGCGATACAAGCCAACGATTTAATCGGCCGCAAGCTAGGTCGCGACGCGGGAGCAAGCATGCGCGCGTTGATTGAAGATATGCAAAAAACCACAGTCGCATTAGGCGCAAGCGACAACGCCGATTGCAAAGCCATCGCCGCAAACTTGGGCAAATCCATCGAAGGCTTAGGCGCAGCCACCATGTCGATAATGGAATCCTTTACCCGCAACCCACAAGAACCATTCGCCGTGTCCGTGCCTTACCTGATGCAATTCGGCACAGTAGCCGGTGGCTGGCAAATGGGCGCGGCAGCGCTGTTGTCTGCGAATAAATTAAAAGCGGGGAGTGGTGACGCAGACTTCTACAAAGCCAAAATCGCCACCGCGCGTTTTTATGCCGAGCATATTTTGCCAAGAGCGCAGGCGCTCAAGATGGAAGTGACTAGCGGTGCGGGAAGTGTGTTGGCTTTGGACGAGGCGATGTTTGGTTGAGGTTTACGTTTACGTCTAAATCTAAATCCCCCTCAATCCCCCTTTTACAAAGGGGGAAGTTTATGAGGCAACCTAGTTATTCCCCCCTTTGAAAAAGGGGGGGTAGGGGGGATTTACAGTATGGCGGGCAAAGCGTAACGTACCCACAGATCATCCAATATTGTAGGTTTTCGGTTTGTTCGCCTTTTATTTTTCATGGGGAAACGCTTTGATTGTGAGATGCTCTCCACAATTTGTATAGTGCAACCAGTCGGTCGACGATAGTCACACCAAAGAAAAGTAATGCGAACATTAGCTGCAGCACTCGAAATTCATCAATATCAGAGCCCGCATAAGCCGGATTGAGGTTTGCAAGAAGGATCGTTTTTTTCTCGTCGGCTATGCTATGTATGCCATCCCAGTTATCATGGATCAATCGATTGAAAAACTGCAATTCGGATTTACGGCGATCTATATGCACTTGGGCGAGTACATTGATCGCGTGATAGACGAACGCCGCGGCTCCAACAAGGATAGCAATTGCAGCAAGGTTTAATATTGCTTTGGTCTTGGTTGGCATATATTTCCCAATTAAGATTAGAGCGAGGGCGGGTGCAACCAGCCGACTTTATTCGGCGGGCTGTACCTGTCCTACATTTTATTTTCCCAGCATCGCCAACGGATGTTCATCCGGATGCCAGGCAGGCGCAAAAAACTTCTTCACGCTTTCTGGATTCACTTGCTCGATAGTCGGCGGATTCCATTTCGGCGCTTTGTCTTTATCGACTATCAATGCGCGGGCACCCTCTTGAAAATCTTTTTGTGCGAAGCAGGCTTGCAGCATGGCGAGTTCCAGGCGGAAGGCGTCGGCGAGGTCGTCGATGTTGCGGCCTCTACGGATTTGTTCCAGCGTGACGGCCATCATGGTTGGGGAGCGTTTTTGCATGGTGGCTAATGTGGCCGTTGCCCAGTCTTTATATTCTGCTCCGGTTTCTTGTTTCAGCGCTTCGGCGATGGCTTGCAGCGTGGGTTTGGAAAAATGTTCGTTGATGGCATCGTGCAGTTTTGCCAGAGGTACATCCGGCAATGTGCTTACGCCGATCATTTTGATCGCGCGCACCAGCGTCCAGCGTTTGTCGTCGCCCCATTCGATATTGTCGAGTTGAACGTCGAGGGTTTTCCATTGCTCGGCGGTGAGATACACGTCGCCAATACCGGCATACAAGCAATCTGCCGCATTGAGTTGTGCACCGGTGATGCCGAGGTATTCGCCCAAAGATCCAAGCAGTCTCGAGAGGAAATACGTCGCGCCGACATCAGGGAAGAAACCGATATTGGTTTCCGGCATGGCGAATCTGGTTTTGTCGCCGACCGCGCGCAGTTGCGCTGCCATCGCCAAGCCCACACCACCGCCCATGACGATGCCGTCCATCAACACGACGACGGGTTTGCGGTATTTGTGCAGATAATAATCAAACTCGTATTCATCGATGAAAAAGTTTTCGTGCAAGTCACCGCCGCTGGTGACGCTGTCGTACACCGCGCGAACGTCGCCGCCCGCGCAAAAAGCTTTCTCGCCAGCGCCGCGCATGACGACAGCGAAAATATTTTTATCGCGCTCCCAATCGCGTAATTGCGCGTGCAATGTTTTGATCATGGAATGCGTTAACGCATTCAACGCGGCAGGACGATTGAGCGTGATGTGGCCAATGTGATTGCGAATGTCGAATAAAACTTCATCTGTCATGGTGTCGGATTTCTTAATTTAATCAAATAGTTAGGTCGTATGGCGCTTATAAATTTTTGCTCTGACTCAATCCCAATTAAATCCCCCTTAGTCCCCCTTTTTCAAAGGGGGAGACTTTCTCTCTCAGTATCTGCAGACTGGTTCAATCTTTGCGAAAGCAGATTTATCTTCTCCTCTTTTGCATTTGTCCCCCACTTTGAAAAAGGGGGGCTAGGGGGGATTTGAGTGGGGATTCAAATGCGTTCCTTCACAACCTGATTGATCATTTCAATCACCGCATCCATCTCCAACAAAACTTGCCGATTATCGAAGCGTAACACTTGGAGGCCCAAACTTGTCAACGCAGTATCGCGTACATTATCTTTTGCTTGATGTGCCATTTTGATATGCTGACTGCCATCCAGCTCAATTACCAGCTTCGCAGTCGAGCAATAAAAATCTACGACGAAATTGAGCAAGGGTTTCTGCCGATAGAATTGCACGCCTTGTATTTGTT
>JBAVRP010000060.1:0-3922 GCA_049695115.1 Burkholderiales bacterium | reverse complement strand
GGACGGTGCGTTATGAATGGCTGTCGCAATACCTGTGGCAGGACATCGAAGCAGTGCAGAACTTTGCTACCCGATGGCAGTGGCAATACAATAACGAACGCCCCAACATGGCCTTGGGCGGCCACACTCCTAAGCAGCGGTTGGCCATGGCCGCTTAACCTCTACTTTTAACGCCTTCTAAAAATGGGGGGATTACCAAACGATTGGAGCCGAGCGGAGGTTGAAGCAATCGTGGATGACGACCTATCCATGTTGGCATCTGAGTTGGCGGATGTGTCGTTCAACAAGGCCGCCCATCGCCACGACCTTAAAGCTCGCCTTGCAAATCGCTCTGATGCGTCCATTGAGTTCAAGCATGCAAACATTAGCGCAGCTTTACTAGACGCGGGGTTCCCGTACATTAACGGTTACAAACCAAGATCCAACTATCAGTCCCTACTCGCTCAAATCGTGGCGGAAAAATTGTCGTCAAATCCTTCCTTGTTGGACATCGCGGCGTTTGACGCTGACCGACCAATGGTTATACCGGAAGTCGATGATATTCTGGCTGTACTCATTGCCAGGAATCCGATCTCATCCTCATTGCCTAAGGCTGGCGAGCCACCGCTACCCACGACGCGCATGGCGACTAACTACATTGAGCGCGAAGCTAGAAATCGGTCTCTCGGGAACGCAGGCGAAACCTTCGTCCTCAACTATGAACGAGCCCGGTTGATTCACGCCGGAAGAGATGCCCTTGCGTCGAAAATCGAGCACACTTCGAAGGTGCGCGGCGATCATGCGGGATTCGATATATTGTCCTTTGAAGACGATGGCAGGGAGCGGCTCATTGAGGTCAAGACGACCGAGTACGGAAGTGAAACGCCATTCTTTGTCACTAGAAACGAAATCGCAACGTCGGAGAAAAACGCTCCTCAATACCAACTGTACCGTTTGTTCTCATTTCGCGACGCTCCTCTCATGTACGCCTTGTCAGGTTCTATACCCATTTCGTGCCAGGTATCGGCAGCCACTTTTTTGGCGCTTCCAAAATGACAAGTGGGGTTTTTTACTAGTAATAAAACTTGTGAAAATGGAGGAATGGTGTACGTGGCCGGCATGAGGAGGTCATTATTTGAGGAGGCGCGAAGATTCCGCAATTAAATGCCTTGGCTTGAAAAGAAAATCCTTCGCTTCTTTTAATACGGCAAGAGTATATGAGGCCTTCAATTTTTTGTTGGTCTTCCATCAACGCGCGACAATGAAAAACGTAAACCTATTGTTTAGTGACTACGCAAACTTTTGCTGCTGGACTCCTGCCGCCCCTTGTCCTTGAATATTTTGATTTGGGAAGAGCGACGGATGCGTGTCCAACATGCCGCTGTGTGTATGGCAACGGCCAGACTCCGCTGTGCGATAATTCTATTTTTATATTCTAATGAGCACATTGTCTCCATGCGATCGTTGCCGCAGAAAACCCAGATATTGAATTGGTTGATTGTATGGTTCGTTGTCTTTGCATCAGCTGTTGCGTCCGATGTACATGCGGACGATTTCTTACCCAGCTTCACCGCTCGGAGTACGCGCGAAGAAGTGTCGCGGCCGCCAGACATTCCGCCGGACGAGGAGTTGGAACAGGCTGGCGCGGTAGTCGGTGAGATTATATTTGATGACCAAGATATTTTTGCCACCGATACGCCGGAAGAAAACACCACGCTGTTCCGTCTCGCCAACCACCTGCACATTAGTACCAGGCAAGCTACCGTTTCACAACAGCTGCTCTTCCAGTCAGGTGACACGTACGCACGACAGAAAATCGAAGAATCAGAACGGCTGCTGCGTACGCGACGCTATTTGATCGACGTGCGTATCCTCCCTGTCGCCTATCGGGATGGGCGGGTAGATATCAAGGTTCATACGCGCGATGTCTGGACTTTTCAGCCGGGTATTTCGCTCGGCCGAAGCGGCGGTGCCAATAGCGGCAGCATAAAAATCGAAGAGACGAATTTATTCGGCTACGGCAAGCAAGTCTCGTTGAACTACAACTCCAATGTAGACCGGAAATCCACCGTGCTCGATTATCAGGACCCGCAATTGTTCGGCTCGTGGTGGACGCTGTCAACCCAAGTGGGCAGCAACAGCGACGGACGAAAAAATGCGCTGGCAATCGATCGCCCGTTCTATTCGTTCGACACGCGCTGGAGTGCAGGTGTGCGCCTGCTGGAGGATCGCCGGGTGGAACCGGTTTACGATCTTGGCAGTGTGATCGACGAGTATCGCGTCAATCAGCGTGGTGCGACGATTTACTATGGGTTTTCCGGCGGACTGAAAGAAGGGTGGGCATCGCGCTGGACGGTCGGCATGGCTTATGACGACCACCAGTTTGAACCGCAGCCATCAGGTTCGGGCTTCGCGCCTTTGTCGCGCAAACTGGTTTATCCGTGGCTGGGCTATCAACTGCTGGAAAACCAATATCGCAAGTTGGAGAATCTCAACCAGATCGGGCGAACCGAAGATATTAAATTGGGTTGGCTGATAAACGCGAGCATGGGCGCGGCGTCAACGGCATTCGGCGCAGATCGCAAGGCGCTGGTCATGAGCGGCTCGATTGCGCACAACCGTGCGCCAAGCGAGAGCGAAATCGTTGAAGTCCGAGCGGGCGCTTCGGGCCGCATTGAAAACTCGCAAGCGCAAAACGGCATGGCGAGTTTTGTTGGGCGCTATTATTGGCGCCAGACACCGCGCCGGCTTTTTTTCACTAGCCTGCAGATCGATGCCGGAAAAAATCTGGATGCCGATCAACGACTGACTTTGGGCGGCGACAACGGATTGCGCGGCTACCCGCTGCGTTATCAGAACGGTTCCGGCCGATGGCTGTTCACGGCCGAGCAACGGCTTTTTTCCGATTGGTATCCGTTTCGATTGTTTAACGTCGGCGGCGCTGTGTTCTATGATATGGGCCGAACCTGGGGCGACAACCCGCTGGGTTCCCGCTCGGCGGGCGTATTGCGCGACGCGGGCTTCGGCCTGCGTTTCGGCCAAGCCCGCTCAGGGCTCGGCAACGTGACCCATGTCGATCTTGCCTTTCCGCTGGATGCGCGCGGCGATATCAGGAAAATACAATTTCTGGTGGAGACCAAGGCCAGTTTTTAATGCGCGCAAAATTTCCTTAGCTGGTTTGCAGAAGCCATCGCGTAATCAACCGGCAAGCGCCGTTTTTTCGAACGGCTGATCCACACTGTCCTCATTCCCAGCCTTTTTGCCGTTTTCAAATTCGCCAGCGAGTCTTCCACCATGATGCATTGGTGCGGGTCGAGCCGGTGTTCGTGCAGCAATCTTAAGTAACCGGCTTTGTCGGGCTTGGGGCGGAAGCGGGTGTGTTCGATGGCGTAGATGTCGTCGAACAAATGGGCGACGCCCATGAGATTAAGGATTTGCCTGATGTAATGCGCCGGCGCATTGGAGAAAATAATTTTTTTGCCCGGCAGTCTTTTCAGGATATGGCGTAAGGCGGGGTCGAACACCAGCATTTTTTCCAGCGAGTTGAATTGATGCGTCGCATGGAGAAAATGATGCGGGTCGGTGCCGTGGTGTTTGATCAGTCCCTTGAGGGTGGCGCCGTAGGCTTTCCAGAATTTATGCCGCATCGCATGAGCTTCTTCTTCGCTCAAATTAAGTTCACGCCGGATGTATTTCGCCATTTCGCTGTGCAGGTGCGGGAAGATGTGCGGCTTGGCGTCGTGCAAGGTATCGTCGAGGTCGAAGATCCAGGTGGGTGGTTTTTTCAATTATTTGCTGATGCGGTGAAAGATAAATTATTTAGGCTCTTAGGAAGTTAAGCATCGATTGAGATGTGCTAACTTTCTAATATGATTAGTAAAAATAGATACTATCGGCATTCTCGAATTAGCGAGGCGCAGTTCAGGCGATTGATGAAGTGTTT
>JBAVRP010000059.1:0-20920 GCA_049695115.1 Burkholderiales bacterium | reverse complement strand
CTATGAAGTGGTGTGGCTTGTCTTCTTCTCGAGGTATATGGCACTTGGGGTAACTTTTTCAGATCTAATTCCGAGAGAAGAAATCAAGAATAATCTTTTTTACAAATCGATCGCGTCTAGCACACAAAAGATATTTACCGATTCCAATATTAATCTGTTCAAAAAGCCAGCTGATTGTAAGGGGACAAGTCTTGCACAACACCTTGCTATTTTTGATAAGCACTCATGAGCATGTTTGCTATAGATTAACCTCTTCTACCCGATGACATGCCACCATGCGCTCATCAAACAATCGCGCTAATGGTGTTTCCTCTTTGCAGCGCGCGACGGCGTGCGGACAACGCGTGTTGAATGCGCAACCTGTTGGCGGATTGAGCGGCGATGGTAACTCGCCTTTGATACTGATAATTTTTTTACTGCGCCCCTGCAAAGACGGCGTGCTGGCGAGCAGAGCTTGCGTGTAGGGATGCAACGGCCGCGCGAAAATTTTTTGTTTGCTACCGCTCTCCACTGCATTGCCTAAATACATCACGATCACATTGTCGGCGACGTGTTCGACGACGCTGAGGTTATGCGAAATGAACACATAGCTCACGCCGAACTCATTCTGTAAGTCATTGAATAAATTTAATATTTGAGCCTGTATCGAAACATCGAGAGCAGACACAGGTTCATCAGCTACGACGACTTTTGGATTCAACATGAGCGCGCGTGCGATGGCGATGCGCTGGCGTTGTCCGCCGGAAAACATATGTGGATAGCGCTGCGCAAACTCGGGGCGCAAGCCGACTTTGGCCATCATCATTTGTACTTTGTCTTGTGATTCTTTTTGCGACATGGCGCCTGCAATAATCAAGGGTTCGGCGAGGATGGTTTTGATTTTTTTGCGCGGGTTAAGCGACGCATAAGGATTTTGAAATACCATTTGCACTTTGGCGTGTAGCCTTTTTTTTTCTTCGCCGGCGACGCCGCTAGTTTCTTTGCCATCGATGATCAATTTGCCCGATGTCGGCTCTTCGATCAGCGTGAGTTGCCGCGCCAGCGTCGATTTGCCGCAGCCTGATTCACCCACGACGGCCAGGGTTTCGCCTGCCGCCAGATTAAACGACACGCCGTTAAGCGCCTTAACCACGCTTTGCCCACGCAACAGTCCGCGCTTAATCCGGTAATGCTTGTTGAGATTGTCGGCGACGAGCACGCTCATACGGCACTCTTTTGCGGTTTACCCATTGCATCGAGCGGAGTGTGACAACGCACGGCGGAATCAATTTTGCCGACCAATTGCGGACGTTGGGTTTTACATTGCTCAAACACATAGGGGCAACGCGGTGACAGCAAACAGCCGCGCGGCCGGTCGTATTGACCGGGCACTACGCCGGAAAGTGCGTTCAATCTTTCCGCGCCGTGATTGTGTTCGGGTAGAGCCGCGAGCAAAGCTTGCGTGTAGGGATGACTTGGCGCGAGGAAAATCTGCGGGATCCTGCCCGATTCGACCACTTGCCCTGCATACATCACCAGCGTACGCTGCGCGACTTCGGCCACCACGGCAAGATCATGGCTGATAAGTATCAACGCCATTTTGGTTTCGCGTTGCAGCTTCATCAGCAAATCGAGTATCTGCGCTTGCACTGTGACGTCGAGCGCTGTGGTTGGCTCGTCTGCGATGAGTAATTTGGGATTGCACGCCAGCGCAGTGGCGATCATCACGCGCTGGCTCATGCCGCCGGAGAGTTGATGCGGGTAGGCATCAAGGCGGTTTTTAGCGTCAGGGATTTCCACCAGATTGAGTAAATCGAGCGAGCGCTGACGCAATTCACTGCGCGATCCGCCCTGGTGGATTTTGACCGCTTCGCTAATTTGATAACCTACTGTGAAGCTAGGATTGAGGCTGGCAACGGGATCCTGGAAAATCATCGCGATGTCGGCGCCTATGACTTTGCGCCGCTGACTCTCATTCAACGCGAGCAAATCCTGGCCGTTGAAAGTCATAGCTTCTGCGCGTACGCGGCCTGGTGCATCAATCAGCCCCATCACCGCCAGCATGGAAACGCTTTTACCCGAACCTGATTCGCCGACGATACTGACGACTTCACTTGGGTCGATATTAAAATTGACGCCGTCCACAGCAGCAAACGGATTTTTTTTTGAACCGAATTCAACGTGTAAATTTTTTACGTCGAGCAGGCTCATGCTGATTGTTTCAACCGAGGATCAAGCGCGTCGCGCAAACCGTCGCCGAGCAAATTCAAGGCGAGCACTGTAATCAAAATCGCCAAACCGGGGAAGGTCACCACCCACCAGGCACGCTCAATATAATCACGCGCTGAGGCAAGCATGGTGCCCCACTCGGGCGTGGGCGGCTGCGCTCCCAGGCCGAGAAAACCCAGCGCTGCCGCATCAAGGATCGCCGACGAAAAACCCAAGGTGGCTTGCACAATCAACGGCGCCATGCAGTTGGGCAACACAGTTATGAACATTTGCCGCAACAATCCCGCGCCGGCGATACGCGATGCCGTGACATATTCCTTATTCATTTCCGTCAGCGCTGCCGCGCGCGCCAGACGCGTGTAATGCGGCAAGCTCACAATGGCAATCGCATACATGGTATTGGCGAGGCCTGGGCCGAGGATGGCGACAATCGCGACGGCGAGCAGTAAGCTCGGCAACGCCAGCATGATGTCGGCGAGGCGCATGACGGCTGAATCGGCCATGCCGGGAAAAAATGCGGCGAATAAACCAAACAGAATACCGAACAACATCGACAGGCCAACCGCCACCACGCCGATGAACAGCGACAGGCGCGCGCCATGTATCAGGCGCGAAAAAATATCGCGGCCAATGTCGTCCGTGCCGAGCAAGAATCTTGCGGTACCGCCAGACCACACCGGCGGTGTGAGTAACGCGTCGCGGAATTGCTCGATAGGATCGTGTGGCGCGAGAATGTCGGCAAAAAATGCACAGAACAACACCAACAACAACACGATCAATCCCCCCAATGCGCCTTTGTTACGCTTGAAATCACGCCAGAATTCCGCCAAAGGCGATGGCGGAGCACTGATATCCAAGCTATTATTTATATTAACTAATTCCATATCAACGTGAGGAGCGAATACGCGGATTGATAACGCCGTAAAGCACATCAACAATCAAGTTGACGACAATGATCAGCGTCGCGATTAACAGGATTCCGCCCTGCACGACTTGATAGTCGCGACGGCCTATCGACTCGATCAACCATTTGCCGATGCCGGGCCAGGAAAAAATAGTTTCCGTGAGTATCGCGCCGGACAACAATGCGCCGATTTGCAAACCGATGACGGTCACCACCGGTATCAGTGCGTTGCGCAACGCATGGACGAATATCAGTTTGGCGCGCGACACGCCTTTGGCACGGGCGGCACGAATGTAATCTTCGCGCAACACTTCCAGCATCGACGAACGCGTCATGCGCGCAATGACCGCCAGCGGAACTGTAGCGAGGACAATGGTTGGTAGAATTAAATGCGACAGCGCAGATCGGAACGCACCCGCTTCGCCGGACAACACCGAATCAATCAGCAAAAATCCGGTACGCGACGGCACATCAAACGCAAAACCGATACGGCCTGACACTGGCGTCCAACCCAAGGTGACGGAGAACAAAAGTATCAGTAGCAATCCCCACCAGAAAATCGGCATGGAGTAGCCCGTCAGCGCCGCTCCCATCAAACCATGGTCGGCAAGCTTGCCGCGCTGCGTCGCGGCGATCACCCCAGCGGGAACGCCAATCGCAGTGGCAAGCAAAATCGCCAGCAGAGAAAGTTCGAGCGTAGCGGGGAAACGCGAGAAAAATTCTTTCAGTACCGATTCGTTGGTGACCACCGACGTGCCGAAATTTCCTTGGGCGACATTTTTCAGATAGGTAAAATATTGCACCGGCAAGGATTTATCCAAACCGAGTTTAGCTTTGAGTTCCTCATGGCGCACAGGATCAATGCCCCGCTCGCCCATCATGGCTTCAACCGGATCGCCGGGGATGAGATGAATCAACGAAAATGCGATCAGCGTGACGCCCAGAAAAGTGGGAATCATCACGCCGATTCGTTTGAGGAGAAAAGTAAAAATGGCTGTCTGCTCTGTAATTTTTGCTGGGGGTATTTTAGCAGAGTGGGCTCATCCGCTTGGCTGTTATTGTGATTCCCCTTTGCAAGAGGATTAGTGTGAGTCAGTTTGCAGGCTAAATCCCCCTCAATCCCCCTTTTTCAAAGGGGGAAGTTTTTACCGCTGTATTAATCCCCCCTTTGTAAAAGGGGGGCTAGGGGGGATTTACTTTTGCTGATGCTACGAAATCAGAAAATCTCCAGTGAGGAAACCTCAGAGCATAATCCCTTTAATCTCCACCGCTGCATTAATCTGCTCCAAAGCCAAAGGGTCATCCAAAGTAGTCAAATCACCCGGATCACGTCCTTCCGCCAATGCCTGTATCGAGCGGCGCAATAGCTTGCCAGAACGCGTTTTCGGCAACAGCGTGACAAAATGCACGCGAGCAGGCCGTGCAATCGCACCAAGTTGTTTATCCACCGTCGCCATGACTTCTTTTTCCATTTGCGCGGCGAGTGCCGGCGTGGCGATTTTGCTGATATCTTTTACTACGGCGAAGGCCAGTGGCACTTGGCCTTTGAGCTGATCGGCTACGCCGACTACGGCGCATTCGGCGATATTGCTATGCGCACTGATGGCTTCTTCGATTTCGCGCGTGCCGAGCCGATGACCGGCGACGTTGATCACGTCATCGGTGCGACCGAGAATGTAGTGATAGCCGTCTTTGTCACGTATCGCCCAATCGAACGATGAATAGAGTTGTTTTTTGAACCCGGAGAAATAGGTTTTCACAAATCGATCATCGTCGCCCCAAACGGTCGCCAGACAGCCGGGCGGCAGCGGCGGCACGATGACGAGTACGCCTTTCTCATCCGCCGCAGCCTCCTCACCTGTGCCCTCGTTAATCACCTTGACGTTAAAACCTGCAGTGGGGAAACTCGGCGAGCCGAATTTGCGCGGCGTATTTTCGACGCCGAGCGAGGCAGACAACATCGGCCAGCCGGTTTCGGTCTGCCAGTAGTTATCGATAATTTCGACGCCCGTGAGCGCATCGTCGAGCCAGCGCGCCGTCGGCTCGTCCAGCGGCTCGCCGGCAAGAAACAAAGAACGCAAACTGCTGATGTCGTATTTTTTCAGGAACGCCTGATTCTGTTTTTTCAGCACGCGCGCAGCAGTGGGCGAACTGAACATCACTGCAACTTTGTTATCCTGCACGATTTTCCACCAGATGCCGGCATCCGGGCGAATCGGCAGTCCTTCGAACATGATGGTGGTTGAGCCGTTGATCAGCGGCGCGTAAACGATATACGAGTGACCCACCACCCAGCCGATGTCCGAGGTGCAGAAAAACGTTTCACCCGGTTTGCAATCGAAAATCTGCCTCATCGATGCCGCCAGCGCCACCGCGTAGCCGCCGGTGTCGCGTTGCACGCCCTTGGGTTTGCCGGTCGTACCTGAAGTGTAAAGGATGTAAGAAGGGTCGGACGATTCGAGCCACGTCACCGGGACGTCCGTGTTCATGTGTTGTGCGCGCAGCGTGGCGTAATCAAGGTCGCGCCCCGCGACCATTTTCAAATCCTTATCAAGACCGCGATTGACGATGATGACTTTCGCGGGCGGAAATTCTGCCAGGCGCACCGCCTCATCAACGAGATTTTTGTACATGATCGGTTTACCCGCGCGCATCCCCGCGTCGCTGGTAATCATGACTTTCGGCTTGGCGTCGTCGATACGTGTGGCGCAACTCGCGGCGGCAAATCCGCCGAATACGACGGAGTGAATCGCGCCCATGCGCGCGCAGGCAAGCATGGCGAATATGCCCTCGGCAATCATCGGCATATACACCAGCACGCGATCGCCCTTGCCCACGCCCTGCGCCTGCAATACGGCCGCCATGCGATTCACTTCGGCGTGCAATTCCCTGTAGGTATAGGACTTCTCTTCGTCCGTCTCGGTTGAAATATAGATCAGCGCCTTCTGATCGCCGCGTGCCGCGAGGTGACGGTCGATGGCGTTATAGCAAAGATTGGTCTGTCCGCCGACAAACCATTTGGCAAACGGCGGGCGCGAAAAATCCAATACTTTTTCGAACGGCTTGTGCCAGTGAATCATCTTCGCTTGCTCGGCCCAAAATGCATCGCGGTTATCGATAGAGGCTTGATGAAACGCTTTGTAGGTTTTATATTGCGACATAATTGTTATCCTTAATAATTAAATATAATCAGACAGTTATATCTTAACTACATTACGACCTGTTACGCCGCCTTTTAATATCGTGGCAAACGTTTCCGGCAATTGTTCAAAGCCAATCACATGCGCAATCGTAGTCGCATGACGCAACTTCATGTCTGTCGATAATCTGCGCCATACCTCCAAGCGTGTCGCCATGGGGCACATCACTGAATCAATGCCGAGCAAATTCACACCACGCAAAATAAACGGCAACACCGTCGTGCTCACCTCAACACCGCCAGTCAAACCCGACACAGCGATGCTTGCGCCGTAATTCATCGTGCGCGTCAGCCACGCCGTCGTTGCGCCGCCGACCGGATCAACCGCGCCAGCCCACAGATTTTTTTCCATCGGCTTGGTGCCCATTTCCAAGGTGTGACGCGAGATCACTTCTTTGGCGCCAAGTTGTTTAAGGAAATTATGCTCGCCGTTTTTGCCGGTCACGGCGGTCACGTCGTAACCCAGGCCAGCGAGAATTTCTACCGCCACGCTACCGACACCGCCGGTCGCGCCAGTCACGATGACTTTGCCATTGCCCGGCTTCAGACCGTTGCGCTCAAGTTGCACGGTGGACAAGGCCGCCGTGAATCCCGCCGTGCCTATCGTCATCGCTTCCTGCGTAGTCATACCAGTCGGCAGCGGTACCACCCACGCAGCAGGCACACGCACCAGTTGTGAGTAACCACCGTCGTGCGCGACACCGAGGTCGTAGCCCGTCACCAACACTTTATCGCCGGCTTTGAATTTCGCGTCGCTCGAACTATGCACCGTACCCGCCACGTCGATGCCGCCATTGATGGGAAACTTGCGGCAGATTTTTCCCGCGCCCGTCGCGGCTAAGGCATCTTTGTAATTCACGCTGGAATATTCGGCTTTAATCACGACTTCGCCTTGATCCAATTCGTCCAAAGTTATTTGCGTGACGCGCGCGGCGATTTTTCCGTCTTCGTTGAAAATGCGGTAAGCGTTAAATTTTTCCATTGGTTTTCCTTATAGTCGTTGTTGTTTACATCAAGCTAAATGTTCTGAACCTAAATATTGTTTAGTCTGCATTTCCTGCAATCTGCTTACCGTGCGCGCGAACTCGTCGCTACGTGTGCCTGCCAAATACAATGCCTCAGGCAACACGGCAGCGGAACACATGAACTTTACTCTATGGTCGTAGAGGATGTCGATAAGCCAAGTGAAGCGCCGCGCTTCTGAAGACTGCGTCGCATCCATTTGCGGAATATTCGACAGCAACAGGGTGTGGTATTCCTGCGCGAGGTCGAGGTAATCGAGTTGCGAACGCAAGCCGCCACATAGCTCGTCGAAATCAAACCAGATGACGCCGAGGCCATTTTGTTTGACGTTTATTTTGCGTTGATTGATTTCAACCGGTTTGTTGTCGCGATTCGGGCTGAGGGCGGCAAAGGTTTCTTCCAGCGCATACTCTGCAGCCGTGCCGAGCGGCGCGTGATAAGTATTGAGTTTTTCCAATGTGCGCAGGCGATAATCGGTGCCACCATCCACGTTCAGCACGTCGAGATTTTTTTTGAGTAAAGCTATGGTCGGCAAAAAGCGTTCGCGCTGCAAACCATTTTTGTATAAATCATCCGGTGCATAATTTGAAGTCGTCACGACGACCACGCCGCGCTCGAATAAATTTTCGAACAAGTGTCCGAGTATCATCGCATCTGCGATGTCGTTGACGTGAAATTCGTCAAAACATAACACTCTGGTTTCGGTCGATATTTTTTCTGCCACGCTGACCAAGGGGTCTTCTTCGTTTTTCAAGCCGTTCAGCGCATCGTGGACTTGCTTCATGAAATGATGAAAGTGTACGCGGCGTTTGCGTTTGTACGGCAGCGTCATAAAAAACGCGTCCATCAACAGGCTTTTGCCACGCCCTACGCCGCCAAATAAAAATAAACCGCGCGGCGGTGGCTCATTGCTTAACCAGCCAATGAGCGGTCTATGGCGCACGCTCTCGAATTTGATGAGTTGATCGTGGAGTTGTTGCAGGCGAGTGATGGCGGCTTGTTGGGCGGCGTCGGCTTGAAAGCCGGGCTTAGTGAGTTGTTGCTGATACCAGTCGGCGGGGTTTAGTGCCGGCGCAGTTTGTAATGTTTGCGACATGCCGATGGTTATTCCAAATTATGCTGGGCTGCTAAACCCCACGAGTTTTTGTTTAGACGCTTGAGGCATCTGGCCATCTTGCTAAATCTCCCCTAACCCCCCTTTTACAAAGGGGGGAATGAAAACTACTTCTTCTTTAGCCTCTCCCTTTTACAAAAAGAAGAATGAAAGCCTCTTTTTCTTTAGCCTCTCCCTTTGAAAAAGGGGGATTGAGGGGGATTCAATATTCATGCTGCTACTCGCTCTGCATTAGCATGGTTCATTTACGCGCATGCTGGGCTTGTCAGCCCAGCCTAAAAAATCACTACTCAATAATGCAGAGCCGCAGCAATACCAAAACCAATACCAAACACTGCTACGCCATACACACCCCACTGCAGCCAGCTTTTGCGTGTTAGCAAAGCGATGGCGGACAATGCGATGGCGATTTGCAAAAACGTCGTAGCTTGCGCCCAGCGATGATGCTGGTGAATTTGCTCGTCGGACAGCTTGTCTTTTTCTTTCGATGCCGCATCGAGTGTTTCCGCTTCTTTTTTGATATCTTCTTTTTCCTTGTTATAGCGTTCGATATCGGCTTTGAATTTGTCCTGCTTCTCCGCCGGTGCGATTAATGCGCCAAGCTCCGCTAAATTTTGTTTGCTGCTTTTGGATTGATAATAAGCCCAGCGATTGGCCGCTTCGGTTTTAATAATCGCTGCGTCATTTTTGAACAAACCTGCATTCGATTGCGTCGCACCGCCTTGGTAGGAAAACAGCGCGCCGATGGTGGCGAGTATCGCTGTGGTGACGGCGATGTTCGCAACGAATTTATCTTTGCCGCCGTGCTCGGCTGCGCGTTCGATTTCGTGGTCATGCGGACCGTGGACGTGGAAGCCGTGTTCAGACATGTTGGTTCTCTTTTAGTTGTGAATCGGACGCTTATCGACTTGCAATGCAGCCTCGTGGAACACTTCTGACAGCGAAGGATGTGCATGCACGATGCGCGCGATATCTTCCGACGCGCCGGCAAATTCCATCGCTACCACGGCTTCAGTAATCATTTCCGACGCGAACGGGCCGATGATGTGCACGCCCAAAATGCGATCAGTTTTCGCATCGGCCAGCATTTTGACAAAGCCACCGGTTTCGCCCAAACCTTTGGCACGGCCATTGGCGGCGAACGGCGACACACCGCTGCGGTACTCAATGCCTTCGGCTTTGAGTTGCTGCTCAGTTTTACCGACCCAGGCGATTTCCGGCGAGGTGTAAATCACCCAGGGTATGGTGTTGTAATCGAGATGCGGTTTCTGCCCGGCGATACGTTCGGCCACCGCGACACCCTCTTCCATGCCCTTGTGCGCTAGCATCGGCCCACGCACGACGTCGCCCACTGCCCACACATTGGGCGCGGAGGTTTTACAGTGATCATCGACTTCAACAAATCCGCGCGCGTCGGTTTTGACGCCTATGGATTCGAGGCCGAGATTGGAAGTATGCGGCACGCGGCCGACAGCTACGATGAGCTTATCGACTTCCAGTGTTTGCGCCGCGCCGCTGGCGTCGGTGTAATTTATTTTCAATGATTTCTTCTCCTGTGCCACAGCGGAAATTTTTACGCCTGTATGTACCGCCATGCCTTGTTCTTTGGTGAAAGTTTTCAGCGCTTCTTTGGCGACTTGTTCATCCACCACGCCGAGAAATGTTGGCAGCGCTTCGAGTATGGTGACTTCCGCGCCGAGACGTTTCCACACGCTGCCCATTTCCAAACCGATGACGCCCGCGCCGATGACGCCGAGACGTTTCGGTACCTCGGCTATCGCCAGCGCGCCTTCATTGTCGAGTATGCTGATGTTATCGACTTTGGCAAATGGCAAACTGCGCGGCAGCGAGCCTGTTGCTATAACTACATGTTTTGATTCAATAATTTCTGTCTTACCTGCGTCAGAAATTTCAATCTGATAAACATCACCGCCCTTCACAATTTTGCCGTGGCCGTGCAGCGACGTGACTTTATTTTTTTTGAATAAATACGCAATGCCGGCAGTAAGTTGATCGACGATTTTGTTTTTACGCTCCAGCATCACCAACGTGCTGAACTCAACGCCCTTGGCGGTGATGCCGTGAGCAGCGAACTTATGTGTCACGCGCTCGTAGTTTTCCGACGATTCCAGCAGGGCCTTGGAGGGAATGCAGCCGACGTTGAGGCAGGTACCGCCGAGGCTGGCCTTGCCGTTGCGTTTCCATTCGTCTATACAGGCGGTGTTGAAACCTAATTGCGCTGCGCGGATAGCGGCGACGTAGCCGCCGGGTCCGCCGCCGATTACGACTACATCAAATGATTGAGGCATAATTAATTTTCTTGGGTAAATTCAACAACAGATCCTTCGCTATCGCTCAGGATGACAGGTTTTATTATTTCCACCCTTACTTCCTATGCTCGCAGACGGACGCTAGCTTCGTAGGATGTGCTGAGGTACGAAGCTCATCGTTCGCGATTGATGCGCTTCGTACCTCAGCACATCCTACATATATTAAATATCCAGCAACAAACGCGCCGGATCTTCCAGCGCATCTTTCATCGCCACCAGCGCCAGCACCGCTTCGCGGCCGTCGATAATGCGATGGTCGTAGGACAGCGCCAGATAATTCATCGGGCGTATCACAACCTGCCCGTTCTCGACCACGGCGCGTTCTTTGGTTGCATGCACGCCGAGTATCGCTGATTGCGGCGGGTTGATAATCGGCGTCGACAGCATGGAGCCAAACACACCGCCGTTGGAAATGGAGAAGGTGCCGCCGGTCAATTCTTCCAGGGTGATTTTACCTATCTTGGCGCGCGCGCCGAAGTCGGCGATTTGTTTTTCAATCTCGGCGATGCTGAGTTGATCGGCGTCGCGGATAATCGGCACCATCAAACCGCGATCGGTGCCGACGGCGATGCCGATGTCAAAGTAGCCATGATAAATAATGTCGGTGCCATCGACGGACGCGTTGACAACGGGATATTTTTTCAGCGCGGCAACAGCGGCCTTAACGAAAAAGCCCATGAAGCCCAGCTTCACGCCGTGTTCTTTTTCAAATTTTTCTTTGTATTTGGTGCGCAGTTCCATCACCGGCGCCATGTTCACTTCGTTGAACGTGGTGAGTATCGCTGCGGTCGATTGCGACTGGACCAGACGCTCGGCCACGCGCTGACGCAGGCGCGACATGGGCACACGCTGCTCGGCGCGGTCGCCTGCAGGCACGTGCACGGCGGGCGCAGCAGGAACGGCGGGGGTTGCAGCGGGCGCGGCGATGACATCGCCTTTGGTGATGCGCCCATCGCGTCCGCTTCCACGCACATCATTGGCGGCAATATCTTGTTCGGCCATAATCTTTTTCGCCGCGGGACTTGCGCCATCGACCACATTTTTTGCAGCGGGTGCGACGGCAGCGACCGGTGCAGCTTTCGCAGTAGCGGGCACAGCAGTAGCTTTACCATCGGTGTCGATGGTGGCGATAATTTCGTTAGAGGTCACCAAGCCGCCATCGGCCTTGGCGATTTTGGTCAAGATGCCGTCTACGGGCGCGGGCAATTCCAGCACGACTTTATCGGTTTCAATATCAATCAAATTTTCATCGCGCTTTACAAACTCACCGACCTTTTTATGCCATGACAGCAGCGTGGCTTCTGCGACGGATTCGGATAACTGTGGCACTTTGACGTCGACTTGCATGGTAAATCTCCGATTTAGCTCTGTATAGTAAGTTATTTATTATATTAAATTATTTTACAGTTAGCGCAGCATCAACCAAGGCCTTCTGCTGTTCATTATGTTTCGCCAGATAACCCACTGCGGGCGATGCCGACGATGGACGCAATGCGAAGCTCAGTTGCTGATCGTCGCGCATATGTTGCAATAAATAATGTTGCACGCGGTGCCACGCGCCTTGATTGGCTGGCTCTTCCTGCGCCCAGCAAATATCCTTCGTACTGCTGTAATGCTTGATCTGCGTGGCGAACTCTTCATGCGGGAACGGATACAACTGTTCGATACGCACCACCGCGATGTCCTTGATATTGCGCACTGAGCGTTCTGCCACAATGTCGTAATACACTTTGCCGCCGCAGAACACCACGCGCCTGGCTTTTTTTGCATCGAAATTGGCATCAGTTTCACCGATGATATTCTGGAATTGTCCTTTAGCCAGATCGTCGAGACTTGAAACGGATTCTTTCCGGCGCAGCAAACTCTTGGGCATCATCACAATCAGCGGGCGCCGCATCGGGCGTATCATCTGCCGGCGCAGCATGTGAAATACTTGCGCAGGGTTGGAAGGCACGACCACCTGCATATTGTGCTCGGCACACAATTGCAAATAACGCTCTAGGCGCGCGGAAGAATGCTCCGGCCCCTGGCCTTCGTAACCGTGCGGCAGCAATAGCACGAGTCCGCACAGGCGCCCCCATTTGGCTTCGCCGGAACTGATGAACTGGTCGATCACTACCTGCGCGCCGTTGGCAAAGTCGCCGAATTGGGCTTCCCAGATCACCATGTCATTCGGCTCCGAGCTGGCGTAGCCGTATTCAAAACCCAATACCGCTTCTTCGGATAACAGGGAATCGATGACCAAAAATTGCGGCTGATTTTCCTTAATATGCTGCAACGGAAGGTAGGCCCCGGCATCCCAACGCTCGCGGTTCTGGTCATGAAACACTGCATGGCGGTGCGAGAACGTTCCGCGGCCGCAATCTTGGCCCGACAGGCGCACGCTGAAGCCATCATTGATTAGCGAAGCATAAGCGAGATTTTCCGCCATGCCCCAATCGAGGGACAATGCGCCCTCGCCCATTTGCCTGCGCGCGACAAGCATGCGTTCCACTGTCGAATGCAATTTGAAGTCAGCCGGCATCGTGGTCAGCTTTTCCGCAAGGCGTTTGAGTTCCTTGAGTGGAACCGCGGTCTTGGCCGAACGCTTCCAATCCACGTTCGTGTACGGGCCCCAGTCCACCTGGAACGGCGGCGTTTGGCCGTGCAAAATAGCCTTGTTGGGATTTTGCCCGGCATCCATGGCAGCGCGATAGCCGGTCACCATTTCGTCAGCCTCTTTTTCGCCTATCACTTTTTCGGCGGCCAGCCTGTCCGCATACAACTTGCGTGTGCCCGGATGCTGGGCGATTTTTTTGTACATCAGGGGCTGTGTCACCAGCGGCTCGTCTTGTTCGTTGTGGCCGAGTTTGCGGAAGCAAACCATATCGATCACCACGTCCTTGCGGAAAGTCATGCGGTAATCCAGCGCGATTTGCGTCACCAGTATGCAGGCTTCGGGATCGTCGCCGTTGACGTGGAATACCGGCGCTTCGATGGACTTGGCGATGTCGGTGCAATATAAGGTCGAGCGCGTGTCGCGCGGATCGGATGTGGTGAAGCCGATCTGGTTGTTCACCACAATATGCACCGTGCCGCCGGTGCGGTAGCCGCGGGTTTGCGACAGGTTCAGGGTTTCCATCACCACGCCCTGGCCGGCGAAAGCCGCGTCGCCATGCAGGAGTATCGGCAATACCTGTTTACCTTCCATGTCATTGCGCCGCTTTTGCCGCGCGCGTACCGAACCCTCAACCACCGGGTTGACAATTTCCAGGTGCGACGGATTGAATGCGAGTGTGAGATGCAATGGGCCGCCTTTGGTTTGCACGTCGCTGGAAAAACCCTGATGGTATTTCACGTCGCCCGACGACAACTCGTGGGCGTGTTTGCCTTCGAACTCGGAAAACAGGTCCTGCGGCAGCTTGCCCAGGTTGTTGACCAGCACATTCAAACGGCCGCGGTGGGCCATGCCAATGACGATTTCTTTCACGCTCTGCTCGCCCGCACGCTGCATCAGCTCGTCCATTATGGGGATCAGTGTGTCGCCGCCTTCGAGCGAAAAACGTTTTTGCCCGACGTAGCGGGTGTGCAGATATTTTTCAAGCGTCTCGGCCGCGGTGAGGCGTTCGAGCAAATGTTTCTTCTGCTGGGCGCTGAGCGTGGCTTGGGAACGCACACTTTCAAAACGCTGCTGCAGCCAGCGTTTTTGTTCGTTCTCGGAAATATGCATGTATTCAAGGCCGATGGTACCGCAGTAGGTTGCCTTGATAATTTGCAAGATCTCGCGCAGGGTCGCCATCCGCGGGCCGAACAGGGATCCGGTGTTGAAAGTTTTATCCAGGTCTGCCTCGGTCAATTCGTAGAAAGAGAGTTCCAGTTCGGGGATGCGCGGTTTTTCCTGCCGCTGCAAGGGATCCAGGTCGGATACGCTGTTGCCGCGAAAACGATGGGCATTGATCAGCTGCAATACCGCGACCTGCTTGGCGCTCTGCTCGGCATCAACGCTTGCAGGGGGCCGGTTACCGTTTTTAGTCAACCTGGCGAACGAGTCAATAATCGGCGTATGGGCAATGTCGCGGGTTACCGCGCCGCTGGTTTTTTGCAACTCGTCGAAATATTTTTTCCACTCATCGCTGACCGAATTCGGATCAGCCAGATAATTTTCATATTGCTCTTCGATGAACGGCGCGTTCGCGCCATAAAGATAGGACGTACCTTGCAGTTGTTTCATTGGTTGACTCCTGTGTCCATGCAGCTTATTTGCGTTTGGACAGGGGTTTGACGTCACGGCGCGGCGAACCGAGGTAAAGCTGGCGCGGACGGCCGATTTTTTGTTCCGGATCGGAAATCATTTCGTTCCACTGTGCAATCCAGCCGATAGTGCGGCCCATGGCGAAAATCGCGGTGAACATGCTGGTCGGAATGCCTAATGCGCGCAACACGATGCCGGAATAAAAATCGACGTTAGGGTAGAGTTTTTTCTCGACAAAGTATGGGTCTTCGAGGGCAACTTTTTCCAGCGCCATCGCCAGCTTGAATAATTTATCGTCCTGCAAACCCATTTCTTTCAGCACTTCATGGCAAGTGAGTCGCATCACGTCGGCACGCGGATCCATGTTTTTATACACGCGATGTCCAAAGCCCATCAAACGGAAGCCGGAACTTTTGTCTTTTGCCTTGGTGACGAATTCGGGGATGCGCGACTCATCGCCGATTTCCCCCAGCATTTTCAGCACTGCTTCGTTGGCGCCGCCGTGCGCCGGGCCCCACAAGGCGGCGATACCGGCGGCGATGCAGGCAAACGGATTGGCGCCGGAAGAACCGGCGAGGCGCACGGTGGAAGTTGAAGCGTTTTGTTCGTGATCGGCATGCAGCGTGAGTATGCGATCGAACGCGCGCACCAGCACCGGATTGGGTTTATACGGCTCGCATGGCGTGGCAAACATCATGTATAAATAATTTTCCGCATACGACATGCTGTTTTGCGGATACATAAACGGCAGGCCCATGTTGTAGCGGTAACACATGGCCGCAATCGTCGGCACTTTGGCGATCAGGCGTATCGCCGATACTTTGCGGTGGTCCGGATTATTGATGTCGAGCGAGTCGTGGTAAAACGCCGATAACGCGCCAACCACGCCGACCATCACCGCCATCGGATGCGCATCACGGCGGAAACCCTTGAAGAAATTGGTGAGTTGATCATGCACCATGGTGTGTTTACGGATAGTGGTGTTAAAGCGCTCGTATTCGGCTTTATTGGGCAACTCGCCGTTCAGCAGCAGATAGCAGACCTCGATAAAATCGGCATGTTCTGCCAGCTGCTCTATAGGATAGCCGCGGTAATACAACAGGCCTTCGTCGCCGTCGATAAAAGTGATTTTGGAATTACACGCGGCCGTCGATAAAAAACCGGGGTCGTAAGTGAACATACCGGTCTTGCCCAGCGCACGGATGTCGATGACATCGGGACCGAGCACACCGCCGTAAATCGGAAATTCCACCGACTGTTTGCCCGCGCCGTTTTCGTATGTCAATGTGGCTTTGCTTTTAGCTTCCATGGTCTTCTCCGAAGTGCCGGGGTGAGGTTTTGTTACACAATATTATCTATAAATAATAAAATACTTATATAAACTACGCCGTGCGTATTTTTTCCACTATGGGCAGCAAACCTGGTTGCTGTAGTGGCAACCGTCCTAATAGCGCATCCAACAAATCATTATCCTGCAGTAAGAGTAATTGGTCGAGCGCTATGAATTCCTGTTTACTTAAAGTCTCTAATTCCTTGTCCAAAAAGCGCTTAAGCAAAATATCCAGTTCCAGCAAGCCGCGCCGGCACTGCCAGCGCAGGCGATTATGCTTGCGGTTGGCCACTTCAGATTGCACGCCTCACCATCAATTCTTTTATTTTGCCGATGGCCAGCGAAGGATTAAGGCCCTTTGGACAGACATCGACGCAATTCATGATCGTATGGCAACGGAACAGGCGATACGGGTCTTCCAGATCGTCGAGGCGCGCACTCGTCGCCTGGTCGCGCGTGTCGGCGATAAAACGGTACGCTTGCAGCAATCCGGCGGGGCCGACGAACTTGTCCGGGTTCCACCAGAATGACGGACACGAAGTCGTGCAGCATGCACACAGGATGCATTCGTACAGGCCATTCAGTTGTTCGCGTTGTTCCGGTGATTGCAGGCGTTCCTTGTCTAATGCAGCCGGACTGTTGTTTTGCAAAAACGGTTTCACCGAATGGAATTGCTTGAAAAACTGCGTCATATCGACAATCAAGTCGCGAATAACAGGCAATCCTGGCAATGGACGCAAAGTGACCGGTTGTTTCAAACCCGCCAGTCTGGTAATACAAGCGAGACCGTTTTTGCCGTTGATATTCATCGCGTCGGAGCCGCAGATTCCCTCACGGCAGGATCGGCGAATGCTGAATGTGTCGTCCTGTTCCTTCAGTCTTATTAATGCGTCGAGCAGCATGCGGTCGGTGGCTTCGAGTTTAACCTCCACATTCTGCATGTACGGCTTGGCGTCCGCATCCGGGTTGTAACGATACACCTTGAATTTCATGGTTCCGGCGTTCATGGCTCGTATCCTAGAATTTGCGCTCTTTAGGCTCGAATGACTCAACGGTGAGCGGTTTCAGGTGTACCGGTTTGTAGTCGAGACGATTATTTTCTTTGTACCAAAGCGTATGCTTAAGCCACTGCTTATCGTCACGTCCGTTGGGAAAACTGGGATGGTCGTGGCAATCGGCGCGGTCATGGGCGCCACGAGTTTCCCTGCGCGCTGCGGCCGACACCACGGTCGCCAGCGCCACTTCGATCAGGTTATCCAGCTCCAGCGCCTCAATGCGCGCCGTGTTGTACACTTTGCTTTTGTCCTTGATCTGCGTGCGTTTGGCGCGTTCGGCGATTGCCAGCATTTTCGATACACCGGATTCGAGTAAGTCCGGAAAACGAAACACGCCGCAATGTGCCTGCAAAGTCTGTCGCATATCGTCGCCGACTTTGGCGACGCTCTCGCCGCCGGTCTGATTGTCGAGGCGCGCAAGCCGCGCAAGGCTGACTTCCACAGCATTAGCAGGCAATTCTTTATGTGCAGGGTTATTTTTCAAAAACGCCACCATGCTGTCGCCGGCGGATTTGCCGAACACCAGCAAATCGGTGAGTGAATTGGTGCCCAAACGGTTCGCGCCGTGTATCGACGTACAGGCGCATTCACCCGCTGCGTAAAACCCATTGACAACAACCTCCGGCTTACCGCCTTTCGGCACCACCACTTCCCCTCTGTAATTAGTCGGGATGCCCCCCATCATGTAATGGCAGGTCGGCACCACCGGGATCGGTTCCCGGATCGGATCGACGTTGGCGAATTTGATGGCGATTTCGCGGATACCGGGCAAGCGTTTGTTAATGGTTTCAGGTCCGAGGTGATCGAGCTTTAGCAGCAAATGGTCGGCGTTTTTACCGGCACCACGACCTTCCTTGATTTCCGTCGCCATGGCGCGTGATACCACGTCGCGTGGCGCCAGGTCTTTCAGGTTGGGCGCGTAGCGTTCCATGAAACGCTCGCCGTCTTTGTTGAGTAATATGCCGCCTTCGCCGCGCACGCCTTCGGTAATCAGCACACCTGCGCCTGCGACGCCGGTGGGATGAAATTGCCAGAACTCCATGTCCTCCAGCGGTATGCCCGCGCGCGCCGCCATGCCCAAGCCGTCACCCGTATTAATGAAGGCGTTGGTGCTGGCGGAATAAATACGCCCCGCGCCGCCGGTAGCGAACAACACTACTTTGCTATGGAATATCGACACTTCGCCGGTTTCCATTTCCAGCGCCGTCACGCCGACCACATCGCCGTCGGCATCGCGAATCAACTCCAGCGCCATCCACTCCACAAAAAATTGCGTGTTCATCATGACGTTGCGCTGGTACAAGGTATGAAGCATGGCGTGGCCGGTGCGGTCGGCGGCGGCGCAGGAACGCTGTACCGGTTTTTCGCCGAAGTTCGATGTATGTCCGCCGAACGGACGCTGATATATGGTGCCGTCTTCGTTGCGGTCAAACGGCATGCCGAAGTGTTCCAGTTCGCGCACCACTTCAGGCGCGGTGCAGCACATGAACTCAATCGCGTCCTGGTCGCCGAGATAATCGCTGCCCTTCACGGTGTCATACATATGCCACTTCCAGCTATCTTCACCCATATTGCTCAACGCAGCGCCGATACCGCCTTGAGCCGCCACCGTATGTGAACGCGTAGGGAATACCTTGGACAACACAGCGGTTTTGTAGCCAGCGGTGGACAGCTGGATCGCCGCGCGCAAGCCCGCGCCGCCGGCGCCGACAATCACTGCATCATAAGTACGTTTTGCGACTGTCATGGTTTCACGCGCCCCACAAAATTTTGATCGACCAGACGGTGTAAGCAAGCAGCGCAACTATTACCAGGGCTTGCAAGGCAAGCCGCACGCCGGTCGGCTTGATGTAATCCATGAAAATATCGTGCATGCCCACCCAGGCGTGGAAAAACATGCTGAACAAAAATATCAACGTCGCGATACGCATGGTATGGGTGGCGAACAGGCCCTTCCATCTGGCGTAATCCAACGGTGTTCCCGCAAGCAACAAGCCGATGAAAAAAAACGTATACAGCACCATGATGACCGCGGTCATGCGTTGTCCCAGCCAATCGCGCAGGGCGTGATGGGCGCCGGCGGGCGGGCGGTTTACCATATCCTTACCCCGATCAACAATGTCAGCAGAATGCTCGCAGCCATGACGATTTTGGCCGAAAGCCGTGCGGACTGAAGGTCAGCGCCCTTGTGAATATCGAGCAGCAGATATCGAATGCCAGCAAAGAAATGATGCAAATATGCCCAGGCGAATCCAAGCAGGCTCAATTTTAAAAATGGATGAGATAGTTTGGCTTGCAAAGCAGCGAAACTTTCCGCCGACCCAAGACTGGCGCCCAAGGCCAGTAGCAATAATGGAATAAAAGCGAAAAATAAAATCGCGCCACTGACCCGATGCAGTATCGACACTACGCCGGGAATGGGCAGTTTGATCTTCGTCAAATCAAGATGTTTGGGGCGTTTTTTGACTATTATTGCCATATATATTATCAAATTAAATCAATACATTATGAATTATACTTAAACTTGATTATTCCACAAGCTAAGGTTAGGCGAAATTAGCTCAATTCCGTCTGATAAGAATACTCCTCGGTGTAGCAAAGCCCCCTGCGCCACTCGACTGGCCGGTCGCCGTAGGTATAAGCGATGCGGTCCACACACAACAATGGCACGCCGGTTTTAATCCCCAGATGGACGGCCGTTTCCTTGTCCGCCGCCACCGCGCTCAAACGCTCTTCGGCACGGATCATGCGCAAACCATATTGGCTTTCGTAAAAACTGTAAAACGAGCCTTTGTAGCTGGCGAGCTTTTCCCGAGTCATGCCTTTGAACAAAATCGCCGGCAGGCACATTTCATCCAGAATAATCGGCTTGCCCGAATAACTCAGCACACGCTTGATGGAAAAAACCGTCGCGCCGGGTCGCAAATCGATCAATCGTGCCACTTCCGCGCTGGCCTTGCTCCGGCCAAACTCGACCACAATACTATCGGGGTAAGGCGTATCGCCCGCATTATTCATCACACGCAAAAAACGAAAATGCGAACGCTCTTCGGTATGCGTGGCGACGAACGTGCCTTTGCCCTGGCGACGCACGACGATGTTTTCGCTCGCCAGCTCATCGATAGCCTTGCGTACCGTGCCTTGGCTGACTTTGAAGCGCGCAGCGAGTTCGATTTCGCTCGGTATCGCCTCGCCCGGACTCCATTCGCCGGCGATAAGGCTCTGCGTAATCAGGATTTTGATCTGATCGTAGAGGGGGCGAAAACTCGGCGGCGTGGGCTGATGATTAACCATGGTTATATGGCCTGAATTTTATCACGCCACTGCAACATGTCCAGCATTTTATATCTTATATAAGATATAAGTCTGATTGACATAACCCGACGCTAAAGCTAGACTTTTGTTTAAGGAAGCTCTGATTAAGTGACTGCGCAAAAATATTTTGTTGAAACCAAAATCGTCATGGTCGAAATGATGGCTAAAGATGCGTAATTCGTTATTGAATTCAGCTTTGGGTACGGGTTAT
>JBAVRP010000058.1:0-22313 GCA_049695115.1 Burkholderiales bacterium | reverse complement strand
GCCCGCATACTTGGTGGTATTGACGTAAATATCCTGACCGAGGGTGGCGGGGGCGGGTGTCGGCGTGGGGGTGGCCCCGGGCGGCAAGGGCGTTGGCGTCGCAGTCGGCGCAGGCGTCGGGGTCGGGACGGCGGTTGGTATCACGCCAGGGTTAGCAATATAACTCGCGATGGCATTTACTTCGGCAGTACTGAATTTACCATTTAGTGAATTCATGGCGGTAACAGATGAAAAGGCAGCGGTAATTACCGTCGGATTATTTGCGCCGTTAGAAATTTTCGCTACGCCATTTTTGGGGTCTGCACCATGGCAACTCGCGCAATTGGCTTGGTATAGGGCGCCACCATTTGGGCCTGAGCCTGGGGCAGGGGTGGGCGTTGGCGCTGGAGTAGGAACCGCTACTGTAGGGTTTAATACATAAGCGGCAATATCCGCGGCATCAGCGGTGGTGACTGAGGCGCTCAAGAAACGCATTTGGCTGACTCCACTGATGGCTGACATGATTCTGCTGGAGCTGGTGGATGAACGCGCTTTGTCGTCCCAGCCTGGGTAGGCGCCATGACAACTCATGCAATACGCAGCGTATTTTGATTTTCCCGCGACAGCGTCTGCAGCAAAAGAGGAAACAGGCAATAAGCCAGCAACTATAAACAAAACGGCAATTAGCTTACGTATCATTGGTATGACCCCTTTGACAAAAAATTGCGCGGAAAAAACATGTCGGGCTAAAACTGGGGTGAGTATAGAAATCAATAGTAGGTTGGGAAATATTTCCCGAAGTCTCAGGCGCAATATAAACCTGCGTACTGCGGTGCGTCAAGTCGATTTTTTGTTAATTTCCTTTTCGAAATAAAAATATAATTAAATCAAATAGTTAAATACAATGCAGCTGATGACATAGGCGTATTGTACCAGTAAAATTATTAGGGCGCGGGTTTTTTTCTCACGAAAATTAGGCTGGCGGGTAGGAGCAGGGCCAAGGTTGGATCAGGTTGATTATTCGATTCGGCAGCGCAGCCCCCTCCGCCAGCATTTTGCGTTGCGGTTGATGGTGCGGTTGGCGTGGCTGGATCAGGCGCTGGTGCTGTCACGATGTTGGCGTCCAGCGTAACTTCAGAAATATAAAAAGCCTCTGCAGTGGTATTGGCGGGCGCAGTGCTTGCACCCGTTACGACGGGCGCAGAATTGGGCGTATCAACGAGCCACATCAGCCCGCTTGTTTCTTCAATTAAATCATGTGCGCGGAAAGTATCGTTCGTGTCATCGGCGCGCAATTTATACACATTCACTTTGCCTGCGGTATCAATACCACCCACTTTGCTGCTGCCTAGGTTAGCAGCGATAGGATAAAGGGCTAATTGGCGGGCCATGAAAGATATTCTTTATTAACAACGTCTTAATTGATAAAAGCGAAAGATGGAAATGTGATATTAATCATAAATTGGGAATAATATCCCAATTACAGAATGAACTATATGTGGGAAAATAAACCATGTCAAGCAAACCCAGAATTTCTTCCTAGCAAAGAGCCAAGCCGTGATTAAACACGTCGTCCTGTGGAAGCTGAAAAACCAAGCCGAAGGTGCCAACGAGACCGCCAACGCGCTATCGGTGAAACAAAAACTAGAATCGCTCAACGGTAAAATCCCCGGCATGATCAAACCCGAAGTAGGTATTGATATCAGCCAATCGGACGCATCCTATGACGTGGTGCTATATTCTGAATTCGACAGCCGTGAGGCGTTGGCGGCGTATCATCACCATCCGCTGCACTTGGCTGTGGCGCCGTTTATCGGCGCAGTGCGCGAGCAGCGCGTGTTGATGGATTACGACATTTGAATAATTAAAACTAGGAGCAAGAACATGCAGGGGAAAAACAAACAAGTATTGTTAGCGGCGCGTCCGCAAGGAACCGTAAAAGAATCCGATTTCAAAATCGTCGAGACGGATATTCCAGCGGTCGGCGACGGCCAGGTGTTAGTGCGCAATCATTTCCTCTCACTCGATCCTTATATGCGCGGGCGTATGGATGATGCGAAATCCTACGCCGCTAGCCAAGGCCTAAACGAAGTGATGATAGGCGGCACAGTGGGAGAAGTGGTCGAATCGAAAAATCCGAAATTCAAAGTCGGCGATATGGTGGTCGGCATGTACGGTTGGCAACAATACGGCGTGTCCGATGGTGCGGGCTTGATGAAAGTCGATACTACGCACATTCCCGCGTCGGTCTATCTCGGCTCAGTCGGTATGCCTGGCGTGACGGCGTGGTACGGCCTGACGCAAATCGGCGAACCGAAACATGGGGAAACCGTCGTCGTGTCGGCAGCGAGCGGCGCAGTCGGCAGCGTAGTGGGGCAGTTGGCGAAATTAAAAGGTTGCCGCGCTATTGGCATCGCCGGCGGGCAAGCCAAATGCGATTATGTGGTGAAAGAGCTAGGATTCGACGCCTGCATCGACTATAAAAAAGATACTTGGTTTGTCGATTTCAAAGAAGCCACACCGAACGGCGTCGATATTTATTTCGACAACGTCGGCGGTGAAATTCTGGATAACGTCTTGCGTCGCATGAATGCGTTCGGTCGCGTTCCGCTTTGCGGATTGATTTCACAATACAACGGCGAGCCTTATGGCATGAAAAATGTACGCTCGTTTTTGGTTAATCGCCTTAAGCTGCAAGGGTTTATTGTTTCCGAGCACATGGACATCTGGCCGCAAGCATTAAAAGAACTCGGCGGTTATATCGCGACAGGCAAATTGAAATATCGCGAAAGCGTCGCGCAAGGTTTGGACAACGCACCGAAAGCGTTTATTGGTTTGCTCAAAGGTGAAAATTTCGGCAAACAAGTGGTGAAATTGATTTGATATAACTAATTGATTTAATTTAATTTTTTATAGAGCTTATATATGGAAAATTTCAACGTACCGTATTACCTGCTGGATGGATTTGATTACAACTTGATTGATGTGCAATCTATCGATGAAACCGCCGCTGAGGTTAAAAACAGCGGCGGTTTTGTTGTGCACGCTAAACATCCTGTGCCCGGCGTCGGCTACATGGCCTTGCTCAAATATGCACAAGGCATTTTGTTTGGCGTGTGGCAAAGAGACGCAACGGCGCATTAGATCACGGAGGCCAACATGCTACGTGTAGTCCATTTTGAAATCCCGGCAGACGATACCGAACGCGCTAATGAATTTTATTCCAGCGTGTTCGGTTGGGATATGAAGCAATTCGGCGAGCAGGATTATTGGCTCGCCAACACCGGAGATCCCAACACACCCGGCATCAACGGCGCCATCATGAAGCGTAAACATCCGCAGCAGCCGATGGTCAACAGCATCAGCGTGCCGTCGGTGGATGATTACGCAAAAAAAGTGGAACAGGCGGGTGGTGAAATCTGCGTGCCGAAATTCACCGTGCCAGGCGCCGGTTATCTGGCGTTTTTCAAAGACCTCGATGGCAATATTTTCGGCTTGTGGAAGGACGATACGTCGGCGAAATAAAGCTCTGTTATTCTGAGCGGAGAGAAGAATCTGTTGCTGATTTTGATCGAGCATCCACTGCAAAAGCAGATCCTTCGCCATGCTCAGGATGACGACTGACGTAGGCTGGGCTGATAAGCCCAGCAACTTTTCAATTATGCAAAACGGTGGGCTTATCAGCCCAGCCTACTTCTGAATCAACCCTGTGTCCGCATCTGCGGAAACAAAATCACGTCGCGGATGCTTGGGCTGTCGGTGAGCAACATCACCAAGCGATCAATGCCGATACCTTCGCCCGCTGTCGGCGGCAGGCCGTGTTCGAGTGCGAGAATATAGTCGGCATCGTAGTGCATGGCTTCCACGTCACCGGCATCTTTTTGTACGACTTGCTCCTTGAAACGCGCGGCCTGGTCTTCTGCGTCATTCAACTCCGAAAAACCATTGGCGATTTCGCGGCCGACGATAAATAATTCAAAGCGGTCGGTGGTTTCCGGTGTGTGGTCATTGCGTCGCGCGAGTGGTGAAACTTCGGCGGGGTAATCGATGATGAAGGTCGGTTCCCACAACAACGATTCTGCCGTCGCTTCGAATAACGATAACTGCAAGCCGCCGATGCCGTCGGTGGGTTTGTATTTTTCGCCTAGGCGGGTGATTTCCGTAGTGAGAAATGTGCGGTCGCCGAGGTGCGAGTCGGTGTAATGCGGGAAATATTTTTTGATCGCGCCGGTAATCGTTAAGCGTTCAAACGGTTTGCCCAAGTCGAGCGGCTTACCTGCGTAACTGATTTGCGTCGTGCCCAAGGCTTTCATGGCGACGTCGCGGAACATGGCTTCTGTCAGGTCCATCAGGTATTTGTAATCGCGGTACGCTTCGTAAAATTCCAGCATGGTGAACTCGGGATTGTGGCGCACCGACATGCCTTCGTTGCGGAAATTGCGGTTGATCTCGAATACTTTTTCCATGCCGCCGACGACGAGGCGCTTGAGATAGAGCTCAGGTGCGATGCGCATGAACATTTCCATGTCGAGCGCGTTGTGGCGCGTCTTGAATGGCTTCGCCGCCGCGCCGCCGGGAATCGGATGCATCATCGGCGTTTCGACTTCAAGATAACCGCGCTCGACCAGAAACTCGCGGATTGCCTGAATGATTTTCGAGCGCGTGGCAAATACTTTGCGCGCGCCTTCGTTGGTGATCAAATCCAAATAACGCTGACGATATTTTTGTTCTTGATCGGCGAGGCCGTGGAATTTTTCCGGCAGTGGGCGCAGGGCTTTTGACAACAAACGCACCTTGGTGACGCGCACCGACAACTCGCCGGTTTTGGTTTTGAACAGCGTGCCTTCCGCGCCGAGGATGTCGCCGAGGTCATAATGTTTGAACGCTTCGTGTTCCGCTTCACCGGTGATGTCGTTGCTGATGTAGAGCTGTATCTGTCCGCCCATGTCCTGCAGGGTAGCGAAACTGGCTTTGCCCATCACGCGTTTCAACATCATGCGACCCGCGACGGCGACTTGCACTGGCGTCGCTTCCAAATCTTCTTTGGATAGGTCGCCGTATTGTTGGGTCAGCGCGTCGGCGTAATGCTTGCGATCAAAATCATTCGGAAACGCGTTGCCGTTTTTGCGCATCGCATTGAGTTTCGCGCGGCGTTCTTCGATGATTTGATTGGTGTCGGGGTAGTCTTTTGGATCGATCATGATTATTATCTAACTATTTGATTTAATTAAAGAATTCATACGCCTTGTTTTAAGCTTGCGCTGATGAAGTCGTCGAGCAAATCGCCATCGAGCACGCCCTGAGTGTTACCGACTTCATAGTTGGTGCGCAAGTCTTTGATGCGCGATTGGTCGAGCACATACGAGCGGATCTGATGTCCCCAACCGATATCGGTTTTGCTGTCTTCGAGTTTTTGCTGCGCGTCCTGGCGCTTGCGCAATTCGAGCTCATACAATTTCGATTTCAACATCGCCATCGCTTCGGCGCGGTTGCGGTGTTGCGAACGGTCATTCTGACATTGCACCACGATGCCAGTCGGGTTGTGCGTAATGCGTATCGCCGAATCGGTTTTGTTAATGTGCTGACCGCCCGCGCCAGATGCGCGGAAAGTATCGACGCGCAAATCAGCGGGGTTGATATCCACTTCAATCGAGTCATCGACTTCAGGATACACAAACACGCTGGCGAAAGAAGTATGGCGGCGATTGCCCGAATCGAACGGCGACTTGCGCACCAAACGATGCACGCCGACTTCGGTGCGCAAAAAACCATAAGCATAATCGCCGGTGATTTTCAGCGACGCGCTTTTGATGCCGGCGACTTCGCCGTCGGAGCGTTCCAGTACTTCCACCTTAAAACCCTTGCGCTCGCAATAGCGCATATACATGCGCTCCAGCATCGATGCCCAATCCTGTGCCTCAGTGCCGCCGGACCCTGCCTGAATGTCGATAAAGCAATTGTTCGGGTCCATCGGATTGGAAAACATGCGGCGAAATTCCATGTCCTCGACGATACCGGCCAGCTTTTGCACGTCGCTTTCCACGCTGATCAGCGTCGCATCGTCGTTTTCCTCGCGGCCCATGGCGAAAATTTCCTGCGCATCAGACAGACCGCTGGAAAGTTTTTCCAGCGTGGAAACCGTCGAATCAAGTAATTTTTTTTCCTTGCCGAGTTCCTGCCCGCGCTTCGCGTCGTTCCAGATCGCCGGGTCTTCCGCCAAGCGGCTGACTTCGATCAGCCGTTCTTTTTTTGTATCGAAGTCAAAGATACCTCCGCAACTCAGCCGCGCGGGTGTTCATGTCGGTAAGTTGGTTGGCAATGAGGTTTAAGCGTTCGGCTTCCATGATGGGCTGTTCGGCGAGTTGATTTAGTGCATGATTATAGCAGGAAGCGGGCGGAATCCGGCATCCTGTCATCCTGAACGGAGTGAAGAATCTGCTTTTCGCTTTTGACCAGTGATTATCATGTTGGCGAATTCTACAGGCTGGGCAGGAGATAAGAAATCTGATAAATTGAATTTTGAAATTAGCGTGCACGATAATTCAAAGCGTACCTTGCGCAGAAAAGGATCATATTTTTTCTGGAGCCTGAATGCAGTTGGTCTATGAACTTTTCAATGCTGTCGAGACAGCCTATCCAAACGATAACTTTATTGACTCGATGAAAGAGATACTGAGCCAATCAATGCAAGCGCGTTCGATATATGGAGCCTACAACCGCGCCTTTTCGTATCTTGACCAAGAATCCTGGCGCTTGCTTAAGCGCAAGGCCATACAGCATTTTCGTGATCACCGCGAAGGACAACTGAAGCAAGGCTTTTTTAATCAACTAAACGATGCTTTCGCCTATCAATATTTGGTGCGCAAAGGTTGTTCAAACGTACGTGTTCTGCGAGAAGACGGGAATGCGTGTCCTGATATTTCGTATCTGGAATCCGGGCTGCTACGGTTTTGTGAAGTTAAATCGATCGGCATTTCAGACGATGAGATTCAACGTCGCAATGGCCCGCGTAAGGTGCGAGACGGCTCTTTTGACCAGCGACTATCTGAGGGATTCTTAAATAAACTCGCTTCCAGTCTAACGTCGGCGAGGGCACAAATTACATCTAATGGTGGGGACGGCCTCGTCTTTGTCGTAGTCACCTTCGACGACTTTACGACAAGAAACTACCGAGTATATCGCGCCCAGCTGGCGAACCGGGTTCTCGATCATGATTCTCCAGAAGTCTTTATTAAGGTAGAAATCAAAGGAAATAGAAGAATCTACAAGCCACGAGCAGTGACGTAGGACGAGCGCCGTGCGCTACGCATATTCTTGATAAACGAGCAGGGCGGACAACTTATTCAGCAGCCCAATGCTCCACTATCAATTGCAAAGTCTGATTACCGTTATATTCATTCACCGATAAACGATAAGTCGCGCGGATTTGTGCCGGCAACGGATCAGCATAAGAAAACAACATCGCCTCAAAAATACTGCGATCCTTTTGCAGTTTGAGGTTGAGATGTTTTTCGCCGACGATACGTTGTGATTCGACGCTGAATACATCGCAAAAAACCGGCGCGGGAAAGCCTTTACCCCATACTTGGGATTCAATTTCTTGTGCGAGTTTCATCGAGGTTTCTTTGGTCGGCAGCTCGCCGTCGGTTTCGATGGTTTTCGTTAAGTCGGCGGGGGAGAGCAGGGTTTGTAGTGCGGCCTCAAATTCTGTGCGGAATGTTTCGAAGTCTGGTTCGCGGATAGTCAATCCCGCTGCCATCGCGTGTCCGCCGAATTTCAGAATTAGGTCAGGATGTTTTTTCGATACCAGATCGAGCGCGTCGCGCAGGTGCAAACCATAAATGGAACGACCTGAGCCTTTGATTTCATCATTCATGCCCTTGGCGAATGCGATTACGGGACGGTGATATTTATCCTTGATGCGCGAGGCGAGTATGCCGATCACGCCTTGATGCCAGCTTGGGTCGAACAGGCTGAAGCCGAAATTATCGCCGACGTCGAGCTTGTCCAGTATCGCCAATGCAGATTCCTGCATGTCGGCTTCGATGTCGCGCCGTTCACGGTTCAGTGCATCGAGTTGTTGCGCCAACTGTAATGCTCGCGTCATGTCGTCGGCAATTAAGGTTTCGATGCCGAGGGACATGTCGTCCAAACGCCCCGCTGCGTTCAAGCGCGGCCCAACCATGAAGCCCAAGTCATACGTGCCCGCACGCCGTGCGTCGCGCCGCGCGACTTGCAGCAAGGCTTGCACACCCGCGCAGGCGCGACCGGCGCGTATGCGTTTCAAGCCTTCGCTCACCAAAATACGATTGTTGCCATCGAGCTTGACCACGTCGGCTACCGTGCCGAGCGCGACCAGGTCAAGTAAATCAGCGAGCTTGGGTTGGTTGCTGTCACCGTACACGCCACGCGCACGTAGCTCGGCACGCAAGGCGAGCATGACGTAAAACATCACGCCAACGCCGGCAATAGACTTGCTCGGAAATTGGCAATCGGGTTGATTGGGATTGACGATGCAGGTTGCCGCCGGCAATACATCGCCGGGCAGGTGATGGTCTGTCACCAACACTTTAATGCCGAGCCGATTGGCTTCCGCCACGCCTTCGACGCTGCCGATGCCGTTATCGACGGTGATAATGAAATCCGGTTTGCTCTGCGCTGCGAGTTGAACGATTTCCGGCGTCAGGCCGTAGCCGTACTCAAATCGGTTCGGCACCAGATAATGCACATCCGCACCGAACATGCGCAACGCGCGTATGCCTATGGCGCAAGCTGTTGCGCCATCGGAATCATAATCGGCGACAATGAGCAGGTTCTTTTTTTGGGCTATCGCATCAGCAAGAATTTTAGCCATAGCCTGGCAGTTAGTGAGTTGCTCAAATGGCAATAAGCGTTTCAGCGTCACCTCGATTTCTTCCGCGGAAGTAATGCCCCGCGCGGCAAACACGCGGGCAAGCAGCGGCGACACGCCATTTTTCAGCAATGTGTCGTAAGCAGTTTGCGGAACAGAGCGGGTGACGATATCAGGCATAGTTAGCAATCGGTTTCACGCGGCGCCAGAATTTTCTCAAGCTGTTTCGTGTGATGACAAAATCTTTTGGCCGATTGACGTCGGTCGCTGTGATGGTCACGGAATTGATCGCGCCGGATTTCAGGGCATGCAAAAGTGGCGCAAACCAATCGTCCTCGAGTTGTTCCAGCGAAGTGCGCCATTTATTTATATCAGCGTATAGCATGGAACAGCATAAGTATTTTATTATTATCAGTATTTTATTGTTTGTGAATGCTTGTTTAGAAATCGCTTCCGAAATTTTTTGAAAATTTTGCGGCAATGGCTGTAATGAGATTTTCGCCGCGCGCACAAGCCCGCAAGAAAATATTTCATCGCAGAATACCTGTGTAAAATCGCCGCGTACATTTTGCGGCATGAAGCCGCCACCCCAAAACCATACGCTGTTGATCGGTAATTCGCGCCGCGCTTCCCGTGCGGCGTTTACCGGGTGTTCAAACAATAACATCTGGATTTCGTTCATGCGTTGCCGCCACAGATGCGAGTCTGTGCCCCAAGGCATCAGCGTTTCAATATTTTTCCCGCACGCCAGGTCGAGTATGGTGGTGGAAAGCGCGGGCCCGGCGTCGAGTTTCAGATACCAGCGATCAGAGACCGCGGCTATGAACTGCAAACCATCGTGAGCGAAATGCAGGTTGAGCGAGTTGCACAGCGAGTCGGCTTCGTCTTGTTTCAACGGCGCTATGCGGGCGTCGAAAAGAACAATCTGGTCGCGCTGAATGCGCAAATGCACCGGGTCGGCACGTAGCCAGAAATTTTTCCCAGGTTCGTGTCCGTCGTCGCTGGCCGTTATCGGTGCTACAGGAATATTTTCTCCCATACTCATGCCAAACCGCTTGGCCAGCCATTCGTGATAACGGTCTGCAATGGCAGGTCGCATATCGGCGAGGGCCAACAGGATTTGCAGGGCTGGTGTGCGCAAATCGCGATATTCGGCGCCTTTCAAAGCGTCAATAAAGAGTGCGGGTATGAGCAAATGGCAATCAACAGGCATAGTGTCTAATGTATAGTTTGTGCATGCATTTTATCACCGCTGCAATTCGCCTTTGTATTTATCCGTCGGCTTGTGGCACACTGATGCCTGTTTTTACTGAAAAATTATCCCTTGAGTCCCTACGAACTATTTGTCGGCCTGCGCTACACTCGCGCTAAACGCCGCAATCACTTTATTTCGTTTATCTCGCTGATTTCGCTGCTGGGTATCATACTCGGCATGATGGCGTTGATTACTGTCATGTCGGTCATGAACGGTTTCCAGAAGGAAGTGCGCGACCGTATTTTGAGCGCCGCGTCGCACATCCAAATTTCCGGGCCCGACAACGTGTTGCCGGATTGGAAAAAAACATCGGACGAAGCCAAACAGAATAAATCTGTCCGAGCTACCGCGCCCTATGTATCGGGGCAAGGCCTGCTGTTAAACGGCGACGTATCGCGGCCGGTTTTTGTTCGCGGCATTCTGCCGGAGCAGGAGCCGGGTGTGGCCGACATCGACAAGCAAATCAAAGCAGGGTCGTTGGAAAGCCTGAAACCAGGCGAATTCGGCATTCTGCTGGGTGCCGATCTCGCGCGTTCGCTGCGCGCGGGCATAGGCGACAAGGTATTGCTGATCACTCCGCAAGGCCAGGTGACACCCGCCGGCCTGGTGCCACGCCTGCGTCAGTTCACCCTGGTCGGTATTTTTGAAGTGGGGCATTACGAATACGACTCCGGCATGGCGCTGATACATCTTTTCGATGCACAAAAATTGTACCGGCTGGATGAAGATAAGGTCAGTGGCGTGAGGCTGAAGCTGGATGACTTGATGACCGCGCCGCGCGTGTCGGGTGAGCTGGCGCGTAGCCTCAGCGCCGACGCTTACATCACCGATTGGACCAAGCAGAACGCCAATTACTTCCGCGCGGTACAAATTGAAAAACGCATGATGTTCATCATACTGGCGCTGATTATCGCCGTGGCGGCGTTCAATATTGTTTCCGCCCTGGTAATGGTGGTGACGGAAAAGCAATCGGACATCGCCATATTGCGCACCTTGGGCGCGACACCGTCGAGCATTATGAAAATTTTCATGGTGCAGGGCGCATGGATCGGCGTCATAGGCACTATTCTCGGTTTAGCCTGCGGCATTTTGTTGGCGCTGAACATCGACAGCGTGGTGAAGCTGGTGGAGCGCGCGCTCTCGACTCGCATTCTGTCACCGGAAATTTATTTCATCAGCGATTTCCCGTCAGACATCCAGACAGCGGACGTGGTGATCGTCGCGATAGTGGCCTTCATACTGACCTTGCTGGCAACCTTGTACCCGAGTTACCGCGCCTCGCGCACCAAGCCGGCGGAGGCGCTACGCTATGAGTGACATCGTGTTGGCGTGCACTAAGCTGCATAAAATATATTTGCAGGGCCCGGTGGAAGTGCCGGTTTTGCACGGCGTGAATTTGCAAGTGAAAGCTGGTGAGCGCCTAGCCATCGTTGGCGCTTCGGGTTCCGGCAAAAGCACTTTGCTGCATGTTCTCGGCGGATTGGACAACGCCACAGAAGGCTCGGTAGAAATTCTCGGGCAAAATATTTCGGCTATGGATGAAGCAAAATTAAGCGGCCTGCGCAACAAGGCGCTGGGATTTGTCTATCAGTTCCACCATCTGCTGCCGGAGTTTTCCGCGCTGGAAAACGTCGCCATGCCATTATTGATACGGCGCATGAAACCCGCCGACGCAAATGCACAAGCGTCCGCCATGCTCGAGCGAGTAGGGCTGGGCCATCGTGAACAACACAAACCCGGCGAACTTTCCGGCGGCGAACGCCAGCGCACCGCTGTTGCGCGTGCACTGGTGACCAATCCGGCTTGCGTACTTGCAGACGAACCCACTGGCAACTTGGACCGAAAAACGGCGGAGAGTGTGTTTGATCTGATGCTCGAACTTAATCGATCGCTCAATACGAGTTTTGTAATCGTGACCCATGACCCGCAATTGGCCGCGCGGACCGAACGCGTGATGCGGCTGGATGACGGTGTGTTGCGCGAAGCGTAAAAAAACCTGTAGTTTCGCGTAATTGTTAGGATTCCCCGGGTTTCGCTGCGCTTCACCCAGGCTACACTTCATGGCACATGATTCCGGCTCACTGCAATTTTATTTCGCCGTCGAACTTGACGTTCAGCTTTAGCCCCGCGACTTCCAACGTCACTTTTGCCGGGAAAGTTTCCGTCCCCTTGATGATGCCGTCCGCAATGGATTTGGACACTGCCTGCTCAATGTCGCGTTGCGAATTGACACCCACCATTTTCAGGAACTTGCGAATGCTCAGGTTGAAGGTCTCTTCATTCATGGCGATCTCCGATTTTTTGATGAAGGCGGAACTGGTTGGACGCCTTCGTATTAAATTAATGAAATTTCAATAAAGTGTGCATCCCCTATCCTGCATTACTCTTTCTTTTTCGGATTCACTTCGGTATTCACAAACGTGTTGAATTCCTCTATTGCCTGGTTGCCGGCTGTCAGATGTGTCTCGGAAAACATCTTTTGTTCCTGCGCGAATTTGTTTATGCAATCGCGATACGCATTGATGTCCAACTGATAGGCTTTGATTTTGTCCTCACTGGCGGAAGTGCCGGGATGCGCAGGCTTGGCGCAATTGTGTTTCGGCGCAGCGCTGTCTGCGAATGTCGGAAGGGGCAGTGATATGCAAACGATAAATGAAATAAGCGTGCTAAATGACGTGAACCGCATAAAAATCTCCGTTTATAAGCAATTGATTATATTGAATATTAAGTGATCAATATTCCACCGGAATTGGATCGAGGCTGCGCCACATATACCAGGTGGAAACACTGCGCCACGGTTGCCAGGCTTCAGCAATCTTTGTCATTTTAATTTTGGTGATCGGCTTGCCTTTATTGTAGTGTTTTTCCATTGCGCGTTGCAGGCCGATGTCGGCCAGCGGTAACACATTCGGGCGCAGTAGATGAAACATCAAAAACATTTCCGCGCTCCAGCGGCCGATGCCTTTAACTTGGGTAAGTTCGGCAATGACGATTTCGTCGTCTTCATGATTCCATTTTTTCGGGTCAAGCAAGCCTTGGTGAAAATGCCGCGCCAGGTCTTGCAAATAAATCACTTTGCGGCCGGAGAGTCCACAGGCGCGCAGCTTGGGTTCGGTTTTGCGTAACATCTTTTTCGGCGTCATGTCGCCGACTTCTTTCAGCACTCGGTTCCATACGCTTTGCGCGGCTTTGACGGAAATTTGCTGGCCGACTATGGAGCGGGCTAGGGTGGCGAACGGGTCGTCGCGGCTGGTGAGCGAAACTTCCGGGTAGGCATTGACCAGTTTTTTCAGTATGGGGTCATTGGCCGAAAGTTGTTCAGTGGCGGTGCGCCAATAATCGGGAGTCATATTTATAAGGTGACTTTAGTCAGTTATTTTGAAATACTGGAAGTGCAAAAATATAGCTAATACTCTACCGTAATCCAATCTGGTTCACCAGCCATGCGAATTTTCATTCTCGGTTTTGTTTTCGGCGCATGGTTTTTGCAGCAACAGGCGAAATTGCCTGATTTGCATTATGCATGGATTGTCCCGTTGCTTGCGCTGGCCATGTTAGCGACACAAAAATTCGCACCGAAATATTCGGCGAACCTGGGATTGGTGTTTTTATGCATTCTCGCTATTGGCTGCGGCTACCATTGGGCCGCCTGGCGCGCGGATGCACGCATGGCGGAACACTTGCCTGCGCTATGGGAAGGCAAAGATTTGGTTATCAGCGGCGTGGTTGCATCGCTGCCGCAAAAAACCGAACGCGGGTTGCGCTTTGAATTCGATGTAGAAAAAATCCTCACGCCCGAAGCAACGGCGCCGAAGCATATTTCGCTTAATGTGTATCGCGGGAGCCGCGACGGCGCAGATGAAAATTCCGCATTACCCGATATCCACGCTGGCGAACGCTGGCAATGGACGGTGCGGTTACGCAAACCTCACGGTGCGGCAAACCCTAACGGTTTCGACATGGAAGCGTGGTTGCTTGAGCGCAATGTGCGCGCGGTTGGTTACGTGCGCAGCAAAAACAATATGCAGCAAATGGATGCGGCGGCTACAGGTTTTGGTTATCAAATTGATCGGCTGCGCGAAACTATACGCGCCAATTTTTCAAGGGTATTAAAAGACAAACCGCTTACTCCCGTGCTCACCGCGCTGGCAGTGGGCGATCAATCCGGCATCAGCCAAAGCCAGTGGCAATTATTCTGGCTTACCGGTGTCGGCCATCTGATTTCAATATCGGGCTTGCACATCACCATGCTGGCCAGTTTATTTTATGGCCTGGCGATCTGGCTTTGGCGCAGTCGGCCGCATTTGACCCTGCGCCTGCCAGCGCAAAAAATCGCGGTAATTGCAGGCATGTTGTCTGCGCTTGCGTACGCGCTCATCGCCGGATTTTCCGTGCCGACGCAGCGCACGTTTTATATGCTGGCGACAGTCGCCGCATTTCTCTGGACCGGGCGCGTGTCGTCGCCGTCGCGTGTGTTGTGTGCGGCGTTGTTTTTGGTAGTTATCGCCGATCCATGGGCGGTGTTGTCGCCGGGCTTTTGGTTGTCGTTCAGCGCGGTCGGCGCGTTGATGTATGTGAGCGCGGGCCGTGCGGGAAAAATTCATTGGCTGCGTTTGATGGGCTCTACGCAAGCGGCGATTACCTTGATCATGGCGCCGTTGTTGTTAGTACTGTTTCAACAAGTGTCATTGGTGTCGCCGATTGCCAATGCCGTCGCGATCCCGGTTGTGAGCTTTATTGTCACGCCGCTGACATTATTGGGCGTGCTGCCGCCGCTGGAATTTTGTTTATTGCTCGCGCATAAAGTAATGGAATGGTGCATGGTGTTTTTAACCTGGGTTGGGCAAATGCCCGGCGCAGCCTGGCATAGCCACGCGCCGCCGATATGGACCATGTTGTTGGGTGTGTTTGGCATGTTGTGGCTGCTCGCGCCGCGTGGCGTACCGGCACGCTGGCACGGCGTGGTGTGGGCGTTGCCGATGTTTTTGTTACTGCCCGACAAACCTGCACCGGGACAATTGTGGCTGAGTGTACTCGATGTCGGTCAAGGCTTGGCCGTGGTGGCGCAAACGCAAAACCATGCGCTGTTGTACGACACCGGCCCGGCCTACGATGAAGAATCGGACGCGGGTAAACGCATAGTCGTACCGTATTTACGGGCGGCGGGAATCAAACAACTGGATGGTTTGATAGTGACGCATGCCGATTCCGATCACAGTGGCGGCGCGATTTCGGTTTTGCAAGCTATGCCGACAGGGTGGATGTTGTCGTCATTGGAACCAGATTCGGACATTCATAAATATTTAAATAAATCAAAGAGATGTAAAACCGGTCAGATATGGGATTGGGATGGAGTAAAGTTTGAAATTTTGCACCCGACGGCAGAAAATCTCGACGACGATAGACGCAAAATTAATAACAACGGCTGTGTGTTGAAATTACGCTCCACTTACGGCAGCGCATTGTTGACGGCAGACATTGAGCAATTGGCAGAAGCAGAATTATTGGAACGCGAAGCGGATATCAAAGCCGACGTGCTGGTCGCGCCGCATCACGGCAGCAAGACTTCATCGACGCCGGAATTCATTGAAGCGATAGGCGCGCAGCAGGTGATATTCACCGTAGGCTATCGCAACCGTTTCGGCCATCCAAAAGAAGAAGTATTGCAGCGCTATCAGGACATGGATATGGAAATTTTTCGCAGCGACCAGCATGGCGCGGTGTTGCTGAAATTCGACGGCGGCAAAAAAATTAACATCACGCCATGGCGCCAACACGAGCGGCGCTATTGGCGCGAATAAGCGCGGGCGCATTATAATACGCAACGCCATTGCAGAATCATCATGATCGCTTCTCCCGATAAGCAGAAACCTATTGCCGGACTCGCGCCCTTGCTCGCCCGTTGCGATAAGCCCGCACTAATGAAAGTTGCTGATGCAGCACGCCTGATTTTTGAGGACGATTCCGTCAAGCCTGCTGCAAAGCAATGCGCTTTCGGTGCAGCAAACATCTTGCTTGATTACGATATGGATGCCGATGCGACGTGTGCCGCATTGTTACAGGCCGCTGTAAAGCCTGATACGGATGCCGTTACGACAAAATACGGTAGCGAGGTCGCCGCGCTATTGAATGCCGTACTGAAAGCCCTTGAAATTAGCGGGCTATCGTATGAAAGTGTAAGCAGCAGGCATGCAGAGCGCGACGAAGCGGCGAAACTTGAAGGCTTGCGCAAAATGTTGTTGGCCATGGCGGACGATGTGCGCGTCGTGCTCGTTTTATTGGCGCTGCAATTGCAAACCATGCGCGATTTGTCTGACAAGCCCGTTCAAGAGCAGCATGCCCGTGCGCGACAATCACTCGACCTATTTGCCCCGCTCGCTAATCGACTCGGTATCTGGCAGGTGAAATGGGAGATGGAAGATTTATCATTTCGCTATCTCGAACCTGATCTCTATCAGAAAATCATCAACATGCTCGACGAGAAACGCGATGAGCGCGAAAAGTATATTGGTACGGCGGTGCGTATTTTGCAGCGCGAATTAGATAGCGAAAGCATCGCCGCGCAAGTAAGCGGCCGCCCGAAGCATATTTACAGCATTTACAAAAAAATGCAGCGCAAAGGTTTGGCGTTTGGCGATTTATATGACATACGCGCGGTGCGTGTATTGGTGGAAAACATCAAGAATTGCTATGCCGGTTTAGGCATTGTGCATAATTTGTGGGAACCGCTATCGGGCGAGTTCGACGATTACATCGCGCATCCCAAAGGAAATTGTTATCGTTCGCTGCACACTGCAGTAGTCGCTGAAGGTAAAACCTTGGAAGTGCAGATTCGTACTTTCGATATGCACCGCGATTCCGAGCTAGGCATTGCGGCCCATTGGCGTTACAAGGAAAGCGGCACATCGAAAAAATCCAGTGTGGAAGAGTTCGACGATAAAATTGCTTGGATGCGGCAATTGCTTGATTGGCGGAATGAAGTCAGTACATCAGGCGGCATTGCCAAAACCGGCGTTTTTGACGACACAGTGTATGTCTTGTCTCCACAAGGCCGCATAGTCGACTTACCTAAAGGGGCGACGCCGCTTGATTTTGCTTATACGATACATACCGACTTGGGCCATCGCTGTCGTGGCGCAAAAATAGACGGCGTGATGGTGCCGCTGACTACGTCGCTCGCCAACGGGCAGCGCGTGGAAATCATCGCGGCTAAAGCCGGAGGGCCTAGCCGCGACTGGTTGTTGCCGTCTTGCGGCTATTTGCACAGCACACGTGCGTTGGCGAAAGTGCGGCTGTGGTTCAAACAGCAATATTTCGAACAGGACGTGGCGCAGGGGCGGACGATTCTGGAAAAAGAAATGCATCGCGTCGGCGTGCACGATGCCAAATTGGAAAAACTCGCACTGCATTTTCATCTCAAGACGGCAGAAGAATTTTTGGCTGCGATCGGCCGCGGCGAAATTACTCCGGGACAAATTGATACGGCCTTACGCGCCTGGAGTGCAACCGCCGCACCACGTGAAACCATACCTGCAACACGGAGCGGTAGAGCGAAAACCCACACCGGCGGCGTGCTGGTGCTGGGGGTCAACAACATCGCCACCCAATTCGCCAAATGCTGCAAGCCTGCGCCGCCGGAATTCATCGTCGGCTTTGTAACCAAAGGACGCGGTGTCACCGTGCACCGCGATGATTGCCGTAGCATCAAGAATCTTAAGCCTGAACAACGCGAGCGATTGATGCCGGCCGATTGGGGCGACATGGGCAAGGGCGTGTTTGCTGTCGATATCGAAATCGACGCACAGGAACGCGCCGGTTTGCAGCGTGACATTACCGAAATGTTATCGCGCGAAAAAATTATTGTGGTCGCGGTTGCCACGCTTGCGCGCGCAGGACAACTGCGTTTGCGCCTGACGGTAGAAATACTTAATCTGGGGCAACTGAATAAAGTATTGAAAATTATTCGGACCATGCCCGGCGTGGCGTACGCACGAAGAAAGTAAGATGTTGAATAAAAACAATAATATAGGCATATTCGATTCGGGCGTTGGCGGCTTCAGCGTATTGCAGTCCATACGCGCATTATTGCCGCACGAACATTTGGTTTACGTCGCCGATTCTGCGCATGTGCCGTACGGAAATAAATCGCCAAAATTTATCCAACAACGTTCAATTGCGCTGACAAAATTTCTATTGCAACAACAAAATGCCAAGGCCATTGTAGTCGCCTGCAATACGGCCACCGCTGCTGCCGTTTCGATTTTGCGCGAACAATTCAGCCTGCCGATTATCGGCATGGAACCGGCAGTAAAACCCGCAGCGGCGGCCAGCAAGAATAAAATCATCGGCGTGTTGGCGACGGAAGGTACGCTCAAAAGCACGCAATTCGCCGCACTGCTGGAACGCTTTGCGCAGGACATTAAAGTCATCACGCAGCCGTGTCACGGCCTGGTGGAAAAAGTCGAGCAAGGATTGTTCAACGATATCTCAACACGCGAGCTTGTCGTCCGTTATACCAAGCCTTTATTGGAGCAGGGCGTAGATACTATTATTCTCGGCTGTACGCATTATTCTTTTTTAAGTGGACTGATTGCCGATATTGTCGGCAAAAATATCACGCTGATAGATACGGCCGATGCCGTGGCGCGACGCGTGAAACAGGTTTTGAGCGAGAGAGAATCGCTAAGGGAAGAAAAAACAAAGGGAGAGTGCAAGTTTTTCACTAGCGGCAATCTTGCCGATGCGCGGCGCGTCATGCCGATTTTATTGGGTGAAAAAATTAATGTCGAAGCGCTGCCGGAAAATTTTCTTTAACATTTTTCTTATGCTTAAAACAAAAAAAGCCGCAGATCACGGCTTTTTTGTTGTTCAGAAAAACGGCGCTCAGGTTTTCGCAATAGCCTTGGCGCCAGCTTCGGAAATGTAGCCCAGCACAAGGCCGCACAGCAACGAGACCAGTACCATCACCAGTGTGCTATCCAGTTTGCCGCCCGTGCCGAAAAAGCTCGCGGCACCCAAAAATGAACCGGGGATAAAGCTGAGCAAATCTACTTTGGCCATCACGCACATAACGAATACTGCGATAGCCAGCACAATGCACAGCGTGATCAATCCGCCGCCTATCATGCCAGCCAGCCAGGCTGAAAGCGCTGCCAACAGAGCGCCAGCGACGTTGCAGGCCAGGCCTTTTTTGAGCCCGGCGATGCCGCCACCTGCCGCATAAAACGTAGCCCAGCCGATGACACCCACCCAGACAGTCAGGCCCAATGCACTCATGCCGACTGAAACATATACCCAAATGGCGACCAGAATGCCAATTACGATACCTAATGCTGTTAGTAAACCCATGAAATCCTCCCGCAAGAATGTTATTAAAAAATCGGAGCGAAAATTTATTGTTGCTTGGTTTTGCCGGGCAGAAATGCTGCAATGCCATGCCCAACAATAAGTATTTAGCAAATAACGTACCGTGAAGTGGTGCGCCGCAAGCAAGGGGGGAAGAGGACTTTAATTCGACATGATTGTTACAATTTGTGTTGATCATGTGCGCAAAGCGGAGCATATGAGTACTGCAATGCTTTGACATAGTATAAATATGCTGCAGCACACCAACTATGGATTTCAGCAACCGAGCTGATAGGCAAGGTCGTTGAAATCCAGCGCGTGAATGTCGAATGATTTTTCCCGAGACAAATCATTTTTGAAATCGGCGCCGTATTCCAGCGGACGCGTGATGAAAGCGGTGCGGTTGCCGGTTTTTTGTGCGGCGACTAAATCGCTCTTGTGTGCGGCGACCATCAGAACTTGTTCGGTTTTCAAATCGAGCAGCGATGCCGCCATTTGATATGCTTCCGGATCCGGTTTGTAATGCTTGGCCAGCTCGGCGGAGATAATGCAATCCCACGGCAGGCCGCCGAATTTCGCCATGTTGGTGAGTAATGAGACGTTGCCGTTGGATAGCGTGGTGATGATATATTTTTTCTTCAGGCGTTTGAGACCGCGCACGGAGTCGGGCCAGGGTATGAGGCGATGCCAGACTTTATTCAAGTGGATTCTTTCTGCATCTGTCAGATTAAGAATCGAAAATTTTTCCAATAAACCATTGAGAATTATGCGATGCAAAGCGTCGATATTCATCCACGGTAAATCACCGCTACGCACGCGCTGCATTGCGGGCTGGTAACCCGCGCGCCAGCCATCAGCGAAAGCCGCCGCGTCGATTTTGATATTTTTCTCGCGGCCCAATACACGCATCTCGCGGATAATACTGCCGCGCCAATCGACGACTGTGCCGAACACGTCGAAAGTGAGGGCCTTGATATTTTTGAGATTATTTTTCATTTGGCAACGCTCCAGCCGTTTGTGCATTCGGCAGTCCGGATAAACGAATTTCCAGTTCTTTTAGTTTGCCGGCTATTTTTTCACCGATAAAAATTTGCGGGTTAGACGGATCAAATTTTTCTGCTTTTTCGCGCGCCAGTATGCCGATCTTTGCCTTCTCGAAGGCATCGGCGAAGGAGTAAGTCTTGCGCAATTCTTCGTCGAACAGGGCTTTGGCAAAGTAAGTGAAATCCGATTCGTTGCCGCAACCGAAAGATGTTTGTTTGGGATCCGCAGCGGTAATGATAAGCGTGCGATCGTCTTTCAGCGCCTCGATATAACCGCCGGAAAAACATGCCGATACGACGACGATGCGCCATTTTATGCCTGCGTCGTCAAACATCTTTTTCAAGCTCGTCGGCGTAATCTGGTTCAGCTTGAGCGGCCAAAAATCCACAGATAGTTCGTGTTGGCGCGAGCCGTGACTGGTTAAGTAAAGCAACACCATGTCTTCTTCCGCGTTGATTACTTTTGCCAGCCTATGAAGCGTCATCGCCAGGTTAGTAGCGGTGGCGATGGGCGTAGTGGCGGCAGTTTGCGGATTATTGATCAGCACCATAGACCGCCCGGTTGTGTCAAACCTTTCCTGCAATAAACGTTCGATGACACGAAGCTCTTTCATGAATACATCTTCGTTGGCATAGCCCGCGAAGCCGACGAAATATATATCACCCACGCCGGGGCGTTCAGGTTGCAAGGCGTCGAGGGAATCTTTGAATAGTGCTGCCTGGGCGTGAAAGGCTTCTTCGGTGTTAATGGATTTTGCGTAACGATTATTTGCAGAGGGTTCGTAATGGTGTTCCCACAACTCGTTGTGCGGTAGCATGTAGGCAGGCAATATATTTATCAATAAAAACAAAGGCATATAGGACGCCCGTCTAAGGAAGGCGGATGCCATGGAAATTTGTTTGCCCAAGCCTGATGCTGCGTATCGACGCAGGAAGAATCCGGCAATCAACAACCACCAGACGAACGTGGCGTAATACAAAATCGATTGCAGTTGTTCTTGATAAATGGACTTCCTGTAAAGCCCCGCCGCAAGCCAGAGACAAGCATAAAACAGGCGCATTACTATTCCTGCACTGAGGAACGCGATGGGAATAGTCAGCAGCAAGGACGGCTGTCGGTTAAGACGCGCAATCATCAGTGCAAATAAAAAAGACAACAATACGGGAAACAAAACGCCGGGCAAAGCGAAAATATTTAAATAGCCGTCGCTGCCGTTGTAGGCGAGGGCGGCAAGCAAGGAGACGGCGAGGTCCAGCAAGACAAGAATTACAATCTGCTCCGCCGAGACGCGCAACGGTTCGCGCAGAGGCAACAAAAACGCGATACGTACGCCATTGCGCAGATTTTGCCGCAGTTCGCCAAAGAGCCGAAAAAGAGAATTTAACATTAGCCAAAATTCAGAATGCAATGGCATAAGCTTGCCATAAATTTTGAGCGCGCGGCGAGAGATGTTTTGTCTGATTCGAACGGGAAATTTGAATGCGCTAAGGGATTACGCTAGAATGCAGTTTCTTCAGGCGCGTAGCTCAGCTGGTTAGAGCACCACCTTGACATGGTGGGGGTCGTTGGTTCGAGTCCAATCGCGCCTACCAATATACAGGTAGGATAATACCGGTAGGATATATATATGGTTTTCCGAACTCGAATGATGATTTGTTCTGACGCAAAACGTTGAGCCCAACGTTCCATGTAAACATGATGTGAAGCAAGAAGTGAGGTTCCCTCGATATTTCGTCTGCCATCAGGCAGATTTTATGCAGCCCATTTTTCCTGATGTTGTTCATTTCTCCAGCGATCAAGGTACTGGCTGGGTGACAGATAGTCGAGCGTTGAATGCTG
>JBAVRP010000057.1:0-4823 GCA_049695115.1 Burkholderiales bacterium | reverse complement strand
TGGCGTATTTGTCGAATCCGGCAGTGGCAAAGGTGGTCTGTTTCATCGTCGTTCCTCCCTCGTATCCCATCATTCAAATATTACATTTGTTCGATTGGATGCGGGGACTTAATCAGAGTTTCCTTAGTTTTAGACACAAAAAAAGGCGACCGCGTCGCCCTAAATAAGATTTGACATGAGCATATCGTGCGCTGGCGGCATCCGCCCTCAGTTCCCAGTGTAACCCTCATTTCCTCGCTTGATGATCCTTGAGCCACTCCGCGGCGCGGCGTTTTCCTTCGGTAATTTCCTCTTCGGTGAGTTTACTTTCCACGGATTTGACCGACGCGCGTATCCTTTCCGTCCATTCGCCGCCGTGAGCCATTGCGAGAGTCCACCACTTTGCGGCTTCGGCGCAATCCCGCGTCACGCCCTGGGCCTGGTAATACATAGCGCTCAGCCTGTATTGCGAGGAGGGCTCGCCCAATTCTGCCGCCTTCCGATACCATTCGGCAGCGCGGCTGTCGTCCTGCCCCACACCCATTCCAAATTCATACATCCTGGCCAAGTTGGACGCCGATTCGGCGTCTCCTGCTTCAGCGGCCTGCTCAAACAAAGTTACAGCCTGCTTGTTGTCTTGCGCGACACCTTCACCGTGGTAATACATGAATGCCAATCGCCTCTGCGCCTCAGCATTCCCATTCGCGGCAGCTCGTCGAAACGCATTAACAGCCGTTGGGTAGTCGTTACGCTCGTGAGACTTGATCCCTTGCGCCAAGTCTGATGTGGCGCATGAGGCAAGGAGAAGTGCGCCGATGGCGACAGCCACTGCCAGGACTCTCATAGCGACTCCTTTTCAAGGGCGAACGGGCAAAAACCAACATGGTGTTCAAGTTTCCTGCGCCGGCTTGGCCGTAACCTCAGGTGCGGTTGGCGTGTCATTGGAAGGCGGGTTCGGTTGCGCGGCGCTGGGCTTAGGCGGACGCGGGGCGCGGCCTTCCATGATGTCGTTAATCTGCTCCGCGTCTATGGTTTCCCATTCCATCAACGCAGAAGTCATGGCTTCCACGCGGTCGCGTTTTTCATCCAGGATTTTGTATGCCACCGCGTATTGCTGGTCGATGATGCGGCGGATTTCTTTATCGACTTGCTGCAAGGTCGCTTCGGAAACATTCTTATGCGTCGTCACCGAGCGGCCGAGAAATACTTCGCCTTCGTTATCGCCGTACACCATGGGTCCCATCGCTTCCGACATGCCATAACGCGTCACCATCTCGCGCGCCATACGCGTGGCGCGCTCGAAGTCGTTGCTGGCGCCGGTTGAAATACGCTTGACGAACAGGTCTTCCGCGATACGGCCACCGAACAAAATAGAAAGTTCGTTCAGCATTTGGTCTTGATAAAGGCTGATGCGATCTTTTTCCGGCAATTGCCAGGTCACGCCCAACGCTCGTCCGCGCGGAACGATAGTGACCTTGTGCACCGGATCGGTTCCGGGCAGCGAGCGGGCGACCACGGCATGGCCGGATTCGTGATACGCCGTCGCGCGGCGCTCGTCATCTGTCATCACCATCGAGCGGCGCTCGGCACCCATGAAAATTTTGTCTTTAGCCTGCTCGAAATCTTCCATATCGACCAGGCGTTTGTTTCTGCGCGCAGCGAACAACGCGGCTTCGTTCACCAGATTGGCAAGATCGGCGCCAGACATGCCCGGTGTTCCGCGGGCGATAATGCTGGCTTTGACGTCTGTCGCAATCGGCACTTTGCGCATGTGGACCATGAGAATCTGCTCGCGGCCACGGATGTCGGGCAAGGGCACGACTACCTGGCGGTCAAAACGACCTGGGCGCAATAAGGCTGGATCGAGCACATCGGGCCGGTTGGTCGCGGCGATGACGATCACGCCCGCCGATCCTTCGAAGCCGTCCATTTCGACCAGCAATTGATTCAGGGTTTGTTCGCGCTCGTCGTTGCCGCCGCCGAGACCGGCGCCGCGCTGACGGCCGACCGCGTCGATTTCGTCTATGAAAATGATGCAGGGCGCGCTTTTTTTCGCCTGTTCAAACATGTCACGCACGCGCGCCGCGCCGACACCAACGAACATTTCAACAAAGTCGGAACCGGAAATGCTGAAAAACGGCACTTTGGCTTCGCCCGCGATTGCGCGCGCGAGCAAAGTTTTACCGGTTCCCGGATTGCCCACCATTAATACCCCGCGAGGAATGCGTCCGCCGAGCTTTTGGAATTTGGTCGGGTCGCGCAGGAAATCGACAATCTCGGATACTTCTTCCTTGGCTTCGTCCACGCCCGCCACATCGGCGAAGGTAACCGGATTGGCATTTTCATCCAACATGCGCGCGCGGCTTTTGCCGAACGAAAACGCGCCACCCTTGCCGCCGCCCTGCATTTGGCGCATAAAGAATACCCAGACGCCGATCAGCAGCAGCATCGGGAACCAGGAGACGAACATCTCGAACAGCATCGAGCGCTCTTCTTCCGGCTGCGCGGCAACATTGACATTATATTTGAGCAAATCGCTCACCAGCCACGGGTCGAACGGCGCGGTGGTGGTGTAAGTGGTTTTATCTTTGGTGGTGACTTTCAGCGTGCGTGACAGCAAGCGGCCGTCCATGACCACTCTTTCAACCTGCCCCGATTTCACCTGATCCAGGAACTGCGAATACTCAACAGTGCTCGCACCCGCCGTCTGGGGGTTGAATTGCTTGATGACCATCATCAGCACCAAGGCGATGATTAACCAGATTCCGACATTTTTTACCATGTTATTCAAAGGGTTATCCTCAATGAAAGATATCAGTTATTACTATTGCCTCAATTGTAGCGCGAATCGGGGATTTCACGAACCAAGGATTACTGGGCTTTTACGAGTAGCGTCTTCTTGCCTTTGCCGAGTAAATACACTTCGTTGCTGCGATCACGCGAAGCATCCGGCTTGCGCGTCGCCACGCCGCTGAATTCTTTCAGCATTTCTTTATAAAACTCGGCAAAACCTTCGCCTTGAAAAAGTTTGACCAGAAATGCCCCGCCGGGTTTCAAATGCCCGCGGGCGAAATCCAGCGCCAATTCGCATAAGGCCATGCTTCGCGCCTGATCAGACAGCGGAATACCACTTATATTGGGCGCCATATCGGATAAAACAAGATCGACCGGCTGGCTCATGAGCAAAGTTTTCAGCGCGGCGAGGCCGTCATTACTGGCGAAATCTGCCTGAATAAACGTCACGCCGGGCAACGGCTCCATTTCGAGCAAATCAATCGCGATCACGCGGCCATTGCCCTTCATGCGCTCCGCCGACACCTGCGACCAGCCACCCGGCGTCGCGCCCAGATCAACTATCGTCATACCGGGCTTGATCAACTTGTCGCGCGTATCGATTTCCATCAACTTATACGCCGCGCGTGAGCGATAGCCCTCGCGCTTCGCGCGCTGCACGAATAAATCGTTAATGTGTTCGCGGATCCAGCCTTTGCTGGTCTTGGTGGCTTTCATTACTAGTCGGATTTCACGGCTATTTCAGGTTTTCGTAGAGTCAAGTCTAGCTTGTCAGTATAATTGTTATTCACTTACCAAGTTTTTGGAAGCAACCATGCTCACCATTACCATCGAAAAACGCCGCGCACTCCGTGCCGAAGCGCATCCCCTCAGCCCCGTCGTCATGATCGGCAACGCCGGCCTCACCGACGCCGTCATCAAAGAAATCGAAAATGCGTTGAATACGCACGAACTGATAAAAATCCGCGCGCTAAGCGGCGAAAAAGAAAACCGCGAAGCCATGCTGAACGAAATCTGCGAAAAAATTAAAGCCGCGCCAGTACAACTCATCGGCAAAATGCTGGTGATCTACCGCCCAACGAATAAAAAACAAGACCCCAGCATCGGCACCGCCAAAGCCAAACCCAACCGCCGCCCCCGTTCCATCCCCAAAGACAACAACGCCCGCCAAACCGCCGCGCGTTATGCTGCTGCACGCAATGCGGTTGCACGCGGCGAAACACCACCCGAATTAGTCGCGCCGAAAACCGTGACCGTGAAAGAAGGCACCGTGCGGCGCTTTGCTTCGGGGACGGGGAATACGATTAAGCATGGTGGGTTGAGGGTTAGGCGCAAGCGGGAGGGTTGATTTTTGGTTTTACGAATAAATGAATAAGTTTTTCCTACTGTACGCGCAATAATTAAACAAAACGCGTCAAATTTTTTGCTTTCATCCAATTTTGCTGTAAAATATATATGGGTTTGCGCTTGAAAGTTTCTAACCGTGTCCATTTGGAACGGTTGTCTTATCGGGCCAATGCAATACCTGCTATGAGAATTCTCGCTACAAATGATTAATTCGGCAACCTAACCGTTGACGGCGCCGTTAGCATATTATGAGGCTTAATAATATGGTAACAATCGATATAAAGCTTAGAATAAGCTACCAGCAATTGATTCAAGTAGTTATTCTTTTGCTAACGTTTATTTACAGCTAGTAACATTACGGCCCCCATATGGGGGCCGTACTTATTTTTATTTGATTAATCGCTACTTCGAGCGCGCAAATTTCCACAGGCCTGCAGCGATACTTCGTGGCGGGACAGGCACCCACATCGGTGAACCATTGTCTGAAATAATCGTTTTGCCACTGGCCATATTTTCTGAATGGTAGGAGCTGGCCAATGTCCGATATTGTTCCTCTATACAGTCATATTCATGCTGTGTGAGGTTCCCTCGATATTTCGTCTGCCATCAGGCAGATTTTATGCAGCCCATTTTTCCTGATGTTGTTCATTTCTCCAGCGATCAAGGTACTGGCTGGGTGACAGATAGTCGAGCGTTGAATGCTG
>JBAVRP010000056.1:0-2328 GCA_049695115.1 Burkholderiales bacterium | reverse complement strand
ATCAGACGCGAAAGATGGCACTTTGATTTCTACCAGCAAAGCGCCGCAAGTAGGCCTGGAAAATCTGCGCAAGATCCGCGAAGTGAAATATCATGAGGCAATTATGGAAATCATGGCGCGGCAGTTTGAGCTGGCCAAGGTGGATGAAGCCAAGGACTCCCCGCTGATCCAGGTGGTTGATAAAGCGCTAGAGCCGGATCGCAAAAGCAAACCCAAGCACGCAATCATAGCCATAGCTACATTCTTCGCCACTCTGTTTATCGCCATAGTGCTAGCGTTTTTGCTTGAATCCAAAGAAAAATTCAAAGCTGAATACAAGAAACGACTTGCGTGATTTGTATCAATACGCACGCGTGAGGAATATCGCTTGTTAAATACGAAAATTCTGGTCACTGGCTCCGCCGGTTTTATCGGCGCCAATTTTGTACGCGATTGGCTTGCAAACAAGAGCGATGATGTCATCAGTCTGGATAAGCTCACGTACGCAGGCAATCTGGAAAACCTGGCCGGATTGGGCGATCCTCGGCATTTATTCGTCAAAGGCGATATCGGCGATGCTGCACTTGTCGCCAAACTGCTCAAGGAACATCAGCCGTGCGCCATTATCAATTTCGCCGCTGAAAGCCATGTGGACCGCTCCATCCACGGACCGGAAGATTTTATCCAGACCAATGTGGTCGGTACGTTTCACTTGTTGCAGCAGACCCGCGAATATTGGGAAAAGTTGTCTCCAGAAGACAAAAACCATTTCCGCTTTTTACATGTTTCCACCGATGAAGTTTATGGCTCGTTGGGCGAAAACGATCCTGCATTTACCGAGACCAAAGCGTATGAGCCGAACAGCCCTTACTCGGCGAGCAAGGCCGCGTCGGACCATCTGGTGCGCGCTTATCATCACACTTACGGCTTGCCGGTGTTGACTACCAATTGCTCCAACAACTACGGCCCGTATCAGTTCCCGGAGAAACTGATTCCGTTAATTATTTTGAATGCCCTCAACGGCAAACCCCTGCCAATATATGGCGACGGCAAGAACGTGCGTGATTGGTTATATGTAGGCGATCATTGCACGGCGATACGCGAAGTACTGGCGCGAGGCCGCTTGGGAGAAACTTATAACGTCGGCGGCTGGAACGAAAAAACGAACCTCGAAGTCGTGCACACCATTTGCGTGATGCTCGATCAGATTCGCCCCGCACAAAATGGTAAACCCTACGCGTCGCTGATCACTTATGTAAAAGACCGCCCAGGCCATGACCGCCGCTATGCCATCGATGCACGCAAAATCGAAAAAGAATTAGGCTGGAAACCGCAACAAACTTTCGACACCGGCATGCGCAAAACCGTTCTATGGTATGCAAAAAATACTCAATGGATTCATAATGTTACATCAGGTGCATACAAAACCTGGCTAGATAAAAATTATGCGGGGCGGGCGGCGTCATGAGAAAAGGCATTATCCTCGCCGGCGGATCCGGCACACGCTTGTATCCCGTCACGCAAGTAATCTCGAAACAACTCTTGCCGATTTACGACAAGCCGATGATTTATTATCCGCTGACCACGCTGATGCTGGCCGGCATACGCGACATGCTGCTCATATCGACACCTCAGGACACGCCGCGCTTTGAGCAATTGCTGGGCGATGGTTCGTTGTGGGGTTTGAATATTTCTTATGCCGTGCAACCCTCGCCCGATGGCTTGGCGCAAGCGTTTATTATTGGCAAAAATTTTATCGGTAAGGACAATAGCGCGCTGGTGTTAGGCGATAACATATTTTACGGCCACGATTTCGCGCCACAATTAGGGCGTGCTGCCGCGAAAGTATCTGGTGCAACGGTGTTTGCTTACCATGTGAATGACCCGGAACGTTACGGGGTAATTGAATTCGATGCGCAAAGCCGTGCCATCAGCATTGAAGAAAAACCCAAGGCGGCAAAATCGAACTATGCGGTAACCGGCCTATATTTTTACGACAACCAGGTGATAGATATCGCACAAAGCCTAAAACCTTCGGCGCGCGGCGAGCTAGAGATCACCGACGTAAACAAACGCTATCTGGAAATAAAACAACTCGACGTCGAGCTGATGGGCCGCGGCATGGCGTGGCTCGACACCGGCACGCATGAATCTTTGCTAGAAGCCTCACATTTCATTGAAACCATCGAACGCAGGCAAGGATTAAAAATCGCCTGCCCGGAAGAAATCGCGTACCGCCAAGGCTACATTACCGCTGAACAACTCGAAAAAATCGGTACCTCAATGAGCAACAATGGCTACGGCCAATATCTGTTACGCCTAGTGAAAGACCGGGTATTGGGATGAACG
>JBAVRP010000055.1:0-44912 GCA_049695115.1 Burkholderiales bacterium | reverse complement strand
TCTGAAAACTTGGGGTTGTGAACCCAAAGATCGAATTACCTGAAGAAATTGATCAGGATCGTGCCCAAACCTTGGCCTGGATAAACTTCGCCAATTCTTCGCCGATAAGACCGTGAGCCAACGGTGTTGGGTGCACGTCTTTCTCATACGCCATTTGAGCAAGCGGATAACGCAAATAAATCGTCTTCCCTAGGTCTAATAAGAAGGATTGTGGTTCTTTAAAGGCTACTCGATCTAACGGAAGGTTCGAAATTATTTCCCCATTCATCACCAGCGGTACATTCAAAACGATCAAAGGAATTTGTTTCCGTTCGAGTTCGCTTTCCACTTCGTTCAATAGCAGCCCGGTAAGTTCGGCCTCCACAGGAGTAATGATTCGCGAAGTCTGGGTGCTGATTTGGTTTTGTTGCGCAAGTCGGTTGAGGAAAAATCCTGAGGCACGGCCCCGCAGAAAATTTACGATGTGCGAATGCTGGCACAAGTAGTTATACCCGGGAATTGCATACAGGTTATCGCGGATGAAAATGGATGGTTCAAAGGTCTGTTTTAGTTGAACCAACTTTCCATTTGAAACCGAGAAAAGCTTGGCCACCATATTGTTGTAGGGATCGTTTTGGAAATAGGCTACGACTACCACGTCCGGTTGATATTGGAGCCCGACTTCGCGGAGCTGGATGAGTTCCTCTGCAGTGCCGAATCCTGAGACACCCATATTGATGACTTCAGTGGGCCTGGTTCGGGATAAAGATCGGCCTAGAACAGCGGAAAATGTCCCCCCATCTTCCACGCCATGTCCCAGAGTGACCGAATCGCCCAACACCAGCACACGAAAGATCCCAGCAGGTTTGCTGATGTTATATTCAGTGGTGCCACGAAATCCTTGTGAATTAGTACTGAAATTGTGACGATACTCCGGCGTTACCATCTCGCCTCTGACATCGCCAATATTCTTGCGGATACCATAGGGAGTCGATTCAACATACCGTGGGGTAATTGGTTGCGGGTCAAAAAAGCGAAAATATACTTCGCCGACCCCGCCAGCGATCAGGAAAGCAGCCAATACGAGAAAGAAGTTAACTAGCAGGGTTTTTAGCATGGCAGCCAGTAAGAAATTAAAACGATTTGGAGAACTAAATGCGCAGATAGTATAGTTTGCATTTAAAAATGAAGTCAAACATATATCCCATTTTTCGAGCCAGAGGATGCCTTCGAAGCTCAGCATTTCGAGAGGCTGAATTGTGCCTAGGAAATCGGGGGCGATTCAGATTCAGAAAGAATGATTCTATCGGACTGCCTGACCTCCATAATCCACGTCGCTGGCATAAATCGCTTTAGACAGTTCCTCACCAACGATTCTGTTTCCCGTAATATTCCAATGCGAGCCATCTTTAACACGAACAGTCTCTCCATTTGCTTCTTGAATCTCCACTGCTTGAGAGACTCCGGGAAGCGGGGTAAATCCAGATTTACTTGAAATTTCCATCCAATAGTCTCTCAACGGTTGGGTGCGGGTATTGCAGTTGATCGTGTAGGCTTTTGTTTTCGCGGGCAATGTAGCTTTCATTTGCTTCATTAATTCGGCCGTAATCGTATAGGGACCTTGCATGTAAGATGCCGAAGTCGGATCTGAAGGCTTTGCGGAGTATCCTTGATAATACGCGTATTGAAGTTTTTGAAGGCCGATATCCAGAATTCTGAATGTATATGAAAATCGATAAAATATTCTATAGACAGAATGGTTGTTTTTTATGATTCTTCCTTGATGCAAATAAGGTCTGAAGTTCGACTGATTTCGTACAATTGAATTCGTCTTGAAATCATGATGATTGTCGGAGAAATCGTTTGAACAAAACTGCAATACAAAAATATCCGGATTAATTTCTTTAACGTATTTTTCAAGAAGAATTAGTTCTTGCAAAGTACCGTACCCGCCACCACCACCTGCGAATATTTCCATATTAAGCTGCTTTGCGGCCACAGAAAAATATGCCTGATCGTCTGATGTATAAGGATGCGCGGTAAAAGAATCTCCAATGATTAGCAGCTTCTTCTTGTTAGTTTTTATGTCTCCCCATGCGCGAAATCCGTGTGAGTCTGTCTTTAAATGACTAAGGTGCCAAGTTCCATCAACGTCTTGCGTATTGAATACAGTCTGATAGCTTGGCTTCAGTACCCAGCCAAGATCATGGTCGTAATCATAAGGGAGCTTACTGGCATAGATAAAATAGCTGAAAACCTCAAGAGTGAAATAAAGAATGACGGTTAATAGTGCCCATGCAGTAATTTGTACTGATCGGCTTATCGGTCTGGATTCGCCGTTATGCTGTAGGGGTTTATCCCGGGGAAAATTGCTCATTCTTTTTTGGAAAACTATAAAGTGCAGAGTTAAATGGCGGATTGCTGGCCATGCAAGAATTCGGTTGAGAATAACGCTCGTATTGCAGGGGAGGTAAACGAAATATTGTGTGGTTAATATAGCCCAACTTTGCTTCTATAGTCAATCGACAGTCTTGATCCGTACTTTGGGCTAATAATTTTTTTTACTGCTTGATATTTATGTTTAATCTTTTCGAGGAAAAATTCAAAGAAAATAGTGGTAAACTAAAGAAGAAAGTAAGGCTATTTTTAGCGATTTACATAACAATCTTTTTGAGCCGTTCGAATCATTTTTATGTAGTTCTAAAATATATGACAGTATTTAGGCGGAGTATTTCTAAGTCGAATATTGACCCCGCCATTTAATTATAGTTATGCCAGCCATTTCATTCTAAATGGCTACGAAGAAAAGTGCGGACAGACCGCATTTTTTTATTTGAGAGATTGAGTTTATGCCCAATATCAAATTACCTGACGGATCCGTCCGTTCATTCGATAAACCCGTCTCTGTCGCGGAAGTCGCCGCGAATATCGGCGCGGGCTTGGCTAAAGCCGCGCTGGCGGGCAAGGTCAACGGCAAGTTGGTCGACACCTCGTTTGTGATAGACGCCGATAGCGATCTGGCGATAATCACCGACAAAGACCCCGACGGCCTCGAAGTCATTCGCCACTCGACGGCGCATTTGCTCGCCTACGCGGTGAAGGAATTATTTCCCGATGCACAGGTGACCATCGGCCCGGTGATAGAAAACGGCTTTTATTATGACTTCTCTTATAAACGCCCGTTCACTCCGGAAGATTTAATCGCCATCGAAAAACGCATGGCGGAACTGGCTAAGCGTGATGTGCCCGTCACGCGCAAGGTGTTGCCGCGCGACGAAGCGGTGAAATATTTTCTCGGCATTGGCGAAAAATACAAAGCAGAAATCATTGGTGCGATTCCCGCTGGCGAAGACGTGTCGCTTTACAGCGAAGGCGATTTCACCGATTTGTGTCGCGGCCCGCATGTGCCGTCCACCGGCAAGCTCAAAGTATTCAAGCTGATGAAACTCGCCGGCGCATATTGGCGCGGTGATGCGAAAAACGAAATGCTGCAGCGGATTTACGGAACGGCATGGGCGAAAAAAGAAGAGCAGGACGCGTATCTGCACATGTTGGAAGAAGCGGAAAAACGCGACCATCGCAAAATCGGCAAGACGCTGGATTTGTTTCACCTGCAAGACGAAGCGCCGGGCATGGTGTTCTGGCATCCCAAGGGTTGGTCGTTGTGGCAGCAAATTGAACAATATTTGCGTCGCATTTATATCGACAACGGCTACCAGGAAGTGCGCTGCCCGCAAATTCTGGATAAGACCCTGTGGGAAAAAACCGGCCACTGGCAAAACTATCGTGACAATATGTTCATCACCGAGTCGGAAAAACGCGACTTCGCCATCAAGCCGATGAATTGCCCCGGTCATGTGCAGATTTTTAATCAAGGCATGAAAAGCTATCGCGATTTGCCGCTGCGTTACGGCGAGTTCGGCTCCTGCCATCGCAACGAGCCGTCGGGCGCGCTGCACGGCATTATGCGCGTGCGCGGGTTTACGCAGGACGACGGGCATATTTTCTGCACCGAAGCGCAAATTCAGGACGAAGTCACAGTCTTTAATGCGCTAGCGCAAAAAGTCTATCAACATTTCGGCTTTACCGAAGTCGGCATCAAGCTGGCGCTGCGGCCGGATAACCGTATCGGCGACGACGAATCGTGGACGCGCGCCGAAAATGCACTACGTGACGGTTTGCGTTCGTCCGGCATGACCTGGGACGAATTGCCGGGCGAGGGCGCCTTCTATGGCCCCAAGATAGAGTTTCACCTCAAAGACAGCATCGGCAGAACCTGGCAATGCGGCACGATTCAAGTGGACTTTTTCATGCCCGGGCGCCTGGGCGCGGAATATGTCGCTGAGGACAATAGCCGGCAAGTGCCGGTGATGTTACATCGGGCCATCGTCGGTTCGCTTGAGCGGTTTATCGGTATTTTGATCGAAAACCACGCTGGCGCTATGCCGCTTTGGCTCGCACCGGTGCAAATGGTGGTGATCAATATTTCCGAGCATCAGGCTGTTTACGCTCGAAACGTGGCTAAAGGCTTGCTCGCGGCAGGATTTAGAGCCATGTCGGACTTGAGAAATGAGAAAATAACCTATAAAATACGAGAACATAGTTTGCAAAAGCTTCCCTATCAGATCATCGTCGGTGATAAGGAAGTGCAAGCGAATCTGGTAGCCGTCCGTTCCCGCAATGGAGAAGACCTCGGGCAAATGCCCCTCGAAGCGCTGATTACTCGGCTTCGCGGAGAGCTAGTCCCGGTTTAGCCGTTGCCGCCACTGCGGCTTTTATACAATTTTTAGGAGACAGCTATAGCTCAGGAAAAGCAAGTCCGGATCAACAGTGAAATTACAGGCACTGACGTCCGGCTGATTGGCCCCAAACAGGAACCCCTCGGGATTGTTGCGCTCACCGAAGCGTCACGACTGGCTGAAGAAGCCGATCTCGATCTGGTTGAAATTGCCCCAACGGCAGTCCCACCCGTGTGCCGCATCATGGATTACGGCAAGTTCCGTTACCAGGAAGCGAAAAAGCTGCACGAGGCCAAGCTGAAGCAAAAGCAGATTCAGGTTAAAGAAGTGAAGTTTCGTCCGAGTACCGACGAAGGCGATTACAAGATCAAGGTGCGTAACCTGATCAAGTTTTTGGAAGAAGGCGACAAAACCAAAATCACCCTGCGTTTTCGTGGGCGCGAGATGACGCACCAAGAGTTAGGTTATAATCTCTTGAAGCGCGTGGAGGCGGAATTGATGCCCCACGGAACGGTCGAGCAGTTCCCGAAAATGGAAGGCCGACAAATGGTGATGGTATTATCGCCAAAAAAAAATATAATTAAATCAAGTAGTTGAATTATGTAATTGAAGTAGTTCCACAAGGCGTGTTCTGGTAGTTAAAGCACTGAAATCTTCAGTCACCTGACGCGGTTTATTAAAACAAAGGAAGTCGTAATGCCTAAGATGAAAACCAAAAGTGGCGCTGCCAAGCGCTTCAAGGTGCGATCGGGCGGCGGGATCAAGCGGTCCCAAGCCTTTAAGCGCCACATTCTCACCAAGAAAACCACCAAGAACAAGCGCCAATTACGCGGCACCACCAGCGTCCACAAAACCAACGCGGACTCCGTTCGCGCCATGTTGCCTTACGCGTAAAGGAGCCGACAAATGCCAAGAGTTAAACGTGGTGTAACGGCGCGCGCGCGTCACAAGAAAATCCTCGACCAAGCTAAAGGTTATCGCGGCCGTCGTAATAGTGTTTACCGTATCGCTAAAGAAGCGGTGATGAAAGCCGGGCAATACGCCTATCGCGATCGTCGTCAAAAGAAACGTGTATTCCGCCGTCTGTGGATTGCGCGTATCAACGCCGCTGCGCGTGAGTGCGGCATGACCTACAGCTTATTCATGAACAGCCTCAAGCGCGCTGCGATTCAAGTCGATCGCAAAGTGCTGGCGGATTTGGCGGTATTCGACAAACCAGCGTTTGCTGTGTTTGTAGCGAAAGCCAAAGCAAGCCGCGCAGCCTGAATCAAGTAGTGACTAAGGGAGGCTCGCAGAGCCTCCCTTTTTTTATGGCTCAATCCTAGATGTAAACCTATGAGTCTTCTCGCTGACATTCTGACCGAATCACAAGCTGCGATTACGCAAGTGACAACGCTCGCCGATCTCGAACAGGTCAAAGCCAAATATCTGGGCAAGCAGGGCACGCTGACCGAGCAAATGAAACAGCTCGGCAAAGCGCCAGCAGAAGAGCGACCGAAACTCGGCGCGGCGATTAACGAAGTGAAGCAACAAGTCGAAGCTTTGCTCAATGCGCAGCGCGATGCGATTCTCAATCGCGAACTGAATGCTCGTCTGGCTGAAGAAGCCATTGACGTGACGTTGCCTGGTCGCGGTATGGGCCGAGGCGGTTTGCATCCGGTTACGCGCGCACAGCAACGCATTGAAGAGCTATTTCGCAGCATCGGCTTCGACGTCGCCGACGGCCCGGAAATCGAAGATGACTTCCACAATTTTACCGCGCTGAACACGCCGGAAAAACATCCGGCACGCTCGATGCACGATACGTTTTACATTGAAGCAGGCAAAGACGAGCAGGGCATGCTGTTGCGTACACATACCTCGCCGATTCAAGTTCGCTATATGCAAACCCACAAACCGCCGATCAAAATCATCGCGCCGGGTCGGGTCTATCGCGTGGATTCCGACGCCACGCATTCGCCCATGTTCCACCAGTTGGAAGGTTTGTGGATAGACGAAAACGTGAGCTTTGCCGACCTTAAAGGTGTGGTGCAGGATTTTCTGCAGAATTTTTTCGAGCGCGACGATTTGAAGGTACGCTTCCGCCCGTCGTTTTTCCCCTTCACCGAGCCGTCAGCGGAAATCGACATGAGCTGCGTGTTCTGCAAAACCGGTTGCCGCGTGTGCAGCCACACCGGCTGGCTGGAAATCGCCGGCAGCGGCATGGTACATCCGAATGTGTTGAAACACGTCGGCATCGACAGCGAAAAGTATATCGGCTTTGCCTTCGGCATGGGCATCGATCGCCTCGCTATGTTGCGCTATGGCGTGAATGATTTACGTCTGTTTTTCGAGAACGACCTGCGCTTCCTGCGCCAATTCGCTTAATATCTAACTGATTGATTTAAATGAAGTTTTCAGAAAACTGGCTACGCGCTTTTGTTAATCCCTCGCTCAACAGCGAGGCTCTCGCACATGCGCTGACCATGGCGGGCTTGGAAGTGGAGGCGATGGAAAACGTCGCCCCTGCGTTCGACAAAATCGTGGTCGGTTTAGTGCTCAGCACCGAGCAGCATCCGAACGCTGACCGCCTCAAGCTCACACAGGTCGATGTGGGCGGCGCTACGCCGCTGGCTATTGTCTGTGGCGCACCTAACGTCGTGCCGGGCATGAAAGTGCCGTGTGCCCTCGTCGGCGCGGAGCTGCCGGGCATTTCCATCAAGCAAGCCAAAGTGCGCGGCGTCGAATCCAACGGCATGTTGTGCTCGGAAAAAGAATTGGGTCTGAGCGAAGAGAGCAATGGCTTGATGGCCTTGCCTGCCGATGCGCCGATAGGAGCAAGCATCCGCGACTATCTTGATTTGAACGACAAATTATTCACACTCAAACTCACGCCTAACCGAGCCGATTGTTTATCGCTTAATGGCATCGCGCGGGAAGTTTCGGCATTGACCGGCGCTCCGATTAAGCCAGTCGAAATTAAAACTATCTCGGCGACTATTCAAGACACGCGCAGCATTACGCTTGCAGCAGACCAAGCCTGCCCGCGCTATAGCGGACGCGTCATTAAGCTGAAAAATCCACAAGCGCCTACGCCCGATTGGATGAAGCGGCGCATTGTGCGCAGCGGTCTGCGCTGTATCAGCGCCGTGGTCGATGTGACTAATTATGTGATGCTTGAACTCGGCCAGCCGTTGCATGCCTTCGATAATGCCAAACTTAGCGGCGGCATCAGCGTGCGTATGGCGCGCGCGGGTGAGAAACTGACGCTGTTGAACCAACAAGCAGTCAGTTTGCAGCCAGACATGCTGGTCATCGCCGACGACGCGCAGGCCTTGGCCCTGGCCGGCGTGATGGGCGGGGCGACGAGCGAATTCGGTGACTCTTCGACTGCTGTGTTTCTCGAAAGCGCATTTTTCAGCCCTGATGCGATAGCCGGTATGACCCGGAGACTAACGCTAAATAGCGACGCTGCGTTTCGATTTGAGCGCGGCGTGGATTTTAATCTCACACCTCAGGCCTTGGAGCGGGCGACGCAATTGCTGCTGGAAATTTGCGGCGGTGAGGCAGGGCCGATAGCAGAAAAGCTGGCGGCACTACCGACGCGCGCGCCGGTCAAGGTTCGCCCGGATCGGCTGCGTAAAGTGTTGGGGTTCGAAATTTCTGATAAAGAAATTATTAATGTATTCAATAAATTAAGATTTGAACATAAAGTTAATTCTGGGATAATTTCTGTTACGCCACCGAGTCATCGCTTTGATTTGGCCATTGAAGAAGACTACGCCGAAGAAGTGGTGCGCATACACGGCTACGACAATATCCCGGCCAAACCGCCCAAGGCCGTGGTCGCAATGTTGCCGCAGAATGAAACCTCGCGACGGTTATCCGATTTGCGCGACATTCTAGTTGCCCGCGATTATCAGGAAGTGGTGAATTACAGTTTTGTCGATGAGACTTCGGAGCGGGATTTTGGACGCTGTCCGCAACCTATCAAATTGCAAAACCCCATCGCTTCGAATATGAATGTCATGCGCACGACGCTGTGGGGCGGCTTGATCAATACGCTTATTTTTAACTTGAACCGCAAGGAATCACGCGTGCGCATCTTCGAGGCAGGGCGTTGTTTTGAGGGTAATGGCGTCGATCAGCAGCGCTACCAAATCGGCGGCCTAGCCTATGGCACCGCCGCGCCCGAGCAATGGGGAATCGCAACGCGCAAAATCGATTTTTTCGATGTTAAAGCCGATTTAGAAATGTTGTGCGCCGGAATGACTTTGGCTTTTACCCCGTTGCAGCACAAGTCACTGCATCCCGGACGCGCTGCACAAGTATTAGTTAACGGCAAAGCTATGGGCTTTATCGGTGAATTACACCCCAAGCTGGTACAACAATACCAATTAATACAAGCGCCTGTTTTGTTTGAATTAGATGTGCGAGCCGTGCTACCTTCGCGGTTACCTAAATATAGCGAGGTTTCCAGGTTCCCGCAGGTATCGCGGGACTTGGCAATCGTAGTGGATGAAACCGCGGCAGTGGACGGAATTTTAAGTTTGGTGCGTAGCAATGCACCAGTTGTCGGAACTCATGTATTATTGTTCGACATTTACCGTGGCCCGGGAGTCCAAAAAGGCAAAAAAAGCCTTGCTTTTCGGGTAGTTATACAAGATACTGAACGCACATATACAGATGACGAGGTAGATGGCGTCATTGCAAAAATTGTTGATGCGCTGCAGGGTGGCTACGGCGCAGAATTAAGAAGCTAGATTAATTTAGTCATGCAACAAATTGATTAGGAATATAAAAATGACATTAACCAAAGCCGAATTAGCTGACTTGATGTTTGAAAAAGTGGGATTGAATAAGCGCGAGGCCAAAGATATGGTCGAAGCGTTTTTTGAGGAAATTCGCATCGCGCTGGCAAAAGGCGATAGCGTCAAACTCTCCGGCTTTGGCAATTTTCAGTTGCGCGTGAAACCGCAGCGTCCGGGACGCAATCCTAAGACCGGGGAAGAAATCCCCATTTCCGCCCGTCGCGTTGTTACTTTTCACGCCAGCCAGAAACTCAAAACCCTCGTAGAGACTCATTACCGTGGAAGCCCCAGCAAGCCGTGATCTCCCGCCTATCCCCGCCAAACGCTATTTTACTATTGGCGAGGTAAGCGATCTGTGTGGCGTCAAGCCGCACGTATTGCGTTATTGGGAGCAGGAATTCACCCAACTTAAACCGCTCAAGCGTCGTGGCAATCGGCGCTACTACCAGCATCACGAAGTTCTGCTCATCCGACGTATCCGCGAGCTCCTCTACGAAGAAGGATTCACCATCAGCGGCGCACGCCACCGGCTGGAAGATGCCGCGCACGCACCACGCGTCGCAGCCTCGACGCCGCTCGAATTTGATGGCGCCAGCATGCGCCAGCAAATCAAGAATATCCTCAAGCTTCTCGAAGCCTGACGGTTTCAATCAAACAGGTTTTCAACAAGCTGCCGGGTAAATTAGCCTAGTCAGCGAGCCCGGCAAAGCATATAATTTTGACTTTCGGGGCGTAGCGCAGCCTGGTAGCGTACTTGCATGGGGTGCAAGTGGTCGGAGGTTCAAATCCTCTCGCCCCGACCAAGACAAACTTAGGGTTACGGCAACGTAACCCTTTTTTATTGGCGGCCTGTTGCAAAACTACCGCGCGAATTGATTTTGAATTCCCTTTGCTCAACGTAATAATGTACGTTCCGCTACTCAACTCAAACTCAATCCGCTTGCTACGTTTTTTAAGAGACCACCCTAAGGGCGGTGAATAAATAAAATGCACATTCTTCTCAGTAACGACGACGGCTATTTTTCTCCCGGCATAGCGATTTTGGCCGATACGCTTTCCGCCTACGCCGAAATCACCGTTGTAGCGCCGGAGCGGGATCGCAGCGGGGCGAGCAATTCCCTCACCCTTGATCGTCCCTTGTCGTTGCGCCGTGCGTCTAATGGGTTTTATTTTCTCAACGGCACGCCAACGGATTGCGTTCACATGGCAGTCACCGGCATGCTGGAAAAATTACCCGACATGGTGATATCCGGCATTAATGACAATGCCAACATGGGCGATGATACGATTTATTCGGGTACTGTCGCAGCGGCGGCTGAAGGATATTTGCTGGGGATTACCTCCATTGCCGTTTCCCTTACTAAACGCGGCGGCGACAATTTAGCCACGGCTGCAAAGGTCGTCGCGGACCTGGTACAGCGGCATAAGCAACAACCCGTTAAAGAATCCTTGTTGCTCAACGTCAACGTCCCGGACGTGGCTTACTCTGAATTGAAAGGCATGCGCGTAACGCGACTCGGCAAGCGCCACAAAGCCGAGCCGGTGGTAAAAAGCGTGAATCCCCGCGGCGATACCATCTATTGGGTCGGCGCGGCAGGTCCGGCGCAGGACGCAGGCCATGGCACTGATTTTCATGCGGTGGAAAACGGTTTTGTGTCGGTCACGCCGCTACAAATGGACCTGACGCAATTCACGCAGATTGATACGGTGAACGGCTGGCTTAACAGATGAAACCGCCGACCACACAACGCAGCCAGGGGATCGGCATGACATCGATGCGCACGCGAACGCGCATGGTGGAGCGATTACGCGAGCAGGGAATTAAGGACGAAGCCGTACTCGAAGCGGTGGCACAAACGCCGAGGCACATCTTTGTGGAAGAAGCATTGGCGAGCCGCGCCTATGAAGACAATGCATTACCTATCGGGCACGGCCAGACTATTTCCAGTCCTTACATCGTAGCGCGCATGACTGAGCTACTGCTTCAGGGCAGCTTGGGCGCGCACTTGGGCAAAGTGCTGGAAATCGGCACAGGCTGCGGCTACCAGACGGCGGTGCTGGCAAAATTTTCGGATGAAATCTATTCTGTCGAGCGCATCGGGCCGTTACTCGCCAAGGCGCGGGGGCATTTGCGCGAGCTCAAGTGCAACAACGCCAAACTGTTTCATGCGGACGGCAACATCGGACTGGCAACGGCTGCACCGTTCGACGGCATACTCATGGCAGCGGCGGCCACCCGTGTGCCGCCCGGGCTGTTGCAACAAATGGCGATTGGGGGCAGAATGGTATTGCCGCTCGGTACCGCAGAGCAATTTCTTACGGTCATCGATCGCACTGAAAACGGATTCCTCGAAACTCGCTTCGAACCTGTCAGATTTGTGCCTCTGCGTGGAGATACGATTTGAACTGGAATAACAAAAAGCTAGTGCTGTATTGCTGTATGACTTTGGCTTGCATGCTTACGGCAAGTTGCGCAGTGCGGTTGCCCCAGCCCACCGCAGAGCGAGGCGCCGCGTCAACACGAACCGTACTACCGGCCGCCCCTGCTGCGACAGTTCCTCAAACCACTTCCCAGCCTGCAGCTTCGACTGTTCCCGCCGTTCCTGCTGTAGCCTCCGCGCGTACTGATGGCCGTGTCGAATTCCACACGGTCCAGAAGGGCGATACGCTGGCGCTGTTGGCGATGCAATACGGAGTCGATTACAAAGACATCGCGCTGTGGAATCAGATTGAGAACCCGAATCAGGTGAAAATTGGCCAGGTACTGCGTGTCGCGCCTCCGGGCGATGTCATTGCTACACCCATCGTGCCGGGTGCCACCGCGCCCGAAGCAAAGGTGCTGCCGGGCGGTGTAATCGCCGGCGGTGCAGCGACGGGCCAGAGTGGCGCTGCCACACAAAATGGGTATGCATCGGATACCATGAAATCTGCGCCCAAGGCGATCAAGCTGCCATATTCCGCCGATGCGCTCACGCTGGTGCAAAACCCCGGACTGGAAGGCGGGCAACTTGCTATGATCAAGCCTGGGGCAACAGTCCCTGATGCTACTCTACCTCCTCCCGCATTAACTGATGAAGTAACCGAATGGGCATGGCCGGCTCTAGGCAAAATCAAGGGGTTTTTCAGTGAGACGAATAAGGGGTTGGATATTTCCGGCACCCTCGGCCAGCCCGTGATGGCTAGCGCCGCAGGCAAAGTCATTTACGTCGGCAGCAGCGTGCCGCGCATGGGTAAATTATTAGTCATCAGCCATAGCAAAAATTATTTGAGCATCTATGCGCATAACGACAAAATCCTGGTCAAGGAAGGCCAGGCGGTAACCAAAGGCCAAAAAGTCGCGGAGATGGGCAACACCGATTCTGAACAGGTAAAACTGCATTTTGAAATTCGCCAAATGGGTAAGCCCGTCGATCCGATGAAATATCTGCCGGGGGATAAATTATCGTGATACGCGACGACACCAGCGGCGGCGATGACATCGACGACGAACTCGATCGTGACTCGGCGGATGGCGAAATGCGGCCGGAATTTGGCGCACCGTTAAACGGAAAAACTGGCCCAGGGGAAGAACCGGCGGATTCGCGCAATGGCGCAGTGTCTTACACGGAGGAATTTCACGCAGACGTCACCCAAGTTTACCTCAATGATCTCGGTCGCCGTGCGCTGCTGACCCACGAAGAAGAACACACCCTGACGCGTGCCGTGCGCGCCGGCGATTTCGATGCGCGGCAAAAAATGATTGAGCACAACCTGCGCCTGGTGGTGAATATTGCCAAGAGCTATATCAACCGCGGTTTGCCTTTACTGGATTTGATTGAAGAGGGCAATCTCGGTCTTATGCATGCGCTGGATAAATTCGAACCGGAGCGCGGGTTTCGTTTTTCCACTTACGCCACTTGGTGGATCCGCCAGAATGTCGAGCGCGCCATCATGAACCAGTCGCGCACTATCCGACTGCCGGTGCACGTGATCAAGGAGCTGAACGTTTATCTGCGCGCCATGCGTTTTCTTGACGCGCGCAGCGATACCGACCCCACGCCGGAAGATATCGCGCATCTGCTTGGCCGTCCGGTGGAAGAAGTGCGCCGGATATTGAAGCTTAACGAGCGTATGGCCAGTCTCGATTCGCCGCTGGATGTCGACCCGTCGCTGTCGATTGGCGAATCCCTCGCCGACGAGCAGGCGTTACTGCCTGATGAATTGTTCGAGCAAAGTGAAATGCATGCTTTATTGCAGTCGTGGCTTGCAGCGCTGACGGATAAACAACGCTTGGTCATTGAGCGACGATACGGTATTCATGGGGGAGAAGTCACAACATTGGAAGAATTGGCCAAATATCTCGAAGTCACGCGCGAGCGCGTCCGGCAAATCCAGATAGAAGCCATCACCGCCTTGCGTGCGATGATCAAACGGGATGGCCTGACTCGCGATATGCTGTCGTGAGTCATCTCAATAACCTATTGATTTAATTTAATATTTTATATAGCCAATGTAACTTCTCTATTGCCGGGATAATCTTTTTGCCAACCGCATTCATATCCCACCCCGATTTTTATTTGCATGAAATGGGCGCTCACCACCCCGAGCGTCCGGATCGGCTGACGGCGATTGACGACTGCCTGATTGCATCGGGCATCGGCGCCTATCTTGAACGCTACACCGCGCCCGCCGTGACGCAGGAACAATTATTGCGCGTCCACAGCGAGGAACATGTCGCCTATATCGAAAGCCTGGCGCCGGACAAGGGTTATCGCGTCATCGATCCCGACACCAGCATGAACGCGCACACCCTCAGCGCCGCGCGCCATGCGGCCGGCGCAGTGGCGATGGCGACGGATTTGGTGATGGAGCAAAAAGTGGAGAATGCATTTTGCTCCGTACGCCCACCGGGACATCACGCCACGCGCCGTGCGGCGATGGGATTCTGTTTTTATAACAACGTCGCCGTCGGCGTCGCCCAGGCGCTTGAACAATACGGGCTGGACCGCGTCGCCGTGGTCGATTTCGACGTACATCACGGCAACGGCACCGAAGATATTTTTGCCGACGATCCGCGGGTCATGGTGTGCTCGACATTCCAGCATCCGTTTTATCCCTACAGCGATCCATCGACGGCGAATGAACACATAATCAACCTGCCACTGGCGGCAGGGACGGGTAGCGAAGGCTTTCGCCATACCATAAGCGAACATGTCATACCGCTGCTGGAAAATTTCCAGCCAAAAATGCTATTCATTTCTGCCGGCTTCGACGCGCATCGTGAAGACGATATGGCGTATCTCGAATTCACCGATCAGGATTACGCATGGGTCACGCGGGTGCTAAAACAAATCGCCGAAAAATATTGCGAGGGGCGAATTGTCTCTACGCTTGAAGGCGGTTACGCCTTGAGCGCGCTTGGCCGCAGCGTGAATGAACATCTACGCGTGTTGAGCGATATCTAGTGTTCAAGAATGTTTGGACTAAAATGAATAACAAACCCTCAAGGCATCAACCATGAACTTATCTAATAGATTGATTTACCTGATAATTTTTCTATCGTGCGCTGCGCTGATGGGCTACGGGTTATACCTGCAACATGTCACCGGGCTCACGCCGTGTCCCATGTGCATCCTGCAGCGCATCGCCTATGTTTTCGTCGGCGTCGTCGCGCTTATCGCCGCGCTGCATAATCCGCAGCGCGCGGGCAATATGATTTACAGCGGGTTGATAGCCATGGGGTCACTCGCAGGGCTCGGCATTGCTGCGCGCCATGTCTACGTGCAAAATCTCCCGCCAGAACAAATGGCCCAATGCGGCCCCGGCCTTGATTACATGATCGAATCCTTCGGCCTCGCGCAAGCCCTGCCGCTGATATTCAAAGGCGAAGGAGAGTGTGCCGCGTCGGCGTGGAAATTTTTGGGACTGACAATTCCAGCTTGGTCGCTTGTGTGGTTTGCGATATTTGTGATTTCGGCGGCGTGGATTTTGTTTCATGCCTATAAGGCGAGGACACGTAGGTTCGGCTGACGCATGCAGATTTTGCAAACGCGAGCTTGTTTAACCTAATCCAATGTCGTCTGCTTCAGTAGCGTTGTACTCAAATGTCAGGTGCTATGTCACGCAATATTGCCGCGAGATTTTTGTCACTAATTGGCCATCCAGCACTGCTCATGCCTTGCGCAGTTGTGTTTACTGCCTCAAACCGGAACGCTGCGCCTCCTGTGTTGTACGCTGCAGCGGTGACCTCGATTATTGTTTCGGTGATTGTCATAGTCTATAGCCTGATCCAGGTTCGAGCAGGTCGATGGTCGCACGTCGATGCATCGGTTCCGCAGGAACGAAGCCAACTCAATGTCTTTCTGGCGATATTGCTCTTCGGGGCGGCTGCGCTGATGTGGTGGTCAGGTTTGCCTCGTCCCATCTTCGCGGGTTTGGCGGCTGCTGGCGCGTTAGTAGTGTTCGCACAAGCCATGTGGCGTTGGCTCAAGGTGTCGTTGCACGCAAGTTTCGCTGTCTTTGCCGCGTCACTTCTCTGGCCCAGTGTATATGGCACTCTGCTGATATTGTTAGTTGCAGTCGGCGTCGCGTGGTCGCGGTTAGAGTTGGCGCGGCATACACCGCATGAAGTTGCGCTTGGGCTGTTTGCCGGTGCTGTAGCCGGGATGGGGTTCAATCTTATCGCGAGCTGAACCCGGCATGATTGAGTGTGGCGCCGTAGGCAGGGCTGATAAGCCCAGCGCCGTTCAAGTGTAATAATGCAGGTGAGACGCTGGGCTTATCAACCCAGCCTACCGAAACCAGCCCAGCTATACATTAACTATTCAATCACCAACTTCGGCAACCAATGACCGCTTGGGTCTGAGACGAATAATTCTTGGCGTTTAATCGGTCGCGTCATGTCACCTTCGGGCACGATGATCGGCGTCATGTCCACTTCGCGTAGTGTTCCTTCAAAACCATTCGCAGTTTTTTTCAATTCGTAATACAAGCCGCTGGTGGGATCGAGGCTGACGGCGTTGCGCGGTTTGCGCAGGAACATGAATTGGTATTCTAGGTCGGTGAGGTCGTTGTCGTTGATGATTTGCGGCGAGCGATAAGGGAAGTGGCAATAGCTATGTTTTTCTCCATCGAGGCAGATGAACGGGCGCATAGCGAGGAAGCGTTCTTCAAATACTTTTGCGTCGGCGGCGAATATGGCTCGTGTGCCTTTTGTAGTAGGCGTGAAAGCCACTTTGCCGATAATAATTTTTTCGCCGTTGTTGCTGATCAAGGTCGCAGTTTTGCTGCCACTTAATTCGACTGGGTAGGCACTTGTCACGAAAGCCAGTGTAATGAAGAATGTAAGTAACTGTTTCATGGATGTCCCGTTATTTAGTAAGTATATTATTATATTAAAGAAATTACCATTCACGCCAACGGCGTAATAAGGGGAAGTATAAGCCGCATTTGATGGGTCGGGAATCGAGTTGCGACATGACAGTGCGGTAGCGTTCTAATTGTTCGCGATTGCGAGTCACTTCGTTGTCGAGAAATTTTTCTACATCTGCGCCTTCGTGCGTGCTGGATTTGTAATCGATAATCCAGCGCGTTCCTGCTTCATCCACAAACGTGCGGTCGATAATGATGTTGACCAGATTTCCTTCAACTACACCCGTTAGCGCCAGTTCGGTCGCGCTGTCGGTGTGTTGATGATTTAAAATCCAGCGACCGCGTTCATGTTCGATGCTGTTTTGCACAGCCGTTATCACACGTTGTAATGCCGCTTCGGTTTCATTTACGTTGACGCCGAGTTGTAACAAGCTGGCGCGGGCGCGCGGGCGTTGCGCTTCAAGCTTGGGTTTATCCCAATTGGCAATGCCTTGCAGGGCGATGCGACGCAAGATTTGATGCACCACTGTACCGATGTGCCGCGCAGTATCGCCGACCCAAAGATATTCAACCGAGGGCAGGGTTTCAATTTTTTGTTTTTGCGCGTCAAAGGTGTCCGAAGCGCCGATGGTGTAAGGCAAAGCAGGAAGTTGCCAGTCTGCAGTCAGCCGCGTGATAAAGGGAATTGATTTGGGTTCATTGAAAGATTTATTGTTAGCGGCGACGGGTGATTGCTTATTTTCGGCCGGCGCGAAAACTGTTTCTACTACTGGCCACAATTGATAAAGCAGTGATGACGCAATCGGTTTTTTGCATTGCCCTTTGTCGTCGAATGTGGCTTGGCCGAAAATATGCAGGCGTTTTTTTGCGCGTGTGGCTGCGACATACAGCAAGCGTTGCGATTCATGTTCGTCGCGTTTGGCGTCAAGATTTTTAGCTAATTGATACAGCGGGTCAGTCGCTTCGCCGCGTGCATGAATGGGCGCGAGCAACAAATGATTTTGGCCGCTGCTGCTGGCGTATTCCTGCCAGATCATCAAGGGATTGTCGTTCGGCCGTTGTTTCGCCGACAAGCTGGGCAGGATGACGATGTCAAATTCCAAACCTTTGGATTTGTGCATGGTCATCAATTGCACGGCTGGTTTGGTTTGTTGCGGGGCTTGTGCGTAAAGTTTATTCAGGCGAAGTTCCAATGCTTCGATAGAAAAATCTTGTTCGCCGAATTCATCCAGCATGTCGAAATAGCTCGCCGCATCATCAAGTTCATTTTCCGATGCCAGGCAAGCCGGGCCGCCAAGTGCGAGCCAGGTTGATTCTATCCATGCACGCAAACTGATGCGGTCGCGCTGCAGCAAGCTGGCATGTAACGCGCCAAGCAATTTGCCCGCACGCTGTTTACCATCTTTACTTAACGAATCCATTTTTTCTGAATCATTTAATAATTGCCAGATTGTTCGCGCGGTTTCGTTTTCCGCCAATGCGCTTAGATCAGCCAGGCTCAAGCCGCACCACGGCGCGCGTAAAACGCTCAGCCACGCGGTGCGGTCTGCCGGATTCAAATGCGCGCGGGTGAGAGCGCTCAAGTCGATGATTGCCGGCCGTTCGGTCAGCGCATCAATTTCCAAAGCGGAAAACGCTATGCGATGGCGATTGAATTGCTGCACAATTTCCGCCAGATGGGTACGGCTACGCGCCAATATTGCAATCGTCTGTTCCGGGTTTTCTTCTATCTCTGCGTTAACAATTTGTGCAATGTCCTGTGCCTGTTGCGCTTTCCAGGCGTCGTCAGCGAGTGCATGAATGTGCACCGCTTTGTCAGGCAGCTGAGGCTTGGTGGCGGCTGATTCTGCGTAACTCACCGCGCCGCTGGCAAGATCACCTTGCTGGGGAAACACCTTATCAAAAGTTTGATTCACCCAATCGACGATGCCTTGCTGCGAACGGAAATTACGCGAAAGTAACAAAGGTACGGGTCGCAAGTCGCCGATGCCGAATAGTGATGCGCGTAAAAATAAGCTGACATCCGCTTCACGAAAACGATAAATCGATTGCATCGGATCACCGACAATAAATAGTGACCGGCCATCTCCCGGTTGCCAGCCGGCAGTCAATCGGCGCAGCAATTCAAATTGCGAAACTGATGTATCCTGAAATTCGTCAATAAGAATGTGCTGGATTTTATAATCCAGCGCCAGCATCAAATCGGTCGGGTTATCGGTTTCGCCCAGCGCCTGTAAAGCACCTTGCGCAATTTCGGTGAAATCGCATTGACCGGATTCGGCAAACACCTTGCGTAATTCGGTGACCGCATGCGGAAGCAATTCCAGCAGTGCATACAAAATATTCCATTGAGCGTCGGAATAACCTTGTGCGGGCAGGATGCGCGTGGCGTGAAGTTTTTGCGCAAGTGAAGTTTGTTCACTTAATGATTCAAGAAATTCCTTCATGCGTGATTTCATGTGTTCACGCAAAATACTTAACTCAGATTTTTTGCCGCCCTCAGTGGCGGGGAAGCCCATATTTTTATCTAAACGCTTGCGCCATGACGCATCGTTTTTGGTCAGCACTAAATCAGCAAGGCCTTGCCAATACGGCAAGGCTTCAGGTACGGTGTCAGGGAAATTTTGTAAGTCCAGACAAGCAGAAATCTTCGATTCAGTATGCGTTAAGTTGCTGGCGGCGTAGCGCGCTAATTCGAATAATTCGTCTGCCGGTAAATCAGCGACCACCTCGCGCAATTCAACCAACTGGTCGCTGACTAAGTCGCGCCAGCCGGCTTCCAGGATGGCTCGTTGTAATTGTGGCTGGTTGTTGTCAGCGAGATGGCGCAGCCATTGGTCGCGCCGCGCCAGCATGCGCATCAGCATGCTTTCGACGATGGCGTAATCATTGTCCAAATGTTGTAACAGAATTTCCGTTGCGTCGGATATGATGTGTTGATTTTCCAGTTGCGCCAGCACACGACGCGTCGCTTCACGCAACAGAGGTTCACTGTTTTCCACCGGCGACATCGTGCCACCCAAACGCGAAGTAATAGGCATGCGAGTTACCAACTCACTGCACAATGCATCAATGGTTTGAATGCGCAGACGCTGGGCGATGCTTTCTGATGTAAAGCGGGAATGATCGGTAACTATTTGATTTAATGTAACTATTTTACGAGCTAATTGCCAGGTTTGCAGCGCAAAACTATCTTCAGGTGGCGGATTGTTTTGCGCATCATGCAATGCCTTCAACACGCGCTCGCGCATTTCACTCGCGGCTTTTTTGGTGAAGGTAATCGCGAGAATTTGTTCCGGTCGCTCGACGTTGGCGAGCAGGGCGAGATAACGTTGAATCAACAGCCCCGTTTTACCCGAACCTGCCGGTGCTTGCACGATAAACGATTTGCGGATGTCGAGCGCCTGTTGCCGTGCTTGTTCATCCTGGCGGGTCAGATCATTGGTCATGTTCGGCTTCCGTTTCCTCGTCATGCAAAAAACTCACGTCGAGAATTTCATTTTTGCGGCATAAGCTGCTCAGGTGACAGTGTTGGCAGGTGACGCTTTTTTTAGGATCGACCGCTGCGTCGCCCGCGCGGAAATGTTGTGCCAATTGCGTAAGCTCGCCACGCCAGATGTCAATTTTCTGCGCCAGCGTCGGCGCTTCATCCGGGATAGTAATTTTGAACCCATTCGCTTCCGTTCCGGTTGAAACAAGCGATTCGGCAATGCCGATCACCGCGTTTTCGCCAGCTTTAATTTTGCCGAACAACAGGGCGCTGACCGGTTGCTCGCTCGCCAATGCGTAGAGCGGTAACTGTGGTTCGTCCGGTCGGCCTGATTCATCATTCCACGGCAAGCTGGTTGGATTGCCGGTTTTGTAATCCATGATGGCGACCATGCCATCTGACAGTTGATCGATGCGGTCGCGGCGCAAATCGATTGTCAGCCCGGCAAGCGAGAGCGGAGTTTTCTTTTCTGTCGCCATCACGGAAAACGGCAGGCGTATTTTTTCCAATACAAGCCAGTCTTGTATTAACCCAACCAGGCGGCGGGTTTCCAAGGTTTTGAAACGCTTGGGCAAAATTTGCTTTTTTTGCTGCCAGTCTTCGAGTGCATTGTTTACGGCCTCCTGCACCTTTTCTATTTGTTCAGTTTCATTCAATGTGAGTAACTTAGCCTGCGTTACAAGATGCAGCCATAAAAATTCCATCGCCTTATGTACAATCTGCCCGCGCTCGCTGGCATCAAGTCCGACGCGCGGCGTCGGCCACGGCTGTGCATTTAGGCGCACTTGCGCAAAAGCGCGGAACGGGCAGGCGGCCTGGTACTTATATAAATCAGTGCCACCGCGAACAAGGCTTTCTGTTAATTCTGGCGCAATGTAATCTCCGGATAATTTTTCAGTGCGCGAAGATCGCTGTATGGTTTGATACAGCGTAGCCTGCGGAACGGCAGAAATTTTATCCGCTCTGGAGAGCGGGATATTTTGGATCAACGCTGAAGGGCGCATCGCCTGGTCTTTATCTGTCAGCGCGTAACTAACCATGACCGCAGGCGCGGCGGCGAGCAAATGTTCGGTGGCCCGTTGCGCAAATTGTAAGGCGCCTTCGACCGAGGCTTGCGGAATGCCAACTGCGATTTGTGCTGCTATGGGCAAAAAAGGATTCGCGCGCGCGCGTAACGGCCAGGCGTTGTCGTCGAAACCGAGCAACCATACATGGTCGAACTCTTGTCCCAATGCTTCATACACGCCGAGGATTTGCACCGGCTCATTAAACGATTCGGCTTGAAACTGCGTTTCCGCTGCCAGGCTGCGTAGGGTGCTGGCGGCTTGTTGGAAGTCGAGTTTGGAAGCGATGGTGTCGGTGCTGATGAATTGGTCGAGCAACTCGCGCCAGCTTTTGACTAATTGGAATTCTTCGCTCGACAAACTGCGCTCGCCTGGCCAACCGGCGGTTTCCAAAAGGGCAGAAAACAATTTCGCCCAGTCACGCGCGGAAGTGAATTTCGGCAACTCGCGAAACGTATTTTGTAAATTGCCGAGCATGTCGGCGAACCTGGGCGAGTAGTGCGGGCGGGATTGGTGATTGGCGAGGTGCTGCACAGTCGCAATTGTCGCAGTCATGGCGTGAGTGTCGCATAGCGCATAATTGCACAGGCTGCGCGAATCGAATTCAACTTCAGCGCCGCTGACAAACGGCGAGCGGATCAGCGCCGTCCAAACGCTGGTTTCCAGAATATTTTGTTTCAGCGATAGCAAATTGAACGCTGTTGTAATCAACGGGTATTGCAACAAAGCGATGCCTTGGGAAATATTAAATGGTTGCCTAACTTCACTTTCAATCAAGCCAGAGGGCAATAATTTTGCCGGCGCTAAAATTTCGTCGAACACGCGTTGAATCTGATTTCGCCGTGATGACAAGTCGGGCACAACAATGCCGATGCGCGCTGCCGGATTTTTTTCCAATTTTTCCCGCGCCCAGATTGCGGCCAAGCGTAGCTCCTCCTGCGGCGAGCTGGCTTCAATACGCCAGGCTTCTGAATGGATTTTCGGCGGCGAAAGGAAATTTATTGTGCAGCCAGCAGATTCCAGTGCATTGAATAGTTCGCGCGTTTGCGGTGTGATAGTTTTAAATCCGGCCAGATAAATTTGTTTCGGTAAGGAAAGATTTTTCTGTCGAATTTTTTCGCTGATAATATCGGAAAGGCGAGATGCATCCAGCCAATTTTTCTGTTTGCTTCTGTCGTTGAACGCGCGCGACCATTGCGCGTATTGTTGCGCGTCAAGCGTGGTCAGCATGCCGTCAGGTAAGCGAATGCGCCACGCTTGTTGCTGTTGCCATGCTTGTTGCGCAAGGCGGGCGAGGGCAGTGGGATTGGTGACACCATCGTTTTGCAATGTCGCGGCACGCACAATGCGTTCCCACAACACGGTTTCCTGCACGTTGTTGAGCAAGCGCGGAATATTGCCGTCAGGCCAATTGTCCGCCGCGTCTTGCCAGCTTTTTTGCAGCCACGCACTCAGCGGCATAATCGGCGCGGAAGGCCAAGCGGTTTTTCCGGCGGCGATTTGGTTTGCGTTATGTTCAGCTGTGAACAAACGCGCGAGGCGATTGTTGGCGGTGAGCAGGACGGTGTTGCCACTTAAATCAGGAATTCTGCTCACAAGATTATTATTAAATAATTCAATTTAATTAAATAGTTACCATAACTGCGCTTTAACGCTTTTGATATTGTGTTTCGCCGAACATGACTTCGCGCGTCTTGTCATCAATCGGTCCTTCTTTGCGCAATTCGGTTAACACTTTCACACCGCGAATGACAGCGGGTCGCGCAGAAATTTCATCAAACCATTTTTTCACGTGTGGATATTCTTCCAGCTTTACGCCTTGCTTTTCGTGCGAACGCAACCACGGAAATGTTGCCATGTCGGCGATGGTATAGGCGTTACCGGCTAAATATTTTGTCTGCGCGAGTTGCTTGTCGATGACGTTGTATAGCCGATTGGCTTCTTTGGTATAGCGGTCTATCGCGTAGGGAATTTTTTCCGGCGCGTAAATGCGAAAATGATGGTTCTGTCCCAACATCGGCCCCACGCTGCCCATCTGGAACATCAGCCATTGCAGCATGATGTAACGTTCGGCAATATTGTGCGGGATAAAACGGCCGGTTTTTTCCGCCAGATAAACCAGCATCGCACCGGACTCGAACAGCGAAAAATCTTTGCCGCCCGGGCCTTCGTGATCGACCATGGCGGGAATTTTATTATTTGGGCTAATGCGCAGAAACTCCGGCTTGAACTGATCTCCCGCGCCGATATCGACCGCATGCACTTTGTAAGCCAGCCCGCATTCTTCCAGCATAATGTGGATCTTGTGGCCGTTGGGCGTGGCCCAGGAATAAAGGTCGATCATGAGGGTTCCCTTTCAATAATCGGTGTGGCTCTTTGCGAGGCGACATATATAAGAGAGTCTTCCAGCGCCTGTACATCGTGACGTTCGCCGGGCTCGGTAAACAGGTAATCATTTTCCTGCAAGGTTACGCCACTGATGACCACGCTGCCTTTGATTACCAGCACTTCTTCCGTTCCGTGGTGCTCGTGCGTGGGAAAGCGCGAGCCTTTGGCCAATCGTACCAGCGACGTTCTGCCGCCCGTGTCGTTTTGCCGCAGCAGGTTGCGTTCAATGCCGGCATAATCTGTCGCCGCCCATTTTTGATCAGGGCTGAGTTTACTGAACATGAATGACTCCGCAAAAAAATTAAAAAATGATCATTTGCCGGACCGTATGGCCCGAAGCCAAATGATCAAAACCCGAGTTGATATCCTTCAACGCCAGCCGTTCGCTCATAAGTTTGTCCACAGGCAGTTTCCCCTGCTGATATAGCGATACATAACGCGGAACATCGCGCGCGGCGACGGACGAACCCATGTAGCTGCCTTTTACGGTGCGCTCTTCAGCGGTGAGATTGACATGCTGCATCTGCCAGCGCGCGTCGGGGTGGGGCAGACCTGCCGTCACGGTAGTGCCGCCGCGGCGGGTGATGCGATAAGCGAGTTCCATGGCGTCGACTGAACCGGCCATTTCAAAGGCGAAATCGACGCCGCCTTTGGTCAATTCTTTCACCCACTGAATCGCATCGGCACGCTGTGCGTTGACGGTCGCCGTAGCTCCCAGATCTTTCGCCAGGCGCAATTTGCTGTCGTGAATATCCAGCGCAATGATTTCGCGCGCACCGGCGAGAACGGCACCTAAAACCGAATTCAGTCCCACGCCACCCAGCCCGACTACCGCAACGCTGCTGCCCGCCGTTACTTTCGCGGTGTTAATAACCGCGCCGACGCCGGTGAGAACTGCGCAGCCGAACAGCGCAGCTTCATCAAAAGGTAGCGACGAATCGATTTTCACCATCGAACCGCGATTGGCGACCGCGTATTCGGCGAAGGCTGCGACGCCCATATGGTGATGCACCTTCGCGCCATTTTGCGACAGGCGGCTGACCCCTCCCATCAGCAACCCCGCGCCGTTAGCCGTTTGCCCCGGTTCGCAATGCGTCGGGCGGCCTTCGACGCAGGGAAGACAGTGACCGCAGCTCGGCGCGAATATCATCACCACATGGTCGCCGGGTTTCAGGTCATTGACTCCGGCGCCGCATTCGACCACTTCGCCGGACGCTTCGTGACCGAGCACCATCGGCAATTGCCGCGGCCGGTCGCCGTTAATAGTGGATAAGTCGGAATGACACAATCCTGCCGCGCGGATTTTGACCAGCACTTCGCCCGCGCCGGGCGGCGCTAGTTCGACCTCCTCGATTTTCAGCGGCTGGGTTCGCGCGTACGGCATCGGCAGCGACATCTGGTGTAAAACGGCGGCGCGAATTTTCATGGCGCAGCCTTACCCGAGCGCAAACAAGGCGCTAAAAAAAATTCACATTGATGCTTGGTGTCTGTCGGCATAAGGGTAAAAAACTTTCAAAAGTAAAGTCGATTTTTAATTGTCAGCAATCGGGTGGGCAACGGTCTTATCAACTGGATAGCTATCCTGCTCTCCATCAATGTGCAGGCTATCAAGCCGCATTCTATTTCAAACTATCTGGAACAGGACTCCCCATGAAAACCGATACATATTGAATATTCTACGCTTCAATTCAAATCTGAAACACTGCGTAGCTCAAACAGTTCTCACCGACGGTACCCGATAGGCGGCAAAAATATCGGCGGTGCAGATAGAGCGGGGCGATTTTTCTTCGAATTTTGGGCGGGTTGGGCGCGCCGTGGCACGGCGTACCCTACAGAATTGTCATTCTAAGCGATAGCGAAGAGGCTGTTGTTCCGCGCGTCAAATCAAAACTGAAAAGCAGATCATTCACAAAGCTCGGGATGACTCACCACCGCCCTCGAGTCCTCGGGAGATTTGGCCGAGGGTTCAAGGAGGGGCTGTGCGCTTTTTCGCCGTCATGCGACCGAAGGGGGCTTTCTCGACCGCGATGTTAGGCAATCATGGTGCATGAAATAGTGATGGAGGGAACGTATTGCAGTCGCAAGTCATTTGTTCATTCGACGGATAATTTTGGCTAACAGCCATAGGGTCGACAATGTTGCAGAAAACAGGGCGAGAAACATTGGCAGCACTTTGCCATAGATCCCCGGAATGCCCATGTAGTAACAAGCGCCATCGACGATTGCTATCGGCGATAGAAGAAAAGAAGTTGGCGCCCGTAAGTAAATCGGCAGTTGTTCATGCACGAAGTAAAAGGCCGTGAGCGCACCCGCGAGTACAAAGGCCAGGGTAGCGATTGTAGTGAAGCGGAGTTTCGCAAAGCGCTGAACCATGGTCGAAAGCATTTGGGACACCTAACGTTTGTGTTCAGCGGGCGCCGCAGGCGGTCCGCTGGAACGAATCGTCAGGCGTGCGTAATTTGCATATTGTTCCATTTGGCTATCTAAATCCGGCGTTTAAGTTTGAGGCTTGCGAGCAAAGCTAGACCGATCACCGTAGTAACGATCCCAATTGATAGCCACAGCGTTGAGCCGCCGGTGATAGGTTCACAGTTAGCTACACAAAGAATGGGTTTGATTTGAATTAGATCGGCGCCCTGCACCGTCCATAGGAGTCCAAGTGCCGTTAATATGGATCCCACGATAACTTTGAAAGCCTTCATCTCTTGAGCCTCTGATCTGAAACTTCGTGGTGATTACAACACGAAGGGTTGAACGATGATGGGTGAGAAAGTATCAAAGCACACCTAACGTTTGACATGAGGGGCGGCCGCAAGTGGTCGAAGCCCGCTTGTGGACGACCCCTCGATGAAAGAATTAAGCCTCGGGTTCGTGGCAAACCACTTCGATGTTGTGCCCGTCCGGACCAATGACGAAAGCTGCATAGTAGTTCGCGTGGTAGTGCGGGCGCAGACCAGGCGCACCATTATCTTTGCCACCCGCCTCCAGCGCCGCGCGATAGAAAGCTCCGACTTGCTGGCGATGTTCGGCCACGAACGCCAGGTGAAGATGCGCTGGCTTCTCCTCGGTTTGATACAGGCACAATGAAACCTTACCCTTTGGTTGGCTAAGCTCGACACCGTTCGGCGGCCACTCCGAGACAAAAGTTACGCCGAGCGGTTCGAGTGCCTTGAGGAAGAACGCTTTGCTCGCTGCATAGTCGCTGACTCCGAATTTGACGTGGTCAAACATGAGTTTTCCTGAAGTGTGTGGGCCTGCGCGAGGCCTAACGTTTGAGTTCAGCGGCGCGCCGCTTTTGCGCGTCCGGGTTGAGCGCCTTGCTATGCGCGCCGATATCCATGGATATCACTTACTAAGCCTTGGATCATCGCTTTTGATGCAGCGACCCGCCGTCCATGCATTGACGTTGGCGTTGCTTCTTTCAGTTGTCCATCTCATCATTTTCAAAACGGCGGGATTCTTTTTTGCTCCTAGTGCGTTGATATAGTCCGCACTGTTCTTGGAATAGAAATTATGATCGGCCATCAGTAAGCTATTTCTGCTCGCTTCGCACTCTGAAGCGGTGTCGTAAGCGCCCTGCTGCGACCATTGAGATAGCGGTTTGGAGTCTAGGATTTTGTAGCCCTGCAAATACTCCGCGCTCTCTTTGTAGTCGCTGGATGGTGGGATGAGCAGGTACCATCCCCCCGCGGCGGATGCGGTTGGCGCTGCCGCAAGTGCGACGAAGGAAAGTACGGCGTTGCAAGCGAACCGCATAATGCTGTTCATCCGATCTCTCCCAAAAATGTTGGTGCGCATAACGTTCGACATGAGCGGCAGACGTCGGCTGGTCGGTGGCTGGTCGGTGGCTGTCGGCTCCAACGAAGGGTTAGAGCGCTTCATTTACTTGACGCACCTTCTGGCGGCTCGAAGCCTGGGTAGACGCTGAACTGCGGCAATGAATCGGTGATTCGGTACCACGGAGCCTTGGACTCGACGAAAACGTGGCGCTCGGGCAGAGCGACGAATTCTCCCTCGATCGTCCCCAACGTAACCACGGTGAACTCCGGCCCATCAATGCGGCGGATAAAGAGTTGAGAGCCGCACTTGGAGCAGAAGCACTTACGGCGATTCGGCGAAGACACATACTCGGAGATGAACCCCGCACCGGACGTGACTTTGAAGGCCGCGGTTGGGACGACAGCGTTGGTGGAGAAAGCGGCGCCGTGCGCCTTGCGGCACATGGAGCAATGGCAATGCTCGACCGTTCCCAGTGGCGCCGAGACTTCGTATCGGACGGAACCGCAAAGGCAGGCACCAAGAAGCTTGTGGTCGGGCATAGGTTTTGGGGCGCCTAACGTCAATAATCAACGGTAATAAAAGGGGCCAGGCTCGAATTGTTTTTCCAGTTCACTCATAATCCTCCTCTTCACCACTTCAATACGTCCTGCCGTTCATCTTTAGTTGCCGCCGCTTCTGCCTTAACTCGCGGCCGCCCTCGCGGCTTGGCTTCCCTCCGCGCACCAGTCATTTTTTCTATCTTGGCATAAAAGCGGCTGTTACCCAAGGGTTGGTTCTGGTTCAAGGCTAAGCGCAGGTCATCCACGGTGTCTTGATCCAGTTGGCTGCGGAATAAGGCGCGGTAGGCGCTTAGTCGGGTTTTGTCGCTGCTGCCGAGTTGTTCGTACACAGCATGCCGCGTAAGCAGGCTGCTGGCTTGTCCCAAGGCATTGGCTTTGTAACTCGTCCAGCGGTAATGGGCAGGATCATCCACCATGGCAGCGCGGACGGGATTAAGTTCGATGTAGCGCATACAACTGAGCAGATAGGTGTCGGCCTGGATGAGGGAGGATTTGTAGCGGCTGTCCCATAGCGTGCCGGTGCGGCGATAGGTGGTGTTGATATATTGCACGTAGCGCCGGCCGAGGGTGATGATGAGTTTGGGCACCGACTCGGCCCGTTTGGGGGTGATGAGCAAATGCACATGGTTGGTCATGAGGGCATAGGCGTGGAGTGCGCACGCTTCTTGTTTCAGCGCCTCAGCCAGACTATGCAGATAGGTAAAGTAGTCCTCCTCGGCAAAGAAGCAAGGCTCGCGGTTGTGGCCGCGTTGGACGATGTGCAAAGGCAGGCCATCAAGGTGGATACGGGGGCGGCGGGGCATGATGTATTCATGCTACGCTAATTTCAACAATAATTCGAGCCCGGCCCCTTTGATTTACCGCCAGACCGGGCTTGGTGGCCTGCCGTTGGCGCTCCGCTTGAGCGAGGGGTTAGGCCTCACTCGATGACTAGCGGCCAATGAGGAAGTTGGACATGCGGGTCCACGAATCGGCGGCATCCTCGGGCCGAAACGCCGCACCAGGCAAGTTGAACGCATGGTCAGCATGCGGATAGACAACAAGCTCAAGCGGTGCACTGCGCTTCTTGGCCTCAGCTTGCAGCAGTTGCATCGTCTCGATGAGGCAGCAGTTCATGTACTTGTCCTGCGCCCCTGCAAGCAGCAACACTGGATATCGCACCTCCGAGGCGGCACGAGTCATGTCTTGCCCTGGGCGGCTGACAACCGGGTAGAAGAGTACGGCACGTGATACCAGTTCGTCCTCGGCGAGACCCCATTGGACTACACCACCGCCTCCCAATGAGTAGCCAAGCAGTACAGCCTTCCTGGAACTCGAACGGGGATCGGCAACCGCGTCCGACAAGACTTTGCGCAGTCGAACGCGTCCCGCTGGGTCAAGTGAGCCTGCAGTGCGAAACAGAATGTCCTTGCCGTCGATGAGTACGACAAAGAAGCCAGCCCCGGCGAGTTTGGCTGCGTGCTCTCGGTACTGAGCGACACCCGACTGACCAGAGACAGCAACTAGTGCAGTCCCGCGCCCGCCAGGTGGCACGAAGGTCTCCTGCGCCTCTTGTGCGCAGAGCAACAAGGGGGTGATTGCCAGAGCGAGTGCGAGCAACTTACGGGAATACGAGGTCATGGGCATCTGAAACGCAGCGGTGTTGTTTTGTGAGGCCTAACGTAAAAGTAAGGGACTGCGCGCTTTTGCGCAGTCCCGCTTGACTGCGGGGTTAGGCTTGAATTGAGGCTTTGCGTTGTACATTTGACGATCCCACCCTGAAATCGAAGGAAGCAAATTAAACAATAACCAACAGCGATGATAAAAGGAAGACGAGAAAATGGCAACTCATTTTGTTGCCCGGCATGCGAGGTCGCGATGTCGCACGGGAGTTTGATAATTATTTCCTTCGCCTAACGTTTGAGTTGAGCCGCAGACGCCGGTACCCCGGTGGCTGTCGGCTCGAACGAAGGGTTAGCCGTCTTCACAGTGGATCGTCAGGCAGTTGATACCGCCGCGAGCGGCCAATACCTGGAGGAACACCGACGTCGAAGAACATCGCCGGTTCGATGCGCACGCGTTCAGGGCCACACATGTAGAGAGAAAGCGAGAACAACCCGGCTGCGGAGACGATGCAATGTTCAAGGTCGGCTTGTGCGAAGTGCTTGTGGCGCTGGTGCTTGACGAGTTGGTGATCCTTCCACCAGCCAGGATTCGCCGCGCCGCCCCACTCTTTCCATGGCTCCATGGCCAGGCCAAAGCGCGGTACCTCCACGAGTGCTTCGTGGATGCGCGGATACCGTTTGTGGATTACGGCGCGGTATTGATCCATGTTCGTGGCCGGAGCGCTTGGATCAATAGCCTCGCACAGGACCTTTGCGACGACATCGACTTCGGAACAGGCACTGATGATGAGGCGTGCAAACTCGATGGAATATGTCTTGTAGTTCGAAGGATGCGGCTCGACGAAGCGCGTGGTTCGTTCAACGTCTTGCTCCAACGCAAGGAAGTAGCGCCAGTGTTCGTTCGTCATGGGTGGGCCTAGACGGCTAACGTAATGGAGTTAAGCGGCACCCCATCAGGGGCGCAGCCGCGAACAGCGTGAGCGGTGTCCGCTTGAACGACGGGTTGGACGGGAGAGCGAGCGGCATGGCATTGACTCCAATCTATTTATGAGTCAAAGGGGCCAGGCTCGAATTGTTTTTCCAGTTCACTCATAATCCTCCTCTTCACCACTTCAATACGTCTTGCCGTTCATCTTTAGTTGCCGCCTGATCTGCCTTGACTCGCGGCCGCCCTCGCGGCTTGGCTTCCCTCCGAAATATATCGAGCCTGGCCCCTTTGATTCCTTTGATTCTTTGATTTTGAGCAAATGGTAAGGTCACATTGCTACAGAGCAAACCATCGTATTGCGGTTGCGGCTTCAGTTCCGCGTTTTCCAGCGCATTCCTTGTTCCACAGGCGAGTGAATCCGTCCATATCACTTGTCTTGAATAGTTTTCCGTCACCAGAAAGGACAGCATGTCCAACATTTGTACCACCAAAACCATTCTTGGCACGGTAGTCATAGCAGACTGCCCCTGAGCCATCGATAACAAGTGCTGATTCAAGCTTGAAGCTTTCCGGATCTCGCATTATTTTCTTTAAAGTTACGGCACCAACCGTGGCTCTCTGAACTGTAGCATCCTCTTGCTTCCGAATCGCTGCATGTTCCGCCGTTTCTGGTGGTGCTGCCACTACTGAGCTCGGCTTGGTATTCGAACTAGACGACAGGATGCTCGAAAAGGCCGAAACTATTACGATGCCAAGAAATATTACACCAATCAGGGTTCCGCATCCCATCGGCTTGGGCGCGACACGTGCGCCACACTTGGGGCAGGTTTCAGCCTTTGAGCTGACCTCATTTCCGCACTCTTTGCACTTGACTAGAGCCATACTGTTCCTATGTTGCCTAATGTTGGCGCTCGGCCGCGGCCGGAGGCCGTCGGCTGGAGCAACGGGTTGGGCGTTATGCTGCTCATAGCCCCAAGGTGCTCTTAACTACGCTGACGAGCACTTGCTTAAGCACATCGAGGGTTACGCCACCGGCTTTGGCTTTGAGGATCGCGGTTGCCTTTGCCCAAGTTGAGTCGCTGCGCGCGGCGTCTGCAAAGTCGTGACCTGCGGACGTGAGATGGAGAATTTGCCAGTTGGGCAGCGTGTCGCTGAGCACCGTGGTGTCTACGCCCTTGGCGAGGCCACCATCGACGAGCAAATAGTTGTGGTAGCCAACCTGCTCGGGTGTGTACCCGTCGATTCCGTCCGGCATCTGTCCGGACGGGCAATCTTCGATTGCAAGCACCAGCATGCGCATAAGGTCGAAATCGCGCTTCATCCGTTTTCCCCTAAGACGCCCAACGAGTAAGGTAACCGGCGACCCCGGCCCGGGCGAAGCCCCGCCGGCGGGCGTCCGTGTTGACCGCCGGGTTAGGCCGCATTAGCCAACGGACCGTAGTTTCACAGCGGCCGCCGTGTACACCGTGATTGTGAGCCGACAGTCGTGCAGTGCGCGGTGCGCGCCTACAACCGAAAGGCCACCAGCTTTCGCAAGGTCAACGAGCCTATAGCTTTTCCGGCCAGGCCAAGCCCGTCTTGCCATTTTCAACGCACAGGAGGTTGGGTTCTTTAGGGTCAGTCCGAACTGAGAGGAAGCATTCTGCAAGAAGGCCATATCGAATTCCGCATTGAACGAAACCAATCTGTTGTCACCAATGAAAACTACGAATTCCGACATGGCCGAATCAAGAGACTGGCCGTCCTTTTCAAGCATATCCTGTGTGATAGATGTGATCTCCGTGATTTTCTTTGAGATTTTTCGTTTCGGCTTTACGAGCACTTGAAAGGTATCGTGAACGTCAGAATCTCGGTTGACTCGAACTGCGCCTATCTCGATGATTTCGTGTTTCTCAGAATCGAGACCCGTAGTCTCTAGGTCAACTACTACGAACTGTTCAGGGAGTATGGATAGGTCTACAGGCTTTCGTCGATAGCGAAAGTACACAAATACGCCACCAGCTAGCAGTAGGATTGCGATCCACTCCATGCTGCCTCCTGAGGCCCAACTAAAAGTAGACACCCGAATTTTACCGGGAATCTGTATTGTTGAGACGTATAACTCTGGCGTTGAAATATTTATCATTTGATTTTATTGAATATTTTATTAATTCATAAACCTATAGTGTCGGATAAAGACACCACTTATGCCCAACCCCCTAAACTGCTTGATCAGGTGCGGGACAAGCTGCGCGTATTGCATTACAGCATCCGCACAGAAGAGCGATGTACGCATTGGATTAAACGCTATATTTTATTTCATGACAAGCGTCCTCCGAAGAATATGGGGGCGACGGAATGTGAGGCGTTTTTGACGCATCTCGCGGTCGTCGGCAAGGTGTCGGCCTCGACGCAGATTGCCTCCGACATCACGTTGCGCTGACGCGAAACGGCGAGTCTACGCCGCAACAAGCTGGCTCCCGCCAGCGTGTTCCCAGGCAAAAAGTGCGTTGCTGTTTTTGTATCGCGAGGTGTTGCAACAATAATTGGCGTGGATTGCGATAACCGGTTTTTTCGTTGAGTGCGGCGCGCAAACGCAATAAATATTATTTGATCAACTTGCTTATAACCGAAAAGCGAAATTCCGCCGGCGGCGAATGCGAGGTATTGCACGTTGTCAATCGCATAGGTGATCGGCGAGGCGTTTACGCCGAAGGCAATTGCACCGCCTTTGTTTTGCCAAACGACTGCGCCAGTTACGGAGTTGGTTAAACCGCAATAGCGAAAATCATGAGTCTTTGCGCTGTCGATGCCAAGTGCAAGGCTAAAGAGCATGTCCCAGCGGACGCATAACCAGAATCGGTGATATAGTATAATTAGTTGATTATATTCAACATTTTGTTTTATCGAGGCAGAAGGCAACCTTTCCGTCAGCACTACTTCAACACCCAAACCCCGAGGTGAGGGTTATCGTTGGCAACAAACGGTTTCCACTGGTAAAGGATTTCGATTTGTTGTTTCACTTGATCGAAGGCCTGCTGATTATCTTCTGTCGTCCATAAAATATAGCGGACATTATTCGCCTGCAGCCAGTCGGCCATGTCGGGTTGTTGCCCGGCATAAAACTGCGTGATCTGGTTTTGCAGCAGGCGCATGTGCGCCATATTGCCTTTCCAACCCCCCAAATGGTCCGGCCAGGTGAGCAGCGAAGGTTTGGCGGCAAACAGGCTGATTGCGCCGCTCTTGTTGTATGCACCGCCACGGATATTTTCCAGCACGATGCCTGCAGGCGCGGCGCGCAGATAAGCCAGCAGGTCGCGCTGGTTGGTGTCTTGCGTAAACCAATGATGGCCGGCCATTTTGCCGGCGGAAGTTCTTGGCGTAAGAACCCAGTAGCGGGCAAGCTCGAAGCCGTAGGTAATCATCAGCAATAAAACGGCGACTGTTCCATAGCGCACGATTTTCGAACGGGCGGCGAGATTGACGGCAGCCAGGGCAACAACGCTCAGCACTTGAATCCACGACCACCACTTGAGCGTCGTGTTGAAACGTTTATGCAAGCCACCGTTGCTGTCCTGAAAATACAGCAGGCTGGTAAATGTCAATACGCCAACAAGCATCAGGCAAAACAATAGCGCAAGCTTGTGTGAACGCGCCTGCCAGATTCCCAACGCAGCGAGAGCCAGCAGGGGCCAGATGATCAGCAAAACTTTCATGGCCGGCACGCGGTCCTGCGGTTCTATCCATTTCAAGGTAACCGATTGGGTTTGCGCGGCGAAATGCGACATGAACGGCAATACCAAAGCCATGCCGATAGCTGCGCCTACCGCCAGCATTTTCCAATCCGGCAAGCGGCTTTGCAGAATGCGCATCGCAAGCCACGCAGAAACGAGCAGGGCTTGCAGCGGGAACACCCACGCGTTGGTAACAATCGCGAGCGGTACGGTAAAGGCCAGTAACGCCTGCGTGTTTTTATCGGTCGGCGCCTGTTCCAGCCACGCGATGCACGCGAGCGCGAGCAACAGCAGGACGAATCCGCCCAGCGGTGGATGGAAATCGCCGAGATAAGTCAGATAGGCGAGAGATTCCAAGGGCAACTCAGGCGTGGGTAGCGCCGCATGGCCTTTGCCTAACAGGTTTTCTGCCAGGGCCGTGTCGGCATGCTTATCGTACATGCCGATGAAGCGTGTGTTGGCCCACAATGCATTGGTCGTGTCGAAGGCGGAAAACACATCGTTTTTGAAAAGCAAATGATACAGCGGCGAAATTCCGGTACCGCCAACCGCCAAGGCCAGCACTATCAGCGCTGCGTAACGCTTATTGTCGCCAATAATATTTCTGGCGGTGAACCATGCCAAACTGAAGAGCAAACCGAACACGATGCAAAATGCAAAGTTATAGGCAGTGCCGCCGTCGAGACCGAACAAGCGGCCCAGCAATGCAGCGGCGTAGTGTTGGAACGCATAGTAATAATCGAATTTTTGCGAAGGGAACCACAGGTCGTCCGGCGGCAGCGTAGCACCGGGCAGATAGTTGGAAATAAAAAATAAATCCGTCATATGCTCGGACGAAGGGCCGATATCCGGGTACGCCATGCGCCATATGAAACCATAAGCAAAGCCGGCGGCAAAGGCGGCAAGGTCGGATCGCTGCTGCCTGAGTGAAGCGCGATGAAGGTAAATCGAATAAGCCGCGGCGGCCGTAGTGAAAGGCCACAGCCATCGAATAAGGCCCAGCCCAAAAAAATGTTCGACAAAAAACAATAAAGCGGTTATGCCTAGAACGGCAGCGGGAAGCGCAAGGGTGAACCGGGGAAAAAAACGCAGCGCTGCAAGGCCTATGCCGTAAAGATTGACCATGATCAATCCCGCAGTAAGCAGATAAAGCACCAACCCCATGATTCAGTCGATTGCCATCAGTTAAAACGGCAACGCTGCATCGGGCATGGCAGCGAGCAGCACGCGGCGGAAGTCGTTTTGAATGCGTTTTAATGCGGCGTCGGTGTCGGCTTCGAAACGCAACACAATGACGGGCGTCGTATTGGATGAGCGCGCAAGTCCGAAACCGTCTGCGTATTCCACGCGCAGGCCGTCGATGGTGATAATTTCTCTGTGATTTGTGAATTGCGCTTCTTTTTGTAACTTATTGATTATATTGAAGTTTTCTCCTTCCCTGAGTTTGATTTGCAACTCAGGCGTGGAGATTGCGTCGGGCAAATCATGAAGCGTGGCATTAATATCTTGTACGCCGCTCAAAATTTCCAGCAGCCGAGCCCCTGCATAAAGGCCATCATCAAAACCGTACCAACGTTCCTTGAAAAACACATGGCCGCTCATTTCGCCCGCCAGTGCGGCGCCGGTTTGTTTCATTTTGGATTTCACCAGCGAGTGGCCGGTTTTCCACATGGTAGCCTTGCCGCCGTGTTTTTCAATCCAGGGTTTCAGGTTACGCGTGCATTTTACGTCGTAAATAATTTCTGCGCCGGCATTGCGCGACAACACATCGGCAGCGAACAGCATCAACTGCCGGTCGGGATAAATGATGTGGCCATTTTTGGTGACCACGCCCAGACGATCTCCGTCACCATCGAACGCCAGGCCGATTTCCGCGTCGCTGGTTTTCAGCGCGTGTATGACGTCCTGCAGGTTTTCCGGCTGCGACGGGTCGGGATGGTGGTTGGGGAAGGTACCATCGACATCGCAGAATAGCGGAATCACTTCGCAGCCGAGGCGGCGATACAGCTCCGGCGCAAACGCGCCGGGCGAGCCATTGCCGCAGTCGACGACGATCTTCATCTTGCGTTTCAGTTTTACGTCAGCGGTGATGCGGTTCAAGTAATCTTCGCCGATATTTTTTTGCGTGTAAGTTCCGGCGCCGTGTGAGAGATTATTTTTTTCCACGCGCTCGCGTAAAGCCTGGATCGTATCGCCAGCCAGCGTTTCGCCGCCAATAACCATTTTCAACCCATTGTAGTCAGGTGGGTTATGCGAGCCGGTGACCATGACGCAGGAATGGGCATTGAGATGGTATGCGCCGAAATAAGTGATAGGCGTAGCGACCATGCCGATGTCGATGACATTGATGCCGCTTTTTTGTATGCCGCGCGAGAGTGCCGCAGATAATTCGGGGCCCGACATCCGCCCGTCGCGGCCGACGACCATAGTCGTTTGTTTGCGCGCGGCGGCTTCGGAGCCGAGCGCGTGGCCGATGGCTTCGACGATTTCGGTTGTCAGGCTTTTGCCGACGATGCCGCGGATGTCATAGGCTTTGAAAATCTCCTTGGGGAGAAAGCGCATGGTTTATTCTTCATGATGATTAGCGATGCATAAGTATACCTATCCTGCCCCCGGCATCGCTACACGTTAACCTTTATTTTCCGAGAAAAAATCCATTAGCCTGTGCGGTAACCAGTGCAAATGGCCGGGGAACCCGCCGCTGACAAATCCGACGTGGCCGCCACGCTCGGGGAATTCAGCCGTTATCACTGGCGATAATTCCCCAATCTGCGGCAGCGCAGGCTCGGGCAGGAAAGGGTCATTGCGTGCGTTGAGCAGGTAGGTAGGAACACAGATATCCTTAAGTACTGGCTTACTGCTGGCACGCGTCCAGTAATCGTCGGTGTCTTTGTAACCGTGCAAAGGCGCGGTCACGATATTGTCAAACTCGCGCAGGTTACGCGAGCGCAGCATCGCTTCGCCATCAAACAGGCCTGGGTGCTGTTGCAACTTAAGAACAGACTTGCGTTTCAGCGTCGAGAGAAAATGGCGGGTATAAATCATATTGAAGCCGCCACCCAACGCATTACCGGCGGCCATCAAATCAACCGGGGCGGAAATAGACGCGGCAGCGCACACAATTTGCATTGCGTCCTCTTGCTGTTCCCCCAGCCATTTCAGCAGTGCATTGCCGCCTAACGAAACGCCGACGGCGTAAATCGGCGCATCGGCAGCCGTGATTTTCATGCGGCGCAAGATCCAGTCTATTTCCGCCGAGTCGCCGGAATGATAGGCACGCGGCAAACGATTGAGCTCGCCGCTGCAGCCGCGAAAATGCACCACGGCGCCGCGACAGCCTTTTTGTTGCACGGCGCGCATCAGGTGCAGCGCATACGGGCTTTGCGAACTCCCCTCCAGACCGTGAAACAACACGACCAGAGGCGCATCGGCTTTGCCGTCCATCCAATCGACATCGATAAAATCGCCATCGGGCGTATCCCAGCGTTGGCGCCGGTAAATCAGGTTTGGCCTGCCGGTGACGAGATAGGCGTACAAGGTTTGCGCCTGGCCACCGGGTAGCCAGGGGGGACATGCATAAACGCCGTTAGCGGTTTTGGTTTTCAGCATCGAAATATTTAGTAACTCAAAGGTAGGCGGAAATAAAAAAAGCAGCTTGCGCTGCCTTGATTATAGACCGATAAGAGTGAACCTATTTTTTCTCGGTAAAAGGGCTCGCAGAGAGCGAAGGCAAAAGCGGGTGAGGCTTGGCAATGCGTTGCAGAATACGTTCGCGCAAGGCGCTGAATTGGCGGGGCGGCAACTCTGCCGGCAGGGCAGCAGCGAGCAACAGGGTTTCTTCGATTTCCCTGGTGATAAAAGGAGTGATTTTTCTGGCGACGGCAGTAGGGTTCATGTTCATATTCAAGCGTTGTGCACGATGCCTGAAATATATCTTTTTCTGCGCCAGTTGGGGTGTCAGACGTCGCTATAGGCCTGTTAACATTTGTAGCGCGCGGGGGGCGTAAAGGACTAACCGGCTTACTTGGGCGGCCAATCGAGCGGATAAGCACCGTTGACCGGAGGCCTGCCGAGTAGTTTTAACAAGGGTTCGATATTGGCGGCTTGGGCGGCTTCTGCCTGGGCGCTGCCGGAAAAGCGCGGGCCGTCTTTTGCCGACCAGTTTCCCTTGCCATTGAGTTTAAGCGCGCCGGATAGTGTGCTGAGTTGCAGGTCGGCCACGTTGCCCGTAGCATTTATCAGTGCGCGGTACTCGCCCAGTGGATTTACCCGCGACATGATCGTTGCGGCGCCGCGCCAGTCGAGTTGCACCTTGCCGGAAAAATTGTTGTCGTTGATGGTGAAATCCTCGGTCGTAAGTTGCAGCTTGCCCTCCGGTTTGAACAGCGTGGCAGCAGGGTAAACATCCACAATGAATTGTGCCGGTACTTCGGCTTGCGCGCCGCGAATACGGAGTCCGCTAAAACCAGTGCCAATCACGCCGCTAAATCTGGCTGATTTATTTTCCAGCAGGACATTCCAAGCCAACTCCCCGGCAAATAGTCGCGCCGGTTTCCACGACCAGGAAATTTGGTCGAGATTCAATTTGTATGGAGCCGAGGAGGGCAGAGGAATTTCTATCTGACCAGTGGCTGTGCCGTTCCAGAAGCTTCCGCTGGGGTTGTATGTAATTATTTGATTATATTGATATTTTTTAATTACCCAGGGTAATAGCCAGGCAGGCAGGGCGGTTAGGAAAAACAGCAGAAATAAAATGGTGCCAATGACAACATGGCGCGGGCGAAATGCGCCCGGTGCGTTTGCAGAAGGCATCAGTGAGTGACGATCAATTGTATTGCGCAATGAAACATCACTTCCCCGGCCCGGAGAAGGTCGCGGTAAGTTTCACCAGACCGGAACCTTCCTGCAAGGTGTTGACTTGCGCGCTATCGATGCGGATTCCCTGCGTCTGCAAGTCTTTGCTCCACGACAGCCAATCATCGAAGCCGACGCTGGCGGAAACTACGCGCACATGGTTTGCATCCACCGCGCTGACTGCGGAAAATTTGTCGCGCAGATTGCGGCTTTTTGCTGTGGTCTCGATGGCATTCAGCACATTCACATTGCCGCGGGTTGCCGATAGTCCCGCCAGTTTTTCCGCTTCGTCGGCGTGGCTGTTGAACTGCGTCGCTGCCGCTTTCACGTCCGGCAGGTTTTTGCGCAAAGCCGACCGTTCATCGGCAATGGGCATCCAGGCATAGGCATACACAATGGCGGCCAGAACTATGCCTGCGACAGCCGCAAGTATCATGCGCTCGCGCGGATTGCGCGATTGCCAGTATTCCAAAACTGCCTGCTTCATGGATTCCCTCCGCCCAGACTATAGCGCGCATCGACTCCATCGGCTTTCGGGTTGGTAGCTTCGAGTTTTACCGTCAGTTTTGCCGCCTCAAATTTGTTTCGCAGGTTTTCTGCCGCTTGCGCGTCGGGCAGTGACACATCCACTTGCAGGCGGCCTTTTTCATATTGCATAGAAGTGGTTTTCGCATTCGGCGTGCCTGCCAATGCGCTTGAATAAGCGGCCAGCAGCGGTAGAAAATCGCTGGTGTCGCTGACGCCCGCGGCGCGGCGCAGGTCGGCGAGATTGCGCGACATTTGCAGCGGCGCATCGACTATCACCTTGGAATCAGGAAAAACTTTTTTGAATCGCTCGACCATGCCGTTTTGCAGCGAAGTTTTTTGCTGTTTCAACACGGCCCAATCGACCACAGTCGCGCCGACATGCAAAGCGGCGATGAGTGCGGCGAGTATCCATAGTGGCCTCACCAAACGGATGGCACCGGATAAATTGCTTGAGCCTGCGAAGTCGCCTTGCAAAAAATTAACCCCGCTGCTTTGCGGATTGGCGTGGGCGTTGCTCCATGCGCCGCCCGCCATGACAGGGATGCCGAGCGTCTCGCTCCAGGCGGCAAAGTTGGTCAGATGTTCGCTGTCCGGGCTGAGGAGAACAATTTTTTGGGGTGCGGCATTTTTTGCCTTTGCTTCTTCCAGCGCCAGCGTGAGTCCCAATGGAGGCTCGTCGCCGCCGCCGCCGTCTAGTGACAATCCACTCATCTCGCCGGTACGCACAAACCCGCTCGCGCCATCCCACACCATGCTCCAACCATCTGTTGGCAAAGGGGGCAAGGTGGTTTCCGGCACTAAACTTTGCGGTGAAATTTTCGCTTCCAGCAATCGCGCCATCACCTGATTCACCCAGGTCTTGTCCACCACAGCCACGGGCGTTTCACCGTTTTGCTCGCGCGTACCAGCCACGGCATGAATACTTTCCGGATTCGCCAGTAACTTGTCTTCAATCGCAAACGGCAGCAATTGGCGCGTCTTGGCGGCGTTGGCGGGCGGCAAGTTGACGCGCGTAAACAGCACGCGTGAAGCGGGCACCACAACATCGACGCGATCCGCAGCAGGCATTTCGGCGAAAGCATTATTACCGGCGGATAAAATCCGTCCGCGCGGTTCGCGCAACACCCAGTCGGCGCTACGGCCTGCTACCGCCGGGTTGTCGCCGGGTTCGTCGTCGCGTAAATAGATTTGTAATGCGGCCATAAGGGAATTATTCCGTACCTTGTTGTAGCCATATTATACGCGGCCATTCACTGCCCGTGGTGGATCGTTCCAGCAGGGCGCTATAGCCGATATCGACGTTACCGTTGGTGACGCGGCCGCTGGCGACAAAATACTGGCTGGTAAAACCGACGGTTGGCGGCAGTGCGGCGCCGTTGAGCACTTTATCCAGGTCTTCTTTTTTCAGAAATGGAGTCGCTTCACGCTTTTTTATAATGTCCGCCACCACAGCAGATGGCAAACCTGCGGCTTCGAGTAAATTTTCTGGTGCGGTGTTGACGTTCAACGTAGTTCCGGTCGGCAGGGCAGTAATATAGGGGCGTAGCTTTTCGATGATTTCCGGCGTGAAATCCTTGACGCGGTAGAGTTCGTTAATGTCAACTATACGTTGGTGTGCTGAACGATACGATGGGTCTTTAGACAGATAGGTCAGGTCGTCCGGTTGCTGTCCATTATCATCAGTCCATGCCATGAGCGAATCGGTTAAAGTTAAAGGTAATTTCAATTCTTTCAACAGTTCATTGAAAATATCTTCGTTGCTTCGCGGTGGCGGTGTCGGGGTGTTTGACGGCGGATTCTGCCTTGGGCTCTGCGGATTTGGCGTTGGCGCTGGCGCCGCCGCCGCCGTGGAAGGAGGTCTGTTCCAGTGAATCAGATTGTTAATATTGAGTTTAGATTGTTCGTCCACCATCATGCCGACTAATGATGCGCCTTCAGCCGGCAATGGCAGTTCCTTGCCGAGGAATTGGTAGATGACTTTAGTATCGGCAAACTCATTCAATTGACCGCGCGCAAGCTGTGCGCCAGCTTGTGCGATGGCGTTGGCTTTGTTGCGCGCCATCAGGTTTTCTACCTGCCGTGTCCACAAGGATTGTTGCCACAACAAATAAGTTGCAGCGGTTGCCGCAAGCGCGACAATTAACAACGCAGTTATGATGGCAACGCCTTGTTGGGGTTTTAATTTCATTTAGCAGCCTGCACGACAAATACCCGCTTCATATTTTCGCCGGTAGCCAGCGTGATGCTGACTTCCACTGCAGCAGGCAGTTCTGCATTTATTGCGTGTACACCCGCTGCAGGCCAACGGTTTTGCCAAGGCGAATTATTCGGCACGTATCCGAGAAAACGAAAGCTGGCATCTTTCAGATTTTCCACCAGCGTGCCGATAACGGGGGCAGTGCGCGTGCCTTGGTCGAGCACCGGCCACGACATATGTTCCAGCTTGCCATCTCGGAAACGATAGCCCATGCGCTGCGGCGCAGTTAGTGCGCCGCTCTGCCCGCTGAACCCCATGCGCGTAAACATTACCTGACCGTCGTATTCGCCAATTGTGTCCGGTTTGCCGATGAATGCCGCCACTTTATTGTCGCTACTGTCGCGAATATAACGCTGTAAAGCTGAGGCAAAATCCTGTTCCATACGCGCGAAAAGTAAAACAATATCGCGCCATTTTTGTTGTTCGACTTCGAGTTGCTTACGCGTTTCCAGCACGGCGGATAAGCTGCGATACGCCATCGCCGACATGATGGCGAAGATGGCAATCGCCGCGAGCAGTTCGATGAGAGTAAACCCTGAAAATTTTGACCTTTTCAGCATTTTAGTTAGTCAATCCGCCGGGGCCTAGGGGCGGGGTGGGTGTTGGTGTAGTTGCACCCCCAGTTGTGGCGCCACCAACCGGTCGTCCGCCAACCGAGGTGTTGGCATAAAAGCCGGTCATTTCGTATAACACATAATCCGGCTTGCCTTCGCCATAGACTTTTATTTTCGAGCGACGAAAATATTGACTCGCCGTGCCTTCAACGATTTGTTCCCAGTTAAACGTTTGCCCTGCTTGCTCAGCTTTGCCATTACTGGTGCCGACTGGCGGAAAAGCGCGTTTTGCAGAAGCTTCAGCCAGCAGATCGCTGGCAACGAAACCCGCCAGGGTTTTTTGCCGCAAGACGATGGCGGTGTCGGTGCTGATGTTGGAAGAGCGCAAAGCGGCGGCGAGCGCAATGGCGAGAATGGCGAGTGCGATCAATACTTCGATCAACGTGAAGCCACGATAATTTTTTACTTCAAGGATTGATCGCATTGAGACTAATTTTTCCCAGATGGTTACCATCAACGCTGATGCGTTCGCCTTTGTAATCCAGCACGACGCGAAACGGCAGGTTCATGCCTGATGGTGTGAACACGATCAGGTCATCCAGCTTGGCTTTTTGGTAATTGATTTCCAGATCGGTGAGCGTAACTAATGCGTGGAAATCGCGTTCACGCAACACATCATCATTGGCGAGCGGCGCCCAGTCGGGGCGGGTGTATTGATAAAAGCGGTAATGTGAACCATCCGCGCCCCATGCCATGCTGTGGCCGCTGGCGAGGGCTTCATCGCGCGTGTGCTCCAACAATAGTGCTATGCGTTTGGCTTCCTCGCGCAAGGCCTGTTTGTCATCCGGGCCGATTTTCGCCGCGACCAATGCAAGCATGATCGCCATGATCACCATGACGATCAGGATTTCTATCAGCGTAAAACCGTGACCTTTTTTAATTCCACGAACCGATGTCGGCATTGTTACCTTCTCCGCCTTGCTGGCCGTCAGCACCGTAACTGAATACATCGACCTCGCCATGCACACCGGGGCTGAGCATTTGATATTCATGACCCCATGGATCTTTGGGTACTTTATCCAGATAGCCGCCGGACTTCCAATTCAACGGTATAGGCTGCGAGCCGGGCTTGGCGATCAGGGCCTGCAAACCTTGTTCGGTGGAAGGGTACGTCGCGTTATCCAAACGATAAAGTTTCAATGCTTGCATTATCGCACCGATATCCTGCTTGGCGGCGACGATACGTGCGTCATCGGGACGACCCATGATTTTCGGCACGACGATGGCGGCGAGAATACCGAGAATGGCAACGACGACCATGACTTCTATCAAAGTAAAACCGCGTGCTTGTTTTTGTTTAAACATAAATATTTTCCCCGACAATTTGAACTTGGTTATGAAAGATTATAGCCGATAGCGGTTTTGATGGTTTATGCGCCCGAAGGTTTCCCAAACAGCCAGATATAGCCGAAGTTATAAAAAATATGCAGCAAGATTGATGGAATCACGCTTTGGTATTTGTCGCGGAAAAAGCCGAACACTAACGATGGAATAAATACGCTCAGTGCCCATAAAGGCTGATGGTAAAAAAAATGCGCCAGCACGAACAACACACTGGTGAGCAAATTGGCGAGGGAAATATTCAGCCAGTTTTTTTTGCCCCAGGTTTGTGCGAAAAATGTTTCCTGGAGCAAGCCGCGAAATGCGAATTCTTCCAGCACGGGATAAACGATCACCGGCAACAAAAAAAATAAAAATGCCTTGGAAGTCTGTACAAACCAAATACTGGGCGCAGGCGTAGGTAACAAAAAATAGAGCGCCAGCCACACCGGCAGCGCAGCTATCAGTGCGACCCTGAAACTCTTGTCGCGAAATAAATTTTTGAATGGAAATGATGGCAATGGAATTTGTTGCGCGCCGGACGTTAGAAAAACACTAGAGTCGCAGCAGTATTACAAACCCCAACTGCAACGGCAAGCATATTGACTTCCCGTTGTAAGTATTTGATTATATTAATTTATTTTATAAGCGCTTTACAACGTACGCGCCACAATAAGCCTGCGCCGAGTAACAATGGCAAGCTAATATCTGCAGGACCTTGTATCGGACTAGTAGTACATCCACCACCACCGCCAGAATTAGCAGGCTGCGGCGCTGGTGTTGGCGTCGACGTTGGTGTCAGTGTCAGGGTCGGAGTCGGAGTCGGAGTCGGAGTTGGAGTCGGAGTTGGTGTTGGCGTGGGTGTTGGTGTGGGTGTTGGCGTGGGTGTTGGCGTGGGTGTCGGCGTGGGTGTCGGTGTGGGTGTCGGTGTGGGTGTCGGTGTGGGTGTCGGTG
>JBAVRP010000054.1:0-57163 GCA_049695115.1 Burkholderiales bacterium | reverse complement strand
ATGCTGTTCTTGATCACGACGGCAACGTCCTTGATGGCGAGGATTCCGCACGCTGTAACGTCCTGGCCGTCGATGACGACGCTGTTGCCCGAGTTTCCGGACGTGAGCGTGCACGGCCCCGCGTACTTCTTCAGGACGACGCCGGTCGGAACGCCGGTGTTGCCCTCGAACGGCCAGCATCCCCCCATCCCGTCGCTACCACCCGGCGTGTGGGCCGGGGCGGTGCACGAAGCGCTCCCTCCAGGAGCAGGTGCAGGTGCAGGAGCAGGTGCAGGTGCAGGTGCAGGTGCAGGTGCAGGAGCAGGAGCAGGAGCAGGAGCAGGAGCAGGAGCAGGTGCAGGTGCAGGTGCAGGTGCAGGTGCAGGTGCAGGTGCTGGAGCTGGTGCTGGTGCTGGTGCTGGTGCTGGTGCGGGAGCTGGAGTAGGAGCCGGCGCAGCTGATGGTGGCGATTCTGAGCTCGAAGGCGCAGCTGGTTTAGTCACATCGACTAGAGACGGAGCGGCCACAGTGGCCGGCAAATCTGCGCCAGCCGGTAGCAGCACAGGCACAGAACCGACGCCGGCAAATCCTACGCGACCTGGCGGAATTATCACTTGGCCTTTATCGTTCGAGAGCACGGTGGCGCCGCTGTTAACTTTGTCGTAAGTACCCGGCACACCAAGGGCTTTTTCACCTGCTGCAGGCACAGGAATATATTGAGCGTCGTGATCGGTACCGCGAATACCAATTGTGGCTGACGGGGTTTTAATCAAGTAATTTTGTTTGTTGGTGCGGCCAATTTCGCCAGTAACAGCACGCAGACCGCCTTTAACCAAGCCGAACAAGGCGCGCTCGTTGCCGTCTTCTTTGCCGTTGTATTTGAAGGTTTCGATTTTGACTTGGCTGTCGGCTTTGACCGCCAATTTGCCGCCGTCTTCCATCACCAATTGCGCAAAGCCGGCTTTGCCCGAGACGATGGTGTCGCCTTCGTTGACTTCGCCGCCTTTAGCTGCACGAAGCTCCTCGCTGTTCTTGGTTTTCACCAGCACATCGCCGGTGACAAACTGGAATTTACCTGCGGCTGCCCATGCTAACTGCGGCATGGCGAGCATCAGCACGGTGAGCACTGGGGCAAGTTTGAAAAACTTTTGACGGTTAGTATTCATATTCGTTTACCTTGTAAATTTCTGCCTTCGTGGAAAGTCACAAAGACTTAAACTTTTTACATGGTTGAATATTAAGTAACCCGAGACAGAATTGCTGTTAGTTGCAGCACAATGCGGGAAATATTTACACTGATTTTTTCGCTTCCGAGCTGAAGTCCTGTTATTATTTTATTAATGTAATCATATACTTACTGTATTTGATTGCTCGGCGGGGCAAAGTGGGTGTGATATTGTTTACTCGCCAGTTGGCATTGACCACCCAGCAATCGCACTGTCAGTTAGGGTATTGAAGTGAATGTTAAATTTGTTACCGGGCTAATGCTGTGCGACCCGTCACAACAACCAGTGCTACGGGGAAATTAAAAAGAATTAGCGAAAATCGCGTCGGATGGAAAGCGAAAAATCGTTGCGGGCGAATTCGTAAATGGAGTTGTTGGATGTAGCGCGGGTATGGGTGTAGTTGGGACGTACAGTCCAGTTGAGTTCCGGCACCCAAGTAAGCCCCAGATTAAAATCTGTTTTGTTGTCGCTGCGGGCAAGAGTGACGGGTATTACACCTGGCTTGGTGTCAAAGCTAATTAAGCGTTCCCGGTCGAATTGGTCTCGGCTGTAACCTAATCCCGCCGCAGCGACCAGATTGGATGCGACGCTGATTTGGCCGCCTAGCCTTGCGCCCCATGTACGCTTGTTGCCATCAGGCAAAGCACCTTGTGCGGTTTCTTCGCCGTAGTTGATGCCTGTTGAAATCGACGGGCTACCATTTGTATCGCTAACGCTGAACCACGATATGCCGAACAAGCGCTGATTCACGTCGTAATCACGATAAGCCCTCGGATAAAAACGTATGCGGCCAGCCTGTGAATAAAACGTGAATTGCTCAAGACGGGAAAAATCATAACGCCATTCAAGCGTGCCGCCGTTATTACGTCGCAAATTGGTGTAGTCGAGAACACCGCGGCCGAAGTTGCCGCTAATTTTGAAATTTGACTGGCCGAGATTTTTCTCCAGCCCCAAGTTCAGGACGCCGTTCATGGAATCAAAAATGTGCAGAGTATTGTTGTCGCGCCTTTGCACGTCTGCATTGGCGAACAGCGCAAGATTGTGATCCAATGCCAGCCGTACGTTCGCGCCAACGCTGTAGGATACATAGGCATCGGATGCCTGGAGATTATTTTTATTCACGGGAAACGGTATTTCTATGCCTTGGTCAAGGAAGAATATTTGGTTGTCTTTCAAACCTCCAGACACATTGCTATCGCGGCCAACTGTAGCGGAGATATAGGCGTTGCCGGACAAATTCGTCGCTCTGCCGCCGCGCTCGATTTCAGCAAGGTAATAGCCAATGGCCTGCCGCGCGGCAGGTGGCGGATTTTGGTAAGCAGCGGTGTTTAATGCGCTTTTGGCTTCGTCGAAATTACCGACGGCGAAATGGGCACGTCCCAAGTCAAGGCGCGCCGCGGCGAATAGAGGATTTATAGCCAGCGCGCGCTTTAACGGCGCAATGGCTTGTGCGGCTTGGTTGGATTCGAGCAGGCTTGCGCCGAGCAGATAATCGAAACGTGCATCGTTTTTTTGCTGGGTCTCGTGCGGCGCGAGTAATTGATACGCTTCCGCGGCCCGTCCTGCGCTAAGCAATGATTCAGCCTGTTGCAAAACCGGGCCGATATCCTGTGCGAAGGCGTGCGACGCAAGCAACAGCAAGGCAAACGCGACGATGGGGGTTTTTAGGGGCAAATGATTCAAGCGGCAAAGTAAAATTATTTATCCGGTTTCGCATCATAATACCTGCATTGAGGCCAGTCCGCACATCTATGGAAATGATCAGCAAAGCATTTCCTGAAATACGGCGTGCCCGTCGTATACTCAATACCATCGAATTCGGTTTATAAAATAATTAATTATAATCAATCAGTTAACATATATTCTGCGAAATGCTGCTTCCTTGGGCTTACCGGCTTGCATGATGCTGAAACGTGGCTGCTTGCTATGCGCTGCTTCATAGTCTTTAATGATCCGACAAATTATTATTCCAGTTTTACCAATGACGTAAAAACAAACCATGCTCAACAAAGTTTTACAACGCGCCGAATCCCACTCAGCAGCCACCGATCATTTGTTACGCGAAGCGTCCCGCGTGATTCTCGGCAAAGATCATCAGTTGCGCCTCGCCCTAGCCTGCATTTTGGCGCGCGGGCATTTGCTGATTGAAGATTTACCCGGCGTAGGCAAGACCACGCTCGCCCATGTCATGGCGCACTTGCTGGGACTGGAATTCCAGCGCATCCAGTTCACCAGCGATTTGTTGCCCGCTGACATTATTGGCGTGTCGGTGTACGACCGCGACAATGCCGGCTTTCGGTTTCATCCGGGGCCGGTGTTCAGCCAGTTCATTCTCGCCGACGAAATAAACCGTGCCACGCCGAAAACCCAAAGTGCGTTGCTCGAAGCCATGGAAGAAAACCAGGTTACCGCCGAAGGTGAAACGCGCAAATTGCCGCAGCCGTTTGTCGTCATCGCCACGCAAAATCCGACGCAGCAAATCGGTACGTTTCCGCTGCCCGAATCGCAGCTCGACCGCTTTTTGATGCGCATTGAACTTGGCTACCCCGACGCGAATGCGGAACGCGAATTGCTGAAAGGGCGCGACCGGCGCGACATAATCGCCACGCTGCAGCCCTGCCTGAACGGCGAATCGTTGCGGGAAATTCAAGCGCAAGTTTCGCTGGTGCATGTCTCCGACGCCTTAATCGATTACGCGCAGGCATTGATCGCGCACACGCGTCGCCCTGCACACTACATATCGGGCCTTAGCCCTCGCGCGGGGCTTGCGTTGTTGCATTGCGCGCAAGCATGGGCGCTGCTCGATGGCCGCAAACATGTCATCCCGGAAGACGTGCAAGCGGTGTTGCCTGCTGTAGTTGGGCATCGACTGCATCGCTTAAATGATCACGGCGCGGCAAAATCTGCCGAAACTGTGCGCGAATTTGTCGAATCCGTGCCTATCCCATAACTATTTGATTATATTAAATATTCAAGATAATAATTGTTTGGCATTTGCTAAGCCGATAAGGTCTATAGCCAAACCTTTTGTCTCTGGCATCCGATATGACCCCCTCCTGTTTTTATCGAGACGGTGATGGCACCTGTACTCCAACTGAAAAATGTTTATTACCACCGTCTCAACGCCTGGTCGCTGAAGCGCAACGGCGTGCAAAGCGGTCCGGTTCGCTTGACGCAGCGGCGCATTTATATTTTGCCCACGCGGCATGGAATGTTGTTCGCGTTGCTGCTGTTGCTCTTACTGATCGGCTCGATCAATTACGGGCTAGGGCTGGGTTTTGTGTTGACCTTTCTGCTGGTATCGATGGGCGTGGTATCTATTTTGCACACTTGGCGAAACCTGGCCGGGTTGTGGATTCAGGCCATAAAAAATAAACCCGTGTTTGCGGGCGATGACGCTGCGTTCGAAATAAATGTGGAAAATAAGAGCGGGTTGTATCGATACAGCATAGGCCTGAAGCAAAACGTATCGTCGCAACCCGCCTATATAAACGTGCCGCCGCGACAGCAATCGCAAATTGCCCTGCGCATAGCAACGGAAAAACGCGGCTGGCTGCAAGCGCCGCGATTCCATTTATTTACCGAATATCCGCTCGGCCTGCTGTACGCCTGGACTTACGTTTACCTCGATACGCAATGCCTGGTTTACCCGCGGCCCGAAAACAACGCGCCGTCTTTGCCGCTGAGCGGCAGGAAAACCGGCGGCGCAGCAAGGCAGGAAATCGGCCACGACGACTTCGCCAGTCTGCGCAATTTCCGCGCCGGTGATTCTCCCAAACACGTCGCCTGGAAAGCCGCCGCTCAGGAAAAAGGATTGCTGACCAAACAATTCAGCGGCGAAAGCGGCGGCGAAGTTTGGCTGGATTTTACCGCGCTCGAAGGCCTCGATACCGAAGGGCGGTTATCGCGTTTGACGCGCTGGGTGCTTGATGCAGACAAGGCGCAACTGCATTACGGTTTGCGTTTGCCAAATAAGAATGTCGGCTTGGCGCACGGTGCGGATCATCGCATGCGCTGCCTTGAGGCATTGGCGCTATACGGGGCCGATTGAGATGAGCGCAACCAAAACGGCGACCATGGCCCCACTGCCCCGCACGGACGTATTATGGCTGGCTGCGGGCCTGGCGCTAGCTGCGATTCCCCATGTGATGTTGATTGCGCCTTGGGTCAGCACATTCTTTTTTTCCACCCTCGCCTGGAGATCGGCAATTTCCTGGCTAAGGCGCCCGATGCCGCCGCGCTGGCAGATCCTCATCTTGGCCGCCATTGCCATGTTGGGCATTTATCTCGGCTATAGGACTTTGCTCGGGCGCGATGCAGGCGTGGCGTTACTCCTCATTATGTCGAGTCTCAAGCTGTTGGAAATGCGCACGCGCCGCGATGCCATGCTGACGGCTTTTCTCGGTTATTTCATGGTACTGACGGAATTTTTATATTCGCAATCCATGGTGCTCGGCGCATATGCGCTGCTGGTCGCCTGGTTGATAACGGCCGCAGTGGTGGGAATTCATCGTACTGATAAGACGGCAGGATTCCGCGAAAGACTCATGCCCGCTGCGCGTTTACTTTTGCAGGCTGTTCCAATGATGCTGATTTTATTTATTTTATTTCCGCGTGTCGGCGGGCCGCTGTGGAGCATGCCGCAAAACAAACATGTGTCCAAATCCGGGCTGAGTGAAAAACTGGAAATGGGTAACATGAGCGAACTTGCCTTGTCCAGTGAGGTTGCGTTCCGCGCCGAATTCGACCACACCATACCCAAGCCGTCCACTTTATATTGGCGCGGGCCGGTGATGTGGGACGTGGAAAATAATATTTGGCGCGCGCGCAAAAATTTCTCGGGAAATAGCGTGGCGTTTATGGCGGCCAGCGATGCCATCAGTTACAGCGTAACCATGGAGGCGTCGGAGAAACCCTGGGCCTTCGCCCTCGATATTCCCGCGCAAGCGCCCGCTGGATTGCGCGTGACCGCGGACTATCAATTACTCTCGCCGACGCCGATCAATTCGCGTTTGCGCTATCGTGCCACATCGCACCTCAATTATATTCTCGGCGAAAACGAAAATAGCGAGGAACTGCAACGCGCCCTCGCGCTACCAAAATCCGGCGCAGAAAAAACACGCGAATTGGCCGCCACATGGCGCAAAGAAAGCAACAGCGCCGAAGCCGTGATAAAAAAGGCCTTGCTGTTTTTTCGCGAAAATCCATTTAGCTATACCCTGTCGCCGTCGCTGTTAGGCGAAAACCCGGTGGACGAATTCATGTTCCGCACGCGCAACGGATTTTGCGAGCACTACGCCAGCAGTTTTGTCTATCTCATGCGCGCGGCAGGCGTGCCGGCGCGCATCGTCGCCGGCTATCAGGGCGGCGAAATCAACCCGATAGGCAAGTATCTCATCGTGCGCCAATCCGACGCCCACGCATGGGCGGAAGTGTGGCTGGCAAAGCGCGGTTGGGTACGTGTCGATCCGACCGCTGCCGTCTCGCCATTGCGCATCGAATCGGGCATGGAAGCGGCGATTCCTTCCTCTGCGCCGAATATCGCCGGCATCCCGTTCCCGAAACAAATCACCTGGCTGAATTCATTGCGGCTGAATTGGGACGCGCTGAATAACCGATATAACGTCTGGGTGCTGGGTTACAACATGGAACGTCAGCAAAAATTTCTGTCGGGCTTGGGCTTCGGCGAAATCGACTGGCGCAGCATGACCTTGTGGATGGCCATTTTAGCTGGCGCGACAGGGGCCATTCTTGCCGCATTCTTATTGGCGCCCAAGCCACGCGGCAAACAAGATGCCGCGCAAAAAAGCTACGCAAAGTTTTGCGCCAAGCTGGCGCGAATCGGCATTACACGAATGAGTTTTGAAGGCCCGCAGGACTTTCTCGCGCGTATTGAGCATGAACGACCTGAGCTGGCGGCAGAAGCTCAGAAAATCACTCTGTTGTATATGGATTTGCGCTACGGGAAATCGCAGCCGGAAAAAATTGCAATGCTGGCGCAAAACGTGCGGCGATTTACACCTGCACGAGGCTTAGTTTAAACATTTAATTATATTGAATATTTTGGGGTGGCTGATGGGGTTCGAACCCACGACAACCGGAATCACAATCCGGGACTCTACCGCTGAGCTACAGCCACCATAGAGAGACGCTGTACAGACACTGGCGCGCCCGACAGGAATCGAACCTGTAACCCCCAGCTTAGAAGGCTGGTGCTCTATCCGTTGAGCTACGGGCACGAATCGAAACTGGTCGGGGTGGAGAGATTTGAACTCCCGACATCCTGCTCCCAAAGCAGGCGCGCTACCAGGCTACGCTACACCCCGAAGTGCGCATCTTACAGGCGCGATGGCGGCGGGTCAATTTGACTTGCTGACTGCCTGCATTTTCTTCAAAAAATTCATGCAATTGGCATCATCGCGCCAAGATAAAGGGGAACATTGGTCGATGTGACACTACGGGACACATGGCTGTTTTTGCCACAGGAATGGGGCAGGATCGGCTATTGATTTTGCTTCAAATTTTTTCCCACATCAGCAGAAGATTATGCAATCAACCCCTTAAATGCATAGCCATTTCCGTGGCATGACTATTGCTTTTTATTACATCGGGTTATCACAACAAAATTTCAAAAATTTTTCCAGGAGAAACCATGCAAAAATCGCTGCATATCGACCCCGCCAAATGCACAGGCTGTCTGCAATGTGAAATGGCTTGTTCATACGAAAACGAAGGCGTTTTCAATAATTCCAAATCGCGCATCAAAGTATTCGACTTCCACCACGAAGGCCGCAAGGTTCCCTACACTTGCACGCAATGCGCTGAAGCGTGGTGCCTGCATGCTTGCCCGGTCGAGGCGATCAAACTTGACGCGAACACTGGCGCAAAAATCATCCTCGATGACGTATGCGTAGGCTGCAAAGTCTGCACCATCGCCTGCCCATTCGGCACGGTGAACTACAATCACGATACGGGTAAAGTAATGAAGTGCGATTTGTGCGGCGGCGATCCTGCCTGCGCGCAAGCCTGCCCTACCGGCGCCATCACTTACATTGATTCCGACTGGACTGGCCTCGACAAAATGCGTCAATGGGCGCAAAAACTCGATACCGCTGTCCGCGCGTAACCTGAACCCTCACAGGAGAAAACATCATGTCATGGACCCAAAAAGTTTTACGCGTGAACCTGACCACAGGCAAATGCACCTCTGAACCACTCAATATGCAATGGGCCGATCAATACCTCGGTCAACGCGGCCTCGCCACCAAATATTTCGTCAGCGAAGTCAGTCCGAAAGTGGATCCACTTTCACCTGAAAACAAATTGATTCTGGCTACCGGCCCACTCACCGGCACGATGGCTTCCACCGGCGGTCGTTACTCGGTTATCACCAAAGGCCCGTTGACTGGTGCGATTGCCTGTTCCAATTCCGGCGGTTACTTTGGCGCAGAACTGAAATTTGCTGGCTGGGATATGGTAATTATTGAAGGCAAATCGGCCAAACCGGTTTACCTGAATATCCAAAACGAAAAAGCCGAATTGCTCGACGCAGCCTGGTTGTGGGGTAAAACCACCTGGGACACAGAAGGCATGATCAAAGCCAAGCATCAGGATCCACAAATCCGCGTATCGTCCATCGGACGTGCCGGTGAAAACGGCGTGTTGTATGCCGCTATGGTGAACGACTTGCACCGTGCAGCCGGACGCTCAGGCGTCGGCACTGTGATGGGCTCGAAAAATTTGAAAGCAGTTTGCGTACGCGGTACCAAGGGCGTGGCGGTAAAAGACGGCAAAGCTTTCATGGCGGCAACTTTCGCAGCAAAAAAAGTATTGGCCGACAACGCAGTCACCGGTCAAGGCTTGCCTAAATTCGGCACGCAAGTGCTGATGAACGTGATTAACGAAATGGGAGCATCGCCTACACGTAATCACCGCGATAACCAGTTTGAAGGCGGCTCGAAAATCTCGGCTGAAGCCATGATCGAAAAGCGTCCTACCGACGGCAAATCGAATCTGATCGCTAACGCGGCTTGCTTCGGTTGCACCATCGCCTGTGGACGTATTTCCAAAATCGACGAGACTCACTTCTCGGTGAAAAACAGCCCGAAATACTGGGGCGCATCCGGCGGCTTGGAATATGAAGCAGCATGGGCCTTGGGTTGCGCCAACGGCGTGGATGATTTGGAAGCATTGACCTACGCCAACTTTATTTGTAACGAAGACGGCTTCGATCCTATTTCCTTCGGCGCGACAGTTGGCGCAGTGATGGAGCTGTACGAAATGGGCGTGATCACGGAAAAAGAAATGGGCGTCAAAGCGCCGTTCGGTTCCGCAGAAGCGCTGGTCAAGTTTGTTGAAATGACCGCCGCTAACGAAGGCTTCGGCAAAATCATCGGCCTCGGCTCTAAACGTCTGTGCGAAAAGTATGGCCATCCTGAGTTGTCGATGTCGGTTAAAGGTCAGGAATTCCCGGCCTACGACGGACGTGCGATTCAAGGTATTGGATTAGCCTACGCCACTTCTAACCGTGGCGCCTGCCATTTGCGCGGCTACACCATCGCTTCCGAAGTGCTGGGCATACCGGTGAAAACCGATCCGCTCGCCACTGAAGGCAAAGCAGAATTGGTCAAAGCCTTCCAGGACGCCACCGCCGTGTTTGACTCTGCTGGCATCTGCGTATTCACCACTTTCGCCTGGACCTTGGCTGACCTGCAACCACAATTGCAAACTGCCGTGCCTGGTGAGTGGTCAATGGACAAGCTGAATATTGTCGGCGAGCGTATCTGGAACATGGAACGCGAGTTCAACAACGCAGCCGGCTTCACCGCCAAAGACGACAACCTGCCCAAGCGTTTGCTCACCGAGGCGTGCAAAACCGGCGGCTCCAAAGGTAAGGTAAACGAACTGGGCAAGATGCTGCCGCAATACTACGCAGTACGCGGCTGGACGCCGGAAGGCACGCTCACCGCTGCGACCAAGCAACGTCTCGGCCTGTAATCATCTGATGTAACCGCAGCGAAATTTGCGGATGCTTCAAACACAACAGGGGCGGCTTATCACCGCCCCTGTTGTTTTATGAAATTCGATGCAGCGTATCCAAAACAATATTGATGAGGAGAATCCCGATGAACTACGTCATTATCGGCAACGGCCCTACCGGCGTCATCGCCGCCGAAACCCTGCGCAAGGCTGACCCTGTGGGCAAAATCACCATGATCGGCAGCGAAACCGAGCTGCCCTATTCGCGCATGGCGATTCCTTATTTGCTCATGGGCAACATCAAGGAACAAGGCACGCATTTGCGCAAAGAACAAAATCATTTCGCGCAAATGAATATCGATAACGTCGTCGGCAAAGTCAGCAAGGTCGATACCGGCGCAAAAAAAATTACCCTTGAATCCGGCGCGCAACTTAGTTACGACAAGCTGTTAATCGCATCTGGTTCCCACCCCGTCGCGCCGCCGATTCCAGGCATCGATTTGCCCGGTATTCATCCGTGCTGGACCTTGGCAGACGCGCGCAAGATCATGGCTGTCGCCAAACCGGGCGCGCGCGTGTTGCAGATGGGTGCGGGCTTTATCGGTTGCATTATTATGGAGTCCCTCGCCGCGCGCGGCGTGAAACTAACTGTGGTGGAAATGGGCGACCGCATGGTACCGCGCATGATGACCGAAGGCGCGGGTAAAATGATTAAGCAATGGTGCGAGAAAAAAGGCGTGGCGGTACACACCGGCGCAAAAGTGAACTCGATAGAAAAAGGCGCCGACGGCGCGCTGGTGGCGAATCTCAGCACTGGCGACAAAATTGCCGCCGACCTTATCATCAGCGCCACCGGCGTGAAACCCAACATCGGTTTCCTGCAAGGCACTGATGTAAAAACCGTTGCCGGCGTGCTGGTGAACAACAATATGCAAACCAGCGTGGCGGACATTTATGCCGCGGGTGACGTGGCTGAAGCGAAGGATTTTTCTACCGACAAGACCTTGGTCAACGCAATTCAACCCAACGCTGCCGACCAGGCGCGCATCGCCGCGTTGAATATGGCGGGCAAGCCTACGTTGTCGCAAGGCAGTCTCGCCATTAACGTGCTCGACACGCTGGGCTTGATTTCGTCCTCGTTCGGCCGCTGGTGGGGCGCCGACGGCGGACAATCGGTGGAACTTAAAGACAATGATAATTTCAAATATATGCACCTGGAATTCAAGGACGATGTATTGGTCGGCGCCACCAGTGTTGGACTCACCCAGCATGTGGGAGTGTTGCGCGGATTGATACAAAGCCAAACCAAACTCGGCCCGTGGAAAGATACCTTGCTCAAAGATCCGACGCGCGTGATGGAAGCCTATCTGGCACAGGCACAGGCGCAATCGACCGCAAAATTGTGAACGCATGAAAATCAAACTGAAACTCTATGCCATGCTGTCGGATTTTTTACCCCAGCCTGCAGTTCGTAATGAAGTAGCCATCGAGATCGACGAACAGATGACCATCGCGCAGATTATTGATCGCTACAAATTACCGGCGGAGTGGGTGCATCTGGTCTTGCTCAACGGCGTATATATTTATCCGCTCGAATGGCATGGCAAAAAATTACGTGAAGGTGATGCACTGGCGATTTGGCCGCCTATAGCGGGTGGCTAAAAAGTTAAATATAATCAAATAATTATGTGATATCCGCTGGGGGCTGGAGTCTTACATAACAGCGCCAGCGGATTTTTTTTGCTCGATCGCTCTGGCTCCTATTGCTTATTTATGAACGACGTCAATCGGTTCACGCTGGACATGAGCATCACCCACGCCGATTTTTTTCGGCTATTGCCCGCCGCAATTGTGCCTTACGAATCGCGAGTGAATGGAAGCGCTGTTGATATTTTTTTGGGGCAGCGGCGCGTGATTATCACATTAGGCAGCGAGCAGCAGCGCCGCATTACAGATTTGTTGTCGCTGCCACGCACGCAAGTGGAGTTTTTATTCGAGCAGTTTGACGATGTACAGCGCGAGGCATTCATGCATCGCTTCGATCGCTACTTCCATCGCGGTGGCGGTTGATTAGCTGGCGTTGAACTGTGTGCGTATGGCTTCGATGCGATTGCGATTCACATTAAAATCGCGATAACCGAGGCGCGACGCTGAACGCACATGGATCCGTTTCACGTTTTCATCGACGTAAAATTCCACATCGTCGACGTAACCCATGAGTTTGCTGGTAAATTCCACGTACAAATAATTCGGCGCCTCATTTACGACTTGCGTACGCGGCATGGTGAGAATGATTTTTTTGATGCGCGCGACAGCCTCGTTTGCCGAGCCGCTTAATGCAATCGGTGGGATATAATGCGAATCGGTTGTGTCAGCCTGGCTTGATACGCAATTCGGTTTGTTCGGACAAGGCGCAAGTTTGCCGGCGCGGGCACCGAGGTTCTTGGGGCGGCTACCGGCAAACATGGATGATTCCCCGGTGAATGTATTTAACGATATAAACTCTAAGCATACTAAAAAACAAATAAAATCAAGTACTTATTCAGCACGCCGCCTGCGATCCACGTCCGTCGGATTGCTGCGCTGGCGCCTATCAGCTAGCCCCGCCCTGCGTAACATATCCAGCCAGTAGGATTCGCCTTCGCTGGATTTGAATTTCAGGTACACCGTGACTTCGTCCGGATAAGCGCCGCTGGCACCGAGGTGCTTCAGGTGACGGGTCTTTTTGCGTGCGCTACTGTTAGGCGCTGCATCCGACGCCCAGGCACGGGCAATAGTCTGCCACAGGGTCGGTAAAAATGGATCGTCGTCGTCGTCAAAACCAAATTGCCACGCTATCAGCGATGCCTCAGCGGGCGATAAATCATCCATGCGGAATTTCAGGCCCATGATCCCTCTCCAATATTCTGTTCGTTTATCAGGGAAAATTTACCGCAAGCCGGATAAGTTTATGGATCAATCCGGTCTTGTGAACCAGTTCACAAATATGCCTGTGTGATGGGGCATTTGGCAAGCCCTTATCGTCAAATTGATCAAAAAAAACAGACGCGAACGATTGTGCCCACAGCCTCGAAAACAGCCTGATTGCTTGCGCCAAGGTAGCTTTTCCAATAGTCTAGCCCAGTGGTTAATGGATATCTGCGGCCATTTGCTTACCCGGCTTTCATGATAGTGACGGATACAACGCGGGACTTTACCCGCAACAAGGCAGCATCGTATGAGCACTAACCAACTCGCACCGCTACTGAATACCTGCCGCGAAATGCTCATCGCGCAGATTTCCGCTGCCCTGCCTGATATGCTTAACAAGATGCAGGAAGAACTGTCCGAAAAATCGGACATCAGCATGGAGCGTGAAGAGCGCAATGCGCTTAAGGAAGCCAGTACAGGACTTTCAACCAAAAAGGCTGCGTTCCCGTTTTCATTCAAGTGGGCCATGCTGGACGAGTTCAGCGCCAGGCTCGCCGGCAAGCAAGTCAAAAAGGACGATCCCACCAGGACTGAACTTAGCCGCCTGTCGTTGATGGATAAAGACGATCAGGATGAAGTCCTGGCTGTCGGCAAATCGGCAAAGAATGTACGCGAAGCCTGCGGCGAGGAATTAACCGCGCTCACCCGCAGGGTGGGCAAGATGATGGAAAAATCCGATCTGGAACTGACCGCCAACCCGCTGGGACCAGACGCTATTTTTACCGCTCTGCAGCAGGCCACCACGGAAATGCAATTGGGCCTGAAAGCCAAAACCGCGTTCTATGCCGGACTGGAAAAACACCTCACGCCGGAAATTCAGGATCTTTACATCAAAATCAACAGCCACCTGATCCAGAACGGCGTGCTGCCGCAAATCCAATTCGCCTCCGGGTCGGTGCAACCCTCGCGCTCACACGCGAGCAGCAGCCCACCGGGCACCACTCAAATACATGTGCCGCCTAAAGCGAATAACCAGGTGACGGCCTCTCCCGATTTATTTGCCCAGTTGCAACAACTGGTCGCTTTTCAGCAGAGTCCGACCGGCATGCGGACCCAGATTCATCGTCCCAACGAGACGATGAGCACGCCATTGAATACCCAATTGCGCGCCCCGGGCGCGCCTATGCAAACGCCGCTCGGCGCGCAGTTCCGCTCGCAGACGCGCCGGCCCCACGACGGCAGCATGCAAATGCCCGGCGCCACGCCGATGGAAGCGCTGAACAATATCCAGCATGGCGACTGGGGTGCGCTGGCCAAGCAGATCGGTATCGGCGATGAAGCCACTGCCGCAGCTGTCGCATCGGGATCGGTCAACGTGCTGCATGAAATCCGCAACACGCCCATCGCCGACAACATGGGCCAGGTGGATGCCATGACCATCGACATCATCGCCATGCTGTTCGATTATGTGCTGGGAGACCGCCGCATCCCGGCCGTGGTACGCGCATTGCTCGGCCGCTTGCAAATCCCGATTTTGAAAGTTGCGATTCTCGACAAGGCGTTTTTCGCCAGTAAATCCCATCCCGCGCGCAAGCTTATCGACACCATCGCCGCTTCCGCCATCGGTATCGATGCCAACACCGCGCGCGAGGACCGCATGTATAAAAAAATCGAAACGGCAGTGGAAAAAGTACTGACGAAATTCGACAGCGACGTGGAAATTTTTGCCGAAGTGCTGGCGGATTTCGAGCAATACCTCGAAAACGACACAGCCGAATCGGTCAAGGTAAACGAACACTCAACCAAAGTGGTTGAAGAACGCGAAAAACTCGAAATCGGCAACCTGGTGTCGCACAAGGAAGTGTTACGCCGCACGGTGGGCACGCAGTTGCCCCAACCGGTCGAAGGTTTTCTCGGCGGCCCGTGGTCCACAGCATTGGCGATTACCTATGCCGACCATGGTGACGAAAGCCAGCAGTGGAACGGCTTGCTCACCACGATGGATGATTTGGTCTGGAGTGTGGCTCCCAAATCAAATAGCGACGACCGCAAAAAATTGGTATCGCTGTTACCCTATATGCTCAAGCGTTTGCAGGAGGGCATGAACGTCGCCAATCTTCAGCCGACATTACGTGATCAGTTTCTCACCGCACTGGTTGATTGCCATGCGTTAGCGGTAAAGGCCGGCCAGCGCTCAGCCAATCCTGAAGTCAGCGCCGTCACGCGCAGCATCCTCGATCAGGGCGCCAATGTGCGGCAGGAAGTGCCCATGATCAAAACCGTGTCGTTCGCAGACGCGCCTACGGCTTTCACGGCACGCGAAGGCGACAACGTCAAAGTCGAAACGCAGGAAACCGTCGACGCTTCAGGTAAAGTTTCCAAATTCGTCAAGCGCCATGTGTCGCACGACAATGTGGACATGGTGGAAATCCGTCTCAACGAGGAAGACCGCTCGCTGGTCATCGCCAGCTCAGATGATTTCGACCAGGTCGTGGCGAACATGAAGCGTGGCGCGTGGGTGGAATTCAAAATGGACGATGGCACTCCCAATCGCGCGCGCCTGACATGGGTCAGCCCGTTGAAAGGCATTTACCTATTCACCAACCACCAGGGTTTCAGCGGCGGCTCAGGCCACAAGCCAATTTCGATTTCACCCCAAGCCTTGTCTGCGCAACTTCGGAACGGTCAGGCAGAAGTGATCCCGGACGATACCTTGGTGGACAGCGCCATGAGCAATATGATCGACAACCTGCAACAACCCGTCATTCCGCCGGCGCAAAAAACCCTCAGCAATCGCCCGCAGGCCTAGCTTTAAGTCTTAGCCCCTCTACGGGACGCTTGGAATTGGGATGATTCATTCACCAACTTCCCTACCCATCGTTACCGATTTTTCTTCGCTTCTTCTTCGTCTTCCAATTCCCGCAACATCACCAGCACGCGCGTGCGCTTCGGCCCAGCGGCAAACTTTTCCATTTTCACCAACAGCGGAAATAATTCTTCCAGTTTCGCGCGCGCGTCGGGTTCTTTGCTGAAGGTCAACAGTTTTCCCTCAGCAGATTTCACGTCGTGCCATACGCCGTTATCTTCCTGCACTTGCAGCTTATACATGGATATTCCTATTTAGCAAATATAATCAATGCGTTATGAATATACTCGATACTGGCGTTCGCAGCCCGTCCGCTGCGGATTACACTGATGTATTCTCAAGCTATGGATACGCTCATGCAACACCCGGTAGAAAATAAACCCACTCTGCGGAAATAGAACTGGCTGCATGTGCGCCGCATTTGCAGTTTGCTTACCCACCCGCAGCCAGAATGGGCATCGATCGCCAGTGAGTCTACGTCTGTGTCGGAATTGATTTCTGCTTACGTCATTCCGTTTTCAGTACTCAATGCGGTGGTTGTTTTTGCCGGCATGACATATTTCAACTCGGATTGGAATCTTGACTTTGGTTACCGCGTGGCGCCGGAACAAATCCTGCCGGCGACGATGGCGACTTTAATGTTGTCGTTGCCGTCCGTTTTATTGTTGGCATCTGTTCCGCGTGGTAGCGCGACTCTATGCGCGGCGTTTTAGCTACGTTGATGCACTGAAGGTACGGTATATGGTTCCGTGCCGATCTGGTTGAGCGGTATGCCGCTGATCGTTCCCGCAATGGTGGCGGTGTCCCTGGTGGCAATGCTGGCCAGCTTTTATTATTTCGATCTCGGTGCGCGCAAGGTTTTGCACATTGCCGATGGCGAGTCATCCATTTATGTTGCCGTTTCGCTTTTGCTTCAGACATTTCTGTCCATGCTTGCCGGCGGCTTGCTCAGCGCGCTGGGCCTGACGTAATCATTTACCCGCCAGGTCGCCCCACAATTCCTTCAACCGCGCATCTCGTCCGCAGCCGTTGCGGTAAAACTTATAGCGAATCGGGTTCTTGATATAATAATCCTGATGATAATCTTCCGCTGGATAAAATTGCGCGGCTGCCGTAATTTCCGTCACCAGCGCCGCTTTGAACGGCTTCGATCTATCCAGTGCTGCCTTTGAATTTTCCGCGGCGAGTTTTTGCTGATCATCGTGAACAAAAATCCCGGTGCGGTATTGATTGCCGTGGTCGCAAAACTGAGCGTCTTTTATTGTCGGATCGACGTTATGCCAAAACACTTCCAGCAATTTTTCGTAGCTGACTTTTTTCGGATCATAAACAATTTGCACTGCTTCTGCATGGCCTGTCCGGCCTGCTGACACTTCTTCATAAGTGGGATTCAATTTTTGGCCGCCGGTGTAACCAGACGTTGTGGAAATCACGCCGTCGAGCTTGTCAAACGGCGGCTCCATGCACCAGAAACAGCCACCAGCAAACGTGGCTTTGGCCGTTCCTACCGGAGCATCGGCAGCCTGCACCGGCGCGAAGCAGAACCAAGCCAAGGATAAAAGCAAAAATTTTTTCCGCGACATCATGGTATGCAATCCTCGTGGCTGTTGATGTGTGTTTGTCGGCGAACGCAATCGTTCCTTACGCACAGTTCAAAGCTCAGGATTCTTTTCTCACTTGCCATTCCGCCTCTAATTCTTTGGAAGTCTTGTAATGCGGCACACGAAACACCAGACGCTTCCAGGATTGTAGGCGCGCACCCGAATCTTTCATTTCATTTTCCCAGTAACCGTCTGCATACTCAACATTTTTTGCTTTATCCATGGTCCAGTAATCATGTGATTTCTGGCCGCCGAAAATAAATAACCGGTCATTGTAAATTTCATAATTCTCAGCCTCGCCGACCCACTTCATCGCGTAGATTGCGCCGTTGGCGCAAAAACCGCCATATTGAGGCGCATACTTATCCGGGGCTTTCAAAAATAGTTTGCGGCTAGCTGCACTGGCAAAGCGATATGTCACTCCCTGATGGTCCGCCTTGAATTCCGCGGTACCGATCACGGGCTTGCTTGCGCTGAAATAACTCACCGGATCATGCCCGCGCAACATTAGTCTGCTATCAGCGCCATCACTAACCGTATTCATGGTGGAGCAGCCTTGCAACAAAAATAGCATGGCGAATAATGTCAGCCATATCCTGCGCTGTGGCTGTATGGAAAACGGTCTCATGGCTTCTCTCCAAACGTATTTAACGATTTTGTTGGCAATGTAGCGATGCCATTGCATTCAATAAGTTCATAGGTCGAAATCTATGACTTGGCGGTTTAATGACCGAGTGTAAGAAGCGTAGGATGATGTTGCTTGAAATCGAAAGCGCCCGGGGCAAAGGCCTCCCACCTACGCACTTACTCTCGTCATAAAATATTTAATATAATCAAATACTTATATAACAAAAGGCGCCGTAGCGCCTTTTGTTTTTTCAATAGCAGGAAGATCAGCTAATACGCCGGCGATATTCCCCCGTTGTCGTATCGATTTCGATCTTGTCACCGTTCTCGCAGAACAGCGGCACCATCACCTGATAGCCGGTTGCTATGGTCGCGGGCTTGAGCGCTTTGCCTGATGTGTCGCCGCGCACTGCCGGGTCGGTCTGGATTTCGCGCACATAGGAACTGGACAGTTGCACCGAGATGGCCTTGCCTTCGTAGAACACGACTTCGCATGGCATGCCGTCTTCAAGATAATTGACCGCGTCACCCATATTGTCTTTTTCGATTTCAAACTGGTTGTAATCTTTATCCATGAACACATATAGCGGGTCGGCGAAATAGGAGTACGTCGCCTCTTTTCGTTCGAGCACCAGTAGGTCGAATTTGTCATCGGCCTTGAACACCGTTTCCGTGGGCGCGCCGCTGAGCAGGTTCTTGAGTTTCATTTTCACCACGGCGCTGCTGCGTCCGCCTTTATTGTATTCGGCCTTTTGTATCACCATCGGATCCTTGCCGACCATGATGACGTTGCCGGCGCGTAGCTCTTGAGCTTGTTTCATATTCAGTCCTGAATAAATTCTGTAAGTAAAAAATCCGGCTAATAAAGCCTCGCCGGGATAGCATGCTATTTTATCAGTTTTCGGCAAAAATCCGCTAGCCCGCTGCTAAGATCGATTCTGGTTGACAATTGTTCGGCCCAAGCGCGGTTATGCACCAGCAAGCCAGGTAACTGGTATACAAACGTATTCCAAGCTACACCCGCCCCCCTGCCCGCGTTGAATGCGCGCCAGAATTCCCGTGTGGCTGCCGCCTGTTCAGCCGACATGGCTGCGGCATACAAGTCTATGAAGGCGTTAAGCTTGACCCAGTGAGTGTTTTCTTTTTGCGGATAAATGTGCCAGACAAACGGTTTGGCCGCCCATTGCGCGCGCACAAAGGAATCTTCGCCGCGGGCGAAATTCACGTCGCAGGCCCACAGTAATTGATCGTACCCGCCCTGATCGGTAAAGGGAATGTATTGCAGTGTGAGTTTTCCGCGAGTAGTTTTTTTTGTCACGGCGCTCTTATCTACTTTAAAAAATTTCGCCAGCGATTCCAGCGCGACGCCTTCAGGCACTAAACAGGTAATTGGCTGTGAGCCATCGGCCCACGCTTGTAACAACTCCGGCAAGCAAGGATTTTCATAGCAAAACAGGCTGATGCGAAGTTCGTTTTGCGCAGGCGGGGGCATATCGAACTTTTCCCAGAATAACAGTTGCGCGTTTTGGTCTCGCTGAAAAACGCCGCGCCTCGCCAGCAAATCCCGTTCGCGCAATAAGCCGCCGGTTTTATCAGAGAAGCCGGGGAAATAAAAATGTTTGGTCAGCGGCAAGCGCGGGTGCGGCGACGGCAGCGCGTGATGGCTGTCCACCCATGCTTCCGCGCTGAGATAATCCAGGTTGATCCATGCCGGCGGGCGCGCCTGATGCGCCATGGCAATGACATAGCTTTCCGGCAAATCGCAGCCGAAAGTCTCGACCACTACCTCCGCAGGCACGGCCTCGGGAAACGGCACACCCCAGTGCCGCACTTCGACGCCACACACAGTTTGCATTTCGGCCTGGGCATCCACTTCAGCAGAGAGACGTGACAGGGCGTCCGGATTATCAAGCCACAGGCGCACGTTGAATCCCTGCTCGGCCACGAGCTGGCGCGCCAGCCGCCAGGCAACGCCGATGTCACCGAAGTTATCGACAACTTTACAAAAAATATCTACTTTACCCGACGTCATCGAGCATTATCAGAGCAGCTTGCCGAAAATATAACCAATGACAATGCCGACAATCAAGGCAATGGTTATCCCGCGGTAGGTCAGCACATCTTTGGAATAGCCGCGCTTGATGGCGACCAAAGAAACCAGATAGCCAACTGCATTGAGCAACCATATAAAACCGATAGACAGGATTTTCACGATCAGCGGTCCGATGATGGGCACCAGGCCGATCACGCCAACCAGCCAGGCGAGCGCGCCGGAAAACATGGCGAGCAGCACACCGCCCGCGGCGACGACGGGTTTACCGACGCCAAGATGCAAACCCAACCACGCCAGGCCAGCCAACAACAGCCACACCGGAATCATGATTTTATAATTTTTCCAGACGGCTTTCGGCGTGATCTCCTGCGCCAACGCACTAGTTTGCGCCGGAGCCGTGTCTTTGTCGGCTTGGTCGGGTTGTTGAGCAGTCAAAATGTCAGGAAGGCATAGGCACGAAATCGCGCTTGCCGATTTCCACGCCGTTGTGACGCAAGATTGCGTAAGCCGTGGTCGCGTGGAAATAAAAATTCGGCAAAACCATATGCAGCAAATACGGTTGTCCTTTCAGCGTCAGCGGGTTCCCGCCGATGGTCAGAGCGATGTCGCGTTCTTCTGATCCATCGATTTGCGCAGGCGTAAAACTTTGTACAAATGTCAGCGTTTTTTGTATGCGCGCTTTCAAATCGGCAAAGCTGGTTTCGGTATCTTCATACTTCGGCACTTCGACGCCCGCCAGGCGCGCCGCTGCGCCTTTGGCAAAATCAGTCGCGATCTGGATTTGCTTGATAAAGTTCAGCATGTCGGGGAACAAACGGAAATTCAGCAACACTGCGTGATCGATTTTTTTCGCATCGGCCTGGGCTACGGCTTTGTCGAGAATGGCGGAGAGGTTATTCAGATTACGCACAAAAACCGGGACGGATGCTTGATACATAGATATAGCCATAAAATATTTCCTTCAATAAACCTACATTAAACTACGATTTAATTCTAACGCTGTCCACTAGTGATTCATTCGCCGATAAATTCCGCGCGTACTATGCGCCATTCCTGCGGGCCGCTTAATGTACGCGAGCAACCCAGAGGCTCAGGCTCGGCGGAGGGAAGTAAATCTGTTTTCGATCTGTCGCCTGTACCTACACCCATGTGAAAACGATCCAGCCATACACGCATTTTACGTTTTGGATGTGTGCTCTTTACCAGAATTTGTACCGCTTCACGCGACACGCAGGTGGCTTCAAATTCTTGCACGAAAGCAACAAACTGCTTAGCGTCCTGCACGGATTCTTGGGCACGGACGATAGAGAAAAAACATGTAAACAGCAAAATCAAAAATAAACGTAACATATTGATTATATTAAATAATTAAGCAAGTTATCTGCTCCAATCCGCGCCTATTTTAGCTCATGCTCAGGCTTTTTCGCCAGGCTGTAAAATTAGTTGCCATCGATAAACGGATGCTCGTTCAGCACATGATGAAACGCGCCAAGGTCATGAAAGGTGACGGCCGATATTGATGGCCGTGTCCGTACTGAAGCGATGTTTATCTACCAGCCATTAGTAGCATCACCCTACCGCGACTACCTCGCTATGTAATTTGCGACGGGCTGGGGTAGTGAGTAAAATTAAACCTTGTGCTTGAAAGGCCGCGCGCCACGCAGTAATGAGCGCACCATCGCGCGTAATCAGCACATAACTTATTTTTGCCATCGATCGCCCCCTGAATATCTCGATCTGCGATTTAAACACATTAATGCTTCGTCGTTCGATGCACTGCATCCTGTCAGCCGGTTACTTTGCTTCTGCGCTTTGCTGCTCGCGCAAAACTTTTGCGCCGGGCCAATATTTCGCCTGGCCGCGCTCATACTGCGGCGGGTAAGCCACTTGCGCGCCCAATACTTCTGCCGCGTGCCACGCCCAGCGCGGGTTGTCGATAAAGCCGCGCGCAATGGCGACCATATCCGTTTGGCCTGAAACTATAATGTGCTCGGCCTGCCGCGGCGTGAGTATCATTCCCACCGCCCGGGTAGCGATGCCGACTTGTTTTTTCACTTGCGCCGCGAACGGCACCTGGTAATTCAAATCCACCATGATTTTCGCCTTGGCGGCGATACCGCCGCTGGTGACGCAGACATAATCGTAGTTGAGTTTTTTCAGCTCGGCGGCGAAGCGCACTGCCTCCTCGGGCGTTGTGCCGCCTTCCAGCCAGTCGCTGCCGCTGATACGGGCTCCAAGAGGCTTGTCGCGCCACACCTGGCGCATGGCGGCGGCCACTTCCAGCGGATAACGCATGCGGTTTTCCAGGCTGCCGCCGTATTCGTCGGCGCGCAAATTGGACAGCGGCGACAAAAACTCATTCAGCAAATAGCCGTGAGCGGCGTGCAACTCCACCAGATCTATGCCCAATTTATCTGCGCGGCGTGCCGCCGATAAAAAAGCATGCTTTACGCGATCCATGTCTGCCCGCGTCATGGCGTGCGGCGTATGCCAGCCTTCCGCCATCGGCTGTGCCGATGGCGCCATCGTTTCCCACGCACCTTCACTCGCCTGCAACGACGGGGCGCCCTTATGCCACGGCACATGCACCGAAGCTTTGCGCCCAGCATGCGCCAGTTGAATACCAATGGGCGTGTTGCCGTAAGTGCGGCAAACCTTAAGCACGCGTTCCAATGCTTTTTCATTGTCGTCGGAATACAAACCCAGGCAACTGCGGCTGATGCGGCCGATGGCTTCTACCCCAGTCGCTTCGAGCATGAGCAAACCCGCGCCGGAAACCGCGAGGGTTCCCAGATGCAGCATATGCCAATCGGTAGCGCTGCCATCGACGGCGCTGTATTGGCACATCGGCGCGACGACGATGCGATTAGGTAGGGTAAGGTTGCGTAGCGTAATCGGCGTAAATAGTGGGCTGGTCATGGTAAGCCTTTGGTTAGCGTTTTTTACCCAGCATGGTGCCGCGGCAATTGGGGGCACCGCAGCGGCATGCGTAGTCACGCTTGGTGGCCGCCGTATGACGCTCTTCGAGTATCAAGCCATAGTCGTAAAGCAATTCCTCGCCGCGTTTGATATCGCGCAAGGCATAAATGAATATCCGGCCGTCTTCATCCAGCGCCTGGCAATTCGGTCTGCAGCCGTGGTTGATCCAGCGTGCGTCATTACCGCCGATGGCGGCATCTATCACGTAGCGTCCATCGCCCAGATCAAACAGAAAGGTGTGAAAAGGATGATCCGGGTCGGCGGGGTCGCGCTTGAGCGCTTCTTTCCACGAAGTGCGCTTGCCTGTGTATTCGATTATCTGTGTGTCTTCGGCGATTTTTCGCGCGGCAAATACGCCGTTGCCGTGCAGCTCGGATTTTTTAACTATATACAAAGGCTGGTTGTCAGGCTTTACTGCGGATTTTTTACTGGGCATTTCTTTACATTCAAGAGTTAATCGGGAGTGCGGATTATACCTGCCAAAACCGCAGGCGACACAGTATTACTGCAGAATTGGTATAGTGCAGCTTGTTCCGCCATACTCTTCGAATCAGGTTTCATGCCCAACCCAACCACACCCGTCAAGAACGAAACCGTTTTACTCTACATACTCGCCGGCATTCAATTCACCCACATCATGGATTTCATGATTGTGTTCCCGTTAGGGCCGATGTTCCACCGCGTGCTGGATATTTCCGCCAATGAATTCGGCTGGCTGGTGTCGGTTTACTCGTTCGCTGCCGCCATCAGCGGCCTGCTCGGCGCGACCTTCATAGACCGTTACGACCGTAAACGCATAGTGCTCACGCTGTATATTTTATTTGCCGCAGCCACTTTGCTATGTGCGCTGGCGCCTAATTTTTGGTTGCTCATCGTCGCGCGCGGGCTGGCGGGCATGTTCGGCGGCGTGCTCGGCGCGATGGTGCAGGCGTTTGTCGGCGACTGTATAGCCGAACATCGGCGCGGGCGCGCGATGGGCGTGGTGATGGGCGCGTTTTCCCTCTCGACCATTGCTGGCGTGCCGCTCGGCTTATGGCTGGCGAATCATTTCAGTTGGCGCGCACCCTTCCTGTTTGTCGCCGGGTTGTCCCTGCTTATTTTTGCGCTGGGCCTGCGCACGCTGCCGAATGTACCGCCGCACGCGAATAGCCGCGACCACAAAAATATTTTTGTGCCGATGCTGGCCGTGTTGCGCGAGCCTAATCACTTGCGCGCATTTTCATTCATGTGCCTGATGATCATGTCGAGCTTTTCCGTCATACCTTTCATCACCATTTACATGACGGCCAACGTCAAAGTGGCGGAAAGTTTATTGCCATTTATTTATCTGGTCGGCGGCTTCACTACATTTTTTTCCGCACGCGGTATCGGCTGGGCGGCGGATAAATTCGGCAAAATAATAACTTATCGCTGGGTCGCAACGGCTGCAATGTTGCCGCTATTGCTGGTCACGCATTTGCAACCGGTCGCATTTGTTTGGGTGCTAGTGACGACGACTTTATTTTTTGTCTTCATTTCCGGCCGCATGATCCCCGGCATGGCCGTGGTCACATCGAGCGCACTGCCACATTTGCGCGGCACGTTTATGAGCATGAATGCTGCCGCGATGCAAATGGCGTCGGGGCTCGCGTCGCTGTTGGCTGGCTATATGATGGGCCATACCGACACCGGCGAACTCACTCGTTACAATTTGGTGGGCTACATGGCGATGGTGCTGGGCTTGGCGGCAATGTGGATGATAGGCCGGGTGAAAATCCATACAGCACGATAGTAAAATATTAAATTAAATCAAATACTTACTTATTTTCTGTTGACTAAGTAAATTCCTGCACCCACAAGCAGAACCGATAACAAAAAGGCCACGGTGAACGGCTCACGTAAGACGAATATCCCCGCAGCGACACCGAATAATGGCGTAAAAAAAGTGAACACCGAAAGCCGCGTCGCTAGATATTTTGTCAATAACCAGAACCACGCCAGATAACTCGCGAATGCGACAATAATGCCTTGATAGGCGAGGCTGGTAATCGCAGCGGGGGTGATAGCAATAATGCCCGGCTCGCCCATCAACATCGATGCAATCGGCAAAGTCAGTGCCGCCATGCCGAGTTGGTAAAACAATACTTTACTGGCGCTGATATTGGCCAACCTGGTTGAACGCACGACAATAGTGGTCGCCGCCCACAGCACTGCTGTCAGCACGCCGAACGCATCACCCATCAATGTCGCGTTCGAATAGCGCGGGCCGTCGCCGAATGCAATGACTATGCCGATGAAGGCCAACAATACACCGGCCCATTGCAACGGGCTCAGGCGCTCGCCTTTCACCAACCAATGCAAACCGAGCGTGGTGATGCAGGGCGCCAGATAAACGAACACCACCATGCGCGATGCATCGGTATGGGCAAGCCCGCTGAACATGAACAGGAATTCGGCGGAAAATAACGCCCCGGCGAGCAAGCCCGCCGCCAAGGTACCGTCGCGCGTGAACAGCGGCACGCTGCGCACCAAGGTCCACGCATACAGGCAAACCACGGCGATCAAGGAGCGCAAACCCGCTTGCATCACCAGCGACACATCCGGTGCGGCGAGTTTAGCGATGACCTGATTGATGCCCCACAAAAAACACAGGAACACCATCAGGGCAAAAGCGGCACCGCCGGCGGGTTTGCGTTCGGGCATCATATGCTCGCTCTCATTCAATCAATGCAAAAAGTCCGGGCAGTATATCGGTAATTAGCAACAATAACGGGCAAAAAAAATGCGCCTTACGGCGCACTCACAAACATTTCGAAAAACTAGTCCCGGCTCAGCGCCAAAAATTCCGTGCGCATTCCGAGGTTGGTCTGCAGCGCGCCCAGCATCGCCGAAGTCACGGTTACCTCTCCCGCGGCGCGGATGCCGCGGCTTTCCATGCACATATGGCGGCAGCGGATAATGACGCCGGCCGCATGGGGCTCAAGCTGCATCATCATGGTCTGCGCGATCTGGCTGGTCAGGCGCTCTTGCACTTGCAGGCGGCGGGAATAGCATTCCACCAGGCGAGTTAGCTTGGACAGCCCGACGATTTTGCCATTAGGAACGTAGCCGATGGTGGCTGTGCCGAAAAACGGCGCCAGGTGATGTTCGCAATGGCTGTAAACCGGAATATCCCGCACCACGATCAGCTCATTGTATTCTTCCGCACCGTCTTCGAAGACCTTGAGAATCTCCGCCGGATCCTGGGAATAGCCGGAAGTCCAGAATTTCCATGCTTCCTGCATTCGATGGGGCGTTTCTTTCAAGCCGGGGCGATCCGGGTTTTCTCCCAGGCTCGTCAGCATTTTTTTCCAGTCCGATTCGGTAAATTGACTCGCCATGTTTTTCCTTGTTAATGCTTATCGGGGATTAGTGCGTCTATAGCGGAGGATAATTCTCATCCGGCCACAAGGAAAGAAAAATTTTGTGTCCTGTTAAGCACTCCATGGCGGGAATAATAGCACTGACGCATAATTCCCGGTGATTTTGCCTGGTCCAAAATAGTTTAAGAACTGTTTGGGCGGACAGTGCCTTAGTGTTAAAATTAAAAGGTTAATCCAATTTTCGGGGGAAATATGGCAGAAGTATTCGACGAAGACGATGTTCAGGGCCAGAGACCAAAGAGCGGCAAAGCATGGCTTATTTTTGCTATCGGCCTACTCGCGGCCGCAGGTTTCGGCTGGCAATTTCTCTCCAACTCGGTACATTCTTTCAGCTCGCTTCTAAGCGGAGGCGCTAGCAGTGATTCCCGCGAATCCGCCACCCCTTCCCGCCCAGTAAGCAGCGGGAAAATCTCCACTGGCGCAAACGGTGCCAGCGGCAACGATGCAGCCGCGCCGGCCTTGGCTTCGGGCGAAGCACCGACCAACGGTTCGGCAATCAAAGAGTCGCCGACGAGCAATGAATCTTCCGGTTCGCTTAAAATGACCGATCTTTCCAGGCCTGCTTCGCCCGGCTCACCGGCAGCTGCATCAAGTAAGGCTGCCGCGGCGGCAGATTCGATAGCATCCATAGAAAAAAAATTAGCTGACAAAAAAGCCGCCCTCGCCGCTGCAACGGCGAAGACTGCCCCGGCGGCTGCGGCAGCAAAAGTGGCTCAGGCCGATACTGCACCCGTGGCAGTGGTTCAAGGCTCCCCACCGCCGCTCAAAATGGACAAAGAATTTCGCTCCCTGCTCTACGCCGTGTTTTATCGCTGGGCGTCGGCCGACATGGGCCCTAATGCCCGTGCCACTGTCGCCAAACTGGTACCGGAGGCCCTTAAAGGAGTGAAGATTGTACTCACTGGCCGCACCGACATCACCGGTGACCCAGGGCTGAACAAAATTCTTGCCGAACGCCGCGCTGATTCGATCAGGAAAGCTTTTGTACGTAAAGGCGTCAATGCCGGCATTATCGAGTCGAACATCAACACCTCCGGCGACGACAAGTTGAACGAAGGTACCGTCACGCCGCTGCTACCGAAAGCCGGTAACAACCGCGCCCGCCGCGTGGATATTTATATCGAAGCCAAAGATGGCACAGGCGGCGGAATGAAACGCTGATAGTATCGCTTCCTTTGCACAAATAAAAACGCCGCTGAAAAGCGGCGTTTTTTATTCCTAGAAAAAATTACGATAATTTATTTAAGTAATCATTTCGTAACAACAAACAGGAAGTTATCCGCAAGTTTGCCTAACATTTGCAGAGACCAAATTGACTGCATTATCGATCTCCAAGGCTTGCCCACGTTTACTGTTACAAATAGCGCAAATCGGAATGATGTACCAAGAGGAGTCACTAAGAAATTCTTTTTGGACATGGCCACATACGGTTTGTCTATTACTGCAACCAACTACGACACACCTATTTGCTGTTTGATTACTATATCTTCCCCAGTGTGCTAACCAACTACTGCAACTGCATACGTTCATTGAAGTTCCGTTCAGATTTCTTACACGCATGATATATCTCCTAAAAAACATCAAAAATAAATTACTTGACGATTTAATGGGCGCGGAGACATACTAAGGTTCTCACACCGGGCGTACTGCAGTACGCGCCCACTAAGGGCAATCGAAAGATTGCCCTTTTTTATTGCTTATCCATATTAAACCCCCAGTCTTGTTGTTAAAAAAATACGTAAAGGTGGCCGATGCCACCTCTTAGTAGTTTATTTTGCTAATTTCTAATTCTTAATCCCAGCTTAAAGCTCCGCCGGTCTGATATTCAATCACGCGCGTTTCAAAAAAGTTTTTCTCTTTTTTCAGGTCCATGAGTTCGCTCATCCACGGGAACGGGTTGGTTGCACCGGGGTACAACGGATCAAGGCCGATCTGCTGGCAACGGCGGTTGGCGACAAAGCGCAGGTATTCCTTGAACATCGGCGCGTTCAAACCGAGCACACCGCGCGGCATGGTGTCTTCGGCGTAGGCGTATTCGAGTTCGACCGCTTTGCGCATCAGGTCGGACATTTCCTGGCGGAATTCCGGCGTCCACAATTGCGGATTTTCCAGCTTGATGGTGTTGACCAGGTCAATGCCGAAATTGCAGTGCATGGATTCGTCGCGCAGGATGTATTGGTATTGTTCGGCGGCGCCGGTCATTTTGTTTTGCCGGCCGAGCGCGAGTATCTGCACAAAACCGACGTAGAAAAACAATCCTTCCATGATGCAGGAGAACACGATCAGGCTCTTGAGCAGCTTCTGGTCGTTTTCCTGCGTCCCGGTAGTGAATTGCGGATCGGTCAGCGTGTCGATAAACGGAATCAGGAATTCGTCTTTGTCGCGGATTGATTTGACTTCATGATAGGCGTTGAAAATTTCGCCTTCGTCGAGGCCGAGGCTCTCGGCGATGTATTGATAGGCGTGTGTGTGGATCGCTTCTTCAAACGCTTGGCGCAATAAATACTGGCGGCACTCGGGCGCGGTGATATGGCGATAGGTGCCGAGCACGATATTGTTGGCGGCGAGTGAATCGGCGGTGACAAAAAAGCCCAAGTTGCGTTTCACCAGACGGCGTTCGTCGTCGGTCAACCCGTTCGGGTCTTTCCACAGCGCGATGTCGCGGTTCATATTCACTTCCTGCGGCATCCAGTGATTGGCGCAGCCGGACAAATATTTTTCCCACGCCCATTTATATTTGAACGGGACGAGCTGGTTCACGTCCGACTTGGCGTTGATGATGCGCTTGTCTTCCGCGCGCACGCGGCCAAAACGTTCAGCGTTCGAGCTTTCTTCGCTGTTGAGCAAGAATTTCGGGATATTGCCGGGTGCTCTCACCACGGTGTCGTCGACGTCGGGCATAAACGGCTGAATGTGGGGTTGCACGGTTAAGTCGTCTTCAAAATTTAGCATGGGCTTTCCTCTATTTCCTGGACGGGCGAACGCACCTGACGTTCGCCCATCGTTTTTTTCTATTTCTATTCTTCGTTCACGCTTCCTGGGGAGGAATGCGCAACACCTGGCCGGGGTAAATCTTGTCCGGATGCGACAGCATCGGCCTGTTTGCTTCAAAGATTCCCTGATAAGCATTGGCATCGCCGTATTCGGCTTTGGCAATCTTCGACAGCGTGTCGCCGCTTTTCACGGTGTAGTAAGTGGATTCGGGTTCGCTCGAGGCGACATCCATCTGGTCGTCGACTTTATCCACGCCTTGCACGTTGCCGCAGCAGAGCAGGATCTTTTCCTTGGTTTCCTGGTCACCCGCAGTACCCGACACGGTGACGACGCCCTTTGCCGCATCGAACGACACGGCAAGGTCATCGGCAGTCAAATTTTGCGAATTGATATATCCCATGATGGCGTTCGAAGCCGCTACGTTGGCCAACTCCATGTTGACCGGGGTTGGATTCGTCGCCGCCGCTTGCGTGGCCGCCTGCGCTTCGCCTTTGCCGAACAATTTTTCGCCTGCACCTTTAATAAAACTTAACAGTCCCATGTTGCCTCCGTATATCAGTGGATTGGTATTTGGAATGGCTCACAAAGCCACTCCGCTAGTTACAACTGCGCTACAAAAATATTTCTACTGCTGATGAGGCGTCCTGCGCGCCGCCTTTGCGCGGCCCCGGGTAGGAATCACCACTTCACCGAATAAATCGACAGAGTAGTTTTCGATTACCGGAATACTGAAGGACGTTTGCACCAGCCGAATCGCATCAAGGCATTCCTGCTTGCTGCTATAGCCGTCAGCGGAAATGGCTATGCTTTTGCCGTTGTCCGCCAGCAAGCGCCAGCGATATTCAGAAGCTGCGTCCAACTCAATGCGAAATTGCATACTCCCCCTTGGTTATATTTGCCTCGCCCTCAACGATTAAAAATTCAATGTAATAAAATACTTAAAATAGAATAGCTGGCTCGGTAAATTGCGGTGGAACCCGCCTGTAGAGAGCGGGCTCCGCCACAATATTCCCCCTGCTTTTCTTGGTATAAGTTACTGGCAAGCTTCGCATTCCGGATCGTCGATGGCGCAGAATTTCGCCTCTGGCTCTGAAATCGAATTGCCCGCAAGCGCGCTAACGCCGCCATCTATCGCCACGGCGTTAAGTTCGCCGCCACGTCCGGTGGATTTTTCCGCACTGGTCGCAGCCAGCGTGCGCAGATAATAAGTCGTCTTGAGGCCGCGCAGCCAGGCGAGTTTATAAATATCGTCGAGTTTTTTGCCCGACGCGCCGCCCATATAGATGTTGAGCGACTGCGCCTGGTCGATCCATTTCTGCCGGCGCGACGCCGCCTCGACTATCCACTTGGCATCGACCTCAAACGCAGTCGCGTACAGGTCGCGCATTTCCTGCGGCACGCGATCGACTTTCGCCAATGAGCCGTCGAAATATTTCAAATCCGACACCATCACCGGATCCCACAGGTTTTTCTGTTTCAAATCGCGCACCATGTAGTCGTTAACCACGGTGAATTCGCCGGATAGATTGGATTTGACGAATAAATTCTGGAACGTCGGCTCGATACACGCCGACACGCCGATGATGTTGGCAATGGTGGCGGTCGGCGCGATGGCAACGCAATTGGAATTGCGCATGCCATGCTGCCTGATGCGCTGACGCAACGCGTTCCAGTCGAGTGATGCGGAACGATCCACTTCAACGTAACCGCCGCGCTGTTCGACGAGAAGGTCGAGCGAATCCTGCGGCAGGATGCCGCGATCCCACAACGAGCCCTTATATGTGGAATAACGGCCGCGCTCTTCCGCCAGTTCGGTAGATGCCCAGTACGCCTGGTAGCACACCTCTTCCATCGAGCGGTCGGCAAACTCGACCGCTTGTTCCGAGGCATAGGGAATGCGCAACTCGTGCAGGCAATCCTGAAAGCCCATGATACCGAGGCCGACCGGACGGTGCTTCAAGTTTGAATTGCGCGCTTTGGCCACCGGATAATAGTTAATGTCGATGACGTTATCGAGCATACGCATGGCGGTGCGGATGGTGCGGCCGAGCTTGTCGAAATCAAGCTTGCCGTCTTTCAAATGCGCCACCAGATTTACCGAGCCGAGGTTACAAACGGCGATTTCGCTTTCGTTGGTGTTCAAGGTAATTTCGGTACACAGGTTGGAGCTGTGGACTACACCCACATGCTGCTGTGGATTGCGGATGTTGCACGGGTCCTTGAACGTAATCCACGGATGGCCGGTCTCGAACAGCATCGACAGCATTTTGCGCCACAGATTGTTGGCGGGGACTTTTTTGAATAGCTTCAATTCGCCGCGGGCAGCCTTGGCTTCGTAGCTGAGGTAGGCGCGCTCAAAGTTCTTGCCGAATTTGTCATGCAGATCTTTTACATCGGCGGGCGAAAATAATGTCCACTCGCCGCCTTCCATCACGCGCTTCATGAACAGGTCGGGAACCCAGTTGGCGGTATTCATGTCGTGGGTGCGGCGGCGGTCGTCGCCGGTGTTTTTGCGGAGCTCGAGGAATTCTTCAATATCCATATGCCAGGTTTCAAGGTACGCGCATACTGCGCCTTTGCGCTTGCCGCCCTGGTTCACCGCGACCGCAGTGTCGTTCACCACTTTTAGAAACGGCACCACGCCTTGCGATTTGCCGTTGGTTCCTTTGATGTGCGAACCCAACGCGCGCACCGGCGTCCAGTCGTTGCCGAGGCCGCCGGCATATTTCGACAGCAGCGCATTTTCTTTCAGCGCCTCGTAAATTCCATCGAGATCGTCGGCCACGGTGGTGAGATAGCACGATGACAATTGCGAACGGCGCGAACCGGAATTAAACAGCGTCGGCGTGGACGACATGAAGTCGAACGACGACATCACCTCATAAAATTCGATCGCGCGGGCTTCTCGGTTCACCTCATTCAACGCCAGGCCCATGGCGACGCGCATGAAAAACGCCTGCGGCAATTCGATGCGCTTTTCTTCTATATGTAAAAAGTAACGGTCGTTCAACGTTTGCAAACCGAGGTAATTAAATTGATTATCGCGCGACGCGTCCAGTGCCGCCCCAAGTTCGGCCAGGTCGTAATGGGCGAGACGCTCGTCGAGCAACTCCGCTTTGATACCCGTTTTGATAAAGCCGGGGAAATATTCGGCGTAGCGCGTCGCCATTTGCGCCTGGGTGACTTCTTCGCCCAAAATTTCTTTGCGAATAGTGTGCATGAGCAAACGTGCAGTCACTTTGCTATAGGCCGGATCCTGCTCGATCAAAGCGCGGGCAGAAAGAATGGCGGATTTGAACACCTCGTCCTGCGGCACGCCGTCGTACAAATCTTTCAGCGTGTTTTCCAGGATCGGCTTCACGCTCACTGACGGGCCCAAATCCTGGCAGGTCTCGGCAATAATAGATTCGAGGTGTGCAATATCAAGCGGGCACCTCACGCCGTTTTCAATTACGTGGAGTACGGTTATCGGCCGTACGGCGGCGGCTTCGGCTTTTTGCGCCGCGCGCGCCTGCGCCTGTTTCTCGCGATACAACACGTACGAACGCGCGACATCGTGTTCGCCCGAACGCATCAGCGCCAGCTCGACCTGGTCTTGCACATCTTCTATGTGGAAAGTACCGCCGGCCGGTTGACGACGCACCAACGCCGCGACCACTGACTCGGTCAATTGCGCCACCACTTCGCGTATTCGCGCCGACGCGGCGCCCTGGCCGCCATTCACCGCAATAAAAGCCTTGGTCAAGGCGACGGAAATTTTACTCGGCTCAAAGCCCACCACCGCGCCATTGCGGCGTATCAATTTATACGCTGCATATTGCGCATTGGTTTGGGCGGTGGATTCAACCGCCAACATGGATGAAGGGATGGGGTTGGTTTGATTCATATCAGAACCGGACAAACGCATGAATTATTCTCCTGAAAATTATTGCGGCTATTTTGATTTATTCCAAATTTCCTGCCTGCCTGGACTGCTTTTTTGTCGGTTAGCCCTGGCTTTTCAGAAAAGCCTTTGGCTGACCGAGTGGTCTTGCTGCCCGGACAACGGAAATTAAGTCCCCACCAACAATTCCGCTCGTCTTAGTAGTCTTGATAAAGCTGAGAAAACCGGTCATTGGGATGATTTCATCCACAGCCTGTACACAAGGATTTCCACAAGATATTGTGGTTTGTGCCACCGGTAAGGACTAATGCTAGTGCTTCAGGCATTTGATGTCAAATGGAAATTTGACTCAAAACGGTAATAAAAAGTATTGACAAAATCTATTGGCAGGGATTTTGCGGGGAAAAAGCCCTCACACCCCTTAAAATAAATTATTCAACTAAATCATATAGTTATCTAAATAGCGCTCCGAAAGCGTTGCCAATCGAAATTGGATCCCGGATCCGTCTTGCGGCCGGCGGCAATATCCGAATGTCCGGTGATATCCACGATGGGATACCCGCGCTTAAGCAGGTGAGTGAGTGAGGCCAAGGTGGAATATTGCGAGTCGGTAAATGGTTCCGTATCCGCGCCTTCTATCTCGATGCCGATGGAAAAATCGTTGCAGTTCGTGCGGCCGAGCCACGACGACTGGCCTGCATGCCATGCGCGCAAAATACACGGCACGAATTGCATCACCTCACCGTCACGTCGGATAAAAAAATGCGCAGACACTTTGAGCCCACGAATAGTTTTGTAGAAATCATGTGATTCCCAGTCGAGACGATTGGTAAATAATTTCACGACGTCATTCCCGCCGTATTCTCCCGGCGGCATACTGATGTTATGAATTACCAGCAATTCAATCGGCATGCCTTTCGGGCGGCGGTTAAAATTTGGCGAACGCACGCGGGTGGCGCCTTTGACCCAGCCACTCTGCTGCAAGCGAAAGCGTGCGCCGGATAAAACCAGCACCGGGGCATCAGAAATACGTTGTGGTATGGACTGCCGCTTGGCGATTTTCATGAGAAGAAATTTTTATTTGTGAACAGGTCGAAAGTTTACGGCAAACAAAAGTTTACCGAAATAGAAGTTTACAAACGCTTCCTGCGGAAGGGATGGCGACGAATTTCAAAAATGTGTTCAGTGCACGGCTCGCCGCGAAAGGTCGATTCCACAGTCTCTTTCAGGCTCATACCGACTTTCTTCAGCAGCCCGATTGAAGGAAGATTACGTGTATCGGTTATGGCGATAACGTAGTCTGCCCGTGCGTACTCAAAAATCATGGCGACTGCCTCGCCGACTGCCTCGGTGCCCAAACCCTGCCTTTGCCAACTGGGCGCGAGCGTGAAGCCTATCTCCGCGATGCGTTCCCTGCCGCTGCGGACGCAGACGCCAATGTCACCGATGAGGCGGTTCGTCCGTGAGTCAGCGATCCCCAGTTGAAACCACTGGTCAGGCTGAAACAATGTAGCCACGGCCATTTTTGACAGGAACGCGTCCGCATCGGCGGACGATATGGCCGACCATCCTTGATAGCGACCCACCTCCGGATCGGTTCGATAAGCCTGAAACTGGGAAAGGTCAGAAATCGAGAGCCTCCGCAGAAGCGTGCGACCAGAGTGACGCGGTAAAGGATCAGGCAAAATGTCAGTCACTGGCGGCTAACCATTGACGAAAAATAATGAAAGACGCATCGGTGAAGCGCGGCTTGCGACATGCGCTTTTTCCGTTGACGCTAAATCATGCGCGGAATTTGCGATGAATGGTGCTGCAGTATCGGTTTGTCCGAAGCCGGATTGAGCAAATAACTGAAGCGCGCCTCGAAACTGAACAACTCGCCGTCGATGGCAAAGCGCCAGCAATAAATACCGCACACCGAATGCAAATCCTGCTTAACCGGCTGCGAAATCAGGGTCTTTTCATGTAAGGCTATGCTCAATTCATCGCGGCCGCATAGCCGTTCAAAATATTCGCGGATGCGTTCAGGATTACTCAGCAGCCGGTTAGAAAATGTCGGAATCAATACCGCCTGCTCGTCGTACATCGATACCAAGCCGGCGACATTGTGGCTGTTTACATGCTGCATCCATAGTTTCAGGACGGCTTCTGGTTTTTGTTGGGTCATGGCTTTCAATTCTTCTTTAAGAAAATTATGTGGATAATTATATATTTTATCAATCAATGCCAAGCCGATCTAAACGATAACGCAGCGCGCGAAAAGTGATTCCCAACAATTTCGCCGCAGCGGTTTTGTTGTAACGGGTTTTTTCCAGCGCCTGCATGATGGCGTCGCGCTCGACCCGGTCGAGGTAATCTTCCAGCGGCAATTCGCCCGGCTGCAGCGTGCCACTCAATTCGTTGTCGGCATCGCCGACTTCGCTTAAATATAAATCGTCCTTGCCGATTTTATCGCCGCCGCACAGCGCCAACGCCCGCTCAAGCACGTTTTCCAGCTCGCGCACGTTGCCGGGAAATTCATATTGTTGCAGCGCCTTCATCGCCGCATCGTCGATAGTCGGCACCGCGCCGCCGTTTTGCCTGGCAAAGCGGGCGAGTATGAAGCGTGCGATGACCGGAATGTCTTCGGGTATTTGCCGCAGGCTGGGCATTTTGAGTTCGATCACGTTGAGGCGGTAATACAAGTCCTGGCGGAAACGGCCGTCTTCCACGCGTTCGGCCAAGGCCTGATGCGTCGCGCTGATAATGCGTACGTCGATGGCGGTTTCCACTGTATCGCCGATGCGGCGCACCTTTTTCTCCTGTATCACGCGCAACAGTTTCACTTGCATGGCGAGCGGTAGGTCGGCAACTTCGTCGAGAAATAAAGTGCCGCCGTTGGCGGCCTGAAAAAAACCTATCTTGTCGTTGTCCGCTCCGGAGAAGGAGCCTTTTTTATAGCCGAAAAATTCGCTTTCCATCAAGTTTTCAGGAATCGCGCCGCAGTTGACGGGAATGAATGGCGCGTCAGCACGCGCACTTTTGGCGTGGATGGTCCGCGCGGCGACTTCTTTGCCGCTGCCGGATTCACCGGTGATATAAACCGGTGCCTGGCTGCGTGCCAGTTTATCGATCATATCGCGCGCTTTTTTTACCGGCGCGGAATCGCCGAGCAATTTCGGACCTACATTAACTTCGGGTTTTTCTACGATGGTTTTGCGTAAGCTGGCCTGCGGCAATTTGAGTGCCGCATTGACCAAATCACGCAATTCTTTCAGGCCTATCGGCTTGGCCAAATAATCAAATGCGCCGGCCTTGAGTGCGGCGACAGCGTTCTCTGCGCTACCGTAGGCGGTAATTACCGCCACCGGTATGTTGGGATAATTTTCCGAGATATGTTCAAGAACTTTCAATCCGCTGCCGTCAGGCAAACGCATATCCGTGAGACAAAGATTGTAGGCATTGCCTTTAAGATATTCGAACGCTTCAGCACAGGTTTCCGCCGTGTCGGCATCAATGCCCATTTTGCTCAGCGTCAACATAAGCAATTCGCGGATGTCGGCTTCGTCATCGACCACTAATACGCGGCGCATATCAGGCCTCCCGCATCAGGATGCGAAATTGCCCGCCGGGCGCGACGCTGACGTATTCCAGCCGTGCACCGTTTGCTTCGCATATTTCGCGCGCTATGTATAAGCCCAATCCCGTGCCTTGCGATTCGGTGGTGAAAAAAGGTTCGAACAGTTGATCCTGCAATGCAGGATCCACGCCGGTACCGTCGTCGATGATGTCGAGTTGAAGCATATTTTCCATGGGAGAGTGGGCGAAACAAAAACGAATACTGTTATTTTGTTGCTGACAATGCCGCCACGCATTGCGGGTGAGATTCCACAATACCTGATTGAGATGCGTGCGGTCAAAACTGAAAGCCTGGTCGGTTTCGATTTCGAGTGAAAACACGGCCTTGGGAATTTTTTCGATTTGAGAAAAATCTTCAATAAAATCAAATAGATAAAATTTTGGCGCTATGTGCTCCGGACTCGCATGCTCGCGCCGGTTTAGATTCAGCACCTCCTGCACCATGCGATCCAGGCGTAAAGAATTGTCTCGGATGATTTCAATCAGACGCGCATCAGTCGGCGCGAGATGCTCTCCTTCCTGCAGCAACTCAGCAGCGTGGTTGATGGAACTCAACGGATTGCGAATTTCATGCGCGATGCTTGCGGTGAGTCGACCCATTGCCGCGAGTTTGATTTGTTGCGCGGCATTCTGTTGAAGGCTTAAATCTCGAAGAAAAATGACCGTTGGTTTGGGTTCACTGACGCCAATGGAAACGAAGCGGGTTTCCAGAGACACGTTTTGTAGCAGCGCTTGCAACGGCGAGAATTTTTCCTGCGGCCGGACGCGCCAGCGCTCAAGACGCTGCGTCAGTTCCAACGACACTTCGCGCAGTTTCACACTAGGACGGGTGAGCACGCTACCCAGATAATTTTCCGCCTGGCGATTGGCGCTGCGCACCGTTCCTTCACCGTCGATCACCAGCACGCCATCGGACAGATCCTGGATAACCAATTGATTGACCTGCGCCATATTGAGCAAATCCTTGCCGCGCCGTGCCGCGAGCTGCGCGCTTTCCTGCGAATATCGCGCCAGCATGTGGGCCAGCCAGGCGGTGACGAAAAATCCGCTGGAGAGCATTCCGCTCTGGACATATTCTCCAGTCGAACTCTCTCCACCCAGCTCACGATAAAATTCGGCGAACAAAACGCATATGGTCGCGGCGGCGGCATGAAACAGCGCAATACGGCCACGGCTGACCAAACCGGCCGCCATCATGCTGATCAGCAGCATCAGGCCAATGCCGCTTTTAACTCCGCCGCTGGAATACATAAGCATGGCCAGGCATATGATGTCGCTTAATACCTGCAGCTGCAATTGCAGCGGAAAAGCCGGGGAACGCTTACTTATCATCCATGCAAACAATAAGCTGCTTAAAAAATAGGCGCTGCATGTTGCAAAAAAGAAGCGCGGTGCTTCTGATCCGAATGCGGTTTGCCCACGGAAAAATAGCAGTGTTAAAAAAAACATCACTGCCACTGCGCCACGGTAAACATTAAAATAGGTCAGCGAACGCCAATAGCTTTCCGGGATAGCGGAATTGTCGGTTTGGAGGAGGCGCTTGAGAAAACCTGCCTCTTCTAACCCAGGAGGCATGTCGGGCGGAAAATCGACAATATCGGTTTTCATTTTTTCGACTTGAGCAGGTAGTGCTCCTTGCTACAATAAAACTCACCGTCGGCCGCAATGCTCTCGGCCAACGGAGCGTGCACGCCGCAATGGGCGCAGCGAACCATTTTTTTATCGTCATTTTTATCGTCGGTCCCGGCAGTGGCATCCGGAGGACGACGCGGCTGATTGAGTTTTCTGAAATAGCTCTTAATCAGGAAATAAGCTATGAAACCGACTAAAAAGATGAAAAGTAATCTGGCCAACACGCACTCCCGGGGAAATGTCACAACGCGCAAAGCAGGCTCTGCAGAAAGTCCTATTATCTCGCATTGTGACAAAGCCGCCGGGCAACCGCAATGATGGGGCTTTAATTTCCTGGGTTAATGGCATGAGACTATCCATGCCCATGGGGGATGACAAGCTGTCAGAAGGCAAAGCTGCCGCCTGAACGTAGAGAGCAGGATTAAAGCCTGACCATCAAGCGCCGCCTATTTTTGGCCCATGGCCTCGACGATGACTTCAACCCTGCGGTTGGCGGCCAGGCAGTGCTGCAGTTGTTGCAGGGATTTGAATTTTGCATCACAGGTTTCAGCGTGTTCCCTGTCTGATTTGGACTCTACGCTGATAAGCTTTGCATCAATCCCTTCGTTTATCAGATAGGATTTGGCGGCTTCAGTCCGATCCTGAGCCAGCTTGATGTTATAACCCGGAACTCCGGCAATATTCATGCGGTCTGCATGGCCGGTCACGGTAATCCGGTTAACTGAAATATCAGGGGATTTAAGCTTGAAAATCATTTCATCAAAGCTACGGTTAGGATTGGTCAGCTTGCTGGTGGAATCGGCTGTCAGTTGCTCCTTCATATTGGTCATGTAAATGCCATCGGCCATTGCGGGACGCAAAAATACGATCGCTGAAAAAATTCCCAGCGCCAATACCCGGGATAAAAGGTTTTGCGTTCTTAATATTCGTGGACAAGGTTGTATCCTGCTTCAGAAGGACTATAAGCAGTCCTGATCGGCATGGCATTGTTTGATATGACTATTTATTAAACACAGCAGAAATCGTTTTTTTGTTTCAAACTGGAACATGTGACACACTTCCCAAATTCTCGAAACTTGATTGATTATCTGTTGAATGGACTTGAATGTAATGAATATTTACCTTTGCACAATGTAATTAATTACAGGTAGGCCCGTAAAAATTACGTCGAACCGTAGATTGGCGGATTCATATCGATTGAAACGCCAGCAGTATTTCATTCGTAAATACGGCGTTTGGTTTTAGAGGTCAGAAAAGAAATTGCGGGGGAGCCTGTGTAAAATTGTGTGAAAATGAATCACGTCCACGCAAGATATTTGCGTAATTAAGTATGGTGAAACAAACAACGAGCTGAGTTAGTAAGTACAAGGAAGGAGCGGCAAGAAATGAAATTGATGGAATGCTGATGAAAAATATTGCGCTGAATCGTAGGTCTACCTATTTGTTTAACACTTCCGAAATCGATAGCAAACTCAAAGCTAAAACCAATAAACCATTAGACCCATCGTTTAATTCAATTTTTTTATAACGAGCGATCAAATGCAATTATTTACCGAATTGTTTAGCTCTATTGAGCGTAGCGCGCGGTATTCCTGGCCGAAGTACATTCTGTCAGGAGCGTTGGGGGCTATAGGGTTTCCTCTGTACTATTTTGTCTGGCACAATCTTTTTCCCCAAGGCTACGAAAATCTACCGCTACGAATTTTCGGTGCACTAGTATGTTTGCCGCTGGTATTTGCAAATCACTGGTCTTCCAAACTACGCCGATTACTACCATTTTATTGGTTCGGAGCAATACTCTTCTCGTTCCCATTTTTCTTTACCTTTATGCTGCTGATGAACAATGGCTCCCATGTTTGGGCGATGTCAGTCTTGGTGGCAATAATGCTCTTGACACTGCTGGTGGATTGGCGAAATCTAATCCTGTTACATATTTTAGGAGTGAGCGCGGCATTTTTAGCATGGTATTTTTCCAGCGCTTCAGCATTTCAACCGCAGGTCTATGCTGAAAATATGCCGATATTCCTTTTTGCCATAATCGGCGGAACATTGTTGAACTTTACCGGCGAAATGATCAAGCAAGAGCGCTTGAGTGGCATGCTGGCAACGGCAAATGACGTCGCCCACGAATTGCGCACACCGCTATTAGGCATCAAAAGCGTAGCGCTTGGCTTGAATAAGCATTTGCCTATACTTTTGAATGGTTATGAATTGGCGAAACAGCATCAATTGCCGGTCGGAGTTATTCGCCTCAGCCAATACGATAATATGCTTGGCGCTTTGCAACGCCTAGAACAAGAAGTGGATTATTCCAACACCATTATCGACATGCTCCTGTTAAACTCCAAAGAAGTTAGTTTTTCAAAGAGTGGCTATACTGCCTGCTCCATGACATCGTGTATTCAGACCGCCGTTGAACGATATCCTTTCGCTTCTGCCAACCAGCGTAGCCACGTTTTCTTTCGTGAATCCCCTGATTTCAATTTTATTGGCTCTGAGATAATGATGGTCCATGTGTTTTTTAATTTAATAAAGAATGCCATACGTGCTATATCCATAGAGCGTAAAGGGGATATTGAAATTTGGCTGCATTCCGACAATCAAAGCAATAGGGTATACGTTAGGGACTCTGGGGCAGGTATCCCGCCTGAGATTTTGCCTCACGTTTTCGAGCGATTCTATTCCTGGTCGCGTGAAAACGGTGCGCTTAGCGGCACGGGAGTTGGGCTCGCATTTTGCAAAACAGCCGTGGAAAGCTTTGGGGGTCGAATAAAATGCGAATCGGTTTTCGGCGAGTACACTGAACTGATACTAACTTTTCCTGCAAAGGTCGCTACGTGAATGAACCGATAGTCTTTCCGTTTTACTTCCCCACCACAGTGATGTTTGTGGACGATAATGCGTCTTTTTTGATGAACCTGAGTTTGCAGTTCGACGGGAATATCGCTCATAGACTTTTTTCGTCGCCTGTTGATGCTTTGATCGAGGTGAATGCTACTGGCCACCCCACTTCACAGGCGAACGACTTTTTTTCACACCACGCCGACAGCGACGACCTTTCTTTTTCGCGCCAGTTGATCGGTCTCAACCTCGACGAAATCCACCGGCTTGCTAACGACGAGCGGCGCTTCGCTGAAGTATCAGTGATCGTAGTGGATTACGCCATGCCTGAAATGAACGGCCTGGATTTTCTCAAAAATCTAAAAAACCGAAATATTAAAAGAGTCCTGCTGACCGGTATTGCAGACGAAAAAATTGCCGTAAAAGCATTCAATGAGGGCCTGATTGACCGTTTCGTCCTGAAGAGTGCCCAATCGACGTTGACGTCACTTAACGCCCTGATTGTCGAATTACAAAATCTATATTTTGAACAGGCTGGGGAAATACTCAATAAAGCCTTGGCCGTAGGTACTCTGCGCTTTTTACATGATCCCGCGTTTGCCAAGGTATTTAATACTTTGTGCCGGGAAAATCAAATTGTTGAATACTATTTATGCAACAACCCCGATGGGATGTTGATGCTTGACGCCCAAGGCAACATGAGTCGGCTGGTGGTTTATTCCGATACCGACTTGCAGGCACAAATTGAAATCGCCCAAGAACAAGGTGCGCCAAAAGCGATGATTGAGGTTTTGAGGGGTGGGAAGGTACCTTATTTCCCGGACAGCAGAGGCTATTATCATCCAGGCCAGACAAACTGGGAAGACTACCTGTATCCAGCGAACATTTTGCAAGGCAAGCAACGATACTACTACGCACTGGCAAAACTACCTAGTATGTCTGGACGAGATGCAGTACTTTCTTACGCAGCTTTTCTGAATCTGCTAGATGAACATAATAGTCAGGAAGAATTATAAACGGTAGCTTCATCACAAATCCATCCTATCATTTTTCAAAATTCACTTAACCTTAAGCTGCCACGCGCATTTCGGCGTTCCGATTTGGGCGACGTTTTCTGCGCGTCGAAGGCCAGCTTTCGAAGCCTACTTTATCCTTAATTAAGTGACACACCATAATAATTCTATCCAATTCGTTCCGAGTAAGATCGCAATTCACCGAAAACCTTACCAATGACCTGTTTTTTGGTGTTGCTGGCGCACAAAACGGCGCGCCGAAAATTCCGTAATCCTCAAGGGCTTCGCGTAATTCGATGGTTTTGCGTTCATGTCCAGCCTCAAGAGAAATGATCTGTGTCGCACTATCGTTGAGGTTATATCCCATATCATCGAGGCAAGTCCGAAGATAATTGGCGTTTTCGTGCAGTTTTCCCCTGCGCCATTTGTCTTTTTCGATGATGGTCAGCGTCGCGTCAAGGCCAGCCACTTCGTGCGGCAGCAATGTCGAACTAAAAATGGCTGGCCGCGATTCACATTTGAAATAATCGGCGAAGCGGGTCGAACAAGTAATAAACCCGGCCCGGCCAGCAAATGCTTTTGCCAGGCTTGCTGTACGGAAATGTACTTCCGCCGCCAGGCCCATGCCCGCTACCATCCCTTCGCCATTCGGACCGTGGGTGCCGAGCGAATGCGATTCGTCCACTACCAAGACGCAGCCATTTTGATTACCGACCCTGACCAAGTCCATCAGCGGGCAAACGCTACCGCTCGTGCTGTAAACAGAATCGACAACAACAACCCCGGGGCCGAAATTTTTAATTTGCTTTTCCAAATGTTGGACATCGTTATGCAAAAATGGCACAGCTTTTGCGCCTGCTGCGAGTACGCCCTCCCACAAGGACATATGTGCGAACATATCCAGATAAACCGGCGTATTTTCATCCGCTATGGCCTGTATAAGCCCCGTGTTAGCGCACCAGCCCGACTGGCATAATATGCCGTCTTCCGCTTGCATAAAATGAGCTAAGCGTTGTTCAAATGCGTGTTGTGGATTGTTGCCATTTAGCAAGAAAATGCCTGACATGATCATGCCATTTCCATGGTTAACCAAAGCATCCGCCTGTGACCGCAATATTTCCGGGTGGTTGGAAAGTGAAAGGTAATCATTGCTCATCAGTTGGATTGCATCCCGCCCCGGGATTTTTCCCTTCATCGGATGTTTGCCTTGCCAAACATTATCGACGCGTTCACGATAATAGGCATCTACCCGACGAGTAAGGAATTCCGGTTCGGCTGCGCGAAAAGTGGCTTTTTGCGGCAATAAGTTAGTTGTTTCTATGTACATGATTTCTCCACATAAATTTTTTGAATGGCTGTCGAAGGAGAGGCCTAAAAGGCAAAAGTGTCATCTTCATGACCTTGTTCAATGCCGTTAATATTCATGTGCTTAGATACATAGGGGGTCAGTTTTATGCAACATTTTGCCTAGCATATCTACGAAAAAAAAACACCTGTATAAATTAACAAGTTGTTTAAATTCCTGTAGCTGCTATTACTTACAGGTTACAAAGAGTGGGGGAATGGCCGGGGGAATTCTCGATCCGCGTAAAGGAGTTACTGGACAACAAAGACCTGCTCAGAATAGTATTTGCCTAAGTAAGACTATATCCGTCGTGATCTGTACCAATTCAATAAACCTTCTGGATAAATTTCACCAATATCAGTAGCTTACAGAATCACCAAAAATTAGCCGGTTGAGTAATGGGAGGGTAGGCTTGGATCTTTATTCGTTTAAAACTCTACACGCAGCTAGAGATTCGACTACGCTTTGCGCGGCCGCTAACAAAATCTCCATTGAGCTAGGGTTTAAGCATTTCTTTCATGGCATGCGCATGGCGGCGTCACTTGCGGAAACCTCTGACTTTTCTCTTAACGGATCTCCTCAAACATGGCTGAACCATTACACAACTCACAAATATTATCGCATTGATCCCTTGGTTGATCATTGCAGCCGGAAAATTGTCCCCATCGCATGGGATGAGCGTTTTTTCGTAAAACCTTCCGCCGTGCGGCTTTATGAAGAAGGTAGAGAATTTGGCATAATCCGTGGCGTGACTATTCCGCTCCATAGCCCGGGTGTTGAAGTTGCCATGCTGACCCTTGTATTTCATGAACAGCGAGAGAATAGCAACGATGATCGTTTCATCGCGCTGGGCAAGGGACAGCTTTTCGCTTGCCATTTGCATGAGGCCATCAAAAAAATGGCCTTGGTACAAAAACATTCGGGGTTAGGCGTCAAGCCTTTGACCGAGCGCGAAAAGCAATGCTTGCTGTGGGCTGCCGAAGGCAAGACCTCGTGGGAAATTTCTAAAATCTTGAATATTACTGAACGCACCGTCGTTTTTCACATGGCCAACGCGGCCGAAAAAGTAGGCGCGGTAAATCGGCGCCAAGCAGTAGCTCGAGCCATCGTGATGGGGTTAATCAACCCCTGACTTAAAAAATCAAGGCTTGAAGGGCGGTAGGTATAAACCAATCGCGCGGATCAAATGACTGAAGGCGAGGCCGCCGCGTAAGTGAACGCGGGCGCGCTCAGCGTGCCGCCGCGCTCTACTTTCACGGCGCAATATTTGAATTCAGGAATTTTGCCGAATGGATCCAGCGCCGCATTGGTCAGCAGATTGGCGGCGGCTTCGACGTAGGCGAAGGGAATGAATACCGTTCCGCGCGGCGTGTTGCTATCCGCACGGGCGGCGAGGACTATGCTTCCACGGCGAGATTGCACCGTGATATTCTCTCCGGCTTTCGCGCCTATGGATTGCAAATCATCCGGATGCAGGCAAACCGTCGGACCGGATTCAATGGCGTGAAGCGCTGGCGAGCGGCGCGTCATGGCGCCGGTGTGCCAATGTTCCAGTTGGCGACCGGTAATCAACACAAACGGGTAGTCTTTGTCGGGTCGTTCCGCAGCCGGCGTAAATTTGGCTGGCACAAATTTCGCCCTGCCATCAGCAGTAGGAAAATGGTCGACGAATATTACTTCTTCTCCGGGGTCACCTTCCTTTTCGCACGGGTAGGTGACTGAACTATTTTGCTCCAAGCGCTCCCATGTCATGCCGCCTATGCTGGACATGGTCTCGCGCATTTCATAAAAAATTTCCCGTGGCGATGTGTAGCGCCAATCGAGGCCGAGGCGTTGCGCTATTTGCAGGGTAATCCACCAATCGGCTTTGGCTTCACCGGGCGATTGCAAAGCCTGGCGCGCCAATTGCACGGTACGGTCGGTGTTGGTGTAGGTGCCGGATTTTTCCGCGAACGCGCTGGCAGGTAAAACTACGTCGGCAAACGCAGCGGTCTCGGTCATGAAAATATCCTGCACTACCAGGAAATCCAGTTCGGCCAACGAGGTGCGGGCGTGCCGCAAATCCGGATCCGACATGGCGGGGTTTTCGCCCATGATATACATGCCCTTGATACTGCCGGCATGGATGGCATGCATGATTTCCACCACCGTCAGGCCTGGCTTGGGATCCAGTTTTATACTCCACAGCTTTTCCATCTTCGCCCGATGTGCATCATTATCGGTGCGATGATAATCCGGGAACATCATCGGTATTAGTCCGGCGTCGGACGCGCCCTGAACGTTGTTCTGCCCTCGCAACGGATGCAGACCCGTGCCGCGGCGGCCGATTTGCCCTGTCATCAACGACAAGGCGATGAGACAGCGGGCGTTATCCGTACCGTGAATGTGTTGCGAAATGCCCATGCCCCACAAAATCATCGACGCTTTCGATGTCGCGTACAAGCGCGCGACAGACTTGATAGTCTCTGCGTCAATGCCGCATATCGGTGCCATCGCTTCCGGGCTGTAATCTTTCAGGTTTTGTTTCAACGCGTCGAATCCGCTGGTGCGCTTTTCGATAAAAGTAGAGTCGGCCAACCCTTCTTCAACTATCACATGCATCATCGCGTTGAGCAGCGCGACGTCGGTGTCGGCCTTGAACTGCAAGACGTGGGTGGCGTGCCGCGATAATTCGGACAAGCGCGGGTCGGCGATAATCAACTTGGCGCCGCGCTCAACTGCATTCTTGATCCATGTCGCCGCGACCGGGTGGTTGGATGCCGGATTGGCGCCGATGATGAATATCACATCGGAAAATTGCACATCGTGCACCGGATTGGAAACCGCGCCGGAGCCGATGCCTTCGAGCAACGCCGCCACGCTTGAAGCGTGGCACAGGCGCGTGCAATGATCGACGTTGTTGTTGCCGAAACCGGTGCGTACCAGTTTCTGGAATAAATACGCTTCTTCATTGCTGCACTTGGCCGAACCAAAACCAGCCAGCGCGTGTTTGCCATTGGTGTCACGAATACCTTTAAGTTTTTTCGCTACCAGGTCCAGCGCCTCGTCCCAGCTGGCTTCGCGGAATACAGAACTATAATTCGCCGGATCAACCGTGAAGTCAGCAGTTTTTTTCACACCTTCCCGGCGTATCAACGGTTTCAGCAAACGTTGCGGATGATGCACGTAGTCGGTGCCGTAGCGGCCTTTGACACACAAGCGGTTGTGGTTAGCAGGTCCGTCGCGGCCTGTTACTTCAATAATCTTGTTGTGCTTCACTCTGTAAGTGACCTGGCAACCGACGCCACAGAACGGACAGAGTGAATCGATTTCTTTTGCCGGCTCCTGCAATGCCGCGCCGTTACCCGGCGCCAGCGCGCCGGTGGGGCAAGCCTGCACGCATTCGCCGCAACCGACGCAAGTGGAATCGCCCATAGCGTCGTCGAAATCGAATACGATCTTCGAATTGCTACCGCGGCCGGCAAAACCGATCACGTCATTCATTTGTTCTTCGCGGCAGGCGCGCACGCAACGTCCGCACTGGATACACGCGTCAAGATTGACCGCGATGGCGGGGTGGGAAATATCTTGCTTGGGCTGCGCGCGAGTGTAAAAGCGTGGCTTGCCGACGCGCATTTTGTCCGACCAGTCGCGCAATTCGTCATCACGTGAATGGCAATCGTCGGGCATGTCACTCATAAGCAGTTCGAGCACCATTTTTTGCGATATGGCGACGCGCTCGTTGTTGCTGGCGACTTCCATTCCCGCTTTGGGATACCGGCAGCACGACGGCGCCAGCACACGTTCGCCTTTTATTTCCACTACGCATGCGCGGCAATTGCCGTCCGGCCGCATGCCGTCCTTGTAACAAAGATGCGGAATCTCCACGCCGTTGCGTTGCGCGATTTGCAGCAAAGTTTCGTCGGCAGCACCGGCGACTTGCTTGCCGTTTAGATTAAAAATGACTGTTTCAGATTCGGTTTTAAGTAAGGCTGCCATGTTAATTTATCTCGTGGCTAAAATATTTCATCACACTTAGCATGGGATTCGGCGCGGCCTGGCCGAGCCCGCATATCGATGCATCCATCATTGCCTGTGAGAGTTCTTTGATCAGCGGCTGGTTCCATTTTTTCTCGGCCAGCAAGTGCGTCGATTTATCTGTGCCGACGCGACAAGGCGTGCATTGGCCGCAGGATTCGTCTTTAAAAAAACTTAATAAATTCAATGAGATATCCCGCGCTTTATCCTGCCGTGAAAATACTACAATCGCCGCAGAGCCGATGAAACAGCCGTACTCTGTCAGCGTATCAAAATCCAGTGGCACGTTGGCGAGTGACGCCGGCAAAATGCCGCCGGACGCGCCGCCAGGCAGATAGCCGTACAACTCATGTCCAGGCAACATGCCGCCGCAATATTCGGCTATCAATTCGCGTATGGTGATTCCGGCCGGGGCTACGTGCACGCCGGTTTTTTGCACGCGGCCGCTGACTGAAAACGAACGCAAACCTTTGCGGCCGTTGCGTCCATGTGACGCAAACCACGGCGCGCCCAATTCGATAATGTCGCGCACCCAATACAGGGTTTCCATATTGTGTTCCAGCGTGGGACGACCGAACAAACCGACTTGCGCCACATACGGCGGACGCAAACGCGGCATGCCGCGCTTGCCTTCGATGGATTCGATCATCGCTGATTCTTCGCCGCAGATGTATGCGCCCGCGCCTCGCCGCAAATGAATCACCGGCACTTTGCACGGCGGGTCCACCAACAACGCCCCTATGGTACGTTCCAGGATTTCGCGGCAGGCGGCGTATTCGTCGCGCAAATAAACATATATTTCGTCGATGCCGACGGCCCACGCGGCAACCAGCATGCCTTCGAGAAAACGATGCGGGTCTTTTTCCAGGTAATAACGATCTTTGAACGTGCCGGGCTCGCCCTCGTCGATATTCACGGCCATGAGTTTCGGCGCGGCTTCGGCGCGCACGATGCGCCATTTTTTCCCCGTGGGGAATCCCGCGCCGCCGAGGCCGCGCAAACCCGCGTGTTCCATTTCGCTTATCACGGCTTCGACATCGCGCTTGCCGGCAACGCAATCGCGCAATAATTGGTAACCGCCATTTTTCTTGTAATCGTGGTATTGGATGTAATCGGGTAATGTCGGTTTGGTTTTATTTTGCTTTACTGCGGTTTGCACAGCTTGACTGGTAGCTTTATCAACAGGATTTTGTCCGACCACTACAACCGGCGCAGTATCACAACGGCCGACGCAGGGTACGCGCTGTACGCGGATGCCGCTGCCGAGAGTCGCAGTTAAATCTTCAACCAGTTTATCTGCACCAGCCAAGTGGCAGGATACCGAATCGCACACGCGTACAGTGAGCGCGGGCGGCACCATTTCATTTTCCTTGATCACATCGAAGTGGTGGTAGAACGTCGCGACTTCGTATACTTCCGCCTGCGGCAGTTTCATCTCTGCGGCGAGCGCCGCAAGATGTGGTGCGGATATGTGCTGATATTTGTCCTGGATGAGATGCAAATGCTCAATAAGCAAATCACGGCGGCGCGGTGCAGCTCCCAATAATTGCCGGATTTCTTCCCACGCTTGAGGCTCGACCGAGCGGCCTTTGGTTTTTCCCACTTGTTTTAGGCGTTTCTTTACGTCACTCAGGGGAATGGAAACGACATCAGATTGTTTCATGGCGACCAGTAATTACAAAAATAAGGCACTCAACTTAGTGCCCGCATGTACGCAACATGCTGGATTAATTGATATTTTCTGTCTCTATTTATTGACGGATGCATATATAGGGCAGTATATCAGCAGACCGTAATTTCGAAGACATTAATGTTCTTACGCAAAACACATGCCCGGCTGGAACAGCCTCAAAAAATAGTGCTATGATTTGTCAAAATCTGTATAAATAGTTGTTATTAAGAACGGCTGCGGAGCCGCAATCTCTCGGAGGAGATGGTTATGAACGACATGATTGCCAATCACGTCAAGCAAGTCTATTCCGTATTGCATGGTGGACTCAAAAATCCGGGTGCGATTATTCCCGATCGCATCGCCCGCTCGTGGAAACGCTGTCAGGATGAATTCGGCCTCGACCCAGCCAGCTCGCCCGACCCGCTGATTGTCGAACGCAACGAACTGCTTGTGCGGCAGGAACGACTCTCTGGCTTGCTGTCGGTTGCGAAAATTGAAATGGCCAACCTTTACCAGCAGCTCGCCGGTTCCGGTTACGCGATTATGCTCACCGACGCCGACGGCGTATTGCTGAATTATTTCGGCGACCCCAGTTTCACCCACGCCGCCTCCAAAACGGGCATGACCCTCGGCGCCGTATGGAGCGAGCGCCAGCAGGGCACCAACGGCATGGGCACCTGCCTGCTGGAAAAAGCGCCTATTGTCATTCACCACCACGAACATTATCTCGCGCGCAACATCGGCCTCACCTGTTCCGCCGCCCCGGTATTCGACCACGCCGGCAATTTGCTGGCAGTGCTTGATGCATCAGGCGAATCGCAACTGGCGCAACAGCATACCTTGGTGCTGGTCAACATGTCGGCGCAAATGATCGAGAACCGCGTGCTGCTGCAAAAATTCGCCCAAGACTACATCATCCGCTTCCACAGCCGGCCGGAGTTTGTCGACACATTGAATGAAGGGATAATGGCGTTCGGCGAAAACGGCCGACTGCTCGCCGTTAATCGCAGCGCGTTGTTTCAGCTAGGCTACGGCAACGTTTCCGACGTGCGCGGCCGCGACATCGGCGAAATATTCAATACCACGCTGGGCGCACTGGTGGAGCACAGCGCGAAAAAATCCTTTCAGCCGATTCCCATATTTGAATCCCGCCGCGGCGGCCGCTTTTACGCGGTTGCCCGGCAACCGGAAGGGGTAGCGGGAAAATTCTATACTGCCTCCGCCGCGCAGCCCTCTGGCATAAAGCCCATGCAAAATAAAGTCTCCAGCACTGCGCTTGACGCGCTGGAATTCGGCGATCAAACCATGGCGTACAACATTTCCTGCGCCAAACGCATCGCCACCCGCGATGTGGCGGTGTTGCTCTACGGCGAAACCGGCACCGGAAAAGAAATGTTCGCGCGCGCGCTGCATTTTTCCGGACCGCGCGCCGACAAACCATTCGTTGCCATCAACTGCGCGTCGATTCCCGAAACGCTGATTGAAAGTGAATTGTTCGGCTACAAACAAGGCGCATTCACGGGCGCCAACCGCGAAGGCCAGCGCGGAAAAATCCTGCAGGCAAACGGCGGTACATTATTCCTCGATGAAATCGGCGACATGCCGATTCAACTGCAGGCGCGCTTGTTGCGCGTGCTGGCAGAGCGCGAAATCCTGCCCCTTGGCGGCGGTGTTGCGGTAAAAGTCGATATCCGCCTGGTCAGCGCCACCCATTGCGATTTGACGGAAAAAATTGCGGCGAGCGAATTCCGCGAAGATCTTTATTACCGCCTGCAAGGACTCACGCTCACCATGCCCGCGCTGCGCGAGCGACAGGACAAACGCAAACTGATCGAACAAATTTTGAAACTCGAATGGGGCGGCCAGCCATGCATCGATATCGACCGGGCCGTGCTTGATGCGTTATGCGAATATCATTGGCCGGGCAACATCCGCCAGTTGCGCAATGTGTTGCGCACCATGATTGCGTTGTCCGACGACACGGGATTGACGCTGAACGATTTGCCACAGGGATTTTTCGGTAGCGTTATCCCGCCAGTGCAAAGAAATAATGCGGAGAACCATCCCCAATTAATCGCGCTTGATCCGCTCGACCAGGCCGAACGCGACGTGTTGATGCGCGAGCTGGAACAACATCGCTGGAACATCACCAATGTATCGCGCAAACTCAAAATGAGCCGCAATACGCTGTACCGCAAAATGCAAAAGCTCGGTATTAAAGATCCAAAAAGATCTCCAATACATTGAGTTAAAATATTAAATATAATCAATTAGTTATACAATATCGCCAGTGTAGGCAAAATTAGCAATGGCGACAGAAAATAAACCAAGACTCGCTTGGGGACTCACCGGTTCAGGCCATTATCTGCAAGAGAGCCTCGACCTCGCACGACAATATCCTGACGTCGATTTATTTCTCAGCAAAGCCGCCGCCGAAGTGCTCAATATGTACGGCCATAATGTCGAAGCCTTACGCAAAGAATTCCGCATCATGCGCGACAACACCGCCAGCGCCGCGCCGGTCGGATTATTTTACGAAGGTCTTTACCACACGTTGGTCATTGCGCCCGCCACATCAAACACCGTCGCGAAATGCGTCGTCGGTCTTTCCGACACGCTGGTCACCAATATTTTCGCGCAAGCCGGCAAGCGCCATATCCCCAGCATCGTGTTTGCCTGCGACAACGAACCCGAAGTGGAAACTGAATCACCGAAAGAATGGGTCACGGTCTATCCGCGCAAAATCGATTTGGATAACACCGAGCGATTGAAAGAAATGGAAGCGGTTAGCGTAGTAGACAATATCAATGATTTGCACCGTCAGATTGAACGGCGCTATGCGACATTACGCGCGGCAAAAAAAATCTGAACCAACATCATGGCCGAACATATTCTCTTCCTAACCGGCAAACTGGCAGAAAAAAATCTGCACAAAGTATTAGCATCGATGCAACCGCTGCCGTTCACTTTCACCGTGCATCAAATCGGCGTCAGCGTAGCTGCACTCATGACAGCCGAAATGGTAGAGCGAAGATTAAGCGACGCAATGGGCGCAACAAAAATAATCGTCCCCGGTCGCTGTCGTGGCGACCTTGCAATCCTGGAAAAAAAATTCAACATCCCGGTCGAGCGCGGCCCAAACGAACTGAAAGACCTGCCGCAATATTTCGGCCGCAAAGCCAGCGCACCTGATTTATCTAAATACGATGTGCTGATATTCGCCGAGATAGTCGAAGCGCCACAAATCAGTGTCGAACAGATTCTTGCTCGCGCCAGTACCTATAAAAACGACGGCGCAGACATCATCGACCTCGGCTGTTTACCCAGCACGCCCTTCCCCCATCTCGCCGACGCCGTGCGCGCATTGAAAGCTGAAGGCTTTAAAGTCAGCATCGATTCAATGGAAATTGAAGAACTGATTCGCGGCGGCAAAGCCGGCGCGGATTATTTACTCAGCTTGAATGAACATACCATTTGGGTCGCCGATGAAGTTGCCTCGACGCCCGTGCTAATTCCCGCGCAACCCGGCGACATGGCTTCGCTCGAACGCGCAATGGAGAAAATGCAAGCCAAAGGCTGTGCATTTTTCGCCGACACGATACTCGACCCGATACATTTTGGCATCACCGATTCCATCGTGCGCTACAGCGCATTACGCAAAAAATTCCCCAACGTGCAAATCATGATGGGCATCGGCAACCTGACCGAGCTCACCGACGCCGACACCACCGGCATTAACGCGATCTTGATGGGCATTATTTCCGAGTTGCACATCAACGCCGTACTCGCCACACAGGTGAGCGGCCATGCCACGCGCGCGGTGCGCGAAGCCGACATCGCGCGCCGCATCATGTACGCCACGCGCGAAAGCAACAGCTTGCCAAAAGGCGTATCCGATCAACTATTGTCACTGCACGAACGCAAACCCTTCCCCGATACCCCCGCAGAAATCGCCGAGCTCGCCAGCCTGGTCAGAGACCCCAGCTTCCGTATTCAAATCGGCGAAGACGGCATCCACGTTTACAATCGTGACGGACATTACATCGCCAAAGATGCGTTTGATTTATTTGAACATCTCAAAGTCGAAGCCGACGGCAGCCACGCGTATTACCTCGGCGTCGAAATTGCCCGCGCGCAAATCGCGTTTCAACTCGGCAAGCGTTATGTGCAGGACGAAGAACTCGACTGGGGTGCAGCCGTCGAGAAAAAAGCGCAAGATATGGATGAATATATATCGGCGGGGGTTACGCTCTCGCACAAACTTAGGGGGATTACTTAATGAATGTCCTTCGACAAGCTCAGGACGAACGGTACGGTGTTAATTCCGTTCGCGGTGACAAAGTAAATATTGATTACGTTCGTGGTGAGCTTGTCGAACCATGAACGTAAGAACATCACAAAACGCCGTCATTCCCGCGCAGGCGGGAATCCAGTACCTTTATTAAACTGGACTCCCGCCTGCGCGGGAGAGACAAAATTAAACAAACCAAGGGGTTAACCTAAAATGCCAAGCACCATGATTTACGAAACCGTCGTCACCACCCAAGACCTGCAAGGCAAAGTCCACATCGCCCCGATGGGCGTGCGCGAAGAAAACGGACTGGTTGTTCTCGCGCCGTTCAAACCTTCCACTACGCTGGAAAATATTCTCGCCAACCCCTGCGCCGTCATCAACCAGACCGACGACGTGCGCATCATCGCCGGCTGCCTCACTGGCCGCAAAGATTGGCCGACGCAGAAATGCGATCAAGTAAACGGCTCGCGCCTGCGCGATACGCTAGTGCATCGTGAACTCGAACTCGAACATATCGAAGAACACGCGCAACGACCCCGCTTATATTTCAAAGTCGTGCACGAAAAAATCCACGCGCCATTCCGCGGATTCAACCGCGCGCAAGCCGCCATCGTCGAAGGTGCCATCCTGGCCAGCCGCCTACACATGCTGCCGTGGGAGAAAATCGAATCCGAAATGAAATACCACACCATCGCCATCGAAAAAACCGCTGGGCCAAAAGAACGCGAAGCCTGGACCTGGCTCCTGGAAAAAATCGCCGCACACAAAGTCAAACTCCAAACCGAAAAAACCGCATGACCGCTTTAGAAACCAACCCGGTGCAACAAACCGAACCGCATAGAACCAAGCTACTCGCCAGCGTAATGAACCTGGAAGAAGCCCACATCGCCCTCGACGGCGGCGCAGACATCATCGACCTGAAAAATCCATTAGCGGGCGCACTCGGCGCACTGCCGCTCGACGACATCCGCGAAATTGTAAAAATGATCAACAACCTAAGACCCGTCAGTGCCACTATCGGCGACCTGCCGATGGATGAGAAAATAATTTGCGCAGCAGTCGAAGCCACCGCCAACACAGGCGTCGATTACGTCAAAATAGGTTTTTTCAAATCTGTTAATTTACGCGCTTGCATAACCGCCCTATCGCCATTAGCCCAACAACACAAACTCATCGCCGTGTTGTTCGCAGATCAACAACCGGATTTTTCTTTGCTGGATGATTTAGCTAACGCGGGATTTCATGGAGTGATGTTGGATACTGCGGATAAGCAAAAAGGCTCGTTGCGCGACCATATACAACCAATTGATTTAATTCAATTTATTTTTATATCGCATAAACGTAATTTTCTTTGCGGTCTTGCTGGGTCGTTGTGCATTGATGACGTAATAGATTTGATTGCCCTCAAGCCAGACTACATTGGTTTTCGTGGGGCGCTTTGCGAAAGAAGAGTTAGAGAACATAAATTCAAAGCAGAAAAATTGCTAATGTTGCATAATATCTTTACGGAAAATGAGCAGAAACAAATTCCACTTTTGATTAATGGGTAAATGAATATGGGCGCTGCTTATTAATTTTTGGGAGCCTTCCAATGGCGAATTTCAGCGCACAATTTCTTGGTCATAGAAAATTACAAGATCGGGTGACCTATAGTAAAGAACTGATTGAAAACGTTAAGCGGGATCTGAGTAAGCGCCAAACTTGCAATCGTTCGGACTTATTGGCCTCCGTCATTCCCGCGTAGGCGGGAATCTAGTGCCTTTTGAACAAAGAGTTTTACTTCAAAATATTTTGTGAAGGACGTTTTTTCTTTACTGGATTCCCGCCTGCGCGGGAATGACGGAGAGCTTTCTTTTTTTCCCCTCGCTTGAATTTCACGCCACAAAATTACGGTTATCCGTTAATATTATTCTCGCCATTTCTATTTTCACTTCTACAACTTGAGGCAAAAGATGAAAACACTATTCCAAACTTTCTCAGCCATGCTGCTGATTTTATTTAGCTTTTCCACCCATGCTGCCGATACTCCTAAGCTCGACATGGAAGAATTTATGGTGCCTGCGGTGGATGCGGGCATTCAGCTTTATGTGCGCAATAAGCATGCGCAGGATGTAAAGCAATTTCCTGCTGATAAGATTTTGCTTTATGTGCATGGCTCGACTTATCCTGCAGAGACGGCGTTTGATTTACAGTTGAACGGGATGTCGTGGATGGATTACATGGCGCAGCGTGGTTACGATGTTTATTTGGTGGATTTGCGCGGTTATGGCAAATCGACGCGTCCGCCTGAGATGGGTAAGCCTGCTGCGGAGAGCGAGCCGATTGTGCGCACGGAGACGGCGGTGAAAGATGTCGGCGCGGCGGTGGATTTTATTTTGAAGCGTCGCGGTGTGGCGAAAATCAATTTGCTCGGTTGGTCATGGGGCACGAGCACGATGGGTTGGTACACGGCGCAGAATAATGACAAGGTGAATAAGCTGGTGCTCTACGCGCCGCAATGGATGCGCAATGTGCCTGCGCTTACTGACTCGGGCGGCAAGCTCGGCGCGTATCGCAGTGTGTCGCGCGATGCGGCGAAGGGTCGCTGGTTGACGGGTGTGCCGGAAGATAAGAAAGCGGATTTGATTCCTGCCGGTTGGTTTGAGGCGTGGGCGGATGCGACCTTTGCATCTGATTCGGTCGGCGCGAAACAAATGCCGCCAGTGTTACGCGCGCCGAATGGGACGGTGCAGGATACGCGCGAGTTCTGGGGTGCGGGTAAGCCGTTGTATGACCCATCTGGCATACGGGTGCCGACATTTTTGGCGCACGCGGAGTGGGATGCGGATTTGCCGAGTTATATGCTGCACGCTTATTTCGCCAAGCTGACCAATGCGCCGTACAAACGCTATGTGGAAATTGGAGAAGGTACGCACACAATTATTATGGAGAAGAATCGTATGCAGTTGTTTGAAGCGGTGCAGCAGTTTTTGGATGAGAAGTTTGTGGCGAAGCAGTAAGTTTTTTGAAAAAATATAATTGTCATTCAGAACGAAGTGAAGAATCTGTTGTTGCATGAGTCAAAAAACATGAGCAGATCCTTCGCTTTGCTCTGGATGACAAGTTCGTAGATACTCTGTTCGTCGTCAACCATTTTCATTAATTGTTGCATCAATTGGGCAGCGCATAGAAGCGCGTATTATCAAACGGTTTGTCCTGCGTCAGCATACCGTGCAGGGCATGTAACAGCTTAC
>JBAVRP010000053.1:0-18193 GCA_049695115.1 Burkholderiales bacterium | reverse complement strand
GGATATTTCATCCCGCAACCCTCTACCTGGCCGATCAAAGGTTCAGCGGCATTATTGACACTGGCAACCGGCTTCATATTTTTCCTTTACGGCAACAAAGGCGTCGGCATCCCCGTGATCTTTCTGGGATTCGCGATATTGTTTTACACCCTGTACGGTTGGTTCGGCACGGTTGTCGGCGAAAGCGAAGGCAATAAATATAACGCGCAAGTGGATTTGTCTTTCCGCTGGAGCATGAGTTGGTTTATTTTTTCCGAAGTCATGTTTTTCGCCGCGTTTTTCGGCGCCTTGTTCTATGCAAGGCAAATGTCCTTGCCTTGGCTGGCCGACACCGACAACAGCATTTTATGGCCAGGCTTCAAGGGCGTGTGGCCATCGACCGGCCCGGCAATTCCGATGGGCTTTTCGCCCATGGAGGCATGGGGCATACCGGCGTTGAATACCTTTATCTTGTTGAGTTCCGGCGTGACCGTGACCATGGCGCACCACGCGCTGAAGGAAAATAAACGCAAACCTTTGGTTTTGTGGCTTGCGGCAACGGTGGCCTTGGGCGCGCTGTTTTTGGGTTTTCAGGTTTACGAATACCATGAAGCGGCGTTCTCGCTCAAATCCGGCATTTATGGCGCGACATTTTTTATGCTCACGGGATTTCACGGTTTCCATGTGACTCTCGGCACCATCATGCTGTTCGTTATCATGATGCGTTGTATCAAGGGGCACTTCAAACCCGAGCATCATTTTGGTTTCGAGGCCGTCGCGTGGTACTGGCACTTTGTTGACGTGGTCTGGCTGATATTGTTTGTATTTGTTTATTGGCTATAACAACAAAGAAAGAAAATAAAAACGCCGCATCAAGCGGCGTTTTTACTTGTAGAAAACCGCATCACTTAGCGGGTGTGCGGAATCCAGCCAAAGTAATAACCTGCCATCAGGAATAAAAAAACGCCCATGGAAAATGCCACGCGCCAGGTCAATGCTTTCACGGCGCGTTTTGAATTACCCTTGTCCTTCATGACAAAATACAACCCACTGAACAGGCTGATGATCACCATGAGCAGAAGTATGACTACAACGATTTTCATTTATCTTTGCTCCATCATTTATCCCAGTGTAGCCGCGCGCTAATCGTTTGTCAGCATGCAAATCGGATCATTTCAGTTTAAGCCTTCATTAGTGCCAACGCTGGCGGCGATTATCGCCATGGCGCTGACTGCCTCACTGGGGCGTTGGCAATTGAATCGCGCAGAGGAAAAACAGGCGCTGCTAAACGAATATGAAACTAAAGCCGCACAGCCTGCGATCAATTACGACGGTAAAAATATTTTAATTAAATCAAATACTTACAAAAATATCGCGATAACCGGGGAATTTGACACCAAGGCCGAAATTTTTCTGGATAATAAATTTCACAACAATAAACCCGGCTATCACGTCATCACACCATTGCGCGTCGCAGAGAATCATTATGTGCTGATCAATCGCGGTTGGGTGGCGCGTGAAAGCGATTACCGTATTATCCCGACTGTGAAAACGCCGCAAGGTTCGGTGAAAATTGAAGGCATCGCCGTTCCGCCGAGCGGAAAATTTTTGGAATTATCCACGCAAACGGTTGAAGGCAAAGTGTGGCAAAACCTCGTGATCAGTCGTTACGTCGAGCAAACAAAACTATCGGTTGTGCCGCTGGTCATTCAACAGAAGAACGATACCGGCGACGGATTACAACGCGTCGCTGAACGTCCCGACACCGGCATTGCCAAACATCAAGGTTATGCGTTCCAGTGGTTCGCGCTATGCGCCGGCATTTTTATTACATACATTGTTGTCAACACGCGGAATATACAAAAATAATTATGAGCCCCCGTACCAAATTAGTTTTGCTGTTTGTTCTGTTTTCATTGCCCATCGCGGCGTCATATATCATGTTTTATTTTTACAAACCGGACAAAAGTATTAACTACGGCGAGCTGATGACGGTTACGTTGCTACCCGATCCACCGTTGCAAACTGCGGACAACCAACCTGCGAAGCTCAGTGAATTGCGCGGCAAATGGTTAATGCTTACGGTGGATAGTGGCGCGTGCACGGAGGCTTGTGCGAATAAACTATATGTCATGCGCCAAGTGCGTCTCGCACAGGGCAAGTTTATGGATCGCCTTGAGCGCGTGATGTTGTTGGATGATACCGCCGTGCTTAACCCGCAAAGCAAAGCGGATTACGCGGATACACATTTTCTGCGCGCGCAGAACAGTGAATTGTTGCGCCAGTTGCCCGGACAAACCGCACAGCGCGATCATATTTATTTGATCGACCCGCTGGGCAATCTGGCGCTGCGCTACCCGCTCAATCCCGATCCGCGAAAAATGATCAAAGATTTAATTAGGCTGCTAAATGTTTCGAAAATTGGCTAAATTTTTATGCAAAATATTTACCGCAAACTAATTTTGTTCGCCACCTGCCTGACTTTCGGTATTGTCGTGCTCGGCGCTTTCGTGCGTTTGTCCGACGCCGGTTTGGGTTGTCCCGATTGGCCAGGTTGCTACGGCCACATCGGCGTGCCCGAAGCAGCGCATGATGTTGCCCAAGCCGAGCAAGCGTTTCCCGGCAAGCCGGTCGAAGCGCGCAAAGGCTGGATCGAAATGGCGCATAGATATTTCGCCAGCAGTTTGGGATTGCTCATATTAATCATTGCATTCCTCGCTTACAAAAACCGTCAGCAATTTCAGCAGACAATCGGCCTGCCGATTGCGCTGGCCGGTGTGGTGATTTTCCAGGGACTGCTCGGCATGTGGACAGTCACGCTGTTACTCAAACCCGCCATCGTCACCGCGCATCTCATCGGCGGCATGACGTTGCTCGCGCTGCTAACCTGGTTTATGTTGCGTCAGTATGAGCAGGCAGGTAAGCCGCGTATAATAGTCGCTGAGAGTTTGACATGGCATGCACGGATTGCACTGATTGTTTTGACATGCCAGATTATTCTCGGTGGTTGGGTCAGTACCAATTATGCCGCGTTGGCATGCGTTGATTTTCCGACGTGCAATAAAAGTATGGTGCCGCAAATGGATTTTGCCAATGCGTTTCATTTGCTGCGTGATTTGGGCATGACCGCGCAAGGCGCAGCTTTATCGCACGAAGCATTGACCGCTATACATTGGAGCCATCGACTCGGCGCATTGATAGTGACATTGGTGCTCGCATCTTTAGCGCTACGCATGTTGAAAGTTAATGAACTTAAAAAAGCCGCGCGCATGTTGCTGGCGGTATTGGTTTTACAAATCAGCTTAGGAATCACCATTGTGTTAACCAGTTTGCCTTTACCATTAGCCGTGATGCACAGCGCGTTTGCCGCGTTGTTGCTGGTCACGATGGTCATCATCAATTTCCGTATGGCGCCAGAAACGCGTTCAACACGCTTGGCGAATGCCTGAATCATGAGCAACGCATCCATCATCCAGAAGCCTGAAAACCTGTTCGCGCAGTTTTATCTGCTAACCAAGCCGCGCGTCGTCACGCTGATCGTCTTTACCGCCATGATCGGCATGTTCCTCGCCACGCCGAAAATGGTGCCGTTGCAAATTTTAATTACCGCAACGATAGGTATTTGGTTGGTGGCGGGCGCGGCAGCGGCGATCAATTGTTTAGTCGAACAAAAAATCGATGCCAAAATGGCACGCACCCGCGCACGCGCGACGGCGCGCGGCGAAATCACAAACACGCAAACCCTCACGTTGTCCGCCATCATCGGCGGCACGGGCATGGCGCTGCTGTATTTCGCCGTCAATCCACTGACCATGTGGCTCACCTTCGCCACCTTTATCGGCTACGCGATTATTTACACCGTCGTGTTAAAACCACTCACGCCGCAGAACATCGTCATCGGCGGCGCGTCAGGCGCAATGCCGCCTGTGCTCGGTTGGGCCGCGGTGACAGGCGATGTGACCGTGCAATCACTTTTGTTATTCCTGATTATTTTCGCCTGGACCCCGCCGCACTTCTGGGCGCTCGCGCTATATCGCAAAAACGAATACGCCAAGGCTGGTTTGCCCATGTTGCCGGTGACGCACGGCGATGATTTCACCAAGCTGCATGTGCTGTTCTATACGCTGATCCTAACCGCCGTTACGTTATTGCCCTTCGCTATCGGCATGAGCGGAAAAATTTATTTGTTCAGCGCGCTTATTTTAGACGGTATTTTTCTTTACTACGCGGGGCAAATTCTGCGCAATTACAGCGACGCGCTGTCGAAAAAGACTTTCAAATATTCCATACTATATTTATCGCTGCTATTCGCCGCGTTATTGGTCGATCATTACTTTCCCTTGTGACGTGTAGGATGTGCTGAGGCACGAAGCGCATCGTTCGTGGTTATGAATACGCTGGGCTTATCAGCGCCAGCCTGCGACACGCCGCGTCCCCTCCCCTTCAAGGGGAGGGTTAGGGTGGGGATGGGTTTAGTTCACAGAAATGATGGGTTGCACCCATCCTACATATTGAGTTTCTATGAAAAAAATTCTGTTCGTATTTCTTATCCTGTTGCTCGCCGCCTGCAGCCAAAAAAATCCGCAATTCAACTCTGTTGATATTACCGGCGCGGGTTACGCCAAAGATTTCAAACTCACCGACCACAACGGTAAAGTCCGCACCATGGCCGACTTCAACGGCAAAATCGTCGCGCTGTTTTTCGGCTTCACCCATTGTCCCGATGTCTGCCCGACAACAATGGCCGACATGGCGCGCGTCATGACCAAACTCGGTGACGATGCAAAAAAAGTCCAAGTCCTGTTCGTCACCCTCGACCCCAAACGCGACACATCCGAATTACTCGCGCAATATGTGCCGGGTTTTCACCCTAGCTTTTTAGGCCTAACCGGCGACGAAGCCACCATGAAAAAAACCGCCAAGGATTTCAAAATTTACGCACAACAAGTCGAAGGCGAAACCAAAGACAGTTACACTATCGACCACACGGCGGGAATGTTCGTGTTTGATCCGAGCGGAAGGTTACGCTTGTTCGTCAGCTACGGCATGACGCCGGATAAAATTACGGCGGATGTGAAGACGTTGCTTAACAAATAATTTTTTTGAGTAACGGGCTGATATTATTAATATGGCACAAATATCGAATGGAGATATCGAACGTTACTATTTTGAACAATTCAAAAACCATTACCAATTGCCGGATGGAAATATAGAATATTCTGATAAACCAGATGTAATTGTTAACGGGCAAAGTAAGGTAGGAATAGAGTTAGGAAGGCTCTATCTTGTTGCAGGCAATGATCCAAACGCCGAGCAGAATCAAAGACTTCGTAGAGATAAAGTTGTTGCCTTTGCGCAGAAATATTATCAAAAATTTGGTGGGCGTAATATTAAGCTGTGCGTTGATTTTAATCCCAGTTATCCCATCAATAATATCGATAATGTTGCGAAATCCCTTGTGGAAGCAGCAAAAACAATATCCGAGTTAACCAGCGGGAACGCAAGCCAAAATCAATTTCCTAAAACTCCCGAGCTGCGGTATATCAATCACAATGGTAAGGAATATGCCGACGCAAAATGGAGGGTCTCCCAGGTCCATTCAGTTCCAAATTTGTCTATAGCCAGGCTTAAAGAAGAAATTGAGAAAAAAATTGAAAAGCTGAAGAGTTATCAACTATGCGATAGCTATTGGTTACTAATAATTATTGACTTCATGGATCGTGCGCAAGATCAACACGTTCATTGGCCAGCAAATGAACTTGTTGACCGAACACCTTATGAAAAAATTTTGATTTATAAACCGCAGTTTGGGCAAATATTTGAAGTACCTCAGCGAAAATTTTTGTAGTGAATTAAAAATGGCAGCCATCAGGCTGCCATTTTTATTTACTCACAGAAGTAATTTATTGTACCGCCAAAGCCGTCTTCATTTTCTGCATCGCTTGCACTTCTATCTGACGAATACGCTCTGCCGACACGCCAAACTCATCTGCGAGATCATGCAAAGTCGCTTGGTCTTTTTCGCGCAGCCAGCGGGCTTCGATAATTTTGCGGCTGCGGTCGTCGAGTTGCGATAGGGCGGTTTTTAGGCCGGCGTCGCTGTTGACTTCGGTCTCGATGGTTTCGAGTTGGGTTGAGGGTTCGCTGTCGTCGGTTAAATACGCAATCGGGCTGACCCAGTTTTCGTCGTCGTCGTTCATCGGCTCGAGCGAAATGTCCTGGCCGCTTAAACGCGTTTCCATTTCGGTGACTTCTTCCGGTTTGACGCCGAGTTGCTTGGCGACGGATTGCGTTTCTGTCGGTGACAGCGCGCCGAAGCCGGGTTTCATGCTGCGCAGGTTAAAAAATAATTTGCGTTGCGCTTTGGTGGTGGCGATTTTTACCAGGCGCCAGTTGCGCAAAATAAATTCGTGCATCTCGGCCTTGATCCAGTGCATCGCGAACGAGACTAGGCGCACGCCGCGTTCGGGGTCGAAGCGTTTGACGGCTTTCATCAGGCCGATATTGCCTTCCTGGATTAAATCCGCTTGCGGCAGGCCGTAGCCGGAATAATTGCGTGCGATGGAAACCACCAAGCGCAAATGCGACATGACCAGTTGGCGCGCGGCATCGACATCGCCGGTGCTTGCATGACGACGACCCAAAGCTGTTTCTTCCTCTTGTGTGAGCAAAGGCACGCGGTTTACAAACTGGACGTAATTCTCCAAGCTGCCGACGGCGGACGGCTGCGCCACAGGAAAAGTCATAGCGTTCATTCAGTGTCTCCCATATGAAATGCTACTTTAGCACTCTGGGCGTAAGAGTGCCAAGCAGCGGGAAAGTTCCGCTAAACAATTAAATTAAATCAATGAGTTACATTTGTCACGATTGACGGATTTTCCTGCCGATATGCTCGGATAATCGGAGCGCCAGCGCAGTAATCATAATAGTAGGGAAGTTACAACCGCCGGTCGGGAACACTGAACTGCCGGCGATATAAAAGTTAAACATGCCATTCACGCGACAATTGCGATCTACCACGCCAAGTTTGGGCGAGTCGTGCATACGCGTGGTACCCATGTGATGCCAGGTGCCTTTTTCCATATCCGTCGGCCAGTCGCGGCCTTCGAGAGGCGCTTCGCGTTCCACATTCCAAATGCCTTGCGCTTCGAGTTCGTCGGAAGCGAGCGCAAAGCTGCGATCGAAAGTACGTTTGACCAATTCGCTCAAGCGCCAATCGACTTTCACGCGCGGCATACCCAGCGCATCGCGCTGGTCGCTCAACATGATGCGGCTATCTGCATGCGGATCCGATTCGGAAATCGCCATGAGCTTCATGTATTTCACCCACCCGTGTGGTTGCAGGAATCGAGTGGCAACAAACGCAGTAGTATCGATGGGATGCATGAGCAAGGTGAGGAAATCACGCCAGAGATTGACGCCGGGTTGTTCCATCCTATGCAACGCTTGTTTGAAATGGACCAGCGCGTACATGGCTGCTGAACCATCAGCCGGAAACACCGACGAAAACCATACTTGCGAATTGAGCACGCGCTCTTCTTTTTGCACATCAGATTTTAGTTTGAAATTACCCGCAATATAAGTACCGTTGGCAGCGACGGCTTTATTCAGATAATGAAATTTATGATCGAATAATTTGTTACGGTACTTTGGGTCCTTGGGCGTAATTTTTCCCCAATAGATGCGCGGATGGTCCATGAAATATCTGCCCACCACGTCGTGCTGATTACCAATGCCATTCAACTGGATTTTATTCGACGCCAGTAACAGGCGCGCATTTTCTATTCCGCCAGCAGCCAGAACAAATTGTTTGGCGTGTACGCTGATGCTGCGGCCTGATAATGTTTTTACATGGACTCTTTTGACAGATTGTCCGCCGGCATCGGTTTCAATATTCACTACGTTGGCATACAAATAAACGCTGCTGAATTTGGCTTTGGAAAGCTCGTCGTGATACACCTTGCCAAACCGGGCTGGCGGGCTGAATTGAATCAGTACATCTTCGATCTTATTTTTCGTCAACGGCAAAAGTTGCACGTCAGCACGATTGACCGCCTTCACCCAAAAAGCTGAGTCGTAATTTACCGGTCCTAATTGCAAAAGCTCGTGCGTGCGCGCGTAATACGGCGCGACTTCTTCCTGGCCGAATGGCCAGCCGCTATTGGCGACCCAATCACGTTGTTTGAAATCGATGTCTTCAAACGGACGGCACCAGCCGCCCCAGCAATTGCTGCTGCCGCCGAGAAAGCGGCTGCGACAACCGTCGGCAAAGTCATAAGGCAAGCCAACATTTTCGCCGCGATATAAGTCGCGCGTGGCATCATCCGCCTCGTGGCCGCCGCTTTCCAATAGCACACAGGCGATGCCTTTTTTTTCCAACTCCAACGCGATGGTGATGCCGGCCACGCCGCCGCCGATAATGCAAACGGTGGTTTCAACTGTTGTGCCTTCACTTTGTTGGCGAGTATCAATGAACATATCAGATCCAAGAGTTAAAAGAAGGAAATAAAATAAATACAATCAACACATTACAGCTATATTGGACATGCCGATATGGCAGTTTCCGTCAACACGCTATTTGTCATGCCAGCTTATAACTATCGCACAAGAATTTTCCTTAGATACATTCCCACTGAACCATAAGAGCCGAGCCAGCCGAGCAACGCCGACAGCCCGGCGATCAACGCACTATTTCGCAACGGGAGCGGCGTGATGTGAAAGTCGGTTTCATAGAGTTGCAATAATTCGACAAGATTCGCGCCTAGCCAGTGCGCGGAAAAAAATACAATCGCCAACGCACATAATCCACCAAATAAGCCCTGCATCGCGCCGAAATAAAGATAAGGCCGGCGAATAAAAGGATTGGTAGCGCCGATCAGTTTGCCCACTTCGATTTCATCTTTTTGCGTGAGGATTTGCAAGCGGATGGTATTGCCGGTAGCGGCGACAAGGGCGATGCCGAAAATCAGCGCCAACAGAAACACCGTTTTTTGCGCCAGATTATTCAGACTGACGAGTTTTTTTGCCCAAGCCGAATCCAGTTGCACATGCTCGACCTTGGGCCATTTCAAAAATTCTTCGCGCATAGCCGCAAGCGATTCCGGTTTGCTGCTTTTGGCGCGGATGATAAATGCATCAGGCAAAGGATTTTTTTCCAGAGTTGTGAGTACGTCAGCGAGCCCGGCGTTGTTTTTAAGCTCCTTCAACGCTTCGTCGCGGGCGATAAAACGATAGCTTGCGACATCAGCGCGCGATTTTAATTGCGCTTCAGTCTGCTGCACTTCCGCTGCTGTCGCGCCAGTGGACATATAAAGGGACAACTGGGGCTCCGGGTTGACGTGTCCAGCAAGCGCGTTGAAATTTTGCAACGCTACGAATAATGCTGTCGGCAGCGAAAGCGCGATGCCGATCACCAGCACGCTGAAAACGCTGACCAATGGCTGTTGCACCATGCGTCGCCATGCAGCGACGAAGGCACGCTGGTGTTGTCTCAGCCAGGCGGTCATGGAGTGAGCATGCCGTGGTCGAGGTGAATCGTGCGCGGCTTGAGTTTTTCAATCATTGCCGCATCGTGCGTCGAGATCAACGTCGTTACGCCGACTTGATTGAATGATTTGAACAGGTCGACAATTTGCGTCGCATACTCCGTGTCGAGATTGCCCGTAGGTTCATCGGCGATCAATATTGATGGGCGGTTTACTATTGCACGCGCGATGCATAAGCGTTGTTGTTCGCCGCTGGATAACATCACCGGGTTATGTTTTTCCCGGCCGAGCAGGCCGACTTTATCAAGCGCCGCGCGCACGCGTTTGGCAACTTCGCTTGGCGTGTAATCGCCAATGTAAAGCGGCAGCGCGATATTCTCAAACACGTTGCGGTCGAATAATAACTTGTGATCCTGGAACACCAGGCCGAGATTCTGCCGCAAGACCGCTAATGCCGATTCGCGCAGCGTGCCGACATTTTGCCCGCTCACAATCACCGAGCCGTGGCTGGCGTGTTCTATGCCAGCGATGAGTTTTAGCAAGGTCGATTTCCCCGCGCCGGAATGGCCGGTGATGAAAACCATTTCACTTTTATTTATTTTAAGCGAAATATGTTTTAACGCCTCGAAGCCATTGGCATAACGCTTTGAAACATTATTAAAATCAATCACTTCCGTTTAATCCGATTTTCGATTATTCAAACAGAGCTTCCACAAAATCTTTTGCCTTGAACTGGCGCAAATCTTCAATATGTTCGCCTACGCCGATGTAGCGCACAGGTATCGGTCGCGCAGCGGCGATGGCGGCAATCGCGCCGCCTTTCGCCGTGCCATCCAGTTTAGTAATGACGAGGCCGGATAATTTCAGTGCGTCGTCGAATACTTTGACTTGTTGCACGGCATTCTGCCCGGTGTTGGCGTCGAGCACCAGCAGCGTCTCGTGTGGCGCGCCGGGCAGGGCTTTGGCTATAACGCGTTTGACTTTTTTGATTTCTTCCATCAAATGCAATTGCGTCGGCAAACGTCCGGCGGTATCGGCGAGCACGATGTCGATGCCTTTGGCTTTCGCCGATTGCACTGCGTCGAAAATCACCGCAGCCGAATCGCCTTTTTCCTGCATCACCACCGTAATGCCGTTACGCTCGCCCCACACTTGTAATTGCTCACGCGCCGCCGCACGAAACGTATCGCCCGCCGCGAGTAAAACTGTCTTGCCTTGCGATTGATACAGCTTGGCGAGCTTGCCGATAGTGGTCGTCTTGCCCGCGCCGTTGACGCCGGCGAGCATGATCACAAACGGTTTCGCGGTGCTGACATCCAGCGGCGATTCGAGAGGTTGCAGCAAATCCAGCAACACCGATTGCAACGCAGGTTTAATGTCAGCGGCTTCAGTAAGTTTTTCTTTTTTCACTAGCGCGCGTAAATCTGTCAGCAGTTTCTCAGTACCGACTATGCCGACATCGGCTGTGAGCAAAATCGTTTCGAGTTCGTCGTATAACTCGTCATCAATTTTGCCGCGCGAAAAAATGTTGCCGAGTTTGCCGCTTAAACTTTCACGTGTGCGTGTGAGGCCGGCTTTGAGACGCGCGGTCCAACTGGTTTTTTCTACAGGGTTTTCCGCGATTTCGACCATAGCGGGAACAGGCGGTTCGACAGCCTTGTTTTTATCGCTTTTGGACTTGAAAAAACTGAACATTGAAGGGGCTGACGGAAAGGGTGTTCGATGGGTTAATATTCTAACGTTAATCGTGCATTGGGGGGGCTACCTTTGCCCGGACAAAAAACAAAAATGAATCGCCTGCGCATCATCGGCGGCGAATGGCGCAGCCGCCTGGTCGAATTTCCTGACACGGAAGGATTGCGTCCCACTCCGGATCGCGTGCGCGAAACCCTGTTCAATTGGCTCGGCCAGACTTTGCGCGGGAAAACCTGTCTTGATCTATTCGCCGGCTCCGGCGCGTTGGGTTTTGAGGCTTTATCCCGAGGCGCGGACAAAGTCACCATGGTCGAGGCTGATCGCCACGCGGCGGAGTCGTTGAAACAAAACGGCGTAAAACTGGCCGCGCAAAATCTGCAGATTCATCACGGCGATGCTTTACAATACCTACGTGGTAAGCCGGAAGCGTTTGATGTGGTTTTTCTGGACCCGCCGTATGAAAAGGAACTGCACGCCGAGCTGTTAAAGTCGCTGCCACCGGCGTTGAAAGCGGATGGTTTGGTCTATCTGGAAGACGACAAACCCTTGGTGATTAACGCGCCTTGGCAGATAATCAAAAATAGCCGCGCCGGACAAGTACATTTCGCGTTGATTGGGTTAACAGAGAAAGAAGAGTCATGATAAGAGCCGTCTATCCCGGAACCTTCGATCCGCTCACTTTGGGCCACGATGACCTCGTGCGCCGTGCGTCGAGATTATTCAGCGAAGTGGTGCTCGCCGTCGCCGACAGTAAAGCGAAAAAACCGTTTTTCACTCTGGAAGAACGCATAGCCATGGCGCGCGAAACCTTGAAAGATTGCCCCAACGTGCAAATAGTCGGCTTCAGCGGGCTGCTCAGCGAATTTTTGCACCAAAGCGGCGCGACCGTGATTTTGCGCGGCCTGCGCGCTGTGTCGGATTTTGAATACGAATTCCAGATGGCCGGAATGAACCGCAAGCTGCTTCCCGGTGTCGAAACCCTGTTTCTCACACCGTCGGACGAATACATGTTTGTGTCCGCCACCATCGTGCGCGAAATTTCCGGCCTCGGCGGCGACGTGAGCCAGTTCGTGCCCAAGGCGGTGAATGACCGTTTGCGCACGCGTATCAATAAATAAGGTAAACCGATGTCTTTAATGATCACCGATGAATGCATCAACTGCGATGTATGCGAACCCGAATGCCCCAACCAGGCCATTTCACAAGGCCCCGAAATTTATTTCATCGACCCGACAAAATGCACCGAATGCGTTGGCCACTACGACACGCCGCAGTGTGTTGAAGTGTGTCCCGTCGATTGCATACCGTTGAACCCGGATGTAGTGGAAACTAAAGAACAGTTATACGCAAAATATTTATTGTTGCAGAAAATAGCTTAAATATTCAATATAATTATATAGTTATGAATAAAAACGCCATGCGCGAGCATGGCGTTTTTATTTCAGCAGGTAAAAATTACTTACTGGCCAACAGCTACTTGATCAACTTGCATATCCTCCCGGTTCATGGCGGCGCCGAACTTGCCGCGCAGTTCACTGAGTTCTCCCAATTGACGAATAGAGACGCGCTCTTCACTATCAAGGGAAGTAATACCTTGTTCGAGAATGTGGCTGGCGCCTTGCGCGCGGCCAATGTCTTCTTCACGGCGGGTGAGCCACATGCGGCGCACGCGCACTTCACTTTCCAGCGGCATCAGGATGGCGTTCATCCACGCTTTGGTTTCGTCCAGCGCGAACTCATGCATCATGACCACTTGGTTCGCCAGTGCAATAAAGAATTTTTCCGTGTACGTCGTCTTGGCCTGGGTAATGATGCGCAGCGTGTTGCCGAAACGCTGGTTGAGCTTGGCTTCGAGGCGTTCGATTTCGCGGAAGTGTCCGTCGAATGACAGCGGCGCCGGCACGCTTTGCTTGAAGTTATGTTCTTCAATAAAGCGCTGGTAAATCGATTCGGCCAGTGTATGGATTTCGTCTGCCAGATCGCACGCTTGTTCCAGGTTATGTTTTTCCGCCTTGAAATGGTCGCGCATGGTATCGACCACGCCTTTGCTGAAGGTGCTGGCGATCATTTTCTGCCGCGTCGCTTCAGCCTGTTCGCGCACGACGCTTACATCAAGAGTATTCATCAGTTCGCGTCCCTGGCGGCTGATGACCGACTGCAATTTATTAAAACGATCCGATACGCGGTCGAAAGATTCGCGGATATTGCGCGACTCGATGACGGACAGTTCGGTCATTTCGCGATTTTTGCCGCGCAAGGATTCGAGTTTTTTGCGTTCGTCGATGACGCTCTCGCGACGGCCGTCGAGCGCCCCCTGGATGCGCATGAATAATTCCGCTACGTCTTTCTTAATGTCGGCTTGCATCAAGCCGCTATGCGTCAGCGGCAGTTCTTCCGACAAGGCTTTTTCCAGCGCCATCAGGCGGCTTTTGTCCAGCAGCGCATGATTCTGATTGATTTTCGCCACCAGTCCTTTTTGCGCCGAAATCGGGAATATGCGTGCTGGCGGTAGGTTCAGCATCTCGGCGGTCTTGCTCACCTGGCTGGCGATTTCCGCGTCTATGGCCGCTGGGGCTTTCAATTCGTCCCACATGCCGTCGATTTTATTCAACGCGATGATGCAGTTTTTGTCCGCGAGCCCCGAGCCGACTATGTGCTCGTTCCAGATCGCGCGGTCCGATTTGGTCACGCCGGTGTCCGCTCCTAAGATGAACAACACGGCGTGGGCGTTGGGAATCATGTTGATGGTAAGTTCCGGCTCGGTGCCGATGGCGTTCAGCCCCGGCGTGTCGAGTACCACCAAGCCTTGTTTCAACAGTGGGTGGGGAAAATTGAAAATCGCATGGCGCCAGCGCGGAATGTCGATCATGCCGTTTTTGATTTGCGGTTGGTCTTCGGCGTTGGGGTCGTAGAGGCCATAACTTTCCGCAATTTCGAGCGTGACCTGTGTAGTTTCCGCCAGGTGTTTGCAGGCGTTGGAAATGGTATCCGGGCGGTCGATGTCGAAGGGGAAAGTTTGCCATGCATTGCTTATTTTTTTGTAATCGTAAAGCGATTGCGTGGTCTCGCGGGTTTCAATCGGCAGCAATCGCAGGCCTGGTTCGAAGCGGTCGTCCCACATCAGTTCCGTCGGGCACATGGTTGTGGTGCCCGCGCCGGAAGGCAGCAGGCGGCGGCCGAAGTCGGCGAAAAATATCGCGTTAATCAGCTCGGACTTGCCGCGGGAGAATTCCGCGACAATGGCGATGGTGATTTTTTCTTCCGCCAGCTTGTGCAGTAGCTGCGCGATTTTATCGTCCACTGCCGGGCTGCGCAGCAGTTGCCTGTCCAGCCATTTGCGTACCGATTCCAGTTCCAGCGACAACTCATAACGCCAGTGGAAAAAACGTTCCATCAATCCCGAAATATGCGTCGAGGCGGGGCGCGAGATGTACGAAGCAGTTGGGTTTTTCACCAGCGTGCCTAGGGGGCTGCGCAGCAAAGTGGATTTCGGACTGCTGACGAGGGTGGAATTCGGTTTGCTCATGGTTGAACCTTAATTTTGAACTGGTTTGTTCGTCTTACATGATGGCTTACCGAGGAAATTTGCGAGGCTTACGTAATGTCGGCGCAAACAACCCGGCAAGCATCCAGACATACTACTGAGCGGCGGCGTTTCGGTCTGTGAGCCGCCTCACAAATCGCAGATATATCGTTGATTGGCAGAAGTAAAATTGCGCGTCTAAAAATACAATAAAATCAATATATTATTAGTTAGCGAGCGCTAACAGTATTGGGAAAAGCCAGCAGAATCGGCGAGAAAATCAGGCTGCTTCGCCCTGATCCCACCAATTGGAGTCTTCGGGCAGGATTTTTTCGAGTTTGGTGCGAATGTCGGCAAGCCTGATTTTCTGCGCTGTGTAGCGCTTAATTTCAGACTCCATGGCCTGCATTTGCTGTTCCACGCCCTGGCCGCTTTGCGCTGCCTCCGCCACCTGCTGTTCGCGTTGCGCCAGCCGTTCACCGCGCGAATGCACCTCCGATTCGAGCGGGCGCATGATGTCCTGAAGCCAGACCTCGGTGTCTTGGCGCGCGCTCTGAAATAACTCCTGCACGTTGCCGGCGAGAGCATCGAAGTATTTGCCCGTGTACGCCGACTTGGCGGTGGTCAGAACGCGTATCACGCTGCTGAATCGCATGTCGAGTTTTTGCTCCAGCCATTCCAGTTGCGCGAAATAGCGGTCGAATGGCACGCGCTCGGGCACCGGCTGGCGGAAGCCGTGCTCGTTGGCAAAACGCTCGTAAATAGCCCCAACCAGGCCGTGCAGTTCGTCAGCCTGGTCGCGTGCGGATTCCAGGTTGGCATGGGAATCGGCAAAGAAATCCTTCATGGAATCGACAACACCTTTGCTGAAAATACTCGACTGCATTTTTTTGCGCGTAGCATTGATCTGCAATTGCCACAGCTCGGGATCCAGCGTATTGAGCAAGCCGTGGCCCTGACGGGTGATGATGACATTGAGTTTTTCAAACCGCTCGGCCACGCGGCGGAACGATTCCATCGCCGATGCGGCATCTTCTGCGCTGGTCATCAGGGTGGCGCGGTTTTGTCCTTGCAAGGATGAAACTTCGCGCAGCCGCTGGTTGAAATCATCCTGACGCGACTGCAAGTCTAATTCTATCCGGCGTAATAAATCTTCGACTTCTGCCTTGAATGCGAGCTGCATTACGGTGTGGTGGGCCTGGGGCAATTCCTGCGCCAGCGCTTTTTCCAACGGGAGCAAGCGGCTGCGTTCCAGCAGTGCGGCGTTTTTCTGGATACGCGCGATAAGCCCTTTTTGCGCGGATACCGGGAAAATCCGCTCGGTTGAAATGCCCAGCAGTTGCGCGGATTTTTTTACCTGTTGCTCCACATCGGACGCGTAATGCTTAGCGGGACGCAAGTCATCCCACATAGTGTCGATTTTATTCAGCGCCACCACACAATTGCCGCGCGCGATGCCCGCACTGGCGATATGATCCTGCCACATGGCGCGATCCGATTTGGTCACACCGGTGTCGGCGCCCAAAATAAATAAAATCGCATGGGCGTTGGGAATGGTGCTTAGCGTCAGCTCATGTTCGGTGCCGATGGCGTTGAGGCCGGGGGTATCGACGATCACCAATCCTTGTTTTAATAGCGGATGCGGATAGTTGAATACCGCATGGCGCCAGCGAGGAATTTCGATCATGCCGCCTTCAATCAACGCGGTGTCGCCGGAACTTGAGTCGTAGAGGCCATAGCGCTCTGCCGTTTCAACATTCACCAGTATGGTTTCCGCCAGCGCCTGACATGCTTCGGACACTGAGTCCGGGTTCTTCATGTCGAAATCAATCGCGGACCAGGAATCCCAATTATTTTTGAATTCGTAAAGGTTTTCGTGGCTTTCTCGCGTCTGGATCGGCAACAGCCGTAGGCCGGGCGCAATCGACGGGTCGTACAATATTTCTGTCGGACACATCGTCGTTGTCCCCGCGCCCGAAGGCAGCAGTCGCTGGCCGAGGTCGGCGAAGAACAGTGCGTTGATCAACTCGGTTTTGCCGCGGGAAAATTCCGCTACCACCGCAATGGTTATTTTTTCCTGCTCCAACTTATGCAGCAGGCGCGGGATTTTCTCCGCCAGCGATACGTTGTCGAGTTTTTCCGTGCGCAACCAATCATGCAGCGTCTGCAACTCACGCGAGAGCTGCACACGCCAATTGAAAAACTGCTGTAATAAAGTGTCGAGAGGTGCGCGATGCATGGCTGTTCGAATTATAGTAACCGAGTCACAAAGTCTAAGCTAAGTCGTTGAATAAATAAACCAAAAGCGTAAGGCGTACAATTTACGTTATTAGATAACTATTTGATTTAATTTAATTATTTCTGACAGTTTGGACAATAAAAAGTTGCTCGTTGGCCCTGGCGCAGAAGGCGAATAAGGCTATCGCAACGGCGGCACGGTTGGCCGTCGCGACCATACACCCAATATTGTTGCTGGAAATAGCCGGGCTCGCCGCTGCTGCCGACAAAATCGCGCAAGGTACTGCCGCCGGCCTTGATGGATTCTTTCAGCGTAGCCTTAATCGATTTCACCAGCAACTCGCATTGCGCGCGCGTGACGCGCCTAGCGCTGTGCGTCGGGCGGATGCCCGCGTGAAACAAGGCTTCGCTGGCGTAAATGTTGCCGACACCAACCACGGTATGCGCGTCCATCAACACTAACTTGATCGCGGCTTTTCGATTACGCGTGGCGCGGAACAACCATTCGCTGTCGAAATTTTTCCCCAGTGGCTCAATGCCCAAGTCGCGCAACAATTTATGTTGCAGCGGATCGCCTTCCACCCACAACACCGCGCCGAAGCGGCGCGGATCGGTGAGGCGCATGATGTTTCCACTCGCCAGAATCAAATCAAAGTGATCATGTTTTTCTGCAGCGGTGTTATGCGTCAGCACGCGCAAACTACCCGACATACCGAGATGCAACAACAAATGCCCATCCCCGCAATCGAGCAAAATATATTTTGCGCGGCGTGTGAGGGAATTTATTTGTAAACCGCTGATGGTTTTATTGAGGTGAGCAGGAATCGGCCAGCGCAAACCCGCGTTGCGAATCGCCACACCTTTTATTATTTGGCCTTCAAGGTGTGGCGTAAGGCCGCGGAGAGTGGTTTCGACTTCTGGGAGTTCGGGCATGGTTTGTCTTTAAATGGTGGAACAAAATTGTAGGGCGTTCGACGTGTGCTTGCAAAGATTTCACTTAAATGGTTGGTCGCATAATTTTTGCCGGGGTAGCCGGCGGCTAGTTACTTTTCTTGCTTCGCCAAGAAAAGTAACCAAAAGAGGGCGAGCCCTCCGCGCCACTTTTTGTTTTGGTTTTTTTGTCGCAAGAGGGTGAACTATAACTTTCTTCGAAGGGCGAGCTACGTTAGGAGTCAAAAATCATCCCTCATCCCTCATCCCTCATCCCTCATCCCTCATCCCTCATCCCTCATCCCTCATCCCTCATCCCTCATCCCTCATCCCTCATCCCTCA
>JBAVRP010000052.1:0-42959 GCA_049695115.1 Burkholderiales bacterium | reverse complement strand
GAACGGCGGCTGGGAGGGCTCGATCATCGTCGACAAGGTGAAGGAGTCGAAGGAGCAGAACTTCGGCTTCAACGCCCAAACCGGCGAGTACGAGGACCTGGTGAAGGCCGGGGTCATCGACCCGACCAAGGTGGCCCGCACGGCGCTCCAGAACGCCGCGTCGGTGGCCTCGCTGATGCTCACCACCATGGCGATGATCGCCGACCGGCCGAAGAAGAAGGACGGCGGCGCTTCCGGCGCCGGGATGGGCGGGATGGGCGGCATGGACATGTAATTCCATACTTCGCCTAACGCGCCAGAGCGTTGTTGCATGAGCTTGCTGTACTACATTGTACTATCTGCGCTCATGCGCCTAGCTCTGGCGCGTTATCCAAAGTCTGGTCATGAACCATTTTGACCAAGCACCAAAAAAACAAAACCCCGCTTCGCAGGCTGTGTGAAAAGTCGCTCTAGCACTTGATTTAGGGATCATATTACCCCTCCCAACATCAAATTAATTGCGTATAGCTCATTCTATAAGGCCGACCTCATCTCGCGATGAGATCGGCCTGACTTTTCACACAGCCTGTTCGGCGGGGTTTTGTTTTATGTAGGAGTGTTAACCCCGTTTATGGAGATGCTGTAGTTGCAATGTATTATTCTTGGAGTATTATTTAATCAGTAATACACGTCAAAGGAGACCGTCATGAATCGAAAACATTTCATCTCAAACGTTATTCTCTGGGCTGCGGCGATTATTGCATCAGCCATAGTCGGCGCACCTACTGTCTTTTCACTTATCTTGTTGCCAATGCTCGCAGCTTGCTCGCTTTTGCTGAATCACCCTAAATCCAAAACTACCAATTTGCGTAGTTAAACCCGCCGTTCGCGTAGTAATACACCTGCTCCTCGATGTGCAGCGCACGCTCATGATAAAGACTGTCAAAACTGCCTGCAGGCGCGCTGACGTTGTCCAGCATGCGTAGCGTGCCGGCCTGTTCGTTGACCTCGAGCTTTTGCAAATAGTGGGCGGCGGTTTGAAAGTTTTGCGAGCCAACCTCGGTTAGCTGCAATGGCAGCGCAATGCGCTTGGTGTTGCCAAAGCTCATCATGCTGATGCCATGACTGGAATAATCCAATGCGCTATTCGAGCCGCGTCCGCCGAAAGTAAGTGAGTCCATTATGCGCGGCTGGCTGGCGGATTTCACATCGAACAAACTCACCTTCACACCCTGCACCATTCCGCTTACGTCTGCCTCTTTGCCCACGCCCAGCAACAAACCGTTAGCCATCGGAAATAAATAATCCGAAAATCCGCTAGCTTTTATTTCGCCGGCTTGCAGCGGATCGGCAGGGTTGTGCAAGTCGAGGATGTACAACGGGTCGGTGCGGCGAAACGTTACCACATACCCGCGGTCGCCCATAAATCGCACGGCATATACTTGTTCGTTCGGCAGGCCGATGGGTTCCGGGTGTCGGGCATTGGGCAAGGTCGCAACGGCGTCAAGTTTTCCGTCGGTTTCGCGCAATATGCTGAGGGTCGCGGGCGAAGGCGGCGGCGCCTTGGGGTTGCTCGCATCGTCCAGTGATCCCCAGCCGGTTATTCCTGTAAACGTCACTACGCGCAAATCATTATTGTATTCGCTTAGGTGGTAAGAATTGCGTTCGCGACTCCAGCCCAAATGTCCGGCAACATCGCCGCTGGCGCGATAACTGACTGCGTTGCCGTCGATGGCGAATTTGTGGATGTCAGTACGGAATTCGCTGGCATCGGGGTAAATCCAGCGTGCCAGTTGCTGGTCGTATTTGATCTGAGGGTAACGCGAAGTAGAGAGATAAACGTTGTTCGGAGCAACATAAACCGCTTCGGTGCCGCCGAGGAAGCAGCGGCTACTTTGGCTGAAACCTGGCGCACTGAGATCAATAGCGGTGATAGTGGTAATGGTAATATCGTTTGAAGTATTGGCAACCTGCGTAAAGCACTGAGTATCAGCCATGAGTGGCTGGGGTGCGCCGCCATTAATGCGCACGTTGGGCAATATTTCTGCCGCAGTCAAATTGTTGAAAGCAGCATCACGCTGTTCCTGGGTTTGCATTAACTCCGCTTGCAGACGTGGATAGTGGGAAGAAACCAGGATGGCGAAGTTGCCAATCATACGGCCGGCAATCAAATATCCCTGTATTTCCACCTGAACGCTTGAGCCAAGGGAGCCGTTGCTATTGGTGTTAAATAGATCCAGGCCGATGTTTCTATCAACCATCACGTATGCTGGGCACAAAGCGCCAGCCGGACAAGATGGGGCCGAATAGTTGTCTTGTGAGCGCAGACTTAACAGCCGCTTCGAGTCCGGCGTAAGCAGTAAGCCGTGTGGAGACTGGTATGAACTCGTGCCTCCCAATTTAATTGAGCCGATCTCGGTAAGGCTGCCGTCGATATTGCGCTGATGGGCTTGTAACGTCGGCGCATCGGCCCCACTTAACATGCCGCTAAAGCTATAGATGGTGAGGCCATTGGTTTTTACCAGGTCGTCTTCATCGACCGCAGCTTCCTGGCGGATGGTTGATGAGTAAGCGGGTACTGACACAGATGAAGGCGCCGGCACACCAGCCGGTACCGGCATGCCGGTCGTCATAATGACATCATTTGACGTAACACCAGCAGCGCGCCGCTTATTTAACAATGTTTTTACTTGCGCGACAAACTCGCCCGGTTTCGACACTACTTCGAGTTTGTTGTTTGCTGTGGCCGGTGGTGGCGTGCTTGTCCTGCCGCTACTGCACGCGGCAAGTACCAGAACTGCGGCGATCATGCCGAGTTTCAGGAATTGTGTTAGCGAACATTTAAATAATATGGATGCGAACTTCATACAGTCCCCACGAGTTATTGCTCCTTTTGTAGCGCGGGATGGCATGGGAGATTTCAGGACTAAAATAAACTATCTATGCCGTCCCGCGCTGTTAATTGGAGAAACTACCGTATTCACTCAACTTATGTGATGCACCTGCCCCATGCCATACACCGGAGTAGGTATTCCTTCCTTGCGCGCTTTGATTTGCAGCGACAAAAATTGAGAGTAGTGGCGGGACTGATGCAGATTGCCACCATGGAACCACAGCGATGGCTGTTGCGTCGGCTTCCACATATTGCGCAGCTCGCCTTCCCACGGGCCGGGGTCTTTGGTGGTGTTGGAACCGAGGCCCCAGCATTTGCCCACTTTGTCGGCCACGTCTTTTGAAATCAGTTTCGCCGCCCAGCCGTTCATCGAGCCGTATCCGGTGGCGAGGACGATTAAATCAGCGGGCAATTCCGTACCGTCGGATAACACCGCGGATTTTTCTTTTACCTGGGTGATATTGACGCCGCTTTTCAGTTTAATTTTACCGTCGGCAACCAGGTCAGACGCGCCCACATCGATATAGTAGCCTGAGCCGCGACGCAAATATTTCATGAACAGTCCCGAACCATCGTCGCCGAAGTCGAGCATGAAGCCGGCTTTCTCGAGCCGGTTATATAAATCCGCATCGCGTTTTTTCATTTCCTCATACATGGGAATATGGAAGGTATGCATAATTTTGTACGGCACCGAGGCGAATATTAAATCCGCTTTATCGGTGGTAACGCCGTTTTTCACCGCCTGTTCCGAATACAGCCCGCCCAGCGCTAAATCCATCAGCGATTCCGAATTGGCGATATGTGTCGATGAGCGCTGCAGCATGGTCACGTCCGCGCCGTGTTCCCACAAATCGGCGCAGATGTCATGCGACGAATTGTTTGACCCGACCACGACGCATTTTTTACCGCGATACGCTTCGCCGTTAGTGAATTTGCTCGAATGCACCAGCGTGCCTTTGAAATTTTCTTCACCCGGCAGCTTGGGCTGGTTGGGGACGGCGGACATGCCTGTGGCCAATATCAGTTGCTTGGGTCGCAAGGTCACCGGCTTGCCTTCGCGTTCGACGATCACCGTCCATTCCTGTTTGGTTTCGTCGTACTGCGCGCTTTTGCATTCGGTGCTGGCCCAATAATTCAGCTCCATTATCTTGGTATAGCTTTCCAGCCAGTCGCCGATTTTATCTTTGGGCGAAAACACTGGCCAGTTATCGGGAAACGGCAAGTAAGGTAAATGGTCATACCACACCGGATCGTGCAGACACAACGACTTGTAACGATTGCGCCACGAATCGCCGGGGCGTTTATTTTTTTCAATGATGATGGTCGGTACATCGAGACGTTTCAACCGCGCCGCGAGACCAATGCCGCCCTGACCGCCGCCGATGATCACGCAATAGGGTTGCTTGGAGTAACCCAATTCCGCTTCTTCCTGCGCTTTGAGTTCGGCCCAATTTTTACGATCTTGCACGATGCCGTGTTGTGCGCCCGGGATGCGCGTCTCGCCTTTTTTCTCCGGGAATTTTTTCAGCTCCGTCATACTGGTGAGCAACGTCCAGCACTTGTCGCCCTTGAGGCGCAATAAGCCTTTGCCGCGTGCTGTCGCGGTTTCAAAAGTAAACCATGCTTCGTTGACGCCGCCAGCTTCGGTCGCGTCGCCTTCGATCTGCCAGTTGGCGGGCTTAGTATTGGCGAGCGTGGCCGTCAGCATCTCTTTGACCTGCGCTTTGCCTTCGAGCGTTTTGAGATTCCAGGTAAAGGTGACTAGATCGCGCCAGTAACAATCGTCGTCGAACATATTACTTGCGACGCTAATGTCACCTTTGCCCAGTGCAGCGCCGAATTTTGATAGCCAGTCCGATGCGGCTTTGGTTGCGTCAGACATGAAATCCTCCTTGGGTTTAGCCTACAGAAACTATGCTATTCGCCTACAGGCAACAGTGTATTTATCCTAGACCCAGTTTTGATTTGTGTAAACGTGAAACATATAACCTGTTAACTATAAATACTATTTATTTAAGCCTGATTAATTGAGGGGAGAATTTGCGTTCATGTTCCAGCAACCACTGCTTGCGCGGCAAACCGCCCCCGTAGCCGGTGAGCGAGCCGTCGGCACCGATGACGCGATGACAGGGCACGACGATGGAGAGCACGTTGTCGCCATTGGCGCGTCCCATCGCGCGCACAGCTTTGGGATTGCCGATGCGTTGTGACATTTCCGCGTAGCTGCGCGTTGTGCCGAAAGGAATTTTTTGCAACTCGTTCCATACCGCGAGCTGAAAATCGGAACCGGATAATACAAAAGGCGTAGTAAATTTATTTAATTCGCCTTTGAAGTAACTATCTAATTCAATTGATATTTTTCCCAGGTATTTATGCGGGCCGGGAACGATGACGCAGCTTTGTTTTTTGCGCAGGCGTTCGATTTCATTTTCCAATCCGCGTCGATCAACAAACTCAAGTAAATGTAGTCCGTCGTCATTTGCCAGCGCCAACATTGCGCCGAGCGGAGTGTTAATCCATTTCGCCAACATACAATCGACCTTGCTGGCGTCGCGCGGCGGCGTGCCGAACATTTTGCCGAAGGCAGCGCGAAATCCGCTGCTGGATTCAAAACCGGTTTCAATTTGGGTGTCGATCACGGAATCTCCTTTTTTGATTTGTTGCAATGCGCGGCCCATGCGCCGCGCGCGCAGATACGCATGAAACGTCATGCCGTAATGGCGCAGGAATTGTCGCCGCGCGGTGGATGGGTCGATATCCATGTCGTGCAAATCCTGCTCGCGCAGACGTTGATCCGGCGCAGTCTCCACTACCGCGAGTAATTTTTTTACCACCTCCGGCAGCTCCGGCACGCGCTCGAGTGGATGGCAGCGCGAACAGGGGCGATAACCGGCGTAAAGCGCGTCGCGCGAAGTGGAAAAAAATTCGACGTTTTTTTCCAGCGGTTTTTTCGCCGCGCAAGTCGGCCGACAAAAAATCCCCGTGGTTTTTACGCCGGCATAAAACACGCCTTCAAACGACGCATCGCGTTCAGTCAATGCGCGGAATAAAGTTTTGTGGGTATGCGAGTTCATGCAACAAATAATACGCGGAAGAAAAATGTCTGTCGCCGGGATTCAGGCGTGGAATTTTTTTAATCAGGCCGCTGAAGATATTTCCATTTCGATGAATATATTCGTCGCTGGCGCAGCGGCGCGAGTAAAACGCAGGCTAACCAAAGTGCCGCGTCCGCCCGGCGCATCGTCGAGTTTGATTTCGGCGTGATGCAGGCGTGCAATTTCTTTGACGATAGCGAGGCCGAGGCCGCTGCCCGTTTCGTTGCTGCCGAGCACGCGATAGAAGCGCTCGAACACGCGCTCACGGTCCGCCACTGAAATCCCCGGGCCATTGTCTTCCACGCTTATCAATACTTGGTGATCGGATAAATTGACCCGCGCTGTCACGCGGCCGTTACTATGAGTGTAACGAATGGCGTTGTCGAGCAGGTTGGTTAGCATATCGGTCATGCCTAAACTGTCGCCTATGACCCACGCCGGTTCTGCCGACGGCTCAAAACCGAGATCGATATTTTTTCGTAGTGCGTCGTTGACCAAGGCAAGAGAAGTATTTTTTACTATCTCGTTCATATCCACCGCGACTGTTTTACGTTCAGGATTATCGCCGGGTTCGTGTCTGGCCAGCATGAGCAATTGATTGGTAAGCGAACTTCCACGCTCCGCTGATTGTAAAATCTGGCGCAGCGCGCGCTTGATGCTGGCTGGTTCATCCAGGCGCAATGCCAACTCAGCTTGTGTTTTCAATCCTGCCAGCGGCGTGCGCAATTGATGGGCGGCGTCAGTGACAAAACGTTTTTGCGCGTCGAGCACGCCGCGCATACGCAGCAATATATCGTTAAACGCGGCAATCAGCGGCACGACTTCTTCAGGAATGTCTTGCTTGAGTTCGACTGGACTCAAGTCAGTCGCGGAGCGTTGCGCCAAGGTGCGCTGCAAATTTTTCAGTGGGAAAATGCCGCGGTTCAAACCAAACCACAAACCACCCGCAGCGAGGGCGATCAGCAATAATTGCGGAATCATCATGGTGCCGAGTATCTTGCGCGTCAGCGCCTGGCGTTTGTTGTTGGTTTCAGCAACGTGTATCAACAAGCCGCTACTGGCCTCTTTCCATTCCGGGCCGAAATCCGGCGTCATGCGCAGGGTGACAATACGAAATCTTTCGCCACGCAGTTCGGCATCGGTGAGATATTTATCATTCAGTTCGTCCATGCCTGCCGGAGAGGGAATCCAGGTCTCACCGGCGATCAGACGACCGTCATCCAAAGTAATTTTGTAGTAAATTTTATCATCCGGATCGTTAAGCAAAATATTGTGCGCAGAAACCGGTATGTCCATGGTGAGCTTGCTATCGACGATGTGTACGTTAGCGGCGAGTGTACGCGCGACTTCAAACAATGCGCGGTCATAGGGCAGATTGGCGAAATTTATAGATGCGAGATAACTGACCGCCGAAGCAAAAATCAATAACACCAGCAGCGGCATCATAAGCCAGTTTAGCAACAGGCTGCGTAGGCTGAGGTGATCGAGTGCAGCGTCGTCCACTAGGCTTCGGCGCCGGGATGGCCGGCTTTGTCGAGCAAATAACCGAGGCCGCGCACGGTGCGGATGGTGACGCCGGCGCCTTCGATTTTTTTGCGCAGGCGATGCACATAGACTTCGATGGCATTCATGCCTACTTCTTCGTTAAAGCTGTAGAGATGTTCGACCAATTGTTCTTTGCTCACCACGCGGCCCGAGCGTAGCAGCAGCACTTCGAGCACGCTGATTTCACGGCCGGATAAATCCAATGGCTTGCCATCGACTGCCGCCATGCGCGAGGCGGAATCAAAGGCGAGCGAACCGTGGATGAGTAAAGATTGCGTTGCGCCCATGCCTCGCCGTAGCAGAGCACGCACGCGCGCTTCCATCTCCGGCAGGCTGAATGGCTTGACCATATAATCGTCGGCACCGAGATCGAGGCCGTGCACGCGATCTTCCGTGCCTTCGCGCGCTGATAAAATCAACACTGGCAATTTCGATCCGCGCGAGCGTAAACGTTTTAACACTTCAAATCCATCTAGCTTGGGCAAGCCGAGATCGAGAATCATCACGTCATACACTTCGTCTTTTAATAAACGATCGGCCAGCGCACCGTCGGCGACGCAATCGACGGCGTAATCGGCGTTGCGCAAGGACATTTGCAAACCGTCGGCCAGCACAGCGTCGTCTTCAGCTATCAAAATTCGCACGGCGTTTCTTTCTTGAATATTTCTCTATGACCTTAACTATACGCCAGCGCGCGTAGTGATAATAACTATTTGATTATATTAAAGTTTTTAACTATCTAAGCTGGAGCCTATTTATAATAGAACAAAATTGTTGCAATGCAATCAAAGAGTTTCGTAAGTAGTCTGTAAGCCGTGCGGATTAGTCTTTGTCTGCGAAATCAAAAAGCGCAGCCGCAAAAGACAGTGAAAAATATCGTGGACGCATTGCCTCTGTAGCCCGCCCATAAGAAAAGCATGACTGAAATTTTTTTCAGCGTCATGGCGTCGGTACAAAGGGCAAGCAAAAAATAATTTGGCATTGAATACTTACATTCATCAGGAGGAATACAACATGGCTTCAGTAGCAATTCACAGAAAAGGGGACGCAGTCGTCCCGATGAGTTCCGAGGAGAAAAAAGTTATTTTCGCCTCGTCACTGGGTACAATTTTCGAATGGTATGACTTCTACCTATTCGGCGTGATGTCGGCGATTATCGCCAAGAATTTTTTCACCGCACTCGATCCCGCTACGCGCGATATTTTCGTGTTACTGGCTTTCGCTGCCGGTTTCGCAGTACGTCCGTTCGGCGCGATTGTGTTTGGTCGTCTGGGCGATATCGTCGGTCGTAAATACACCTTCCTGATCACCATCATGATCATGGGTTTGTCGACCTTCATCGTTGGCGTCATTCCCAACTACGCAGCTATTGGTATTGCAGCGCCGATCATTCTCATCACTTTGCGTCTGTTGCAAGGCTTGGCACTGGGCGGCGAATACGGTGGCGCAGCAACTTATGTGGCTGAGCATGCACCGCACACCAAGCGCGGCTTCTACACTTCATGGATCCAAACCACCGCAACCGTCGGCCTGTTGCTGGCACTGATGGTGATTTTGGGTACGCGTACTTATTTCGGCGAAGAAAAATTTGCTGAATTCTGGTGGCGCTTGCCGTATCTGGTTTCCATTATTCTGCTGGGCGTGTCGTTGTGGATACGTTTATCGCTGAATGAATCGCCAGCGTTCCAGAAAATGAAATCCGAAGGCAAAACCTCCAAGGCGCCGTTGTCCGAATCTTTCGGCCAATGGAAAAATCTCAAGATCGTGATTCTGGCGCTGATCGGCCTTACCGCCGGTCAAGCGGTGGTGTGGTACACCGGCCAGTTCTACGCGCTGTTTTTCCTGCAGACGTTCCTAAAAGTGGATGGCCCGACCGCGAATATTTTGATCGCAGTGTCGCTGATTATCGGTACACCGTTCTTCATTATTTTCGGTGCGCTATCAGACAAAATCGGCCGTAAGCCTATCATCATGGCGGGTTGCTTGATTGCCGCGTTGACTTACTTCCCTTTGTTCAACGCACTCACCACTTACGCTAACCCGAAACTGCAAGCGGCGATTCAAAAATCGCCAGTAACCGTGGTGTCGGATCCAGCTAACTGCGGACTGTTGTTGAACTTGACAGGTACCAAAGTGTTCACCAACGCTTGCGACGTCACCCGTTCGTTCTTGTCCAACGCCGGCGTGAATTACGACAAAGTAGATAGCCCACCCGGTTCAGTCGCTACTGTAAAGGTTGGCGACAAGGCCGTAGCAGGCTACGACGCCAAGGCACCCACGGCGAAAGAAGACAAAGTCCGTTTCGAAAAAGAACTGCGTGAAGCCCTCACTGCAGCTGGCTACCCCGCTAAGGCCGATCCGATTCCTTTGGGTTCGTCTAACTGGTGGGTGCTGATTGCGATCCTGACTATCATGGTGATCTACGTGACCATGGTGTACGGACCGATCGCGGCGATGCTGGTCGAATTATTCCCGACCAAAATTCGCTACACCTCCATGTCATTGCCGTATCACATCGGTAACGGGTGGTTCGGCGGCTTCTTGCCAGCAACTGCGTTCGCTATCGTGGCAAGCCAAGGTAATATTTACTCCGGCCTGTGGTACCCGATCGTGATCGCTGCCGTCACATTTGTGATTGGCATGCTGTTCGTCAAAGAAACCAAAGACGTGGATATACACGCTGACCATTAATATCAGCGTAGTCTGGTTAAAACGCAGCCGTAAGGCTGCGTTTTTTTTGCCAAGTATTTTTGCTAGGCAGAACAAATGACTTCAAGCTGATTTATGGCTATAATCACGCCTCATTTGCGCGAGGTCAATGCAAATGGCCTTGGCAGCTCAGTCGGTAGAGCAGAGGACTGACAATACGGCGCGAAGCGCCTTATTGAGGTGTAGGCTAACTTCCGTAGGAAATTAGGCGAGAGTTGCGAGCGGCCGCAGCCAAAATCTGTAGCAGCAGTAAAGTGTGTGAACAAATGGCCTGGTAGCTCAGTCGGTAGAGCAGAGGACTGAAAATCCTTGTGTCGGTGGTTCGATTCCGCCCCAGGCCACCAAAATAAAAATCCCGCCCTGAGCGGGATTTTTTGTTTAATATGAGTTTTATGCACGCCGGTAAGTGTTCGTTTGTCAGGAGCGTAAGATGAAAGCTGAAAAAATGAAAGCGCAATTCGATTGGGCCGATCCGCTGCTGCTCGAGCAACAGCTCACGCAGGAAGAGCGCATGGTGCGCGACACGGCGCGGCAATATGCGCAGGACAAACTCGCGCCGCGTGTACTCGAAGCGTTTCGTCATGAAAAAATGGACGCGGGTATTTTCCGCGAGATAGGCGCGTTGGGTTTGTTAGGGGCGACTATTCCTGAGGAATACGGCGGTTCGGGCTTGAATTATGTTTCTTACGGATTGATTGCGCGCGAAATCGAGCGCGTCGATTCCGGTTATCGTTCCATGATGAGTGTGCAATCGTCGCTGGTGATGGTACCGATTTACCAATTCGGCAGCGAAGCGCAGCGCAAAAAATATTTGCCCAAGCTGGCGACGGGAGAGTGGATCGGCTGTTTCGGTTTGACCGAGCCCGATCACGGTTCCGACCCTGGCTCGATGGTGACGCGGGCGAAAAACGTGGCAGGCGGCTACGCGCTCAGCGGCGCAAAAACGTGGATCAGCAACAGCCCCATTGCCGATGTGTTCGTAGTGTGGGCGAAAACCGACGACGGCGTGATTCGTGGATTCATTCTCGAAAAAGGCATGAAGGGATTGTCCGCGCCGGCGATTCACGGCAAGATGGGTTTGCGTGCGTCGCTCACCGGTGAAGTCGTAATGGATAATGTGTTCGTGCCGGAAGAAAATTTGCTGCCAAATGTGAAGGGCTTGAAAGGCCCGTTCACTTGTCTCGACTCTGCGCGTTTCGGCATTTCATGGGGCTCGTTGGGCGCGGCGGAATTCTGCTGGCACACGGCACGGCAATACGTACTCGACCGCAAGCAATTTGGCCGGCCACTGGCGGCGAATCAGTTAATACAAAAAAAATTGGCCGACATGCAAACTGAAATCACCATGGCGTTGCAAGGCTGTTTGCGACTTGGCCGCATGAAAGACGAAGGCACCGCGTCGGTGGAAATTACGTCCATCATGAAACGCAATTCATGCGGCAAAGCATTGGATATAGCGCGCATGGCACGGGACATGTTGGGCGGGAACGGTATTTCGGATGAGTACGGCGTGGTGCGCCACATGCTCAACCTGGAAGTGGTGAATACGTATGAAGGAACCAGCGACGTGCATGCGCTGATATTGGGTCGAGCCCAGACGGGGATCCAGGCGTTTTTCTGAATCAACCCGCCGAAAAAACCATCACCCGTCAGCGAAAAATTTTATGCTGGCGTGCCTGTGCGGTGTAGTTGGGCATGGCTTCGCAGCCGTCTTCGGCTGTCAGGCCGTCCAGGTCCCGGTGCAAGGCCGCATAACATTTCAGGTTTGCCGCTGCAAATTGTTCGGCGTTGAGAACCCCGTGTTTTTTTGCTTGCAGGAATTTTTTCGCGTCGGCATCATCTGATTCAACTTTAAGTTGCTCTTCTAAAGCCGGCGCGGGCAAAATATGGACGGATTGTGATTTTAGCCTCGGGGGGCAATTTTGCCCCGCAAACGCGAGTCCGGCGCTTAAGCTGGTAACAATTAACAATACAAAATAAATCGGGCTTTTCGCGGATGTTTTCATCTTAACCTCCTGTCCGGGAACAAAATAAATAAACCTAGTCTGCAAAAAATCTGTCTCATTCGCAATATAGAACCATTAAAATAAAAAATCAAATTAAAGTCTTCAAGGAAACCGGCCGAATGCCTATAAATAATAAATTAAATCAATTAGTTACATCAATATCCGAAATAGATGATTTTAATCTCGATTCAAGCTTGCGTAATTGGAGGGTGAGAAAATGTAGTTCGTTTGCCTCGGTGATTTGACCGCTATCAATCAAGCCGCCGAGCATCACCCGCGCGGTTTCAATTTCGTTCATATCCGCGCGTAAAAAAATCTCCATTTGTTTTGCCCACCCGGGCACATTCGCCCCTGTTGCATAACGTCGAATCGCCGCTGCGTATTGCGCGGCAAGCGGCATGTCGTTCAATTTATGACGCGCTATAATGACGCAATGGGCCAACCATGGCCAGCGCCGGTTCGGGTCGATCAAAAATTCCCGGTAAACAAAATCCAGCATCAATCGCTGTTTGTCGGGCTGCGGCACCTCGGCATATAAGTGGCTGGCGAATAACAGCGGATATTGCCCGTGCGGGTCGAGTTGCAATATGCGTGTCAGCCAATCGCGCACGCGCGGATAGTCCAGATCACGGAAAGGCAATGACACCCCTGGTTGGTTATCGAACGCCTGCAAACTCAACATCAAAAATTTCGCCAGCCCAATCGGCTCGCCCAGACTACTGACGTGAAGGGTATGCAGCGAAGGCGGCGGCGGTAGCGCTTGTGCCTTGGCTGATGCTCGCGGCAGAGAAATATTCAGGCCGATTTGTAACAGCAAAGCGCCGCAAGCTACCCAAATAATCTGGCGCGGAACAATTACCAGCGGACGTTGCCATGCCATATTAAAAATTCTTGCGATAAAGATCAAACATTGCCGCTCCGACGAGTAGCGTTGCATATATAAGTGTCTGCAGCGCGAGCGTGGGCAGGTCGGTCATTCCGCCAGTTTGATTTACCAGCCAGGAAGTTTGGGTGAATAAATCCAGGCGCGGCAAGAGCAAAGCGATGGCGTTGAGGATACCGTTGGTGATCTGGCGCAAAATACCGCTTACTTCCACCAGAGAAGTCGCGCCCATCAACTGCAACGCCGGCATCATGCGCGCGAGCAAATACAATCCGAAAACCGATAACAAGGAACCCATGCTGTGCGGCAGAGCCAACACAAAAAACAAACTGGCTGCGGTAACGATGAGCAATTCCAGCGCCAGCGAAATACTCCAGGCAAAGACCAGCGTAGCGGGCGCGAGGAAAAATAATGGTAGCGAAATAACTGCGGCCACTAGGATCGAGCAAACCGCATAACCAAGAAATTTGCCGGCGAAAAACGCAGCGCGGCTGATGGGCAGTGATAGCAACAAATCCAAACCCTTGTCGTTCAATTCACGCATCTGCGATGTAACAATAAACGCGGCCAACAGGAACACCACGCCAAAGCGATAGAGGGCGGCGATGAATGCGGTTTCAATGGCAATACTTTCCATGATGGCAAGCTGTTTCACAAACAGCGCAAACACCAAACCGACCGCCATCAACACAATTAACATCCGCGCCAGGCGATTTTTCAGGGCCTCGCGCAATACCCCCAGCGCGAGCACGGCCACAGGATGTTGTGACGTGTGTAGATATTCTGGAAGCGGAATATTCATCCGGGCAACTGACCCGCCGTGACCATGCGGTTAAACAGAATAGGAACCGAAATCCATGTCACGATATCGTCGAATTCACCGCCAGTAGCGGCAGCATTTTCGGTCGGCACGCGACTGACGAAAGTTGTGGTACTAGTGAGATTGGTTTGTTCATCAACGTTAGTGCTCGATGGGTTTGTCGTTGGCGTGCCGTTATCAAGTGTGGCGCCGTTGCCGTTGGCGCCATGGGACAATATTACAACTGGCACCAATGTTGCCAGGTTCGTGACAGGCGAAGACGACGAAACAATAGTGTACGCACCCGCAGCTGAAAATGGCGGTTTGACCGCAGAGTTTGCAAACTGAGAGGTAACCGAGTAACGCAGCAATCGGCCCCAGCTATCCGATTTCGTTGTGCCTAATACAACCCAAGGCAAATATCCTCTGAGGTTATTACACACACCGCCGCTACGCGGCCCCTCGGTGCCGTCGGTGGCCGAGACTGCGGGACAAGGTAAATAACCATGGCTTGCAGCAAAGCCGAGTAACGCATCCCGGTTGTCGTCCAATAACTTTTGGGTTTCGCTAATTCTTTTTTGTTCAATTTGTTTGGATAGTGGGCCGAGCATACTGGCGGCGACCAAGCCAATAATCAACAATACGATAGCAACCTCGGTCAATGTGAAACCGTGGGTATGTTGCTTCTTCGTATTTATCGCAGGTTGAAGCATATAAAAATATAAATTAATTCGACAAGTTACAAGACATTTTAAAGTATCGTTATAGGGCGAATGAGTTTGCATCGTTACAACTATTCAAGGAAAAGCATAAATGCTAGACCAACTATTTCTAACCCACCACCCGCTTGTGCTGATGGGTGAGATATTACAAGTGCTTGGGTCAGGGCATTTACTCAGCTCGCCGACCACCCTTTTGTTTATCAAGGGCATCAGGTCCTGGTAAGTAACTACACTTATTTTGTCATTAATCACAAGACTGTCTGCATTGCTCAAAACGCCTTGGATAAATCCATTAAGCGCACCATCAGAAAAATCCGCATTGTCTTCGTTCTGAGCGATATCTAGATAATTGATGGGGCTATTTACGCCCGCACCAGAGCGCACTTGCAAAACACCCAGCCGGGTTATGGGTGCGCCCGGCGCAATGATAACCGCAATGGCGCCCGTGGTATTGGTTCCATTATGGATCACGTTGCCGGCGGGGTCGCGCACCGTGATAGTCCCGTATGTGTTGCGATTGAGCGGTTCGCGTCGAGTATTTGTTTTGAAATTGTTCGACACCGCATACCAGAGCCGTTCACCGTAGCCGTCCCGAAGATCGGGCAAATCCAAAGTTTTCCATGGCAACCTGCCAAGTCGGGACGATTGACTGCTTCCAGCGGCGCTACCGCAAGATGAGTCACTGTTGCCATCATCGTTAAGGTCTGGGCAGGGTAAATCTCCAGGTCGAGCGGCTGCAGTCGGCTGTAAGTTCATTGATACCGCATACCCAATCAACGCCTGTTTCGCTAATGCCAATGCTTCGGTTGTTTTTTTATCGCGCTCGGTTTGCAGATTATTTTGGTTCAGTGTTCGCAAGAGCGCGTACATCGCGCCCGTGCCGAGAATAATTAGTAGTATCAATAGTATGACACCGCGCTGCTTTTTATAACTACTTGATTTAATTGATATTGTTACTGCACGCATGATGTGATAAGCGCAGGCGAATTCAGCGGGTTGAGTTTTGCACGCGCACCGGAGAATTCACCGCCGATGGTTGTAACCATTCATCGCGCGCGGCGTTTCCGCTCACGGGTTTTTCGTTGACCCAAACCGTGTTTGGCCCGTCTGAGCGGCGGACAAACCCGTTGATCACGGTTTGTCGCGGCGGCGTGGGCGAGGCAATTAACAACGGCGGCGCAACTACAGCAGGGCCTTGCTTCAGGCGCGGCAACGCAGCGATCACTGGCGGCTTGATCAATTTCGTGCTGCGGTTAGTATCAATCTGACGGCGTTCCTGCGGCGTGAAAAACAGACGGCCAAGGGTTTGCGCCCGCGCGCAAACTGGCAGCAGCGTTGCGCCGAGCGATACCATACAAATAATTATTCTAAACAGGGATTTCATGTCAGCTTGTATTCGAGCGGGCTTTTTTTGCTCTGAACGTCAGCCATTCCATGCTGCAATCGGCGACCAGATTGGCTTCATCGATTTGGATTCTTGCCTCGGCGCGATTGATGTCGCAATTTTTAATAGTATAAAAACCCTGCTGCAGCTTGCGTAGGGCATTGAGAAAATTAAATAAATCTTCTTCATGCGCCGCAGCGATTTTCACTCGCAGCGGGCTGGAGAGGATTTCAATATTCGGTGCGGACTGCGCAGCGGCTGTCAAGGTGCGCTGCGGCCCCAGATCATATTCCAGTTTTATCAAGCGGTGTTCATCAGTCAGCCGCTTGACGTTTTCAAGCCAGTCGAGACGTTTCTGTTCGCTGAACAAACCCCGCGATGCCAATTCACGATAGTTTTTGGAATAAATCTGTAAATTGTTTTCTTCCATTTTAGTGGTTTGCAATTTGCTGCGGGCTTGTACCAACGATGCAGAGGCGCCGTTATAAATGACGGACTGGGATGAGCGATATTGCAAGCTGGCGAATACAACGGCGGCTGCCAGCAGCAAAGTGAGCAGCAACACCAGCAAGGGAATGCGCAGCATGGTAATGGTTTCGCGTGTCGGCATTTCAGGAGTCTTTTTGCGCCAGCGTTATGCGGATGGCAAAACCGCCTTTTATCGGAGGAGAGCCGGGGCCAAAAGTGCCGCTTAAATTGCCTTCCGAATTGATGTCGATCGGTCTGCGCACGATGCGGGTCTGCACGTTCTTTATATTACTGAGAGTTTGTACCAGGCGCTGGATTTCATTTATTGCGGGGCGCGGTTCTTCCGGCGTGGGTCGCAGGGTGAATTCCGCCAGTGCAACGTGGTAGTTCTTAATTTTATGGACGGCCGTCTGGCTATCGTTGGCTGTTGCAAGCTGGTTGGGTTCGGTTTGCCCGTCCTGGCCGGTATCTAGCGGCATGGATTTGGGGTCATCGCTGGCAAGCCAGGAAAGCCTCTTGAGTTCCACAGTCGGGAAATTTGCCAGCACTTCCCCAAGACGCAGCATCATTAATGTTGGCGACGGCGCATCAGCCAAAGTTGAGTCATATAGATTCATGGCATCGCGCATATCATCCGGGTCGATAACGTCACGCGGAAAACGGTTGACGATCGTCTGTTGCTGAACCGCCAGCGCGTGCATCTGGCTTTGCAATTGGAGAGTGTCGTTGTGCAGCTCGGTCGCGGAATACAAATTAAAAAGCGTCCATATAGCGCCTGCGGCAAATATGCCGCCGGCGCAGTAAAAAAGTTTTTGCCTGGAGTTCCAGATACGCGCGTAATAAGTATCTTCCTTGGGGGCATAGTGGTTGGCAGGAATTTTTTCCGCCAGCAAATTGAGCATGATGTCGGCGCTATCGGAGGTTTCCGGCAGCCGCGTTTGGCCGAGCATGGATGCAACCTGGGTGATGTCGAGAAAGCGGAATTGCAATTGCGGCGAACCTTGCAGTGCGCTGGTATAGCGCACCTGTTCGGCCGGGTGGCAAATCACATAAACCTGTAGTGCTTCGCCGCGCGGCTGGTAACGCATGCTGTCCAGGTATTGCCAGGTCTTGCCGACTTCCTGCGCGATGAATTCCGATGGATAATCCTGGCCCGAATCCCCCAGCGGTGTGAGGCGGCTGAACTTGATCATGCCGTCCTGAAAATAATTCTGCCGAACGCCTGCCGCCACCAGTGTTACCACCAGCACATGCTCCAACTGCAAGCGCAGGTATTTAAGCAGGCGCGTCGCCAGCAGCGGTGCGGAATAAATCCCCATCAACGGAATCTTGTGTGCCCTTAGCAGATCGACCCAAGGCGCCAGCAACTCAGGATTGGTGATGGCGGTGTAGAGAACGCGATCATCGCGGCGGCCTTCCGTCTCACGGCCCTGCAGCATGGCATGCCGGTACGGCGTGGCGCGATATGCCTGGCTCAGCTTGCGCTCCAGCAGCGGGCTGCGGTCGCCCGGTTTTACGTGGGGGATAGTGTCGCTGCGGAAATCTTCTTCGATCAGGTCGGTGAGCAAATAGGCGGGCGTGTTTCCAAGGCTGCCCAGATAAACATCGAAATCATTGCGCCCGGCGCCATTCAGCGCGAAGGCCCTGCGTTCGCCGAATTTATCCGCGCGCGCCATGACGGAAATCAATTCATGGTTGGTGAGATAAAGCAGGTGTTTTTCCAACATGGCGATTAAAATTTCAGCTTGGTCACTGTGTCATAGATCGGCCCCAGCACCGAAACTATCACCCAAAGCAATAGCGCCCCGAGGAAAAGAGTGAGTGCAGGCTGGATCATGCTTTGCAGGCGGGCGATGGATTCGCGCACATTGCGATCATAAAAATAACTCACGTTGAGCATAGCCTTATCCAACTCGCCTGTGGTTTCGCCCACGCGCAACATGCGCAATACCAGCGGCGGGAATACGCCGCTGCGCTGGAACGCATCGGAAATGCCGCGGCCTTCCGTGATGTGCCTGCCTGCCTGCACCAACGCATTTTCTATCACCTTATTACCAGAAATTTTTTCCGTGATACGGATGCAATCGAGCACGCTGACGCCTGCCGCATACATCATGGCGAAGTAAGTGGAAAAGCGCGCGAGAATGACTTTTTTAATGGTGGGGCCAATGACCGGCAACGCCAGTAGCCACGCGTCCAGCCGATAGTGCATTTTGGGGTTGCGGCGGACAAGCAGCAGAATACAGGCTGTCAGCACGGCTGGCGCTAACAAGATGAGATACCAGTAATGTACGAAAATATCCGAAATGGCCATCAAAATGCGCGTGTACAGCGGTATATGCTGCTGTGCGTTTTTCATGAACTGGCTCAGTTGCGGCACCATGTAAATCATCAGGAAAAAAATTACGCCGATGATTACAACTGTAACGAATGCCGGGTACAGCAGGATCCTGCGCGTCTGGGTATATAGCTCGTCCTGCCATTTCAGGTTGTCCTGAAGTTTGCTTAACACGTCCGGCAGATTGCCGCTTTGCTCTCCGACGCGGATCAGGTTTACGAATATCGGGTCGAATATTGCACCATGCTGCGCCATGGCGGCGGACAATTTATCACCGCCTTCGATCGATTCGAGCATGTCACCGATGGTGGAGCGGAAGCGCGGGTTGACCACCGAATCGCGCAAATCGGTAAGGGCTTCGAGGATCGGCACCTTGGCACGCATTAACTGCTCAAGGTGAAAACAAAACGTAATCAGCTCGGCACGGGTAATCGTGCGACTGGGTATGCTGAGTATTGTGCTTCGCGGGCGGTGCGTGATCAGGTCGAGGTTCATGCGCTTGAGGCGCAATTCAAGATCGAACGGATTTAGTGCGTCGGTGGCGCCGCGCACGATTTTGCCGCCATGATTCATCGCCCGATAAAAAAATTGTGCCATAACTATTCTATATAATCAATTAGTTATATAACATCGAGTTTTACCCGATTAGTAAGATCGACCACGCGCGACACTTCTTCCAGCGACGTAATTCCCTCGCGCACACGGCGAATGGCATCATCCGCGAGCGGCACAAAACCTTTAGACAAAGCTGTGAGTGTGATCGCGCGCGCAGTAGCGCGCTTGGCGACCATGTCATCAATGTCCTCGTCGATTTTGAGTAACTCCATTATCGCCATGCGGCCCTTGTATCCTTGTTGTTCGCATTTTTTGCAACCGACCGCGCGATAAAGTGTGGGACTGGCGTCGTCGCGCAAGCCGAGTAACTGCCGTGTGGCGTCGTCAGGCGAATATGCTTCGCGGCAAAATTTACACAGTTTTCTCACCAGCCGCTGTGCGATGACACCGATGATATTGCCTGCCATGATGTCGGGCAGTACGCCGAGATCGGACAATCGCGGGATGGAGCCGATGGCCGAATTGGTATGCAGCGTGGTGTAAACCTGATGGCCGGTCATGGCGGCGCGAAATGCCATTTCCGCAGTATCGCGATCGCGCACTTCGCCGACCAGGATCACGTCGGGATCCTGGCGCATCATGGAGCGGATGCCGCTGGCGAAATCCAGTTTCACCGCATCATTCACCGAGGTCTGCCGGATCAGCACCATAGGATATTCCACCGGCTCCTCCAGCGTCATGATATTGATGCCTTCGGTGTTGATATGATTCAAAATTGAATACAGCGTCGTCGTCTTGCCGCTGCCGGTGGGGCCCGTAACCAGTATGATTCCTTCGGGGCGCGCAATCATCAGGCGCAAAGTCGCCAGCGCCTCATCGCGTAAACCCAACTGATCCAGCGGTACGATGCCTTTCTGCCGGTCGAGAATACGCAAAACGATATTTTCGCCATGCGAAGTCGGCTGCGACGAGACGCGGAAATCGACCGGATGGTCCGACAGCATGAGAGAAATACGCCCATCCTGCGGCGCGCGGGTTTCCGCGATGTTTAGTCCACTCATTACTTTCAATCGCACCACCATGGCCGGCCAGTAATTCTGGTGCAATGAGCGGATTTGGCGCAGCACCCCGTCGATGCGATAGCGAATGCGCAGGAATCCTTGCTCCGGTTCAAAGTGGATATCGGAAGCGCTGCGTTTCACCGCATCGTACAACAATGCGTCGATCAGCCGCACGACAGGCTGGCTGTATTCATCGAGGTTTGGCGCCAGGCTTTGAAAATCGATTTCGCCGGTTTCGATTTCGTGCAGTATGCCGTCGATGGATAACTCAAAACCATAATGCTGCTCGATACCGGTGGTGATGTCGGATTCGCGTGCCAGCAGCGGGGTGATAGTGAACTGGTCGCGCAGCAAAGCGCGGATCTGGTCCAGCGCCACTACGTTAGTAGGGTCGGAAATCGCCAAAGCAAGTTTGTGGTCGTCTCGGTCCAGCGCAACGGGCAGAACGTGGTAGCGCCGCGCTGTTTCTTTCGGGATCAGCGCAATGGCAGACGGGTCGATCAGCGTATTGGAAAGATCAATGCTGATTTGCCCCAGGCTTTCCGACAGCGTATCGCGCACCGTCGCTTCGGTGACAAAACCGAGCGACACCATCAACTTGCCGAGGGACAGGCCGTTTTTTTTCTGTTCTGTGAGCGCGATCTGCAATTGATCTTCAGTGATAATGCTTTTTGACAAAAGCACTTCACCAAGAGGGCGCAACGAGAGGGGAGTGTTCATGGCCGCAACGCCGTTACTTGTACCTGTACAACTCAGCGATGCGCGCCGCGACTGCGTCCTTGCTGAATTGGCTGGGGCGTACGTTCGCCAACGCCAGCGCCTTCTGGTAATTTTCCAACGCAAGTTTTGGCTGGTTGATCTGGTCCAGGCTGACGGCGAGATTAAATATGTAATCCGGATGGTTCGCGTCAATGCGCGCTGCGTCGAAGTAGGCCTGTTGCGCTTCGTTCCAGCGGCCTTGTGCCGCAAAAACGTTTCCCAGCGCGGCGGTTAGCGGCGCTGACTGCGGTTGTTGCGCGATTTGCGCGCGCAACTGATTTTCCGTCTGCGGTAAATCGTTCACCAGTGCCGCATTGCCAGCAATGGCATAAGGGTTTTTAGGGCTGAGCTCCAACACGCGCCTGTAACGGTGCGCAGCATCGGCGGTATCATTATTCTTTGCCGAGATGGTCGCCAAACCTAATTCGGCGTCGATATTAGCCGGGTCTTTTTGCAATACCATTTCGTATTGTTGCCGCGCTTCAAGCAAACGTCCGGCGACCAGTGCCTGGTATGCCGCGCCAAGATCAGGGTTGATGGCGAAAATTTCCTCATTGGTGCGGCGCAGCCAGATGCTGTTTTCGCTGACGCTGCCGGTAGCAACACTTGAAATAGCTGGGACAGCTGCGGAAGGCGGCGATATTGAAGTTATACCCATTGCTTTTTCAGTGGCAGACCCAATAGGTTTGGGCGGAATGGCCATGACCGTCCGCGGCTTAGGCTTCATCCCAGCCATGGTTTTCTTTTGCGCAGACGTTTTTGCCGGCGAAGCTGGTGCAGCTTTCGGCATTTTGTTTTTTTCGCCACCCATCGTCGGTGGCTCGACAGCCGTCGGATTGGGCGTGGCTTGTATTACGACGGCCGGCTGTACCGGTGTCGGTGGATTTTGTGCAATCGGTGACAGCGTTGGCTGATTTTGCGCAGCAGTAGCGGGTACGGTGACGACAGGCATATTTGCAGCGGGGGAGGGCAAGGTACGGTTGCTTAACGCAATTTGCGAGCCGGATGGAAACGCAGTGCTATACCAATACCAGGCATAAAAACCGGCGGCTCCAAGGAACAATGCCGTTCCGCCAAGCAATGCAATCAGTTTTGCTTTGCTGTAGCCGTTGTAACCCTGATGCTTTGCGCTGAATAAATTTTTCGCGCCGCGGCGTTGCAATGTCACCGGATCAATGGCGGAAAAATCAATGTCGGGAATGCTGACTGATAAGTTATCGACGGAACCACTGCCGCGCTTTTTTTGCGATTCGGCACGCTTAAGGGCGTTGAGCAATAGGCTCACGGCTTGCTCCCGAGCGGGTTATTATCGCTAAAAAATTTATTTTCCGGCAACAAGGCGCGGTAATTTTTAAAATCACCATCCAAGGATCCGTCTTTAATGACAACGGGCCGGAGAAATATCACCAATTCGGTTTTTTTCGCCGTGTCATTGCGGTAGCTGAACGCATCGCCCAAGATTGGAATATCTTTTGCGATTGGCAGACCATCGCGTTTTTTGTCCACGCGGTCTTCCATCAATCCGCCCATGACAACAATCTGTCCATTATCGACTCGCAACAGCGATTCCATCTCACGGGTTTGTATTTCCGGGATCAGGTTGTCGAAAGTGGCGTTGGTAGGGTTATTGGAGTTATTTAATCTTGGAGCAGGATCGATCGCAAACCCTGTAATGCGCGAAATCGTTGGGCGAATATTGAGCGACACAGTGTTAGCTTCGCTAATCTGCGGAGTTACGCTCATGACCAAGCCTACCGGAACTGTTTTGATAATGCTCGTGAAATCCGTGCGGCCTGGAATGCCTACTAGTGCCTGTGTGACTTTTTGCTCAATAGTGAAATAAACTTTTTCATCTACCACTTTCAGAATCGCTGTCTGATTATTCAGCGCCATGATTTTCGGGCTGGACAACACGCGCGTATCGCCGAAAGAAGATAATAATTTTACCGCGGCAGCAATATTGCCGAAACGCGAAGTGGGGTTGGCGTAACCGAGTATGAATACCGGCGCAGTCGAAAGGTTTCCGCCCGTGACAGATTGATTCAAAGTCACGCCGCTACCTCCCTGGGCAATACGGCTCCAGTCCACGCCGCCCTGGTAATTGTCATTCAATAGCACTTCGACAATAGTGGCTTCTATCAGCACTTGTCTTTTTGCCGCGCCCATAACCTGATCCAGAAATTCCTGGATTTTTTCGTGTTGCTTGCCGCTGGCGCGCACACTGATCACGCCAGAACCCGGATTGGCGATGACAGACGCCGCTTCGCGGAAGGTAAAGCTGCGTAAGGTTGCGCCAGCTTGTTGTTCGGCCTCGATTTCTCCGCCTTTTGGCAGGCTGGTGGTAGTGGATTTTTTTCCGGATTTTTGGGTCACGCTGGCCGGCGCATTGGCGGCGGCGCGCCGTTGCCCCGTTTGTGAAAACTGGGTTTCCGAGCTACCATCAGGAAAAATCTTGTCTGTTTCGAGCAATAAGTCTTTCAGGTTTTGAATCAGCGTCTCCCAGAAACGGTTATTGGAAATATTTGATACCGAGGTAGTGGAATTATTGCCTTGCACGCCGGTGCCCGCGGCAGAGCCAGTGCTGTCCGAGCCTGCCCCAGTCGTGGCGACCTGCGTGGCAATACCGACAGAGCTACGTGAATCGCGCGAGACATTCGCATAATCGACGATGTAATTTTTAAGATACGGCGAATCAGGCATGACAACCAGGTTGGCGCCGTCCATCTCAAAACGCATGTCCACTTGTTTCGAAATCCGCGTGAGGATTTGCGGCAGTGTCTGGTCGATAGCGTTCAAAGTGACCAGGCCTTCGATACCGTTGTGAATATCCACATTCACTTTCGCGTCGCGCGCGAGGGCGAATAGCAGTTGCTGCACAGGAACATTGTTCACCACCACGGAATACTTTTCCGGGCGGGCTTCTGCTTTTGGCGGCGGCGGCAAGGGTACCGAGCGCACCGGCTCGGGAATGTTCGCAGGTGGTGGTAGCTCAACTTGAATATGCCGCTCAGGCTTGAGCGGCGTCACACCACAGCCGGACAGCAAAATGACCGGGCTGATCAAAAATAAAGCCGTATTTTTATTTACTCGGAATGTCATTGTTCACGCGCGGCGCTATTATGAAGTGGCTGCATTCCAGCGCAGCGGAATCTGTGCCCAATTATAGGGGGTTTGCGCGCCTTCCGGGATGGTCAATCTTTAAATTTTGCCTCGTTGCGCAGCAATCCCGCCGTCCGAATATAAGGCCTGGCCTGTTTTAGCGGTGTGGGTAACTTTTGCAAGGTCGCGTCACACTTTGCTCCGTCTGAGAAACCGCCATAGATCACCGTGTATTTGTTCTGGCCATTGATTTCACTTGGAAAAACAAAGATTTTTTGTGGGCCGACCTGTCGCTCAGACATATTGATGAAATATTCCACGTTGTCATGATTGTTTATATTCGCCATCAGCAACTGAATCAAACATTGCCCGTCCGGCTGGGATTTCAGCCAAGCTTTGCTGGCGGCAATGCGGGTTTGCAGGGTTTTGGTTGGTGGCGTGTGATCCTTGGGAGAGCTGGGATGTGGATCTTTCAGCGGATCACCGGCAACATAGGCATCTAATACTTGATTTTGAGCAGAGTTAACTGCAGTTACTGGATTTTTGAATGGGATAGCTTCTCCAGGCAAAGAGGCTGGCGCTACGACAGACGCAATATTCGTGGTATCAGTTTTCGTTTCCAGATCAAACCCTTTTTTGGGCTCAGCCTTCTCTGTTTTATTTTCAGTTTTGAACGATTTAGAAGTATTTTCGTCAGAGTTAAGCGAAGTTAAAGTATTTAGACTACCGATTGGAGATTTTTCGACATTAGTTGCTTGAGCGGTTTCAGGCTCACTATATGTAGTTAATTTATTGTTTTTGTTGATATTATTTTGGTGCCATTGCGGGCTTCCCAGAAATTGTTCGCTGCCAAGCGTAGTTTCAGGTTCGATTTCGGCAGTTTTTGGTAAAACGGATTTGGCTTCAGCGGTCAGAGAAGTTGCCCCCGTCGGATTGAGGGCCACTTCAGGGGATGACTTAATCCAGCCGCTTTTGCTCAACCCGAAGCCGATCGCTACCGCGACGGCGATAGTGGCGGCGCCAACGGCGAGACGTTTTCCCCATTCAATTGGTATTGAAAAATCGCTATCGCGAATGGCCGCCCGCACATGGTCGGGCGTCACCGTATGCGTATTGTCAGAGTAGGCCGCAAGCAGGCTTTTGTCGGCGATGATGTTAATTCGGCGCGTCAGCCCTTCAGACGCGCCTGCCATGAGTTTGATGCATTTATCGGAAAACAACGTCGGCCCGCGATACCCCGCGCTCTCCAATCGATGGGTCAAATAGGGTCCCACTTCGGATTTCTCCAATGGGCTGAGATGAAAGCTGTGCGTGATGCGTTCTTTTAGTTGACGCATATGCGTAAGACGTAAATGATCGTCGAGTTCCGGCTGGCCGAATAAAATGATTTGCAACAACTTGTGATCGCCGTGCTCAAGATTTGTCAGAAGGCGGATTTCTTCCAGTGACTCCAGCGGCATGGCATGGGCTTCATCGATCAGCGCCACAACACGACGATCAGCTGCGTAAAGCTCAATCAGTTTTTGCTGCAAGGCCGTGAGCAATTGGTACGGCGCCTGTCCCTCTATACTCAAGCCAAGCTCAATGCTTAGCGCTTGTAACATCTCATCGCGTTTCAGGCTCGGTACCGAGAGAAAAATGATCTCAACATTTGCCGGAAGATTCTCCAGCAACATGCGGCACAGCATGGTTTTTCCGCTGCCGACTTCACCCGTCACTTTGACAATGCCTTCGCCCTGCTGAACGGCATAAATTAATGCGTCGAGCGTGTCTCCCCGTGCAGCCCCGTCATGGAAAAAATCCGTCTGCGACGTAATATTAAAGGGGGCGGAATCGAGGCCGAAATGTTCGAGATACATATTCTGCGTCCAGAGGAATTGAACTAATGAGCATGCTGACAAGTGACAGGATTCTAGCACGCGGGTTAATTTGAATGACGGATACGGGGTCTATTCGCAATTCTGCGCATTACAAAAAATATATAATAATCAAATAGTTAGATTTTATGCAAATACTGCAGTAGATTTCTTGATGCGTCGCCGGCGACAGACCAAAATTTCGGTAAAGGATTGGCTTTACTCTAAAGCAAACGTATTTTACAAAACTTGCATAGACGAAAATACATTCTAGAATTTAATTGTCATCCGATAATTTCTATCGCTGGCATGGCTTCGGAATGCGTGATGACGAAGCCCCAAGAGCGCAACCAACACCATTCAAAACGGCCTTTGTGGCTTACTTTACGCTCCGCTGTCGAACTATTTCGGACAGGAGGGAAACATGAATGCGCCCAATCTTCATCTCAAAATATTTTCTGTGCTGCTGCCACTTTTGTTGTTAGGGCAGCCGATTACCTATGCCGAAACCGGCACGCTGGACGGCAAAACCTTTGCTGCTGAACTGGGAGAAAAGGGCAAGCAAGCCCACGTAACAGCCGATGTCATCACATTCAAGGATGGCAAATTCCATTCCAGTTCATGCGACAAATATGGTTATAACCAGGGAACATACACAGTCGCCGCCAGCGGTGACGCTACGACTTTCGATGTCGAAACCGTGAGCGAATCCGATGGCAAGTTGAAGTGGCATGGCGTCGTGAAAGGCACAGAGATCGAAGGCAGTTACACACACTATCCCAAGCCGGGTTTTTTCCGCCGCAACCCGGCGCCAGTGGAAAGCTGGTTCAAAGGCAAGCTGAAATAACTACTGCGGCTAACTTAATCATCAAAGGAGATGTTCATGAAACGCCAATATATCGACTGCCGCGAATTCCCGAGCGAATCAAAATGCACTGTGGCGATCAGCGCCGACAGCGCAGACGAATTGCTCGAAATCGCAGTACAACACGCAGTAACCACACACAAACATAAAGATACGCCGGAATTACGCAAGCAACTGAGAAAAATGTTCAAACACGGATCGCCACTGGCAGAAATGCCTAAAGCCGCCTGAAACGCGCAGGCACGGCTATTATTGAGGAGAACGCAAATGAACCAATGGAAAATGAAAGGCGAATACCTGAAGAACTGCAATTGCCTTGCCAGTTGTCCTTGCGACACCATAGGCTTTCCCGCGCCCCATGCTAATTGCGAAGGTATGGCCGCCATGCGCATCAGCGAGGGAAATTTTGGCGGCGTGAAACTCGATGGATTGCACTGGGCCGGGGCAGTGTGGTGGCCCAACGCGATGCATGAAGGTAATGGCAAGGTGCAGTTTTATATCGATGAGCGAGCCGACAAAGCACAGCGCGAAGCGCTGGGAGCGATCATGAGCGGTAAAAACGGCGGCACTTTGTTTGAAATTATCAATGCCATTTGCCCGACCCACTACCCCACCGAGTATGTGCCGTTCACTTGGGAATTCAACAAAGACGCCCGCCGCGCGCGCATGGCGGCGGGTAATTTCATCCGCACCAGTTCGCGACCGCTCACCGTGCCGGCAACGGGCGACGAACAACGCGTCATCGTGCGCCTGCCGGGCGGATTCGAATACAAGGAAATGGAAGTGGCGCTGGCGGAAACGCTGGAAATCAGCGGGCCGATGAATTTCAGCCACAAAAACAGCCACAGCTCACTGGCATTTGTCGAGCATACGCAAGCGGGCTTGGCGGCCTGATTGCTTTTAAATAATGCTGGTACCGTTTTTCAAATAATAAGTAAAGTGAGGAGCAACATGAACACCCAATGGAAAGTCAGCGGTACTTATATTGAGGCTTGTAATTGCGATGTCGCCTGCCCATGTGTATTCACCAGCGCGCCGACTTACGGCGTATGCAATGCGCTGGTGGCATGGCATGTGGATGAAGGTCGTTATGAAGAAGTGCCATTGGATGGCTTAAATGCGGCACTGTTTGCTTATGCGCCAGGCCACATGTTGCAAACCAAATGGAAGGTGGCGCTGTATCTGGATGAGCGCGCCGACGAGCGGCAACGCGATGCCTTGGGCAAAATTTTTCCGGCCAGGCAGGCGGGCCGCTGGGCGCGCTGGGGCCATTGATAGGCGAAGTGATGGGTGTGAAGCCTGCGGCCATAGTCTACAAGGCCAGTGGCAAGCAACGCAGCCTGAACATCGCGGGTGTGGGTGAAATGGAGATTTCAGCCATACAAAGACAAAACGGTGCCGACGTCACCATTAAACATCACCCGTTTACTCCGGCGCCAGGATTTCCGGCGGTGGTTGGCCGTTCGAGCCGGCTGAATTATCGCGACCACGGTTTTAATGTGGAAATAAGCCAGAAAAATGGTTTCTATTCGCCGTTTGCTTACCAGCCAGCTTGACTGGAGGAATAAATATTCAAGGAGAAGAATCATGAAAACCAAACAAATGGGCTTGTTGGCGGGGGCGTTACTGGTTTTATTTGCGCTGGCAAATTGCGCCGTACCTACGCAGACAGTGCCAGCTCAGACGGTGAAGCGCGTCAACCAGATCACGGTGATTTACGATGCATTCGGCAAAGACGCGTCCATGAAAAAAGACTGGGGCTATTCGGCGCTTGTCGAAGTAGGGGGTAAGCGTATCCTGTTCGACACCGGCGATGATGCCGCCATTTTTGCCCAGAATGTCAAAGCCAAAGGCATAGACCTGCGCCAACTTGATTTTGTCGTGATGTCGCATCGTCACTCTGATCACATGGCGGGTCTCAGCCATGTGTTAAGTGTCAACCCGAAGGTGAAAATTTATGCGCCCAAGGAAGGCTTTGGCATTTACGGCTCGTCGCTGCCGAGTAGTTTTTATCGTAAAAACGAAACCTTGCCGCCGGAGATGCGCTACTACGATGGCGCGCCACCGGCGGTGATGCAGTTCGGCGCGGCGTGGCCTGGGGCCAATTTCGAGGCCATAGATAAAAACACCGAAGTCGCTCCCGGTGTGTGGCTGATTGCGCTGGTATCAGATGCCGTTGGCACCAAGGAGTTGCGCGAGTTGTCGCTCGCCATCGACACGCCTAACGGTGTCGTGTTGCTGGTCGGCTGCTCGCATTCTGGTATTGAGGCCATTGTCGAAGCGGCGAGCAAAATCAACAAAAAAATTCATCTGGTGGCCGGCGGTTTTCACTTGGTGGTGGCGCAGGACGATGTGATAGCCAGAATCAGTGCGTCCTTGCGCGACACCTGGCAAGTGGCGAATATTGCCCCCGGGCACTGCACCGGCGAGCCGACGTTCGCGGCCCTGCGGCAGACCTTCGGCGATCGCTATTGGTATGCCGGCCTGGGCAGTGTGTTGCCGCTGAATATCGGGGCCTCCACCAGCGGGTTGCACGGCGATGCCGCTGCATTAGGCGGCGAAGAGTTGCAGGCTTATCGGCATTTTGCCCGCCTCAGCCATGACGTGCAGGATGCGAGGCTGGCTCATTCAGGCAGAAGTGATGAAGCACATTAAAAATTGTATACGTGTTGAGTATTCGCGCTTGCAGCCTCATGTCGGAAGTGCGCACGAATATGCAATTTAATCCGCTCTCTACTAGTCCGCTTGGCTTAAACGGCAGCAAATTGCAAACGGGTCGTCGGGCACTAATAGGTTGGTTGGCTTTTATTACCCTGCTGGCGTGGGTCTATATGTTTTATCTGGGCGCATCCATGCCGCAAATGACCGTGGCGCAGATAGTCGAGCCAAACTTGCAGCCTTGGACGTTGGTTACTTTTGTCATGATGTTCGTCATGTGGACGGTAATGATGGCTGCCATGATGTTGCCATCGGCCATGCCGACGATATGGCTGTATGCCAGGGTTAACCAAAGCAAGGGCCATCAAATCAACAACACATTATTTGTCTGCGGCTACCTGGCGCTGTGGACGGCGTTCAGTTTCGTTGCGACGTTGTTGCAATGGCTATTGCATTCATACGGTTTGTTGTCCGCTATGGACGCTACCAACAGCCCCGCTTTGGGCGGGTCGGTGCTGATTCTCGCCGGGATATATCAATGGGCGCCGTTTAAGCGTGTGTGCCTGAACCATTGCCGTTCGCCACTTTCATTCCTGATGACCCGTTGGCGCGAAGGTGCTTGGGGTGCGTGGACGATGGGTTTGCACCACGGCGCGTATTGCGTCGGTTGTTGTTGGGCGCTGATGCTGGTACTGTTTGTAGTGGGTGTGATGAACCTGTTGTGGGTGGTGCTTATCACGGCCTATGTGTTGCTGGAGAAATGGCTGTTCAGCGGAGAAAGCGCGGGGCGTTGGTTGGGATTGGCGCTGATGATCTGGGGAATAGGGCTAATCGCCATATAATTAAAATATTATATTAATCAAATAATTACTAATCAATACAGTTCAAAAATGCACGTTCAAGATCTTCCGCTGAAAATGCCGTACGAAAAGCATCTGGCGTGCCGGTGAAACGCACTTGTCCCTCATGCAACACAGTCAGTTTGTCGCACAAGACCCCCACATCAGGCAACGAGTGGGAGCTGAACAGTAAAGTTGCACCTTGTTGTTTTAGTGAAATCAATTTATTTTTGAGCAGCATACGCGCTTTGGGGTCGAGTCCGGTCATTGGCTCGTCCAGCACATACAGCGATCTTTTTGTTAGCAGGCAAGCGGCGAGGCCGAGTTTTTGCGTCATGCCCTTTGAATATTCGCGCACGGAAAGTCCCAGCGCTGCGCGGTCCATATCCATGTCAGTCAGCATAGTTTCCACTTCAGCTGCGCCATAAGGCATGCGATGCAGGTTAAGCGAGTAACGGATAAACTCGCTCCCATTCAGATAATACGGCGGATTAAATTTTTCCGGCAGAAAAGCCAGCGGTTCGCGCGATGGCGGCGACAAATGCACCAAGCCGAAAATCTCGATGCGCCCGCTTTGCAGCGAACAAAAATCCAGCAGGCATTTAAACAGCGTGGTTTTGCCCGCGCCGTTTACGCCGACTATTGCGTGCGATTCGCCAGCGGCCACATTGAAAGTCACATCTTTCAATGCGGTGCGACTGCCGTAAGACTGCGTTACCCCGGAAAACAACAGCGCAAGCCGTGTCATATACGAATGCAGTAAAAATAACCTCCTGAAATAGTAACACAGCCCTGGTTAGCATCGCTGTGCGAAGTGGTTTAGAATGGCGCATTGTTTTTTAATAAGATAACAACGTGACGACGAACAATCTGGTAGAAATTGCGGACCTGAATTTCGGCTACGACTCCCGCCCGATCCTTAAGGGGATCAATCTGACTTTGCCGCGTGGCAAAGTCATAGCGATCATGGGTGGTAGTGGATGCGGCAAGACTACCTTGCTCAGGTTAATCGGCGGTCAGATCAAACCATCGTTCGGCTATGTCAAAGTGGCGGGGCAAACCATCCACCATCTGGATGCCAAAGGCCTCTACAACATGCGGCGCAAAATGGGTATGTTGTTTCAGTTCGGTGCGCTGTTCACCGATATGTCGGTGTTCGACAACGTGGCGTTTCAAATGCGCGAACACACGGATTTGCCCGAGCCGGTTATCCGCGACCTGGTATTGATGAAGCTGCATGCAGTGGGCCTGCGCGGCGCGGCGCACTTGATGCCTTCCGAATTGTCCGGCGGCATGGCACGCCGCGTTGCGCTGGCGCGTACGGTGGCGCTGGATCCTATGCTGATCATGTACGACGAGCCATTTGCCGGCCTGGATCCGATTTCCCTCGGCGTCACGGGTAATATTATCCGCAACCTCAACGATGCCCTCGGCGCGACTTCGATCGTGGTAACCCACGATATCCAGGAATCGCTGAAAATAGTTGACTATGTCTATTTTGTCTCCGAAGGCGTGATTGTCGCCCACGGCACGCCGGGCGAAATACGTCATTCTGAAGAAGCATTCGTGCATCAGTTTGTCCACGGCGAGCCTGACGGCCCGGTACGCTTTCATTACCCAAGCAAAGACTATGGGCAGGATCTGAATCTTTGTGCAGGCAACCATGCTTGAACGCCTGTCCAACACTTTGCGCGCTATCGGCCGCCGGTTCATAGGCGGCATCTGGCGTATCGGCGCTAACGCGCATTTCTTTTTTCAGACGCTGATGTTTTCCGGCATGAGCTTTCGCCGCTTTCATCTGACGCTGCGCGAAATCTTTTACAGCGGAGTGTTGTCATTGATCATCATCATGGTATCCGGCCTGTTTGTGGGTATGGTGCTGGGTTTACAGGGTTTTGAAACCCTGCAAAAATATGGGTCGGAAGAATCGCTAGGCGTGCTGGTGGCGTTATCGCTGGTGCGCGAGTTGGGACCTGTTGTCGCGGCATTATTATTCGCCAGCCGTGCCGGTTCGGCGATCACTGCGGAAATCGGCTTAATGAAAGCGACCGAGCAATTGTCCGCTATGGAAATGATGGCGGTGAATCCGATAGCCCGCGTGGTGGCGCCGCGTTTCTGGGCTGGCGTGATTTCGATGCCACTGCTTGCGGCAATATTCAGTGGTATGGGCGTGTTCGGCGCATACCTAATTGGTGTACAAATGATCGGCGTGGACGAAGGGTCGTTCTGGTCGCAAATGCAGAAGGCGGTGGATTTCCGTCATGATGTGGTGAACGGTATCATCAAGAGCTTTGTGTTCGGCGTCACCATCGCTGCCATTGCGACCTTCGAAGGTTTTGACGCCCCGCCCACCGCAGAAGGCGTTTCAGGCGCCACCACCAGAACTGTGGTGAGTTCGTCGTTGTCTATACTGGCTTTGGATCTGATCTTGACTGCATTCATGTTAAAGGGGTGGCGTTAATGACACGTAGCACGATTGATTTATGGGTGGGAATATTTGTCGTAATGGGCGTAATCGCGCTCGGCTTTCTATCGCTCAAAGTCGCCAATCTAGGCTCGGGCGGCGGCGGCGAAACATACTTAGTGACGGGTCATTTCCAGAATATCGGCGGACTTTCGGTGCGCGCACCAGTACGTAGCGCGGGCGTGACGGTCGGGCGCGTCACCGGCATTTCACTGGATAGAGAAAAATACGATGCGCTGGTTACAATGGAAATTGAGAAGAAAGTCGTATTTCCAAAGGACAGTAATGCATCAATTCTCACCTCGGGCATACTGGGCGAAAATTATATCGGCATCGAACCTGGTGGCGATGAGGCCATGCTCAAGGATGGCGACAATATCAAATTGACTCAATCAGCGGTGGTTCTGGAAAAACTCATCAGCCAGTTTTTATTCAGCAAAGCTCAGGATGGCAGTTCCGCACCGAAATAGGGCGTAAACCGATTGCCCCGCGTCGCGTTATTGGCAGTGTTCAGCCGAAAGCGCGAAAGTGTGGTTTGAACAAATTGATTAAACATGAGGATCCAAATGAACAAATTTTCCAGGTTGCTGGCAGTAATGACCCTAACCGCTACCGTTGCGTTTGCAGAAACGGCGCCGGATGAACTCGTCATGACCACCGCACAGGAAGTGATGCAAATTATCAAGGCCGACAAAAGCGTGACCGCGGACAAGAACAAGCTTTACCAATTGGTCGATGCGAAAGTACTGCCGCACTTCGACTTCAACCGCATGACGCAATTGGCGATGGGCCGCAATTGGAAAAACGCGTCCGACAACCAGAAACAAACGCTGATAAAAGAATTTCGCCAGTTACTGGTACGCACTTATTCGACCTCGCTGTCGCAATACAAAAACCAGACCATTGATTACAAACCGGCAAAAGTAACTGCGGCCGATACGGAAGTCACAGTGAAAACCCTGGTCAACCAGCCTGGTGGCCAACCGGTGCCGATTGATTACAGCATGCAAAAAACCGATTCAAACTGGAAGGTATTCGATGTAACGGTTGAGGGCGTGAGCCTGGTGACCAACTACCGTGGCGAATTTAATGAACAAATCCGCAACGGCGGCGTGGATGGCTTGGTCAAAACCCTGGCCGACAAAAACCGCGCCTCGGAGTCAGGCAAGTGATGTCATTATCTGAAAATAACCGGTTCGCACCCAGCGGGCCGGTTGTCATGCAAACCCTGAAGGGCTTGCATACAGATGGCCTGGCGCAGATTGCTACGGCCGATATGGTGGTGGATATGAATGAAGTCACTGAAGCTGATTCATCCGCAGTGTCGTTGCTGATGGAACTGCGTCGTGCGGCGCAAATACACTCGCACCAATTGTCAGTGATCAACATGCCCGACAGCGTCAGGAGTTTGGCGCGATTGTACGGCGTCACCGACCTGTTACCGAAGGAGGAATAAGCCGGCAAATTTCGACAAGGCAGCGCTAAACCGCTACCATAGCGGCTATAAATCAAACGACCGGCGGTTTACCGCCGGTTTTCATTCAGGCATCCAATTGAATTCCGCCATTAAAATACGCGCTGTGCACAAGCACTTCGGCGCTCTGCATGCCCTGCGCGGTATCGATCTCACCATTGACCGTGGCGAATTTTTCGGCCTGCTCGGACCAAATGGCGCGGGTAAAACTACTCTGATCAGCATACTCGCCGGGCTCGCACGGGCGGATAGCGGGACGCTGGATGTCATGGGTCATGACGTCGTCGCCGATTATCAGGAGACACGTAGAAATCTCGGCGTCGTCCCGCAGGAGTTGGTGTTCGATCCGTTTTTCACCGTGCGCGAATGTTTGCGCATTCAGTCGGGTTATTTTGGCCTGAAAAAAAATGACGCCTGGATCGACGAGCTGCTGCACAACCTGAGTCTTGCCGACAAAGCCGATGCCAACATGCGCACGCTATCCGGCGGCATGAAGCGCCGTGTGCTGGTGGCGCAGGCGCTGGTGCACAAGCCGCCAGTGATTATTCTCGATGAACCCACCGCCGGCGTCGATGTGGAATTGCGCCAGACGCTGTGGCAATTCATCCGCAAATTGAATCAGCAAGGCCATACCATCGTGCTGACCACGCATTATCTCGAAGAAGCCGAAGCACTTTGCGGCCGCATCGCTATGATGAAGCTGGGGCAGGTTGTCGCATTGGATACCACGCAAAACCTGCTACGGTCCGTGCCGACCAATCATTACCTCAAATTGCGGCTGGAGCCTAATGTTTTGCCCGCTACGCTCAAGCCGCTTTTGCGTAGCGAACGAGATGACGCTTGCACGCTGGAGCTGGCGGGGTACGATTCGTTTGAAGGTGTCATGGCGCAATTGCGCAGCGCGAATGTTACAGTCAAAGAAATGGAATTGATTCAGCCCGACCTGGAAGAAGTTTTTGTCAGCATCATGGGTGGCAGCAAGTGAGCGGCTTCAGCACACTTTTATATAAAGAAGTATTGCGTTTCTGGAAAGTAGCGTTCCAGACTGTTGCTGCGCCGGTGCTCACGGCATTACTGTATTTATTGATTTTTTCCCATGTGCTGGAAGAACACGTCGCCGTCTATCCCGGCGTCAAATACACCGCGTTTTTGGTTCCAGGTTTGGTGATGATGTCGATGTTGCAGAATGCGTTTGCCAATTCTTCGTCCAGCCTGATTCAGTCGAAAATCACAGGCAATATTTTTTTCGTGCTGGTCACGCCGTTATCGCATATCGAATTTTTCGGCGCTTATATGATTGCGTCTATGGTGCGCGGTGTGGCGGTGGGCCTGGGCGTTTTACTCGCCGCTTTGATTTTGGTGAAAATCCCTATCCACAATCCAATGTGGATCATTGCTTTCGCAGCCGTCGGCGCTGGTGCCATGGGCGCCCTCGGCATTGTCGCCGGCATCTGGGCGGAAAAATTCGATCAGCTCGCCGCGTTCCAGAATTTCCTCATTATGCCGCTGACGTTTTTATCCGGCGTGTTTTATTCCATTAAATCATTGCCGGAGTTCTGGCGCGGTTTGTCGCACTTCAATCCGATTTTTTACATGATCGATGGATTTCGTTACGGTTTTTTCGGCCAATCCGATGTCTCGCCGTGGCTGAGTCTCGCCGTCGCGGCTACATGTCTGGTAATCTTATCGTTGTTAACCCTCGCCATGCTCAAGGGTGGCTACAAACTACGACACTAAGTTCCATATGATTACCGCAGCGGAAGTAAAAAAAATTATTGAAGCCAACCTGGAATGCAGCGTCTGCGACGTGCAGGGTGAGGATTGCGTGCATTTCGACGCGGTAATTGTCAGCCCGGCTTTCAGTGGACTCAACATGGTGAAACAACACCAATTGGTTTATAAAACGCTGGGCAAACTGATGCAACAGGAAATACACGCCTTGCAGCTTAAAACCTATTCGCCCGAGCAATGGCTGAAAAAACCCTAAACTAGCCACGTAAATTATTTAATAAAATCAAATGGATAAACTAATCATTCAAGGCGGCGTACCACTCAAGGGCGAAGTCAAAATTTCCGGCGCGAAAAATGCCGCGCTGCCGATTTTATGCGCCAGTTTATTGAGCGCGCAAACCCTCAAGTTGCGTAGTATTCCGCATCTGGTTGATGTCACCACCATGCTGCGTTTGCTGGCACAAATGGGTTTGCGCGTGACAGTTGATGAAAAAATGGGCATAGAGTTATCCGGCGCTGAGATTAACAATCTGGTCGCGCCCTACGATCTGGTGAAGACCATGCGCGCTTCGATACTCACACTGGGTCCGCTCATCGCGCGTTTCGGTGTAGCCAAAGTTTCCTTACCTGGTGGTTGCGCTATAGGCGAGCGTCCAGTGAATTTACACATCAAAGGTTTGACTGCAATGGGCGCGGAAATACAAATTGAACATGGTTATCTGCTCGCGAAAGCCAAGCGCCTCAAAGGCGCGCGCATATTCATGGACACTGTCACCGTCACCGGCACCGAAAATCTGATGATGGCTGCGACCTTGGCCGACGGCGAAACCATTTTGGAAAACGCCGCACGCGAACCGGAAGTGGTTGATCTCGCATTGTGTTTGATTGCCATGGGCGCGAAAATCAAAGGTCATGGCACAGACATGATTACCATACAGGGCGTGGATAAATTACACGCTGCCGAATACACCGTGTTGCCCGATCGTATTGAAACCGGTACTTTTCTCGCCGCGGCCTGCGCGACGGGAGGCGACGTGATTGCGCGCGGCACTCGTGCTGACATTCTCGAATCGGTGCTGGATAAATTACGCGAAGCCGGCGCAACGGTGACAGAAGGCGTCGATTGGATCCGCTTGCAAATGAAAGGTCCGAATCACGGCGTTTCGATACGTACTGCGCCGTATCCCGCGTTCCCCACCGACATGCAGGCGCAATTCATGGTGATGAACGCCGTCGCGCTAGGCACGACCGTAGTGACCGAAACCATTTTTGAAAACCGCTTTATGCACGTACAGGAATTGCGCCGCTTGGGCGCCAGTATAGAAGTGGAAAACAACACGGCGATTATCCGCGGCGTGCCGAAATTGCAGGGCGCAACCGTGATGGCAACGGATTTACGCGCATCTGCATCGCTGGTGGTGGCTGGTATGATCGCGCAAGGCGAGACGACCATCGAACGCATATATCATCTCGATCGCGGCTACGAACACATCGAACAGAAATTATCGCAACTCGGTGCGCGTATTTCACGCGTGAGTTAAGCATGAATAACCTCACCATAGCGCTTTCCAAAGGCCGCATTTTTGACGAAACCGCGCCGTTGCTAAAAGCCGCCGGCATAGCCGTGCTCGACGATCCGGAAACCTCGCGCAAACTGATTTTACGTACTGATCGCGCGGATGTGCGGCTGATTATTGTGCGCGCATCCGACGTGCCGACCTATGTGCAATACGGCGCGGCGGACATGGGCATCGCCGGCAAAGACGTGTTGATTGAACACAGCGGCGAAGGTTTGTATCAACCGCTGGATTTGAATATCGCGAAATGTCGCATGATGGTCGCGGTGTCGAATGATTTTGATTACGAAGCCGCGGTGAAACGCGGCGCGCGCATACGCGTCGCGACCAAATACATGCAAACCGCGCGCGAACATTTTGCTACCAAAGGCATGCACGTTGATTTGATCAAACTTTATGGCTCGATGGAACTGGCGCCGCTGGTCGGCTTGAGCGACGCGATTGTCGATCTGGTTTCCAGCGGCAACACGCTCAAGGCGAATAATTTGAAAGCCGTCGAAGAAATCATGCCCGTCAGTTCGCGCTTGATCGTGAATCGCGCCGCGCTGAAACTGAAACGCGAAACCATTCAGCCGATGATCGATATTTTTGCCAAGGCCCCTGCGCAAGATGCTTAAACTGCGCCGCCTTTCGTCCACGCAAGCCGATTTCCAGGCGCAGCTCAAAGCGTTGCTGGCGTTTGAGACTGCGCAGGATGAAAGCGTTGATCTGGTCGTGGCAAAAATTTTGTCCGATATCAAAGCGCATGGCGATGATGCGCTGCTGCAATACACGCGCAAATTCGATCACCTTAACGTCAACCGCGTGGCCGAGTTGGAAATATCCAAGGCGCGCATGACTGCAGCGCTGAATAATACGCCGACAGCGCAACGCGACGCGTTGGAGCAAGCGGCTTATCGCATCCGCGTGTTTCACGAAAAACAGATTCAACCCTCGTGGACCTACACCGAAGCCGATGGTACCGTGCTTGGTCAGCAAGTCACGCCGCTTGATCGGGCCGGACTGTATGTGCCCGGCGGCAAAGCTGCTTATCCATCGAGCGTGTTGATGAGCGCCGTCGCCGCGAAAGTCGCGGGCGTGGGCGAATTGATTATGGTCACGCCGACACAGAAAGGCGTGGTGAATGATTTGGTCTTGGCCGCCGCCGCACTCGCGGGTGTGGATCGCGTGTTTGCTATCGGCGGCGCGCAAGCCGTCGCCGCGCTGGCGTATGGAACCAAAACCATTCCGTCTGTAGATAAAATTGTCGGGCCAGGCAATGCCTATGTCGCTGCAGCCAAGCGCCGCATGTTCGGTGTGGTCGGCATCGACATGGTCGCGGGGCCGTCGGAAATTTTAGTTATCTGTGATGGCAAAACCGATCCCTATTGGATCGCGATGGATTTATTTTCGCAAGCCGAGCACGACGAAATCGCGCAGGCGATTTTGCTTTGTCCGGACGCGGCGTATCTGGATAAAGTCGCCGCCAGCATTGATAAATTATTACCGACCATGCCGCGCAAAGAAATTATCACTGCGTCGCTACGAAATCGCGGCGCGTTGATACAAGTAAAAAATCTCGATGAAGCGTGCGACATCTGCAATCAAATTGCGCCGGAACACATGGAATTATCAGTAGAAAACCCTGATAAATTACTCAATAAAATCAAACACGTAGGCGCGATCTTCATGGGGCGGTTTTCGTCTGAAGCGCTGGGCGACTATTGCGCCGGACCTAACCATGTGTTGCCGACATCACGCACAGCGCGCTTCTCGTCACCGCTCGGCGTGTACGATTTTCAAAAACGCTCCAGCATAATCCATGTTTCCCGCGCGGGCGCGCAGACGCTGGGCAAAATCGCTTCGGCCCTGGCTCAGGGAGAAGGATTGGATGCGCATGTACGCTCGGCGGAATTCAGATTCGATAAAAAATCTTGAGCAAGTTCTTGCTAGAAAAAATAATTCGTTCGGAAATCCGCGCGATCAACGCCTACCATGTGCCGCAGTCAGCAGGCATGGTGAAGCTCGACGCGATGGAGAATCCGTATTCGTTGCCAGAAGCTTTGCGCGCAGAAATCGCCGCGCTCGCGCATGACGCAAGCATCAATCGCTATCCCGATCCTTCCGCCGCGCAACTGAAACAACAATTGCGCGACGCGATGGGCATATCGGCAGGCATGGATTTGTTGCTCGGCAATGGCTCGGACGAAATCATCCAGATCCTCGCTCTAGCCTTGCATAAAAATGCCACGCTGCTGTCGGTCGAACCTAGCTTTGTCATGTTCAAAATGATCTCGACGTTTTGCGGGCTGAATTATGTCGGCGTGCCGCTGAAGCCGGATTATTCGCTCGATCGTGACGCGATCTTGGCGGCGATCCAGCAACATCAGCCGGCGTTGATTTTTATCGCTTACCCCAATAATCCGACCGGTAATTTATTCGACGCTGAATCGATAGCAAAAATTATTCGCGCTTCGTCAGGCTTGGTAGTGGTGGATGAAGCGTATTACGCGTTTTCGCCCGCATCGTTCATGCCGCGCGTGGCCGAGTTTCCCAATCTGGCGATTATGCGCACGGTGTCGAAATTGGGCTTGGCCGGCTTGCGCCTCGGCTTTCTGGTTGGACGGCCCGACTTGATTCAGGAGCTCGATAAATTACGCTTGCCCTACAACATCAATGTATTGACACAACAAGTCGCCTGCGCCGTGTTAAAACATCCTGACGTATTGAAGCGGCAGGCTGATGCCATTGTCGCTGAAAGGACGCGTCTTCATCGGGCTTTAGTTGCAATCCCCGGCGTGACGGCCTATGCTTCTCAGGCGAACTTTATTTTGTTGCGGGTGAATAACGGGCCCGCCGTATTTGACGGGCTGAAAACCCGTGCTATATTGGTAAAGAATTTGCATAGCGCCCACACACTTTTGGCTAACTGTTTACGCGTCACCATCGGCACACCCAAAGAGAACCAACAATTCCTGACGGCTTTGCAACAAAGCCTGACACTATAATCCTCTCATCACCCTTAGAGATTCGCCATGCGCGCGGCCCAAGTTAACCGTAATACCCTTGAAACCCAGATTTCCGTCAACATCAACCTGGATGGCACCGGAGTTTCCAAACTCGCCAGCGGTATTTCCTTCCTCGATCATATGCTGGACCAGATCGCGCGTCATGGCTTGTTCGACCTCGACGTCAGCGCGAAGGGCGATTTACACATCGACGCGCATCACACCGTGGAAGATATCGGTATCACGCTGGGCCAGGCGTTCGCCGAAGCCATTGGCGACAAAAAAGGCATCCGCCGCTACGGCCATGCCTATGTGCCGCTCGACGAAGCATTGTCGCGCGTAGTGATCGATTGCTCCGGTCGTCCCGGTCTTGAATATCATGTGCCGTTTACACGCGCTCGCGTGGGCGAGTTCGACGTCGATTTGATCCACGAATTTTTCCAGGGCTTTGTCAATCACGCGCTGGTCACCTTGCAGATTGATAATTTGCGTGGCGACAATTCGCATCATCAATCAGAAACTATATTCAAAGCGTTCGGCCGTGCCTTGCGCATGGCGGTGGAAATGGATCCGCGTTCAGTGGGCGTAATGCCCTCGACCAAAGGCAGTCTGTAATCCCTGTCCGATAGTTAGACGTGAAAATTACTCAAATAAATCAACTATGACACGTATCGCTGTCATTGATTACGGTATGGGCAACCTGCGCTCAGTCGCCAAAGCTTTGCACCATGCATCGCCGCAGGACGAAGTGTATGTCACAAGCCAGCCACAAGATGTGATGCGCGCCGACCGCGTGGTTTTCCCCGGCCAGGGTGCGATGCGCGGCTGCATGGCCGGTCTCGATCAATTCGGTTTGCGTGAGACGGTGATGGACGCCGCACGCAACAAACCTTTTTTAGGCGTGTGCATGGGATTGCAAATGCTGTTTCAGGTTTCGGAAGAAGGCGGCGATCTGCCTGGACTGAGGATTTTTGCCGGAAAAGTTGCGCGCTTTAACGTGAACGGCGCGACCGACGGCATGGACCGCCCGCTGAAAATCCCGCATATGGGCTGGAACGAAGTCAATTACACGCAGGACCATCCGCTGTGGCGCGGCATTCCGGATCAATCGCGTTTTTATTTTGTGCACAGCTATTTCGCCCAGCCGCAACACGCGGCCGATACTGCCGCGACAACGGATTATCCGGAGCCGTTCACCAGCGCGATAGCCAAAGACAATATTTTCGCTACGCAGTTTCATCCGGAAAAAAGCTCCAACGCCGGTCTCACCCTATATCGCAACTTCATTCAATGGAATCCATAGTTTTCATTTACTATCATGATACTTATCCCCGCGATTGATTTGAAAGACGGCACCTGCGTCCGCCTCAAGCAAGGCGACATGAACGACGCGACGGTATTTTCCGACGACCCGGGCGCGATGGCGAAACACTGGTTGGATCAGGGTGCCAAGCGCTTGCATCTGGTAGATTTGAATGGTGCGTTCTCAGGCAAGCCGAAAAATCGCGATGCGATCAAGGCCATCACCGACGCCGTAGGCGCCGACATCCCGGTACAACTCGGCGGCGGCATTCGCGATCTCGATACGATCGAAAAATATCTCGACAGCGGTATTACCTACGTCATCATCGGCACGGCGGCGGTAAAAAATCCGGGCTTTTTGCACGACGCATGCGACGCCTTTCCCGGCCATGTCATCGTCGGTCTCGACGCCAAAGACGGCAAAGTGGCAGTGGACGGCTGGAGCAAACTCACCGGACATGATGTGTTGGACCTGGCGAAAAAATTTCAGGACTACGGCGTCGAAGCGATTGTGTACACCGACATCGGCCGCGACGGCATGATGAACGGCGTGAACATCGATGCCACAGTAAAACTTGCACGCGAATTATTGGTGCCCGTCATCGCCAGCGGCGGCATCACCAGCCTCGACGACATCCGCAAATTATGCGCTGTGGAAGAAGAAGGCATCATGGGCGCCATCACCGGCCGTGCGATATACGAAGGAACCATTAAATTCGCCGAAGCGCAAAAATTAGCCGAACAATTATCGCCGCCGCCAAAGAGGACGTTATTTGTGTGAGTATTTGTTTAAGGAAGCTCTGATTAAGTGACTGCGCAAAAATATTTTGTTGAAACCAAAATCGTCATGGTCGAAATGATGGCTAAAGATGCGTAATTCGTTATTGAATTCAGCTTTGGGTACGGGTTAT
>JBAVRP010000051.1:0-7216 GCA_049695115.1 Burkholderiales bacterium | reverse complement strand
GTACGGCGTCGGGTATATATAGTAGCGTGCAATTTCTCGGCACGTTTATTGGTGCGGCAGCGGGTGGTTGGCTTTCGCAACATTGGGGCATGCCGGCGGTGATGATTTTTTGTGCGATGCTGGTTTTTCTCTGGCTGGTTGTTGCATTTGGAATGCAGGTTCCCTCGCTGGTACGTACACGCAGTTTTCATGCGCCCACTATGAATGAGGCCGCAGCAAAAAATATGACTCAGCAATTGCTCGCGCTGGACGGTGTGCGCGAGGCTATCGTCATCGCGGGCGAGGGCATCGCGATCCTCAAAACCAGAAAGTCCGGCTTTGATGAGCAAGGTGTATTAAAATTACTGGGAAGCCCCGATTAATGAGGGAGTCACGGCGGTCGTTTCACCTACATAACGCAAATACATAAGGAGCATAAACATGGCATCACTCAATAAAGTTACGCTGATTGGCAACCTGGGCAAGGATCCGGAGACGCGCTACATGCCCAACGGCGAAGCGGTGACCAACATCACCATGGCGACCACGGAAACCTGGAAAGACAAGGCCGGCGAGAAACAGGAAAAAACCGAATGGCATCGCGTGACGTTTTATCGCCGCCTGGCGGAAATCGCCGGCGAGTATCTGAAAAAGGGCAGCCAGATTTATGTCGAAGGCCGGCTCGAAACGCGCAAGTGGCAGGATAAAGAAGGCAAGGATCGTTACACCACGGAAATAATCGCCAGCGAAATGAAAATGCTCGGCTCGCGCGCCGGCATGGGCGGCGGCGGTGATTCATCAGACCGCGAAGGTCCTCCGTCGCAGGGTAGCAACAAGGCCCCGGCGGGCGCAGCCAAAGGCGGCGCGGCGAAGTTTGATGATTTCGAGGACGACATTCCGTTTTGATGTTGTTCGTTTTTTCACTAAAAAGGAGCCAGTTGGCTCCTTTTTAGTTTACATGTAACTATTTGATTTTATTGAATTTTTGTCTTGGCTGATTGCAAGTCAAAATGCGGGCTTTTCGTTTTTCCCTCTGCGACTCCTGCAAGAGGGAGCATGCTTTAAGGTATAATTCGCGTCTTGATTTTGTTCCATGTTTTTGATTTTTAGAGGTCGGAATGCCTATCTACGAATACCGCTGCAATAGTTGCGGCATGCAAAAAGAATTCCTGCTAAAAATGTCCGATGATTTGCTCACCGATTGCCCATCGTGCGGCGCTAAAGGCACGTTGAGTAAAATGCTGTCCGCCGCCGGCTTTCAGTTAAAGGGCAGCGGCTGGTATGCGACAGATTTCAAAGGCGGCGCGAAAACGGCTGCCGGCGGCGCAACCGATGCAACCACAACAGCGACAACTGAAACCAAATCGGAAACTAAAATAGAGACCAAACCCAAAACCGAATCGACGCCCGCTGCATCGACTCCCGCGCCAGCGGCGCCCGCTGTTAAAGCTAACTAATGAAAAAATATTTTCTTACCGGCCTGGTAGTGTTGATTCCCCTCGCGATTACCGTATGGGTGCTCAAAACCATTATCAACACCATGGACCAAACGTTGCTGCTGTTGCCGCTGGCGTATCAGCCGAAGACTTTGCTCGGTTTTAATATTCCCGGCCTGGGCACATTAATTACGCTACTGATTATTTTTCTCACCGGCGTTTTGGCGGCGAATTTTTTCGGTAAACAATTATTGCTGGCATGGGAGAGCCTGCTCAACCGGATTCCCGTAGTGAAATCGATTTACAGCAGCGTCAAGCAGGTCAGCGATACCTTGTTTTCCTCCAGCGGCCAGGCGTTCCGCAAAGCCTTGTTGGTGCAGTATCCGCGTCAGGGTTCATGGACCATTGCTTTCCAGACCGGCGTGCCGAGTCATGAAGTGGCGGCGCATCTTCACGGCGACCACATCAGCGTGTATGTGCCGACGACGCCGAACCCGACTTCGGGATTTTTCTTAATGCTGCCGAAAAGCGAAGTGGTAGAGCTCGACATGAGTGTCGACGAAGCGCTGAAATATATAGTGTCCATGGGCGTAGTGGGCCCCGATGGCAAAGTGAAAAAAATTGAGAACCAACAGGTGATCACCTAATAATAGTAACTCATTGATTTAATTGTATTTTCAGGTAAATATGCGTACAGAATATTGCGGCCTGCTGGATAAAAAATATTTGGGCCAGGTAGTGACGTTATACGGTTGGGCGCATCGTCGGCGCGACCACGGTGGCGTGATATTCATCGACCTTCGCGACCGCGAAGGCCTGGTGCAAATCGTCTGTGATCCGGACAATGACGCAACTTTCGCCATCGCCGAACATGTGCGTAATGAATTCGTATTGAAAATTACCGGCAAAGTGCGCCCGCGCCCCGAAGGCACGGTAAACAAAAATCTCACCAGCGGCGAAATTGAAGTTCTGGCGAAAGAGATTGAAATTCTTAATCCGTCGCTCACGCCGCCATTCCAGCTCGACGACGAAAACCTTTCCGAAACCACGCGGCTGACGCATCGCGTGATCGATCTGCGCCGTCCGCAAATGCAGCACAACCTCAAGCTACGCTATAAAGTGGCCATGGAGACACGCAAGTTTCTCGACGCCAAAGGCTTCATCGACATCGAAACTCCGATGCTGACCAAATCGACGCCCGAAGGCGCGCGCGATTATCTGGTGCCGAGCCGCGTCAACGCGGGGCAATTTTTCGCGCTGCCGCAGTCGCCGCAATTGTTCAAGCAATTGCTGATGGTCGCGGGTTTTGATCGCTATTACCAGATTACCAAATGTTTCCGCGACGAAGATTTGCGCGCCGACCGTCAGCCGGAATTTACCCAGATCGACGTCGAAACGTCTTTTCTCGGCGAAGACGAAATCACCGCGATGATGGAAGAACTGATACGCGCTCTGTTCAAAAATGTTTTAAATATCGCGCTGCCGAATCCATTTCCGCGCATGGGCTTCGCCGATGCCATGCATCTCTACGGCTCGGATAAACCCGATATGCGTGTGCCGCTGCAATTTACCGAGCTGACCGACTTAATGAAGTCGGTGGACTTCAAAGTATTCCGTGGCGCGGCAGATAGCGTCGATGGTCGTGTGGCTGCGTTAAAAATTCCCGGCGGCGGCACGCTGTCGCGCAAGGAGATCGACGACTACACCACCTTTGTCGCGATTTACGGCGCCAAAGGTTTGGCTTATATCAAGGTCAACGACATCAGCAAAATCAATGAAGAAGGTTTGCAATCGCCGATTGTAAAATTCCTGCCGCCGAATGTGTTGCAGGAAATTCTCACCCGCACCGGCGCGCAGAACGGCGATTTGATTTTCTTCGGCGCGGACAAAGCCAAAGTCGTCAACGACGCCCTCGGCGCGTTGCGCGTCAAAGTCGGTCACGAGCGCGGGCTGGCGAGCAAAGATTGGAAACCGCTGTGGGTGGTCGATTTCCCCATGTTCGAATACGACGACGAAGCCGAACGCTGGAACGCCTGCCATCATCCGTTCACCGCGCCGAAAGACGGCCACGAAGAATACCTCACCTCTGATCCCGGCAAGGCCATCGCCAAAGCCTATGACTGCGTGTTGAACGGTTGGGAGCTCGGCGGCGGCTCGGTGCGTATTCACCAGGAAGCCGTGCAGTCGAAAGTTTTCCGCGCGCTCAACATCGGCGAAGAAGAAGCCAAACTCAAATTCGGCTTCCTGCTCGAGGCCCTGCAATACGGCGCACCGCCGCACGGTGGCCTCGCCTTCGGCCTCGACCGCATAGTCACCATGATGACCGGTGCAGAATCGATCCGCGACGTCATAGCCTTCCCCAAAACCCAACGCGCGCAATGCCTGCTCACGCAAGCGCCGAGCGAAGTTGATGAAAAACAATTACGCGAATTGCATATCCGTTTGCGTAATGTGGAAGTGGCAAAAGCGTAATTGCCGTTCTGACGCTGAGCTTGGCGAAGGGGAAGAATCTGCTTTGGCATTTCTACAAATTGAAAGCTTGAAAAGCAGATCCTTCGCTTCACTCAGGATGACAAAGGTTGTGTAGGGTGCGCCGCGCGCACGAGTCACTTTCTTTATTCGGGAACTAGCAGAGCGCACAGACAAGTGACCCAGCTTCACAAAATCCCTATCTCCACGCTCATCGTCATCCACACCCCCGACCTGCAGGTGCTGCTGCTCGAACGCGCCGATCATCCGGGTTTCTGGCAGTCGGTCACCGGTAGTAAAGACAGCGAACAGGAATCCCTGCACGACACCGCTGTGCGCGAAGTGCGCGAAGAAACCGGCCTCGATGCGACGCAATACACGCTTACCGATTGGCATAAACAAACCGTGTACGATATTTACCCCATCTGGCAATACCGCTATGCACCGGGTACAGTGCATAACACCGAGCATGTTTTCGGCCTGCAACTACCCGAGCCGCTGCAAGTTAGTGTCTCGCCGCGCGAACATCTGTCTTTCATCTGGCTGACCTATCAACAAGCCGCCGAAAAAGTTTTCTCCTACAGCAACCGCGACGCAATTCTCGAACTTCCGGCGCGCGTCGCGCAAAAGGCGATCTCGTGAGCTTCGTTAAATATAACTTTTGGTTCGCGCTTATTTTCGTACTGCTAACCATGTTTGCAGATTCGGTGTTCGCTACCGACATGCAAATCAATTTCCAGCGCGATGGTGACCTGATCAAAATCGACGGCCATTTGATTTTGCCCTTTCCGCCCAAACTGATATTCGAAGTCCTCACCGATTACGAACACATGCACGAATATGTGCCGGATTTGACCAGCAGCTGCATACTCAGCCGAGAGGATAACAAACTAAAAGTGGAGCAAAAAGGCCGCAGCGGCATAGGCCCGTTCAAATTCAAATATGAAATCGTGCGCGAAGTGGAACTGACACCGGTGACTGAATTGAAATCAAACTTGGCCAGCGGCAATTTCAAATCCATGCACACCTCCACCAAACTGGTGGCCGAGGGCGACAACACGCGGATGGATTATTTCGCCGACATGGTGCCGGACTTCTGGGTGCCGCCGCTGATTGGTTCCGCAATTATGAGACGGCAAGTGCGACGACAGTTCGAAGCGTTTGTAGCCGAACTCACCAGGCGAAGCGACGCTGTAAGCGAATCAGAAAAAATACAAATTAATCAATAAGTTACATATTTATCGCGGATTGCGCAGAACGCGCGTGCACAAAACCGTCACTCCCGCGTAGGCGGAAGTCCAGCAGGAAAAAATGTACTGTCATTCTGAGTGAAACGAAGAATCTGCTTATGAACTTGAGAAAACAAAAAGCAGAGCCTTCACATCGTTTAGTATGGCCGCAACAGCCGTACTATGTGCTCACTGGGCCCGTACCAAAACTCCCTCCCTTTCATGGGGAGGGCGCGAGGGTGGGGATGGGTTCAAACAAATAGTCTATGATTAAATTGCAGTGAAACACTGCACAGCAATCGTCAGCCCCGTGCCGCAAAATGACAATAATTTATCACGCAATATAACCGACCACAGCAATGACCGAACTCCTTCACATCGCCACTTTCAACATCCACAAAGGCTTCTCGCGCTTCAACCGCCGCATGACCGTGCACGACCTGCGCGAAAAACTCACCAGCCTCGGCGCCCATGTCGTATTCCTGCAGGAAGTGCAGGGCAGCCATGACCGCCGCGCTGAGCGCCACCACAACTGGCCCAGCGCACCACAACATGAATTTCTCGCTGGCGACTTATGGACCGACTTCGCCTACGGCAAAAACGCCGTCTACGACGAAGGCCATCACGGCAACGCCATCCTCAGCCAATACCCGATTACCAAATGGGAAAACGAGGACGTTTCCGCGCACTGGTTTGAAAGCCGCGGGCTATTACATTGCGAGCTCGCCATGCCCGGCTGGGACGAACCGCTGCATTGCGTCTGCGTCCACCTCGGCTTGGGCGGAAGAGGGCGGCGCGAACAACTGGAAAGCCTATGCGAGCGCATCGACCGGCTCGTTCCGCACAGCGCGCCTCTGGTCATTGCCGGCGACTTCAACGACTGGCGACTCAAAGCCAGCAAGATACTCAAAAGCAAACTCGACGTGCGCGAAGCTTTCGAAACCGCCAACGGCCATCCCGCATTGAGCTATCCTGCCGGCATGCCCATCTTCAGCCTCGACAGAATTTACGTGCGCGGCTTCGTCGTCAAATCAGCTAACAGCCTCAAAGGCCGCAACTGGTCGCGCTTGTCTGACCACGTTGCGCTGGCTACGACGCTGGTGAGGAAATGAAAAGACCGGAATTCTGGGCGATTTAGCCTTTAGCCCAGAGCATCGAAGGGGAAGCATCTGTTTTTACCGTTGCAAGAACCTTTAGAGGAGCCGTTGCTCCCGCGAAAGTGGAAGTCCAGCAGAAAATCCTCTGTTCAATTAAAAGAAATCTTCTTCTCTCTGATGACGTATTGCCAGAACCGTCACCGTTTCGCTATTCTCAATTTCGAACAAAGCAACATAACCTTTCGCGCCAAAGCTAATAATCAACTCACGCAGAAATGGATACTCGGCAGATGCCTTGCGGCAGCTAAAGAGAAAAGTGCGCAAAAAATTGATACCTTTTGCAATTGCAGCTCGTGCCTGCTTTGCGGCCCTAATATCCTGTTGGGCAAGAAAATCAAACAAACGTTGCAAATCCTTCGCGGCGGCAGGTGTGAAGCGAACCGTATAACTCACTTGCGCGCTTGCGCCTTGCGAGAACGCGCAAGTGTCTTATCCAGCCCGGCCAACACCTGGTCCGCCGCAACATATTTACCCAGGCGTTTCGCGTCCGCACGAGCCGCTAACCCACGCGCTACAAATTCCTGCTGCATAGCCCGGCGTCGAATATTGAATTGAATCGCCTCCAATACAAAACCGGAGAGCGTTTCGCCCTCGACAAGCGCTGCCTCGGCAGCGTTGCGGAGATCCTCATTTACCCGTAGCGGCGGGATGGTGGAAGTCTTGGTAATGGTTTTCATGCTTCACCTCAAAATGCATTACATATGCAATGCAGTATGGAGTAACATTATGAAAAGTGCAAGTTACAAGATTAAATCGTAAAATTAACTGTTGCGGTTTCGGCTTAAAATCAGGAATGGGTGTGGCAATATGAGCGGAAACGGTAATCCCCCCACAAAAAGAAAGCGATTAGAAGTAGAATTTTCTTATTAAGGAACGTTCTACATGAAGAAATCAAGATTTACCGACAGCCAGATCATGGCGGCACTCAAGCAAGCTGAATCCGGCG
>JBAVRP010000050.1:0-48306 GCA_049695115.1 Burkholderiales bacterium | reverse complement strand
CGTATTTGTCGAATCCGGCAGTGGCAAAGGTGGTCTGTTTCATCGTCGTTCCTCCCTCGTATCCCATCATTCAAATATTACATTTGTTCGATTGGATGCGGGGACTTAATCAGAGTTTCCTTAAGTTAATTCTTTATCTGATGGAGCGCGGTTCGTCGTCAATCAGCGGCGATGATCGCCCAACTGATTTTCCAGCGCATCGGAAAACCAGGTCAGCGTGGTGGTGAGGATGAGATAAATACACGCGACCGCGATGAACACCGGCACCGGCTGGAAACTTTCCGCCTGCACCCGGTTGCCAACCATGGAAAGTTCCACCACGCCGATGGCGTAGGCGAGGCTGGAATCCTTGAGCAAACTCACCAGGTTATTTACGAAGGACGGCAGGCTGATGCGCACTGCTTGCGGGAAAACAACATGGCGAAATGCAATGAGCGGCGGGAAACCGAGCGATTGCGCCGCGTACACTTGTCCTTGTGGTACGGCGAGAATTCCACCGCGCATGGCTTCGGCGTTATACGCGCCGACGTTCAGCGCCAGCGCAATGATGGCGGAATTAAAGTCCGATAACTTCAGCGCAGGAAACATGGCCGGCAATGCCAGGTAGACAAACAGGATTTGAACTAACAAGGGCGTTCCGCGAATCGCCCACACGTAAAAACGCCAAGGCCAGGCGACAAAAGGATTCTTTGACAGCTTACCCATCGCGCCGAGCACGCCGATAAGTAAACCGATTGAGCCTGAGACGAGAGTCAACAGCACGGTTGTGCGCGCGCCGTTGGCAAATTGTTGTGCGGCAGGTCCGATGGGCGCGGGTAGCCATTGCAGCGGCAAGGCCATCAACCAGAGAAATATCACCAGGCACACGGCCGCGCCGGCCATGAACAAATGATGCTTAACAGGTTTTTTTGGGTCGGGCATGCCACAGCTCGTTGGTATGCTGGTTCAGCGCGAAGCCAAGCGCAAATTATTTGCAGCGTATGTCTTCGCCGAAATATTTTTCTGAAATAGTTTTGTAAGTGCCGTCAGCCATGATTTCAGCCAGCGCTTTGTTCAGCGCCGCGCGTAGCGACTTATTATCCTTTTTCACAATCATGGCGACTTTTTCGCTGTAGAGTAATTCGCCGAGTTGCAAATGCAGCGCACGGTTTTTTTGCGTCACTTCCAGCGCCTGGAATTTATCCGTCACCCAAGCGTCGACGCGATCGGAAAGCAGGTTCTGCTGGGCATCAGTGTCTTTGGGAAAGGTTTTCACTTCTTTAATGTCGCTGACTTTTTTTACCGCGTCGGCATAAGTGGTGCCGATTTGCACCGCGACAGTTTTGCCTTTCAATTCTGCGGCCGTTTTCGGGCCCCCGCTTTTGCTGACGATTTGTCCGCCGCTGCAATAGTGTGGGTCGGTGAAATCGACCGCCTTGGCGCGCTCGGGCGTGATGGCGAAGGAAGCGATGGCGAAATCAAAGCGGTCTTGCGCCATTGCTGGGATTTGTACATCAAAACCCAGCGTCGACCAATGGGTTTTAACGCCGAGTTTTTTCGCCAGCGCGTCGCCGATGTCGATTTCAAAACCTGTCAAGGTGTTGTCCTTGAAAAAATTGAACGGCGGGAATGCGCCTTCAGTCACCGCTTGCACAGTGCCGGATTTTTTGATGGCATCCATGTCACGGCCGCCACCGCCGCAACCACTAAGCACAACAATTGTCCCTGCCAATGCGCAGATAAAAATGCGACTCATCCTGATTTCCCCGCAAAACGCGAATTTTTATCGGTTAGATTCTACACCATAAGCCTGTGCCGACGGGCGCAGAGGGAGGCGCAAATCCTTTGCGCGTGGGGCATGCAGCGCATATTGGGTGTTGCAGTGCGTATCAATTTGCCCCGGCGTATTGCGTAAATTGGCTGTAACCGCGCTTTATTGGTAAAGTATCGACTTCCCATTTGCAGATTTCTCTATGGACGAGCCTTCTAAGCCGAGCTTGCTTGAACGTCTTACCGGGTTGCTGCTGCGCCAGCCGGAAGACCGCGAGCAACTCATCGCAATGCTGCATTCGGCTTATGACCGCAATTTGCTCGACGCCGACGCGCTGTCGATGATCGAAGGCGTGATGCAGGTTTCCGATATGCAGGTGCGCGACGTGATGATCCCACGTTCGCAGATGGATGTGGTCGATATCAGCGAGTCGCCGGAAAAGTTTATTCCTTTTGTTATCCAGACTGCCCACTCACGCTTTCCCGTGGTTGATCAGGGCAAGGATAATGTCATCGGCATTTTGCTGGCAAAAGATTTGCTGCGCTATTACGCCGGCGAGGAATTCAACGTACGTGAAATGTTGCGGCCAGCGGTGTTCATCCCCGAATCAAAACGCCTGAATGTATTACTCAAGGAATTCCGCGCCAACCGCAACCACATCGCCATCGTGGTCGATGAATACGGCGGTGTCGCGGGACTGGTGACGATTGAAGACGTGCTGGAACAAATCGTCGGTGAAATCGAAGACGAGTACGATTTCGATGAAACCGAAGACAATATCATTCTCGACCGCACCGGACGGTTCCGCGTCAAGGCCGTGACGCCGATTGAAGATTTCAATGAAAAGCTCGGCACGAATTTCAGCGACGAAGATTTCGATACCGTCGGTGGACTGGTCACGAATAAATTCGGCCGTCTGCCTAAACGCGGCGAACAAATCGGTTTTGACGGCGTGAGCTTCCAGGTGTTGCGCGCAGATAGTCGCCGATTGTATTCACTGCTGGTGGAAAAACAAAAATATATTCATGAACCGGAAGCGTCGGCGAAGTAATGCAAAAATATGAATATAATCATATATTTACATAATGACGGCATATAATTGCGCGCCGGTTCAATTTCCCTCCCCCGCTTCACTGAATATCCTGCGTCTCTGTTGGTGGCGCTGTTGTTTGGCGCAGTATGCGTTTGTTCATTTGCGCCGCTGAATTTCCATTTCGTTTCCTGGTTTGCCTTGGCAGGATTATTTTGCTTGTGGTTTTACGCGACGACACGCAAGCGCGCCGCATGGCTCGGCTTTGCGTTTGGTCTGGGATTGTTCGGCGCGGGGGTAAGCTGGATTTATATCGCGCTGAATGTTTACGGCGGTATGCCGGCACCACTCGCAGCGCTGTCGACATTTCTATATTGTGCGTTGCTGGCTTCGTTTTATGCGCTCGTCGGTTGGTTGCAGGCGCGCTGGCGCTTCTCCGCCACATCGCGCTTGCTGGTAGTGATGCCAGCGTTGATCGCGCTCAGCGATTGGTCGCGCATCTGGGTGCTTACCGGTTTCCCCTGGCTCGCGCTTGGCTACTCGCAGGTTCCCACGAGCCCATTATCAGGCTACGCGCCATTGCTCGGTGTGTTCGGCGTGACCTGGCTGCTGGCAACGGCAGCGGGCGCGATGACTTTGATGATACATTTTCGCAAACAATACCGCGCGGTAATGTTTTGTTTTGGCCTGCTGGTGGCGATAGTTTTTGCCGGCGGTTTGGCGAGACAAGTCCAGTGGTCGCAGCCAATTGGCGAGCCGATCAAAGTCAGCCTGCTGCAGGGAAATGTGCCGCAGGAAATGAAGTTCAATCAACAGCGTTTGATTACCACCCTCAAAACCTATCTCGACCTGACAGAAAAAAGTACAGCGCGATTGATCGTCATGCCCGAGACGGCGATTCCGCTGATGCAGGAACAGATACCGCCGGATTATCTCGAACGCCTTGCCAGCCATGGCAAAAAAAATAACGGCGATGTGCTGGTGGGTTTGTTCGGCAATAAACGTAGCGGCAACAAGCTGGAATATTTCAGCAGCGTGGTCAGTTTCGGCGCATCGCCATCGCAGAGTTACAGCAAAGTGCATCTGGTGCCATTCGGCGAATTCATCCCGTTCAAATCCGTCATAGGCTGGGTGTACGATAACTGGCTGCATATACCACTGGTCGATACTTCGCGCGGCGCGCCTGACCAGAAGCCGCTCAATGTCGCCGGCCAGCGAGTGGCGGTGAATATTTGCTACGAGGACGTATTCGGCGAGGAAATTATTCGCCAGTTGCCGGAGGCGACGATGCTGGTGAACGTGACCAACGATGCCTGGTACGGTGAATCCTGGGCGTCGCAACAGCATAACCAGATGTCGCAAATGCGCGCTATCGAAACCGCGCGCTCCGTTCTGCGCGCGACCAATACCGGCTTCACCTCGATCATCGGCGCGAACGGCAATGTTGTTTCCAGCCTGCCGCAGTTCAGCGTCGGCAGTCTTGACGGCGAAGTGCAGGGCATGAGCGGCGCGACGCCGTATGTGCGCTTCGGCAATTATCCGATATTAATAATTTGTACATCCTTGTTGCTGGCTGCTGTTTATTTGGGCAAACGCAAAGCCGCATGAGCTGGTGCTGCTATATTTTGCAGTGCGCCGACGGTACGCTTTATACCGGCATCACCAATGATTTCGCTAAACGCATTGCCGCGCACAACGCTGGAACTGCGTCCAAATACACGCGGTCGCGTTTGCCGGTGACGCCGGTTTTCCGCGAAAGCCACAAAAACCGTTCCGAGGCTTCAAAGCGCGAAGCGCGAGTCAAAAAACTGACGCGCGGGCAAAAGATTGCCCTCGTGAAAAGTGCCGTTAAGCCAGCCGCTTCCCCCAGAAAAACCCGAAACCCAAGGCGAAATCCAGTAAAATAAAACTTGTGCAATTTTTGCGGTTTTTTTGCCATGCTGACGTTTCAACAAATCATTCTCAAGTTGCAACATTACTGGTCGGAACAAGGCTGCGTGTTATTGCAACCCTACGATATGGAAATGGGCGCCGCCACTTTTCATACCGGCACATTCCTTCGCGCGCTCGGCCCGGAGCCGTGGAACGCGGCGTGGGCGCAACCCTGCCGCCGTCCGAAAGACGGACGCTACGGCGAAAACCCGAATCGCCTGCAACACTATTATCAATTCCAGGTTGTATTGAAACCGTCGCCGCCGAATATTCAGGATTTGTATTTGGGCTCGCTGGTCGAGTTAGGCATCGATCCGAAACAAAACGACATCCGTTTTGTGGAAGACGATTGGGAATCGCCCACCTTAGGTGCGTGGGGCCTGGGCTGGGAAGTCTGGCTCAACGGCATGGAGGTCACCCAGTTCACCTATTTTCAGGAAGTCGGCAGCTTGCAATGCAAACCGGTATTAGGCGAGCTGACCTACGGCATCGAGCGCCTCGCCATGTATTTGCAAGGCAAGGAAAGCATTTTCGATTTGGTCTGGACCGAAGGCCCGAACGGGCTGGTGACTTACGGCGACGTGTATCACCAGAATGAAGTCGAACAATCCAAATACAATTTCGATCACAGCAATGTGGAGTTTTTATTTTCGCAGTTCAACCATTTCGAATCCGAAGCCAAACGCCTTATGCAAGCCAAGCTGGCTTTGCCTGCATTCGAGATGGTGATGAAAGCCTCGCACACATTTAATTTGCTCGACGCGCGCGGCGCGATTTCCGTCACCGAGCGCGCGGCGTATATTGGCCGCGTACGTGTGCTGGCGCGCCTGGTCGCGCAAGCGTATTACGATGCACGCGAAGCGCTCGGTTTCCCGCTGCTGCAAAAAAACAAGGCGGCAGCATAATGACACAACCTATTGTTTTAATTGAAGTTTTTACCGAAGAATTACCGCCTAAAGCGCTGAAAAAATTAGGCGAGAGTTTTTCGAGCAGCGTGTTTGATCAACTGGCTAAACAGCAATTTGTTTCAACCGATGTGAAGTTTACCGAGTTCGCCACCCCGCGCAGACTTGGTGTCAGCATTCCAAACGTGCTCGCCGTGCAACCTGAACAAAAAATAGAACGCAAAGGTCCCGCAGTCGCCAGCGCATACAAAGACGGCCAGCCAACTCCAGCGTTGCAAGGTTTCGCAAAATCCTGCGGCGTCGAGATCGACAAGCTGGAAAAAATGAGCGATGGCAAACAGGACGTTTTTGTATTCCGTTCAACTAAACCCGGCGCTAGTCTCGATGCGGTTTTGGCTGGTGTAGTCGAAGCTTCGCTGAAACAATTGCCCGCGCCCAAACTGATGCGCTGGGGCAGCGGCGACGTGCAATTCATGCGCCCGGTTCATGGCCTCATCATGATGCACGGCAGTCGCGTTGTTCCCGGCGAAGTATTAGGTTTGAAAAGCGGTAACACAACTTACGGCCATCGCTTTCTCAGCAGCGGTGCGCTTACTATTTCGTCAGCCGATCAATATGAAACGATATTGGAAGCAAAAGGCAGCGTCATCGCCAGCTTCGCCAAACGCCGCGCCAAAATCGCCGCGAAACTCAAACCGTACCTAGCGCAAGAACCGGATGCCACTTTGCTAGACGAAGTCACCGCACTGGTCGAATCGCCAGCGGTTTATGTCGGCACATTTGATCCGGCGTTTCTCGACGTGCCGCAGGAATGTTTGATTCTTTCCATGAAGCAACATCAGAAATATTTCCCCATCACTGATGCCAGCGGCAAACTGCAACCGCGCTTTGCCGTGGTGAGTAATCTGCCGACCGCCACGCCGCAGGAAATTATCCACGGCAACGAGCGCGTGTTGCGTGCACGCTTGAGCGATGCGCAGTTTTTTTACCAGCAGGATAAAAAAACCAAACTGGCAGCTCGGGTGGAGAAATTAGGTAATGTGGTGTATCACAATAAATTCGGCAGCCAATTGCAACGTGTGCAACGCCTGCAAAAATTAGCGGGTGAAATAGCACGCAAGCTCGGCGCCGATGTGAGCCATGCAGATCGTGCCGCATATTTATGCAAAGCCGATTTGCTTACCGACATGGTGGGCGAGTTTCCCGAACTGCAGGGCATCATGGGGCGCTACTATGCGCTGAATGACGGAGAACCAGCGGCGGTGGCTGATGCGATTCAGAGTCATTATTTGCCTCGCGGCGGCGGCGACGGTTTGCCGCAAGACAAAATTGCTATCAGCGTCGCGCTGGCGGAAAAACTGGATACCTTGACCGGCATTTACGGTATTGGCTTAGTGCCGACCGGAGATAAAGATCCTTTCGGCTTGCGCCGTGCCGCACTGGGTGTATTACGTATCCTGATCGAAAACAAATTAGCGCTGGATGTGAATGAACTGCTGCAACTCGCCCGAGGCACTTTCCCGCGCGACGTGCTGGCAGACAGCGTGTCGGTGGATTTGCATGGCTTCATGCTGGAGCGCTTGAAGAACTATTTGCGCGAAAAAGATTTTGCGCCGGATGAAATTGACGCGGTGATTTCGCAAAACCCGACGCGCATGGATTTAATCATACCCCGTATGGAGGCTGTTCGTGCTTTCCGCAAGCTGCCCGAATCGGCGAGTCTCGCTGCCGCGAACAAACGCATTCGTAATATTCTCAAAAAATCCGACGCAAACAATGGCGCTGTCAACGCAAGCCTGATGGCCGACACGGCGGAGAAAAACCTGTTCTGCGCCATGCAAAAATTATCGCCACAGGTCGGCGCGCATATGCAAAAGCAGGATTACACCCATGCGTTGAAAGACCTGGCGGGTGTACGCGGTGAAGTGGATAAATTTTTCGACGACGTGATGGTCATGCATGACGACCCGGCTGTACGCAATAATCGCATCGCATTGCTGCGCCAGCTCGACAGCCTGATGAACCAAGTCGCCGACATTTCCAAACTGGCGGCATCATGAAACGACTCGTTATTCTCGACCGCGACGGCGTGATTAATTTTGACAGCGCCAAGTACATCAAAAATCCTGCCGAGTGGAAGCCGATTCCCGGCAGCCTGGATGCGATTGCGCGGCTGAACCAGGCCGGTTTCCGCGTCGTGATCGCCACCAACCAGTCCGGCGTCGCTCGTGGCTTGTTCGATATGGCGACGCTAAACAGCATCAACGACAAAATGCTCGACATGGTTTTCCAGGCGGGCGGCCGCATTGACGCGGTGTTTTATTGCCCGCACGCAGCGGAACAAGTCTGCGCTTGCCGTAAACCCAACACCGGCCTGTTTCTCGAAATTGCGCAACGTTACAACATGTCGCTGGGTGGCGTACCGACAGTCGGCGATTCATTACGCGATTTGCAAACGGCCGACGCTGTTGGTGCGCAACCGATATTAGTGCTTACCGGAAAAGGCGAAAAAACGAATAAAAACAATGAATTGCCAGAAGGTACATTGGTGTTCGCGGATCTCGCCGAAGCGGTCAAACATATCATCGCGGAAGCTGCATGAATTTCATACGCTCGGCATTTTATGTTCTCGTGCTCGCGATTATCACGCCGATTATCGCTTTCGCGATGGCGATAGTCATGCCGTTCACCAAACGCAGCGCGCCTTTCAGGCTGGCTAAACTGTGGACGCAAATGGCGATTTTTTCCTTGCGCTGGATCTGCGGCATCAAAGAGGAAATCCGCGGCGCGGAAAATGTCCCTTCCACGCCGACCATCGTCATGGCCAAACACCAATCGTCGTGGGAAACGGTTTTTTTTGTCACGTATTTTCCTGAGCACACCTGGGTAATAAAACAGGAACTGGTCAGGGTGCCGTTTTTCGGTTGGGGCATCGCCATGCTGACCCCGGTCGCCATAGACCGCAGCGCGGGCAAGGATTCGCTTCAGCAGGTTGTGGAACAAGGAGCGAAACGATTAGAAGAAGGTTTGTGGATGATGATCTGGCCCGAAGGCCACCGTATTGCACCGGATAAAAAGGGGCGGTACAAAATTGGCGGTGCGTGGTTGGCGGCCCAAACCAATACGCCGATTCTTCCCGTAGCGCATAACGCCGGGACCTATTGGCCGCGCCATTGGTTCTGGAAAACCCCAGGCACAATCACCATGAGCATCGGCCCGTTGATCCACCCGAACGGGCGCGAGCCGAGCGAAATCCTCACTGAAGTGGAAACCTGGATCGAAAACGAAATGCACCGCATCAGTCCCAGCTATGTGGGCACACCCGCTGAACCCGTCTATGCTGAAACGGCTGCTCGTTAAATTCACTGCGCCACAAACGCAAGCAGAGGTCATCGATCTCAGCGGCCGCGAAGTGGCGTTTTTGCTGAAGCGCAAATCCGGGCGTCGCGGCATCGGCCTCAAAATCGACGAAAAAGGTTTAGTGGTTTCCGCGCCGCTCTCAGTCTCGAAGAAAAAAATCCATGACGCCGTGCGCGAACAATCCGCATGGATACTGCTGAAAATGGATGTGTGGCATGCTCGCCGCGTGCCGCCGCCGAAATGGGAAGAGGGCGAGAAGTTGCCTTATCTCGGCGGCGACATCATCCTGCAAATTAACCCGCAACAGGTTATCAAAACCCGCAGAGGCCTGGAACAACTCGGTTTCGAATTCGACGGCTCCACGCCCGTGATGCAATTGCCCAAAAGCAAAAAGCCCGTGCTGGAGCGCGTTGTCAAATGGTACAAACAACAAGCCTTGCCGCATTTCACAGAGCGCGTAAGCCACTACGCAAAAAAACTCGACGTGGAAATTCCGAGCGTCATGCTTTCCAGCGCCAATACCCGCTGGGGAAGTTGCAGCCACAAAAATGATATTCGGTTGAGCTGGCGGCTGCTCAAAGCGCCGCCACACCTGATTGATTACGTTATCGCCCACGAAGTCGCACACCTGAAAGAAATGAACCACAGCCCGGCGTTCTGGCAAACCGTCGCGGCTTTGTATCCCGAATATATTCAAGCGCGGAAAGAGTTGGAAAGTTTGGAGCCGAGATATCGAACTTTCTGAGTTAACGCTTTTGGTATTTTTGCCTGTTTTGACGAGTTTGGCTCAAATCGCGTTTCAACGTCTGCAACTGAAATTTTCCGTTCCAGTAAAACCGGCCAAGAGCAGCCAATTGTCTTTTACTCCTAAGTGGCCATGGCAACGTTGACATACTTAACCAAATGTATATACTCGTATATACATTGGAGGTCAGATATGACGAAAACAGCGATGCTAAAGGTTCAGAAGTGGGGTAATAGTCTGGCCGTGAGGATTCCATCCGCGGTTGCAAAGTCCGCTGGATTCAAAGTCGGGCAACCGATCGAAGTTTCGGCGCATGACGCCACCGTGCTGGTAACGGCATTGGGTGAACCGAAGCTCACGCTGGTGCAGAAGCTTGCCTTGTTCGATCCCGAACGCCACGGTGGGGAGGCGATGGCCACGTCCCCTGTCGGCAACGAGGCATTTTGATGGCAGCCGCTAAGATCTGGTCACCGGACCGACGCGACATGATATGGATCAACTGTAATCCGCAGGCGGGACGGGAAATGACGGATGTTCATCCATTATTGGTCCTGTCGCCAAAGGCCTTCAACGAACGAACGGGTATCGTGATCGGGCTGCCAATGACCACGGCTGCGTTCAACGAATCCAATCCCTTCGCCGTGAAATTCGTCGGACCGAAAGGGAAGGCAAGTTATATTCTCGGGCACCAGCCGAAGTCCTTTGATTGGCGCGCGCGCGACGCGAAGCCTCACCCATGGAAACGAATCCCAGAAGACAAGTTCGCCCTTGCTTGTGACACACTGAATCAGATCATCCTGATTGGCAATTGATTGTCTGCTGTCGAGAAAAAGGATAAACGGTAATGACGGCCAATTGCCGCCATTGCTCTATCCTAAAATAAGCTGACGTCCAGCTTCGGAATTGCATCGGGCCACTCAAAGAATAGTATTAAATACAATGTCATAATACTAACAACTGTATCCCGAAGCTTTTTGCTAATGAGCCTGATCAAATCTCAAAAACGCGTCACTGACCACGGGGAGGTTTTCACCCCGGCATGGATGGTCGAGGCAATGCTCGACTTGGTGAAAGGCGAGACCGAGCGCATTGATTCGCGCTTTCTGGAGCCGGCATGCGGGGACGGCAACTTTCTCGTGCAAATCCTGCGGCGCAAGCTCGCCGCCGTGGAACTCAAATACGGGAAGTCCGATTTCGAGCGGCGACACTACGCGCTGCTCGCGCTGATGTGCCTCTACGGCATCGAGCTGCTGACGGACAACATCGCCGAGTGTCGCGCGAATCTGCTGGCGATCTTCGCCGAGTATTTGAACCTCGCTCCGTCGGACGACCTGTATCGCGCCGCGTTCTACGTGCTTTCGCAAAACCTCGTCCACGGCGACGCCCTGACGATGCGCGCCCAATGCAACCTGCCAATCACCTTCGCCGAGTGGGGATATCTGGGCAAAGGCCGGTTCCAGCGACGTGACTTCCGTTTGGACGTGTTGACGGGGGCGTCGGCATACAGCCAGGAGGGCGACCTCTTCGTCAATCTCGGCAAACACGAGATTTTCACGCCAACAAAGACCTATCCGCCGATGATGGTGGGTGAGCTGGCAGCCCTTGCGCCGGAGGTTATCGTATGAGCGAACAAGCCAGCTTTGCCTTGCGCAGCCGCAACCCGGACGTGCTGAGTTGCATCGCGAATCTCTCGAACGACGAGGTGTTCACCCCCCCGGAGTTCGCGAACCGGATGCTGGACACGCTGGCTGAGGCGTGGGCCGCCAACAATGGCGGCGCAAATATCTGGGCCGACAAGACGGTGAAGTTTCTGGACCCCTGCACGAAATCCGGCGTGTTTCTGCGCGAGATCACTAGCCGCCTAACCACCGCGCTGGAGCAGGAGATTCCGAATCTAGAGAAGCGAGTGAACCACATTCTCACGAAGCAGGTGTTTGGCATCGGCATCACGCAAATCACTAGCTTGCTCGCACGGCGCAGTGTGTATTGCTCAAAGCACGCCAACGGTGAACACTCTATTGCCAATTCCTTCGCCAGCGACGACGGGAACATCTGGTTCAAGCGCATCAAGCACACGTGGGATGGCGACAAGTGCACGTTTTGCGGAGCCGGGCGGTCGGTTTTTGATCGGGCCGAAGGCCTTGAAACCCACGCCTACGCGTTCATTCACACTGACAACATCAAGACTCTGCTCACCGAGTTATTTGGAGGCAAAATGCAATTCGACGTAATCATCGGAAATCCACCCTATCAGTTGGCGAGCGACGGCGGCACGCGCGACATTCCCATCTACAACAAGTTTGTCGAGCAGGCAAAGAAACTGGAACCGCGTTATCTCTCGATGGTTATTCCCTCTCGGTGGATGGCGTCGGGTCTTGGCCTGAGCGAATTCCGCAAAGCTATGCTGGATGATCGACGTATCAGGAAGCTGATGGACTACGAGCGCATGGACTTGGTGTTTCCGGGTGTAGATTTTGAGGGCGGCATATGCTACTTCCTATGGGATCGCGACCACGCGGGAAAGTGCGATGTCACTACCATCACCGGCGAGGAAACCACCGGGCCGATGGCGCGCGATCTGAACGAACACGATGTTCTTGTCCGCGATAGCCGTGGCCTGAATATTCTCAAGAAAGTGCGCGCGGCGGGGGAGCCGTCTATCATCGAAATCCTGTCCGCCGACAAGGAGTTCGGATGGACATCCAATTTCGACGGCTTTCGCGCAGAGAAGAAGTCGTCCGACGTGGCCCTGTATTACGGTCGCGCTGGCAAGCGACTCGTCGGCGGCATTGCCCGCAAGGACATTACCAAGAGTCTGCACCTCATAGATACGTGGAAGGTGATGACCTCAGCGGCCTATGGCGAACGCGGTGCGCGGCCTGCGATGGTTCTTGGCACCAGCTTCATCGCCGAATCACCTTCGGTTTGCACGCAGACCTACTTGTTCTTTTACGTGGCTTCAAAGAATCAGGCTGAAAGCCTGCAAAGCTATCTCAGCACGCGCTTTTTTCGCTTTCTGGTGTCGCTACGAAAGATCACCCAGCACGCAACTCGCGCAACCTACACATGGGTTCCGCAACAGACATGGGATCGCGTCTGGACGGACGAAGTCCTGTACAAAAAATACCACCTGAGCAAGGACGACATCGCCCACATCGAGGCCAGCATTCGCCCGAAGGCTTCTGAGGATGAGTAAAACCATCGAAGAAATCCTTGCGCCGAGGCCGGAAGCCCGGCCGCGCATTTACGCCTATTCCATTGCGGATAAGGCGCACGCGGGTTTGCTCAAGGTGGGCCAGACCACGCGCGACGTCAAGCAACGTGTAGCCGAACAGCTCAAGACCGCCAACATCAAGAACTACACCATCGTTCTCGATGAGTTCGCCGAGCGCGACGAAGGCACGACCTTCACAGATCACGAGGTGCGGGCCGCCCTCGCCAAGAAGGGCTGCGAGAACGCCGAATTGGAATGGATGTGCTGCACGCTCAAGGACGTGAAAACCGTCCTCACCGAACTGCGCACCGGGCAGCGGTTCATCGGCACGCACGACCAGACCTTCGCCATGCGCGCCGAGCAGCGCGCCGCAGTGGAAAAGACCCACGCCTATTTCCACTCCATTTGGAAGGAGGATATGCACGCAGTCCCACGCTTCCTCTGGAACGCTAAGATGCGCTTCGGCAAAACGTTCACCAGTTATCAGCTCGCCCGGAAACTCGGGGCCAAGCGCGTGCTGGTGGTCACTTTCAAACCCGCCGTGGAGGATGCGTGGCAGACGGACCTCGAATCCCACGCAGATTTCGACGGCTGGCAATACCTTTCCCGCAATTCCGACCGCGACCCGACCAAAATCTCCACGAGCAAGCCGTCCGTCTATTTCGGCTCCTTCCAGGATTTGTTGGGGCGCGACGACGTGGGGAACATAAAGCCGAAGAACACTTGGCTTCATAAAGTGAAGTGGGACTTGGTCGTCTTTGACGAATACCACTTCGGCGCGTGGCGCGACACGGCCAAGGAATTGTTCGAGGGTGAGGAGGAGGCGGTCGCCAAGAAGGAGGCTAAACTCGAATACGCCGCCGGTTTGGCTGACTTGAACGAGGACCTCAGCGAACTCTCGGAGAAGGAGACGGAGTTCCTTCCGATCACCACCAAGGCCTACCTCTACCTCTCCGGCACGCCTTTCAAGGCGCTGGCCACTGGCGAGTTCATCGAAGAACAGATTTTCAACTGGACTTACACCGACGAGCAGCGCGCCAAGGAAGAGTTCGCGCGGAAGAACGCCGGCAAGTGGAACCCTTACGGCGCGTTACCGCAGATGCGGCTGCTTACCTATCAGATGCCCGACGAGTTAGTAGCGATAGCGCGTGCCGGGGAGTTTGATGAGTTCGACCTCAACGCCTTCTTTGAAGCTACGGGCACCGGCAAGAAGGCGCAGTTCAAGCACAAGAGCGACGTGCAGAAGTGGCTGGACATCATCCGCGGCGGGTATGTGTCCAAGGCCGTGGAATACCTCAAAACCGGCACGCGACCGCCGTTCCCGTATTCGGACGTGCGGCTGCTGCCTTATCTCCAGCACTCGTTCTGGTTCCTGCCTAACGTCGCGGCCTGTCACGCGATGGCGAACCTTCTCGCTGAGAAGCAAAACGTCTTCTGGCATGACTACGATGTGCTCGTCGCCGCCGGCGCCTCGGCGGGGATCGGGTTGGAAGCGCTGCGGCCCGTGCGCAAGGCCATCGGGAGCGGCTTTGATACCAAGACCATCACGCTCTCGTGCGGCAAGCTCACTACCGGCATCACTGTGCCGCAGTGGTCGTCCATCCTGATGCTGCGCAACCTTAAGTCGCCGGAGACCTACTTTCAGGCGGCGTTTCGCGTGCAGTCACCTTGGTCCATCAAGAACCCCAATGGTGACGATCCGAACGAGGAGGAAATCCTTAAGCCTGTCTGTTTCGTGTTCGACTTCGCGCCCACGCGCGCGTTGCGCCAGCTTTCCGAATACGGGATCGGGCTTTCGCCCGGCGAGCCGAACCCGGAGAACGCGGTCAGAGACCTCGTGTCGTTCCTGCCGGTGCTGGCCTACGACGGCGCGAACATGACGCAGATTGATGCGGGCGGCATCCTGGACATCGCGATGGCCGGAACGTCGGCCACATTGCTCGCGCGCAAGTGGGAATCAGCCTTGCTGGTGAACGTGGATAACGACACTCTGCGCCGAATCCTCGACAACCCCGAGGCGATGGCCGCTGTGGGGCGCATCGAAGGCTGGCGCTCGCTCGGCGATAACATCATCGAGACCATTATCAACAAAAGCAAGATGGTGAAGGATCTGAAGGACAAGGCGAAGGACAAGGACTTGTCCGCAAAAGAGAAAAAGCAGCTCACGGACGAGGAGAAGGAATACAAGTCCAAGCGGAAGATGGTGCAGGAGAAGCTCATCAAATTCGCCACGCGCATCCCGGCATTCATGTATCTGACCGACTTCCGGGAGAACAAGCTGCAGGATGTCATCACCAAGATTGAACCCGACTTGTTTCAGACCGTGACCGGTCTGACGGTAAAGGATTTCCACCTGCTTGTGCGACTCAAGGTGTTCAACACCGAGCATATGAACCAGGCCGTGTTCGCCTTCCGCCGTTACGAAGACGCGTCGCTCCGCTACACGGGCATCGAGAGCCACGAGGGACTGACTCGCTACGGGCTTTACGACACGGTCGTGGCGAAGGGTTGACGGGGCGGCTAGTGGAGCGTCGGGGGCATGAAAATGATTCATGGCAACACCTTTGTCCCGCCACGGAACCGCGGCATTGAGTGTCCGCTATTGAAATCGAAGCACTTCCGCTTTGGGGCGATTTTGTCGGTTTGAACGCGTCAGTTGATAGAAGCAGACTGTCAAACATAATAGTTCGGACGACTACAGTGCCCCAGCTTTTTTCAACAACCCCGCCACCGCCTCAGCCACTACGCGATACCCTTTGGCATTCGGATGTATGGTGTCCGACTTCAATTCATTTTTATGCAAAACATCGCCGAAAATATTTTCTTCTATCGGCAGATTAAATTCCTGTGCCAGCTTGCGGTAAATATCTACACTGCCGCCGCCGAATAATGCGGGCTTGGGTACGCCGAGCATCACCACGGCAATGCCGCGAGTGCGGGCGAGTTTGATCATGTCGCGTAGATTATTTTCGACTTGTTGCTCGCTCATCTTGCGCAAAAAATCGTTCCCGCCAAGACATAAAATCATCAACCTGGGTATATGTTCGTCCAGCACCTCAGGCAGGCGGCGCAAGCCTTCTGCCGACGTTTCGCCGGGCACACCCGCGCGGATGACTTTGCGTTGAATGAGGTTTGCGAGTATGGCGGGATAGCTTTCGTTTTCATTCGCGCCGGTGCCGTAAGTCAGGCTGTCGCCGAACGCGAGCACGACATCGTTGGCTGAGAGCCTGGGCAGCGGCGCAGTTTTCGCACCGCACCCTGCCAACATGCTTATAAAAGTAAGCAGAATCACTAAACAGAAATATATGTAAGTATTTGATTTAATTAAATTATTTATCATATAAGTAATTGGTGATTGCCAGATAATCGGCGACGGATAAATTCTCTGCACGGAGTTTGGGGTCAACATTCAGTTTTACGAAATCATCCGGTGACAAAAAATTTATCAATGTGTTGCGTAGGGTTTTGCGCCGCTGCGAAAATGAGGCGGTGACGATTTTCGCAAATAACTTTTCATTGCGCGCAAGTAATTGCGTAAGCGATTTGGGAATCATGCGCACTATCGCCGACTCGACTTTCGGCGGCGGGTCAAAAGCTGCCGGCGGCACGAGAAATAAACATTCCATGTCGAAGCGGTATTGCAACGCCACCGACAGCCGCCCGTAGTCCGATGTGGAAGGAGCGGCGACCATGCGCTCGACCACTTCTTTTTGCAGCATGAAGGTCATGTCGCTGATATTGGGCGCGTAGTCGGCGAGATGAAACAGAATGGGTGTGGAGATATTGTATGGCAGGTTGCCGACCACGCGTAGCGGTTTGCCGAGGCTGCCGAAATCAAACGTCAGCGCATCGACGGAGTGAATAGTCAGTTTGGTTTTAGGATAATTATTTTCCAGCCGCGAGACGATGTCGCGGTCGATTTCGACTACGTGTAAGTGTTTGAGTTGTTGAAATAACGGTTTGGTCAGTGCTTCGAGGCCGGGCCCGATTTCCACCATCAGGTCTTCAGGGCGCGGATGAATGGCATCGATGATCGACGCGATGACGCTTTGATCCACCAGAAAATGCTGGCCAAAACGCTTACGCGCAATATGGCGCATATTATGAATCGTAAACGTTTCGGTGGAGGCTCATGTTTGCGCAGCAAACGTTAGCCGTAGCCAAAACTCTATAAGCAATATGGCGCATATTATGAATCGTAAACGTTTCGGTGGAGGCTCATGTTTGCGCGGCAAACGTTAGCCGCAGCCAAAATAATAAAATGTTTCAATGGTGCCGGCTGCGGATGGCGAGATCAATCGCGAGTTTCACCGCCTCTATCATGCTGCCGCTGTCGATGTTGCCGGTGCCAGCCAGATCCAGGGCCGTGCCGTGATCGACCGAGGTACGGATAATCGGCAAACCCAGGGTGACATTGACTCCGTGGCCGAAACTGGCGTATTTCAGCACTGGCAATCCTTGATCGTGGTACATGGCGAGCACTGCATCGGCTTGGTGCAGATGTTTCGGCGTAAACAACGTGTCGGCTGGCAACGGCCCCGATATTTTCATCCCGCTCTGTTGAAGCCTGTGCAACACGGGTTCTATGATGCCGATTTCCTCGTGCCCCAGATGGCCGCCTTCGCCCGCGTGCGGGTTGAGTCCGCAGACAACGATGCGCGGTTCGGCGATGCCGAATTTGTGTATCAGGTCATGATGCAGCACATGGATAACGCGTTCGAGCAGCGGCTGCGAAAGATGCGCAGATACTTCTTTCAACGGCAGATGGGTAGTGGCCAGCGCCACGCGCATACCCCCGCCCACCAGCATCATTACCACTTGCGCTGAATTGGTCGCCTCCGCCAGAAATTCCGTGTGGCCGGTAAATGAAATGCGCGCGTCGTTGATATTGCCTTTGTGCACCGGCGCGGTAACCATGGCGTCAAAACTGCGGTTAGCGCAATGTTCGATGGCCGTTTTCAGGGTATCGATGACGTAAGGCGCGTTCTCCGGCAATAGTTGCCCCGGCGGAAATACCGGCACGCGTAAGGGCACATGCAGCACTTCAAGTTGGTCCGGTTGTTGCGCGGGAAAGCTGTTGACAAAATCCACCAGGCTGACGTCTATTCCCAATAATTTTGCTCGCGATGCCAGCAGTGACTTATCGCCGATGATAACCAGCCGCGCCGGCAGTTTTTCGCGCGTTAACATCAGGCATAAGTCAGGGCCGATGCCAGCCGGTTCGCCGGAGCTGATGCCGAGTGTAGGGATGAATGGGGCCATAAGCCGCCTGAAATTATTTTTCTTCCAGCCGGTTGTCCACGTACGCGCGATCGCGTACCTGGCGCACCCAGTCCTGGTAGGCTTCTTCGGATTTGCGTCCGCGCAATGCGAGGCGGATTTGCGCGCGCTTTTTTTCGTCAGTGAGTGTTTCGCTGCGTCGTTCCAACACCTGAATCACATGCCAACCGAATTGGCTTTGCACCGGCGCGCTGACTTCGTTGGGCTTGAGCGCGTTCATGGCTTTTTCAAACTCCGCCACCAGGTCTCCCGGCGACACCCAGCCGAGATCGCCGCCGGCCTGCGCGCTGCCATCCACTGAATTGGCTTTTGCCAGGGCAGCAAAGTCTTCGCCTTTTTCAATCCGGTCTTTCAATACCAGCAAGCGTTTCTGGATGTCCGCGTCGCTGCCGGACTGGCCGGGTACCAGCAGGATGTGACGCACTTTGGTTTGCGCGACGGTTTGTTCCTGACTGGCGCCGCGACGATCCACAAGCTTGATAATGTGAAACCCATTGGGGCTGCGCAAAATCGCCGTTGTCTGGCCTGGTTGCAAAGGAGAAATAGCGTCGTTAAATAGCGAGGGTAAACGTTCCGGCGAACGCCAGCCGAGGTTGCCGCCCTGCAAGCCGTCAGGCGCATCGGAAAAAGAGGCCGCCACTTTGCTGAAGTCATCTCCGCGTGCGATTTGCGCCGCGGCCTCCTCCGCCCGCTTTTTGCGAGTATTGATTTGTTGTGCGTCAGCTTTGTCCGGAACGGTCACGAGGATATGCTGCAATTGATATTCCTGAGCTGAGGTGGCGCGGGATTTTTCTGCCACCAGCACATTATCGACTTCCGATTCGGCTACATTGATAGTGTTTTCGACTTCGCGTTCGCGCAGACGGGCTTGCGCCATCTCCGAACGGATATCGTCGCGGAATTTATTGTAATTTATGCCGTCCTTTTCCAGTGCTGCGCGCATGCCTGCCATATCCATTTTGTTATCGCGCGCGATGCCGGCAATGGCGCGCTCGAGTTGGCTATCGTCAATTTTGACGCCGTTTTCTTTCGCTACCTGCGCCAGGGATAATTCAGAGATCATGCGGTCGAGAACCTGGCGTGAGAGAACGTCTCGCGGGGGCAGCGGTGTGCCCTGTTTTTCCAGTTGGCGCGCGATGAACGACATGCGCTCGTTCAACTCACGTTGAGTGATCACCTCTTCATTTACCACCGCGACAATCCGGTCCACCAATATCGCGCGATCAGCGGGCTTGGCCGAAAGGTTGGTATCGAGTTTAGGATTTACCAGCTGGGCGACGGCGGGCGCTGTGGTAAGGCTGCAAATAATCAATGCGGATAAATATTTCATTGGTTGATCTCGGTCGATTTTGCGTAACCTGAAATATTCTGTTTCAGGGTTTCAAATGGGTTGATGCCTATGCTCGACAATCCCGTCAGTTCCAATTGGGCGAACAACTGCGTGGAATATATGTCCTGGCCGGTAGTGAAGCGGTGCGCCACGATGCGCGCCTTCCAACAAGCAGCATTATACTCAAGCCCGACCAAGCCATCCAATAAACGCGAATCGCGCAGCGAATAGTTGTACCTTGCGAGACCGTACCATTGCGAAGTGAGCGGCCATTGCGATGAAAGGTCGATTTGCTTCTCAGGCGTCAGGGGGTTGCTGGAATAGCGGTAGGCCAGGTTCAGCACCTTGCCCGGTTGCGGCAGATAGCGGGCGGCGAACAGGAATTTTTCTGTGCGTCCCTGATCCGTTTTGAATTGCAGCGCGCTGTTCAGGCTCCAGCGCTCGCTTATTTGCCCGCCCAGGCTGGCGAGGATGTCCGATGCATTGTTGGTACGCGGCTGCTGATTCAGGCTGACATGCTGGTCTTCGAAATAAAACCGTTGCGCAATTACCCCGCGCAGACGTTCGAGTCCGGTCGCCGGGTCAATCAGGCGCGACGTGAACGCGACGGTGAGCTGGTTGGCGTCTTCCACCCTATCCCCGCCGACGAACTGGTTATCGGTAAAAATTTGCGCAAAATTAAAATCCGTTTCCGAACTGGAAAAATTGGGGAACTGATCTTGTTTGCGGAACGGCGCAAAGGCATAAAACGCCCGCGGTTCCAGCGTCTGGCGATAAGCGCGGTTGCCGAGTTGCATATCACGTTCGTAAAACAAACCGGTATCCACGCTGCCAACCGGTACATTCACCGTTCCGCTTTCAAAGCCGGCGGCGTTATCCGTGAGATGGTAATTTAGTACACGCCAACCCAGCCTGGGCGTGAAAAACCCAAAAGGCCGCGTCAGGGGATAACTGATGTTGGGGTAGAGCGTGAGCCTGCGTCCGCTTACCAGGTCCGGGTGCTGATATTGGGTGAATTCCGATTCCAGCGCCAGATCCGCGCCAAAATAATTTTGCTTGCGGCCGCTTAATGCAAGCTGAGGTTGTAATTGATAGGGTGTCGGAGTTTGGTCTATAGCCCTGGGATCCTTGAGTGTCTGATAATGCAGCACGCGGGCGCCGAACGACCAGGTATCGTCTTCGTAATTAAGTGCGCCTTCCCGCGGCAAATATGTCTGCGACGTCGCCGCGATCCGGGTTGAAAGATCGCGGAAATAATTATCATCGGATACTTTTTGCAAGTTGATTCCGCCACTCCAGCGCGGTGAAATTTTCTGCTCGTGTGTGAACGCCAGCAGAAAACGGTGGTCGCCGTCGCTGACGCGGTCTTTGGGCAGGATTTCTGCCGCTGCACTACCCGCGAATGCAGGCTCGAGGTAACGAAACTCGGTTCCCGCTTGCAGGCCGCGCTTGGTGAATAGTTTGGGTGTAATCGTTGCATCCATATTGGACGCGATGTTCCAATACCATGGCTGTGTATATTCAAACCCGCCGGAAACGGAGGTGCCGATACTGGGCGGCAGCAGGCCGGACTTGCGTTGGTTGTTAAGGGGGAAATCCAGCCAGGGCATATACAGGATAGGCACGTCTTTGAACATGATGGTGGCGTTTTTGGCCACGCCGATTTGCGTTGTCCGATCAAGTTCCAGTTCTTTTACGCGCAGGTACCAGGAGTCGTCGTCGGGACCACAAGTGGTATAGCGGCCATTTTCCAAGCGGTCTTTGTTTTTGCCCGCCAACTCGAAGCGGGATGCCGTGCCGCGGGCGGGCAGGGCACGATCAGGCCGTTTCCCCAAAAAAAATTCCGGCTCGGTCAGGTAACCCCTGTCGGTTCTCATATTGAGTTCCAGCCCTTTGCCCGTCAGCACATCGCCGTTTTTTTCCAGGCGGACACTGCCTTCAGCCCGGGCAGTGTCATCATCCGGCCGGTATATCAACTTCTCTGCCTGCAAGCGGACGGCGTCCTTTTCCAGCAGCACATCGCCCTCGGCCTGTATTTGCTGGCGGTCACCCTCGATGCGTTCGGCCTTGAGAGAAACCGAGCCGCGCAAAATACACGGCAGCGCGAGGCGTGGGTCGGACTCATCTGCAGCGGCAGGCGAGGTTTGGGCGAATGCAGGGAAAATGCACCAGGTCAGCAGACAGGCTGCGAACGGGCGCAGCGGCAAATTTGGCATTTTGGAATCAGAGTAAACTTCGGTGATAAAATCGCATAAATTCAATATTTAAGCAATTAAGGTTCGTTTTGCAAACTGAAGATTATAGATTATCACTGGTTCAGAATTGGCTTACTGCGCATTTTGCCGGAAAGACTTTCAGCCTCGCGCCTGCATCAGCGGACGCGAGTTTTCGCCGTTATTTCCGTGCCACGGTCGAGGGGGAAACCTTTATCGTCATGGACGCGCCGCCGGACAAGGAAAACAGCGAACCGTTTGTACGCATTGCCCAACTGTTTGCCGATGCGGGAGCACATGTGCCGCGCATTATCAAGCAGGATTTACCACGGGGATTATTGTTGTTAAGCGATTTCGGCAAGCAGACTTATTTGCATGTGCTGAATGAAAATAACGCCGATGAGTTGTTTCGGCAGGCCGTCGACGAGCTGATCAAAATCCAGCTCGCCAGCAAGCCCGGAGTGCTGCCAGAATACGACCAAGCGTTGCTGATGCGCGAGCTGAACCTGTTTCCCGACTGGTATGTGGCGAAACATTTGCAGAACGAGTTAAGCAATGAGCAAAAAAATGTCATGCAGCACGCGTTCAAGCTAATAGTCGATAATAATCTCGCGCAACCGAAAGTCTATGTGCATCGCGATTTCATGCCGCGCAATTTAATGGTGTCCACGCCCAATCCCGGTGTGCTGGATTTTCAGGACGCGATGTATGGCCCGATCAGCTATGACATCACGTCATTATTCAAAGACGCGTTCATCAGTTGGGACGAGGCGCGAGTGCTCGACTGGACCGTCCGTTACTGGGAAAAAGCGCGCATGGCGGGCTTGCCGGTGAACGCGGATTTCGGCGCGTTTTACCGCGATTGCGAGTGGATGGGTTTGCAACGCCACCTGAAAGTACTGGGCATATTCGCGCGCATTAACTATCGTGACGGCAAGCCGCTTTATCTGAAAGACACGCCGCGCTTTGTCATTTACGTGCGCAAGACCTGCGAGCGTTATCGGGAATTAGGACCGTTGCTGAAATTGTTTGATGAGTTGGAGCAAAGGAAAACGCAAATTGGCTACACTTTTTAATACTTAAAATATTTAATATAATCAAATGCTTATGAAAGCAATGATATTAGCGGCTGGACGCGGCGAACGCATGCGTCCGCTTACCGATCGCGTACCCAAGCCGTTGCTGAGCGTTGGCGGCAAACCGCTGATCGAATGGCATGTGGAGCGGCTTGCGAAAGCGGGTTTCGACACTCTGGTGATTAACCACGCGCACCTGGGTAAATTGATTGAATCGTTTCTCGGTGACGGCCGTCGTTACGGCGTGGATATTTTTTATTCAGCCGAATCCGAGGCGCTGGAAACCGCCGGCGGCATCGCTAATGCGCTGCCGCACCTCGGGCAGGAACCTTTCGCCGTGGTGAATGGCGATATTTTTTGTGATTACGATTTTCGTAATCTGGCCACGGTTATTAAAAACATGCGCGTGCGCAGCGATTTGAATCAGGCGCATCTGGTCATGGTGGACAACCCGGCACATCATCCGGTTGGGGATTTTTCACTCGCCGACGGATGCTTGAGTCCGGCCGGTCCGCAAATGCTGACTTTCAGCGGCATCGGGCTTTACCGGCCGGAATTATTTCGCGGAATACCGGCGGGCAGTAAATGCAAACTCATCGAACCGCTGCGCTTCGCGATGACACAGGGAAAGTTAGGCGGCGAATATTTCTCCGGCAAGTGGGTCGATGTCGGCACGCCGGAACGCTTGAAGCAACTCGACGAAGCCTTGACCTGATGTATAACCCCAAACACTTTGTGCAGAATGATTTGCGGGCATTGCGCGAACTCATACACGCCTACGGTTTTGCCACGCTGATTTCACACAGCGATGGCGAATTCATGGTCAGCCATATTCCGATTATGCTGGATGAAACATCGGCGCCTAAGGGCAAACTTATCGGCCATCTTGCCCGCACCAATCCCCACTGTCAGATTTTGGCCAAAGGCGGACAGGCTCTGGTGATTTTTCAAGGGCCGCATACTTACATTTCGCCCAGTTGGTACGAACAGCCAAAGCGCATGGTACCGACGTGGAATTACACTATCGCGCACGTGTATGGCGCTGCGCGCATCGTCGAAGATAAAATCAAGCTGAAACAAATCGTGGGCACGCTGGTCCATCAATACGAAAGCGGATTTGCGCAACCGTGGACCATGGATTTACCCGACGATTTTCTCGACGCCAACCTCAACGCCATCGTCGGCTTTGAAATCGACATTGAGCGCATCGAAGGCAAATTTAAAATCAGCCAGAACCGTACAGTGGCTGACCAGCAACGCGTTATCGCTGCATTGGAAAAACAAGCCGACGCCATGAGCCGCGAAATGGCAAAATTAATGCAACAACGTCTGAAAACCCAGGAGTCCGCATGATACCCGTCAAAATTTATCAGCAACGCCGTGCAAGATTGGCACAACAAATCAAAAACGGCATCGCCGTTATCCCTACCGCGCCGGAACGCGCGCGTAACGCGGACACCCACTACGGCTATCGTTTCGACAGCCATTTCTATTATTTGACCGGCTTTCACGAACCAGAAGCCGTGGCCGTCATTATCGCCGGAAAAAATCCGCGCTCAATTTTATTTTGCCGCGAAAAAAATATGCAGCGCGAAATCTGGGATGGCTTCCGTTACGGGCCCGCGGTGGCGAAAAAAGCCTTCGGCTTTGATGAGACGTATTCTATTAATTCAATTGATAAATTATTGCCACAATTGATCGCGAATAAAGCGACTTTGGCGACACCTATGGGCTTGCACGCGGATTGGGATGAACGCGTGATGACCTGGCTCAACGCGGTACGTGCGCAAGTGCGCAATGGTGTCGTGCCGCCTAACGAGATCATGGACTCGCACAGCATCACCAGTGAAATGCGTTTGCATAAAGACGCGTACGAAACACAAGTCATGCAACGCGCCGCTGATATTTCCGTCAGCGCCCACATGCGCGCCATGCAAAAAACCAAACCCGGTAAATGGGAACACGAAATCGAAGCTGAGCTTCTGCATGAATTCCGCCGTTTCGGCTCACAAGCGCCGGCCTATACTTCCATCGTCGCCGGCGGTGGCAATGCCTGCGTGTTGCATTACGTCGAAAACAACCAGCGGCTGAAAGACGGCGATCTGTTGCTCATCGACGCCGGTTGCGAAGTCGATGGCTACGCCAGCGACATCACCCGCACCTGGCCGGTGAACGGAAAATTTTCCAGCGCGCAAAAAGATGTCTACGAAATTGTGCTCGAAGCGCAAATGAAATCCATCGCTGCCGTCAAACCCGGCGCGAAATTCCAGGCTTATCACGACGCCGCGCTGAAAGTGCTGGTGCGCGGCTTGATTGATTTGAAATTATGTAAAGGCAGTGTCGATAAAGTCATTGCGAAAAAAGAATATTTTCAGTTCTATATGCACCGCGCTGGCCACTGGCTGGGCCTCGACGTGCACGACGCAGGCAACTACCAAGTCGAAGGCGGCCGCGAATCACGCAAGTTGGAAGCGGGCATGGTGCTTACCGTCGAGCCAGGCCTCTACATCCGCCCAGCAAAAAACGTCCCCAAGTATTTTCACAATATCGGCGTACGCATCGAGGACGACGTGTTGGTCACTAAAAAAGGAAATGTCGTACTGACCGACGGCGCGCCGAAGAGAGTCAAAGATGTCGAGGCGTGGATGGCGGCGGCTTGATATTCAGTTTTGCAATCGATCCAGGCGCGGGAGATGTCCTTGCATAACGACGTTACCATCATCGGCGGCGGGCTCATCGGCGCGGCGTTTGCGCTGGCTCTGAAACATAGCGGGCTCGACATTACTTTGCTTGAGGCGCGTAACGCGCCTTCGACGGAGACGCGCACGCTGGCTTTGTCTTACGGCAGTAAATTGCTGTTGGAGAAATTCGGTGCGTGGCCGGATGCAGCGACGCCGATTACGGCCATACATGTTTCCGAGCGCGAGTCGTTTGGGCGCACCTTGCTCAAAGCTGAAGAGCTTGATGTACCTGCTCTGGGTTATGTGCTGACCTATTCTGCCTTGCAGGCTGCGCTGGATGAGGCGTTGAAGGCGACGGGTATCAAGGTATTGCGCGGCGCGCGGGCGGAAAAAATTTTGGCTGACGTTGATCAAGCGAGCGTCACTTTTACTCAAAACAATTCGGCGCAAACTATCAACAGCAAACTGTTGGTTCTCGCCGACGGCGGGAATTTGTTGTCGATGATTCTTGATATTGAATTAGAAGAAAAAGATTACGGCCAGCAGGCGATACTGGCGCGAGTGAAAACTGAATTACAGCACAACCATATGGCCTACGAACGCTTCACCCCAAGCGGCCCGGCGGCACTGTTGCCGTTTGAAGACCGGTATTCCTTGGTGTGGACGGAGTCGCCGGAAGGAGTGGCGCGCTTGCTCGCGCTGAACGACGCAGATTTTCTGGCTGAGCTGCATCAACACTTCGGCGACCGCCAAGGTCGCTTTACTGAAGTATCCGCGCGAAAAAGTTTTCCGTTGAAATTGCGTTACGCAAAATGTGCCGTCGCACAACGTGTCGCGCTCATCGGCAACGCCGCGCAAGCGCTACATCCGGTCGCGGGCCAAGGATTTAATCTCGGCATGCGCGATGCGGATGCGCTGGCGAAAATAATTCTTGCGGCTGAGAAAAATGATATTGGTAACGACAGCATGTTGTCGAGTTATGTTAAAGCACGCAGACATGACAAGACGCGTGGCATTGATTTCACCGACAAATTAGTTAATATATTTTCCAATAAAAACAACATGTTACGCGTAGCGCGATCCAGTGGCTTGGCGTTGATGGATCTGCTGCCGCCCGCGCGAAAAATGCTCACACGCAAAATGATATTCGGTGCGAATTCAAAATGAGCGAACCAATTAAAGCCGATGTGGCGATAGTCGGCGCCGGTTTAGTCGGCGCGTCCCTGGCGTTGGCATTAAAAGATGCGCACGTGTCTGTGATGTTGATGGAGGCCAAGCCGCCTGCGCCGGTTCCTAACGACCAGAGTTGGGATAACCGCGTGTATGCCATTAACCCCGGCAGCGAAAATTTTTTGCGCGAGCTGGGTGTGTGGCAAATGCTCGATGCACATCGCTGTGCGCCGATAGAAGCGATGCAAGTGTGGGGCGATGATGGCGAAGCGGAAATCGATTTTACGTCGCAGGATGCGAATCAAGACTCTCTCGGCCAGATTGTGGAAAATAGGCAACTGCAAAATAGTTTGTGGCAGGCGCTGCAACAACAAGCGCATGTACGCGTGATTTCTCCGGCGCAATGTATATCTCTGCAATTATCCGATAGGCTAAGCAAACTGAAACTCGCAGACGAAACGGAAATTCATGCTTCCCTCATCGTCGGTGCCGATGGCGCGGACTCGTGGGTGCGCGAGCAGGCGGGGATGGCATCGGCGGGCAAATCGTATAGTCAGTCCGGCGTAGTGGCGAATTTTTCCGCCGAAAAAAATCACGCCAACATTGCGCGGCAATGGTTTGACGGCTCGTCCGTGCTGGCCTGGTTGCCCTTGCCGGGGAACTTAATGTCGATGGTCTGGTCTCTGTCGGACAAGCAAGCGCAAGAGTTGTTGCAATGGGATGAACCAACGCTATGCGCAAAAGTAGCCGAGGCGGGGCATCATGGCTTGGGCGAGTTGAAGCTGATAACGCCCGCCGCCAGTTTCCCTTTGCGTTTGTTAGAAGTAAAACAGTTGGTGAAGCCGAATGTTGCATTGGTGGGCGACGCGGCCCATGTCGTACATCCGCTGGCAGGGCAGGGCGTGAATCTGGGGTTTCAGGATGTGCGGGTTTTGACCCAAGTGTTGTCCGCGCGGGCTGGCCACGAAAACTGTGGTGATTATCACTTATTGCGTCGCTACGAACGGGCGCGCAAGGAGGATATACTCGCCATGCAATGGACGACCGATGGACTGCAACAATTGTTTGCCCTGCAAAACCCGCTGGCGAAGACGATACGCAACAAGGGCTTGGCGTTGACTAACCGCCAGGCTTGGCTGAAAAGGCAACTCATACGCTATGCTGTGCGTTAAACTATTGTGAAATTTGCGGGCTGATTGGCCGACTAACTCTTAATTTACCGGGACACGACTATGCAATTCAAACTGAATACTGCGCTGAAATATTTTTCTATCGCCATGGCTTTGTTGATGGTGACAGGCGCGAATGCGCAGGATCTTGAGAAAATCAAAAAGAATATTGAAGCCAAAATGGGCGGCGCGAAAATTGAATCGCTGACCAAAACACCATACGCCGGTTTATACGAAGCCGTATCTGAAGGCGATGTGTTTTATGTCAGTGCGGATGGCGACATGGCATTTTTCGGCAACATTATTGATTTGAAAACCGAACGCAATATCACGGCGGAGCGCGGCAAAGAAATTGCCGCGGCGGGTTTTGCCAAGTTGCCGCTGGACGTCGCGATCAAAACCGTGCGTGGTAATGGCTCGCGCAAAGTCGCAGTGTTCACCGATCCCGATTGCCCTTATTGCAAAATGCTGGAAAAAGAACTCATCGATATCAATAACGTGACTATTTATACTTATCTTTATCCGCTCGATCAGCTGCATCCGGATGCGCGTAATAAATCCAAGGCCATCTGGTGTTCGCAGGACAAATCCAAGACCTGGCTGGATTTCATGCTGAAGAACGTTGCGCTGAAAGATCCTTCGGCGAACTGCGAAGCACCGTTTGCCAAAATCGAAGAACTGGGGAAAAAATACAAGGTGCGTGGCACCCCTCTGGTGCTGTTTGCCAGCGGAGAAAAAGTGCCCGGTAGTGTGAAAAAAGAAACGCTGGAAAAAATGCTCGGTGGCGCCGAAGCGCAATAGGTTTAGCTTAACTTATTAATAAAAAAGGCCGCGTATCAGCGGCCTTTTTTATTGTGATCAATTTGCCGGTGGGGCCATGCCCTTTGGTAGCAGCACCCACATTTTGCCGCTTTGTTTCATCATGCCGGCTTGCTCGCCAGCCTTGTCGCCGAAGCCCCAGAAAAAATCCGCGCGCACGCCGCCGTTAATCGCGCCGCCGGTATCTTGCGCCAGCATCAGGCGTTGCAGCGGTTTTTTACTGCCAGGAAAGGTTGTGGCAAGAAACACCGGCACGCCAAGCGGAATCACACGCTGATCTACCGCGATACTGCGTTCTGCTGTGAGTGATACGCCGAGTGTGCCGATAGGCCCGGATAAATCGCCCGGCAGTTCTTTGAAAAAAACATAACTCGGATTGCAGTTCATATACGCCTGCACTTTGCCCGGATTTTTTTGCGCCCAGGCTTTGATGCCTTGCATGGAGGCGCTCTCCATACCGATTTCATTGCCATATATCAATGCGCGCGCCATACCGCGGAATGGATGGCCGTTTTGGTCGGCGTAACCGACACGCATGGAGGTGCCGTCTTCAAATTTCACTTGGCCCGAACCTTGGATGTGCAGAAAAAATGTTTCGATCGGATCATCGACATACGCCAGTTCACGGCCTTTGATCGGCGCCGCGCCCGCCTCGATTTCCCCGCGCGTGTAATAGGGCATCAGTTTATTGCCGACGAGCCGGCCGCGCAGGCGTTTGTGTTTCAGGTCCGGATGCACGTCGGCCAGATCGACCGTGATCATGTCGTCCGGCGCGGTGTAAAGCGGATAACGGTATTTTTCCGTTGGTGTACGGCTGCCGTTCAGCAACGGCTCGTAATAGCCGGTTATCGTGCCCGATGTGGAGCCATCGCCATTGAGGACTTGATGCGGTATGAAGTGGTTTTCAAAAAAACGCGTAATGGCAATAGGCTCATTATTTTGCGGCAGTTGTGCAGCCGCTTCGCAGGCTGTTTTCCAGGCGGGCTGTTCTTTAAGCGCGTTGCAGCTTTGCAACAGGCCGCCCAGAGCCGCAGCGTGACTATCGTTGTTCCAGCCTGCCGCTTGTAAGGCGTCCCAATTCACGGATTGCAGCGTTCCGCGCACATCCATCTGTACTGAAGTGTCAGGAGCTGGTGTCGGTTTGGCGGAAACAACGGGCGGTGGCGGGCAGGTGACGCTGGAAACTATGTCGTTGCTGACTTTTTTGATCTGCGCGGTAGCGGGTAAGGCAATCACGCATGCGATAGAAACACAGCTTAAGGAAAAAATATTAATCCGGGGTAGCCAAGTAAGCATAAATATTTATCAATATAAACAATGCATAAGCGATGGCGCAGTATAGCAAAAGCCCGAGGGCTTTTGCTGTGAGAAAATAGACAAATTGCAAACTTTACAATTAGCTGGAGCAGCCTATGGAATGGATATTGTTGGAGGCGGGAATCGCCCTGGGGCTGGCGGTTTTTATTGTTTGGTGGACCATGCCAAGTAAGCCAAAGGATAACGAAAAGAAATAGAATTAGTGCAGGACGCGTGGAATGCTTAATGTAAATTCCGGAATCGGTGCGTCGAAGCGCGTGCCGTCTTCCGCCACCATCTGGTAGGTGCCGCGCATGGTGCCGACCGGTGTGCCAAGTGCTGAGCCGCTGGAATATTCGTAGCTTTCGCCCGGCTTGAGTTTGGGTTGCTCGCCGATCACGCCCAGTCCGCGCACTTGCTGGACCTCGTTGTCGGCGTCCGTTATCACCCAGTGGCGGCTGATGAGTTGCGCGCCGACGTTGCCCTTATTGGTGATGGTGATGGTGTAGGCGAACACGTAACGTGACGCGTTCTCATCCGACTGGTCGGGCAGATACGTCGCTTGGGCTTTTACATCAATACTGTATTTTTTTGCACTTTCCATAATTCGTATTCCACACTAATTTCCTTGCGTCAGCAAGTTTGACAACAGCCAGTTTGTCGCATTGCCTGAATTGCCGGTAAGATATGGAACCTCTGATTACGTCCTTCATGTCCGCGCGCGCAAAGTCGCGCCCAGACGGGTTTTGACGATAAGCGCCCATCTTCTGCGTTGCGCTCCTTGGCATCGTGGAATAGCCACGACCTGCGTCGCGGGCCTTGAATCTGGACGCTTTTTGTCAAAACGCAGCTCATGCAGGACGTAATCGGGGGTTCCATTTTGAATCAACAATAAAGAGTTTGCCATGGCCACACACCGCATCGCCCCGAGTATTTTATCCGCCGATTTCGCCAAACTGGGCGAGGAGGTCAAGGCCGTCATCGCGGCGGGCGCCGATATTATTCATTTTGACGTCATGGACAACCATTATGTTCCCAACCTCACTATCGGCCCTCTGGTATGTGAGGCCATCCGCCCGCATACGCAGGCGCTGATCGACGTACATTTGATGGTGAAACCCGTGGACAGGATCATTCCGGATTTCGCCAAGGCAGGCGCGAACATTATCAGCTTTCATCCCGAGGCTTCCGAGCATATCGACCGCACAATCAGTTTGATCAAAGAAAACGGTTGCAAGGCCGGGCTGGTGTTTAACCCTGGCACGTCGTTACATTTTCTCGATCACGTAATGGGCAAACTGGATTTGATTCTGATCATGTCGGTCAATCCGGGCTTCGGCGGGCAGAGTTTTATTCCAGGCGCGCTGGATAAATTGCGCGAGGCGCGCAAGCGTATTGTCGTCAGCGGGCGCGACATCTGGCTCGAAGTCGATGGCGGCGTGAAAGTGGATAATATTGCTGAAATTGCCAAGGCTGGCGCGGACACCTTCGTCGCCGGGTCGGCTATATACGGCACCAAGGATTACAAGGCGACCATAGACAAAATGCGCGCGGAATTGGCGAAAGCATGACCAATAATATTTTTCCGCTGCAGGTTAAAGCCGTTGCGATCGACCTCGACGGCACGCTACTCGACACCATCAGCGACCTTGCCCACGCAGCGAATCTGATGCGCTTGGAACTGGGTATGAACGAGTTGGCGGAAGAGTTGATTAAAACTTTTGTCGGTAAAGGCCTGGTGAATCTGGTGCGGCGTACGCTTGCGGGTGGCGGCGACTCAGCGCACATCGGCGAAGCCGAATTGCAGCATGCAGTGGCAATATACGAGCGCCATTACGCCTCGGTGCTGACGCGCGCGACCAGCCATTATCCCGGTGTGCTCGATGGCTTACGAACCATGCACGACGCCGGTTTTCGTTTGGCCTGTATCACCAACAAGGCGGAAAAATTTACTTTACCGCTGCTCAAACAAATGAATCTCGCGCATTTTTTTGACATCACCGTTTCGGGCGACACCACGGCCAAGCGTAAGCCCGACCCGATGCCCTTATTGCATGCGGCAGAGTATTTCCATATCAGCCCCGGCGAGATGTTGCTTATCGGCGATTCTGCTAACGATTACGAGGCCGCGCGCGCTGCCGGATGCCCGGTTTTTCTGGTACCCTACGGTTACAATGAAGGTCGCGATGCGACCCAATTGCCCGCCGAAGCGATAATCAGCGGACTGGATGAGGCGGCAAAACTGATCCAAAACAGCACTGCGAAACACAAAAATTATTCAATATAATCAATATGTTACATATACTTAACAGGATGGCAGGCTGGTGGCGATGGTAATCCACGATTACTTTTTTCGCCATTATTTTTATAGCTTCACCTGTTAAGGGATCATCATGACTGAACAAGAATTCGCCGCGCTCGCGGCGCAGGGTTTTAACCGCATCCCCGTTGCTCTCGAAACCCTGGTCGATCTTGACACGCCGCTGTCGATTTATCTCAAGCTCGCTAATCAACCGTATTCCTATTTACTCGAATCCGTGGTCGGCGGTGAACGCTTCGGCCGATATTCCATTGTTGGTCTTTCTGCGCGCCAGGTGTTGCGCGTCACCGGCAAGCAGATCCAGATTCTGCAAGACGGCGCAGTGGTGGAAGAACACCGCGCCGAAGATCCGCTGGCATTCATCAACGGCTACGAAGCGCGCATTGTCGCAGCGCCGGTAATAAAAAATTTGCGTTTTGTCGGCGGCCTGGTAGGTTATTTCGGTTACGACACGGTGCGTTACATCGAGCCGAAACTCGCCGCGACGCATAAACCCGATCGCCTCGGCGTGCCGGATATCTTGTTGATGTTGTCGGAAGAATTGGCGGTGGTGGATAATCTTTCCGGCAAATTGCATTTAATCGTCTACGCCGACCCGAACGAGCAGGGCGCATACGCCAAAGCAAACGCACGTTTGCAGGAATTGCGCCGCAAGCTGCGCGGCTGGGCCGATCTGCCCGGCTACGGCCCGCGCAAGGACATGCCGCTGCCGATTTCCGAAATTGGCGAACAGCGGTTTCTTAAAGCAGTGGATCAGTGCAAACAATACGTGCTCGACGGCGACATTATGCAAGTGCAGATTTCGCAACGCATATCGTTGCCGTTCGACGCGCCGCCGATCAATCTTTATCGCGCGTTACGCAGCATCAACCCGTCGCCGTATATGTTTTATCTCGACCTCGGCGGCTTCCAGATTGTCGGCGCGTCTCCGGAAATCCTGGTGCGCAAGGAAAAAGAAAAAATTACCCTGCGTCCCATCGCCGGCACGCGCCGCCGCGGTAAAACTCCGGAAGACGATTTGGCGATGGAAAAGGAATTACTTAGCGATCCGAAAGAGCGCGCTGAACATTTGATGTTGATTGATCTGGGCCGCAACGATGTCGGCCGCGTGGCACAGACCGGCTCGGTGAAGGTCACCGAGCAATATATCGTCGAACGTTATTCGCATGTGATGCACATCGTGTCCAATGTCGAAGGCATTATCAAACCCGGCATTAACAACATCGATTTGTTGCGTGCGACATTTCCTGCCGGCACCGTCACTGGCACGCCGAAAGTACGCGCAATGGAAATCATCGACGAACTCGAGCCCTCCAAGCGCGGCATCTACGCCGGGGCGGTGGGTTACGTAGGATTCAACGGCAACATGGATCTCGCCATCGCCATTCGCACTGCCGTCATCAAAGACCGCACGTTGTACGTGCAAGCGGCTGCGGGCATCGTCGCCGACTCTGTTCCTGAACTGGAATGGAAAGAAACCGAAAACAAAGCCCGCGCAATATTGAGAGCGGCAGAGATGGCCTATGCCGGTATCGACGCGCCCCTAGTTTAGCAGTATGTTGCAAAACTACTGCGCGGGTCGATTTTGAGTCTCCGGTGCTCAACGTACTTAATGTACGTTTCCGCTTCTCAACTCAAACTCGGCCCGCTCGCTACGTTTTTCAACACACTGTTAAATGAATATTTATAGACGCGTCTGAAAACTGTTTTCAATTTATTTTCTACTTTCCATTTGTCGTTGTTGTAAAAAGGTTTTCTTATGTTACTGATGATAGATAACTACGATTCGTTTACCTACAACCTGGTGCAATATTTCGGTGAGCTGGGCGAGGACGTGCTGGTGTTTCGTAATGATGAAATCGATCTGGCGAAAGTCGCCGCGTTGAAACCGGCGCGGATCGTGATTTCCCCGGGACCTTGTACGCCGAATGAAGCCGGCATCTCGGTGCCGCTGATCAAAGAATTTGCCGGTAAAATTCCTATTCTCGGCGTGTGTCTCGGCCATCAAAGTATCGGCCAGGCGTTCGGCGGAAAAATCATTCACGCCAAGCAACTGATGCATGGCAAGAATTCCATGATTACCCACAACAACACAAATTTGTTCAGCGGCTTGCCATCGCCGTTTTCGGCCACGCGCTATCACTCGCTGGTGATTGAACGCGAGACGAATCCTGATTGTCTGGAGATCACCGCATGGACCGACGATGGTGAAATCATGGGCGTGCGCCACAAGACTTTGGCGGTCGAAGGCGTGCAGTTTCATCCTGAATCTATCGCCACGGAACACGGCCACGCGATGCTGAAAAATTTTCTTGAGGCGTGGAAGTGAAAATCACCCCGCAAGAAGCGTTGACGCGCGTGATCGAACATCGTGAAATTTTCCACGATGAGATGTTGTATCTGATGCGCCAAATCATGGCCGGCGAAGTGTCGCCGGTAATGATCGCCGCCATCATCATTGGTTTGCGGGTGAAAAAAGAAACCATCGGCGAAATCACTGCCGCTGCACAAGTGATGCGCGAGTTATCGACCAAGGTCGATGTGCCGAACGAGCTGCACTTGGTCGATACCTGCGGCACTGGCGGCGATAGTTTGCATACGTTTAATGTTTCTACTGCGTCAGCTTTTGTCGCGGCGGCGGCCGGTGCGAAAGTCGCCAAGCACGGCGGACGCTCAGTATCATCGTCCTGCGGCAGTGCTGATGTGCTTGAAGCGCTGGGTGTGAATGTGCATTTAACGCCAATACAAGTATCTGATTTAATTAAACAAATTGGTATAGGCTTTATGTTCGCACCGAATCACCACAGTGCGATGAAACACGCTGCGCCGGTGCGCAAGGAATTGGGCGTGCGGACTTTATTCAATATCCTGGGCCCGCTTACCAATCCGGCCGGCGTGCAAAACCAAGTGCTCGGCGTGTTTCATCAAGATCTGGTTGGCATTCTGGCGCGTGTGTTGCAGCAACTTGGTAGCAAACAAGTGCTGGTCGTTCACGGGGGTGACGGCCTGGACGAGATTTCCATTTCCGACGAGTCGCATGTGGCCGAATTGAGAAACGGAGAAGTGAGCGAATATATTATTCATCCGCAACAATTCGGTTTGCAGACGGCATCGCTGGGTGCAATACGCGTGTCGAATATCGCCGAAGCCAAAGCCATGTTGCTCGGCGTACTTGATAACAAGCCCGGTGCGGCGCGGGACGTAGTCGCGCTGAATGCAGGCGCGGCAATTTATGCGGCGGGAATTACCCCAAGCTTGGGCGAGGGCGTTAAGCGGGCACAGGAAGCCCTGGCATCAGGCGCAGCGCGGAAAAAATTGGATCAACTAGTGGCGGCTTCTTCGCAGACCGTACGCTAAGGCACAAATACTGTAGCCGACGTCCGGAAAAAATTATCGCGGCACGCCTCACGGAATTGAAGGTAAAAAATTTGGCTGATATTCTGAAAAAAATCATTGCAGTCAAAACGCAGGAAGTAGCGGCGGCGAAAATCGCCAAACCGTTGCACGCTTTGCGCGCCGAGGCTGAAGCCATGCCGCCGGGGCGTGATTTTAACCGTGCGTTGCGGGCGAAAATCAACGCAGGCAAACCGGCGGTGATTGCGGAAATCAAAAAAGCCAGTCCCAGCAAAGGCGTGTTGCGCGAAAATTTTCGCCCTGCTGAAATCGCCGCGAGTTATGCCAAACATGGCGCCGCGTGTTTATCGGTTTTGACTGATAAGCAATTTTTTCAAGGTGAAGCGGAACACCTGCAGCAGGCACGAGCCGCGTGCAATATTCCCGTGCTGCGCAAAGATTTCATGATCGATGAATACCAGGTTTACGAAGCCCGCGCCATGGGGGCAGACTGTATTTTGCTCATAGTCGCGGCGCTGACTGCCTCGCAAATGAAAGACCTGGAAACCTTGGCGCACTCGTTGGGAATGGCGGTACTGGTCGAATCCCACGACGGTTCAGAATTGAAAAAAGCCCTGCGCCTGAAGACGACATTGATAGGCATCAACAACCGCAACCTCCACACTTTCGAAACCAGGCTTGAATCCACCCTGGACCTATTGTCCGCCATTCCGACCGACCGACTGGTCATCACCGAAAGCGGAATTTTATCGCCCGCCGATGTCACGCGTATGCGCGGCAAAGGCGTGAACAGTTTTCTGGTCGGCGAAGCCTTCATGCGCGCCGATGACCCCGGTATAGAACTCACCAGGATATTCGGCACCTGAGTCTCTTCCGGTAGCGTAAGCTGCGCGCGCCCTTGCCGTATTTTTTCAACCCGCCTTAGAAAATGGACCCGAAAAAAAACGGACACCCGAAGGTGTCCGTTTAACTTAGTTATTAATGAACCGGGTAACTACCGGTTCGTCATTTATTATTAGAACGCGTGGTTGATACCCAGCTGTATGGTCTTGGGGTCAGTACCAAGCCCCGTTGAGCCGGGAATTGTAGAGTTTGTGCCGCCAAGGCTGAAGAAGTTATAGGCAGCGTTAGCTTCATTATCTACTTTGATATAAGTCAGGTAGGCCAAGGTACGCTTGGAAAAGTTGTAAGCTCCACCCAGTTGGAACATTTTAGAACCGGAGTTGGCGCATGCCGTTGCTACCAAACAGCCTTCAATTTCCTTGGCTTTGGTATAGCTGGCTATCAGGTCAACAGCGCCCAGATTCTGGCTTAAAGACAGCAGTGTGGCTTTACGCTTCAATTCGGTATTCGTTACCGGGGCTTTCAGCTCTTCGTAAACCAAGCCTATCTTAGTCGCGGAAGGAGCGGTGTAAGCCGCAGCCACTTTAAGGCCTTTGTTATAGTCCGAGGTGCCGACGTCTTTACCTAGACGCAACCAGGACACGCCACCGAAGAACGGGCCATTGGCATAGCGCAGGTTGATACCGGTTTTCTTGCCGAGACCACTGTCCTGGCCATTCTCACTGGCGCCAATGGTCGCAATACCCTGGAAGCCTGCCAGGTTGGGTGTGGCATAGCGAATCACGTTGGCGTAACGACCTCCTATCAACTGGCCGCTGCCCGCTGTCGTAGCAGCTGGTGTCATTCCAAGAGCTGCGGCAGCTGCGCCGGTACGGCCCATGGAACCCAGTATCGTGTTGCCGAAAGAAGCCAGACCGGATCTGCCATACAGGCTGATGTCAGCAGCTGCGTGATCCGTGTAGTAAGTATCCCAACGGCCACCCAAAATTTCACCAAAGGCGCCACGCAAGCCTACGCCGGAATTGCGCGAAGCCCAACCCAGAGCTGCCCCGCCGTTACCGTTGTTGCCTTCCGGCGCGACCAGGGTTTCAACCTGGAAAAAGCCTTCCAGACCGGAGGAACCGAGTTTTTCCGCACCGCGGACACCAATGCGGCTGGACGAGTCAGTCAAGCGGGTTTCGCGGCCGTCAGAGTTAGGATTGAGGCCGGACACACGTTCGGCGGCAACGTTCAGGTTGCCATACAAAGTTACGCCGGAAGGATCAGCCAGCGCAGCGAGGGGGGAGAGTGCAGCGGCAATCGCGACTGCCATCAGTTTTTTGTTCATGAGAATATCTCCTGATATTAGAAAATTTAGGGAAGGCCTGTTTTTAAGATGCCGCCCCTCACTTTTGTTACTGCGTTCATTTAGAAGCAAGAGTTATACTGCCAAAACAATGGCTGGTTTCACAAGAGGTTTATGGTTTTTTATGCAGGCAGGCCAATTGATTGTTGCAACTAAGCAACATTCAAATCATATTTCAAACGCCAGTATTTTGTAACTAATTGATTATATTTAATATTTTATGACGTCCACAGATTTTTTCGACCGTGTCGTGATTGGTCTCGATACTGGGTTACGTACTTTATTTGTCCACCCAGTTGCAAGTCGCCCGCAGCCTGCGCCGCGTGAGGCTGGCACCCCATTAAGCTCCGAAGACAAACTGGTATCCGCCAGGTTGATGCGCGTGAATCATGCGGGCGAAGTGTGTGCCCAGGCACTTTACCAGGGGCAGGCGCTTACGGCACGTACACCGCAAGCGCGGGCTTTGTTACTGGAGGCGGCAAAGGAAGAGCAGGATCATTTGGCCTGGTGTGATTCCCGGCTTGATGCTTTGGGCGGAAAAAAAAGCCTGTTGAATCCGCTTTGGTACGCCGGTTCATTCGGGCTAGGCGTGGTCTCGGGCCTGCTGGGCGATAAATGGAACATGGCGTTTCTGGCGGAGACCGAGCGGCAGGTGGAAGGGCATTTAACGGGGCATCTGGATAGTTTGCCGGCCAAAGATGGACAAAGCCGTGCTGTACTGGAGCAAATGCGCGCGGATGAAGCAAGACACGCACAAACTGCTGTTAGCCACGGGGCGGCGGACATACCGGAGCCAGTCAAACGGGCGATGAAGCTCGGGTCCAAGGTGATGACCATTTCGTCGTATTGGGTTTAATATCAATAATATTGCTATTAATCATATAGTTATAATAACTACAGCTCTTGAATTTCAAAGTCGTGGGTAATTACAGCAGTTTTGCCCAGCATAATCGACGCGGAACAATATTTTTCTGCCGATAGATTAATCGCGCGTTCGACTTGCTCCGGCTTAAGGTTTTTTCCAGCCACGACAAAATGAAAGTGGATTTTGGTGAATACCTTCGGATCGGTTTCTGCGCGCTCGGCAGTGATTTCCGCCTCGCAGCGCTTAATGTCAGCGCGGCTTTTTTTGAGAATATGCACCACGTCGTAGCTGGTGCAGCCGCCCGTGGCCATCAAGACCGCTTCCATCGGGCGCGGGCCTAAATTGCGCCCGCCGGACTCCGGTGGACCATCCATGGTGATTTTATGACCGCTGCCTGATTCAGCGACAAAACTGACGCCGTCCGTCCATTTGATTGTTGCGCGCATGTTAATGTTTTCCTTGGGTTATTCGTGAAATAGACAAGCATTTTAGCGCAAGGTACGTATTGATTGTTGAGTCCGCGTTAATGAGCCGCGCAAATATTGCTGGAAGAATTCAGGTTTGACAGTTGAGGCTTAGGTCGCCTAAAATTGCGGGTTCCGTATTTCAGCTTTGTCATTACAGCTTCGCGATTGAAGCAAACTTCAGGATAGTCTCAAAATGAAAACATTTTCCGCCAAAGGACATGAAGTCAGCCGCGACTGGTTTATCGTCGATGCGACCGATCTCGTGCTCGGCCGGGCCGCCGCCAAGATCGCCCATCGTCTGCGCGGCAAACACAAAGCCGAATACACGCCCCACGTCGATACCGGCGATTATATTGTTGTGATCAACGCGGAAAAACTGCGCGTCACTGGCACCAAGGCAATGGACAAAAAATACTATCGCCACTCCGGTTACCCCGGCGGTATCAGCGAAACCAATTTCCAGGATTTGCAAACCAAGCATCCTGAGCGCGTGCTGGAAAAGGCCGTCAAGGGCATGTTGCCCAAAGGCCCGCTGGGTTATGCGATGATCAAAAAAATGAAAGTGTACAAAGGTAGCGCCCATCCCCACGCCGCACAGCAACCCAAATCGCTGCAACTGAAGGACTGACATGATTGGAAAATTCAACTACGGCACCGGCCGCCGCAAAAGCTCCGTGGCGCGCGTGTTCATGAAGCCCGGCAAGGGCAGCATTATTGTCAACGACAAACCGCTGGACGAATATTTCGCCCGCGAAACCGGCCGGATGGTTGTGCGCCAGCCGCTGGAATTGACTAAGCACATTGCCACTTTTGACATCATGGTCAACGTATTGGGCGGCGGCGAGTCGGGCCAGGCAGGCGCGGTGCGTCACGGCATTACCCGCGCGCTGATCGAATACGACGAAGCACTCAAGACCACGCTGAAAAAAGCCGGCCTGGTGACGCGCGACGCGCGTGAAGTCGAGCGTAAAAAAGTCGGTCTGCGCAAAGCACGCCGCCGCAAACAATTCTCGAAACGCTAAGCGTTTCGGCAGCGCAAAAAGCCGCCTTTGGGCGGCTTTTTGTTTGCTACTGGGCTGAGGCTGATTTATAGTGACCTGAGACCAAGCTTGGGCTTACTGCCCGCCGCAAAAGATTTTTGGAAACGGAAATGCATGATTAAAGTTGGAATAGTCGGCGGTACGGGCTATACCGGAGTGGAGCTTTTGCGCTTACTTGCGCAGCACCCCGAGGCCCAATTGAAAGTCATCACGTCGCGCAAAGAAGCAGGTATGCCGGTGACCGACATGTTTCCCAATTTGCGTGGGCATGTGAGCCTGAAATTTTCTGATGCCGCTGATGCGCCGCTGACTAAATGCGACGTAGTATTTTTCGCCACGCCCAATGGTATAGCCATGGAGCAGGCGCGCGAATTAGTCAAAGCCGGTGTACGGGTAATTGATCTGGCCGCTGATTTTCGCATTAAAGATATAGCTGTATGGGAAAAATGGTATGGAATGCAACACGCATGTCCTGAGTTGGTGGAGGAGGCAGTGTACGGTTTGCCGGAGGTGAATCGCGCGGCAATAAAAAAAGCGCGTGTACTGGCCAATCCCGGGTGCTATCCGACCGCAGTGCAGCTCGGTTTCTTGCCTTTGATTGAAGAGAAAATTGTTAATAATCAACAACTTATAGCAGACGCCAAATCCGGCGTTTCCGGTGCCGGCAAAAAAGCCGAAGTAGCGAATTTGTTTTCCGAAACGGCGGATAATTTCAAAGCTTATGGCGTCGCCGGTCATCGGCATCTGCCGGAAATCAGCCAAGGCTTATCACGCGCGGCTGGAGAAAAAGTCGGCCTGACCTTTGTGCCGCATTTGACGCCGCTGATACGCGGCATCCATGCGACACTTTATGCCCGCTTGACCAAAGATGTTGATGTGCAGGCGTTGTATGAAAAACGTTACGCCAATGAACCATTTGTCGATGTGATGCCCGCGGGCAGCCATCCGGAAACCCGCTCGGTGCGCGCTTCCAATATGTGCCGCATTGCGGTGCATCGTCCGCAGGGCGGGGACACGGTTGTCATTCTGGCGGTGGAAGATAATCTGGTCAAGGGTGCGGCAGGACAAGCGGTGCAGAATATGAATATCATGTTCGGCGTGTTGGAGACCACCGGCTTGATGCAGGTGCCGCTGTTGCCATGATAAAGCCATGAAGAAATACGCCCGATGAAACACTTGCGCCGACAAATGCGCGGCAAAATGGGCGTGCCGCCCCAGCGCATTATGGTGCAGAACCATGTGGCCTGGTATTGGAAATGGGGTGCGCTCGCAGTTGGTCTGGCATTGATTACCGGCTTAGTGTGGTGGATGTTCGACGCCGGTCAACGTCTAGCCGGCTTTGACAAAGACGCTACGCAAAGGCAATTAATTGAGCTGACTGTAGCCAAACAACAACTTACCGAGGAAAGCGCCAAACTGCGCACTTTGGTCATTGAGTTTGAGCGCCAGGCGCAAATCGACAAATCTTCGCAAACGGAGTTGACCAAAACCCTGACCCAATTGCAGGACGAGAACGCGAGCCTGAAGGAAGAACTGGCATTTTTGCGCAGTATCATGTCCACCGCGACTTCACCAGAGGGCTTGAGCGTCTATAATTTCAAGCTGGAGCCCGACGCCGGTGCCGATGAATACCGTTACCGCATGATGCTTATGCAGGGCGGCCAGCGCGAAAGCGATTTTCGCGGGCGGGTGCAACTGGTGTTGAATGTAGTGACCAAAGGGGTGCAAGCGGTGGTGGTGATTCCCGAAGTGGAAAAGGACAAATCGGCCGGACTGGACGTGAATTTCAAGTATTATCAACGGGTCGAAGGCCGATTTAAGCTGGGCGAAGGTACCAAAATCAAAAGCGTACAGGTGCGTGTGCTGGAATCACCCTCTGGGCAAGTGAAACTTGTCCGCAATTTTAATTTAACCTAGGAGTCCAATATGTTTAGCAAAAAAGACGCTAAAACCAGTCCCATCGATAGCCTCATTGGCGCCGGCTCGCGCATTGAAGGCAATGTGATTTTCAGCGGCGGCTTGCGCGTCGACGGCCACGTAAAGGGCAATATCACCGCCATGGGCGACAAGCCCGGTACGCTGGTGTTGTCGGAGATGGCCAAAGTCGAAGGCGAAATCAATGTCGGCCATATTGTCATCAACGGCACGGTCGCCGGCCCCGTCCATGCGACGGAATACGTTGAACTGTTACCCAAGGCGCGGGTCTCGGGCGATGTATTCTACAAATCTATCGAGATACACGTCGGCGCCATCGTTATGGGCAAAATGATGCACGAACAAGGCAGCACCAAAGACAAAGTGGTCGAATTCAAAGTCACCCAGCCGAGCAATAATTGAGCCGATTTGACCTGCGCCACTGTGGGTGAAATAATGATTGATCTGCGAACTATCGCAACAGGAGAAACAGCATGAATGCTATTACCGAGATGCCCGCACCGTTGGTGTTTACCGACAACGCGGCGAACAAAGTGAAAAACCTGATCGACGAAGAAGGCAACACCGATTTGAAGTTGCGCGTATTTGTCACCGGCGGCGGTTGCTCCGGCTTCCAATACGGTTTCACCTTTGACGAAATCGTCAACGAAGATGACACTACTATGGAAAAAAATGGCGTGAAGCTATTGATCGATGCGATGAGCTATCAATACCTGGTCGGCGCGGAAATCGATTACCAGGAAGGCTTGGAAGGCGCGCAGTTTGTGATTAAAAATCCTAACGCGACTTCCACTTGCGGTTGCGGCTCCTCGTTCTCTGCGTAAAAATACTCACTTCGAATAATAAAAAAGGACGCAAAGGCGTCCTTTTTTATTTTCAAAAATTCAATTTAATCAAATAAATATAAATGACTTCATGCTGGGTAAATACCGCCTAAAATTCTTTCCCCGCGCGCGCCGGTCACAGCAGGTACATTACCCGTTTTCAAATTCACTGTCTGCCGCGCCAGCCAGGCGAACGCCAGCGCTTCCACATGCTCGGCATCTATTCCCAGATCATCGGTCTGGCAAACTTTGGCTGGTGCGAGCGCAGGCTCCAGTGCCTGCATCAGCGTGCGGTTACGCACGCCGCCGCCGCAGAAATATATTTCCTTAGCCCCCGCGGCATGGCGCTGCACGGCATCGACTATGGTCTGTGCCGTGAGTGCGAGCAAGGTGGTTTGCACATCTCGCGGTCGCACATCATTCGCTAAAAATTGCAGCAACCAGGGAAGATTGAATAAGTCGCGACCGGTACTTTTCGGCGGCGGCACGGAAAAATATTTGTCTGCCAGCATTTTTTGCAACAACTCCGACAGCACATTACCGCCCAAAGCCCATTCGCCGTCGCGGTCGAAGGCCACGCTGTGATGTTGCTGTATCCACGCGTCCATTAATACATTGCCGGGTCCGCAGTCGAAACCGCTGATGTCGCCATGAATCGGCAAATCGGTGAGATTACTGATGCCGCCGATGTTCACGACTGCGCGGTGGATTTTTTTGTCGCCGAAAACTGCTGCATGAAACGCAGGCACCAGCGGCGCGCCCTGGCCGCCCGCAGCGATGTCGCGCGAACGGAAATCGGCGACGACGGCAATATGCGTCATCTCGGCCAGCAGGGAGGGGTTATTCAGTTGCAAAGTGAAGCCGAGATCCGGCCGATGGCGCACGGTTTGGCCGTGGCAGCCGATGGCGGACACGTCGCGCGGAGTAAGATTGGTCGCCTGCAATAATTGCGCGCAGGCGTTGGCGTAGCAGCGCGCCAATTCGTTGGACAAAACTTGCGCGGTTTCCAGTTCGTTTTCGTTTTTGTGGTTCAACGACAGCAAGCCGCGATGCAAGGCGGGATCAAACTCGACGCGGCTGTGTGCGAGTAATCGCGGTTTTTCCTTGTCGAAACGCGCGATAACGGCATCGACGCCATCGAGGCTGGTGCCGGACATGACGCCGATGAAAATTTCACGCGAGTGATGAGTGGCCAAGATCTTGCGCGGCGCGTTGCAGCGCGCCTACTCGAAGCGGGCGAGGTTGGTTCCGCGCAGCAATTCGAGTTGGGCCATCAGGATTTTTGAAGTCTTGTCAAAGGCCGGGCGATCAGCCACAGGCATCGGCTGCGAAAGCGGCGCGACGGTGAGCGGATCTTGATGCGCGCCCGCCACTTTGAATTCGTAATGTAGATGCGGGCCGGTGGCCAAACCGGTGCGCCCTACGTAACCGATGATTTCGCCTTGGCGGATTTTTTCGCCTTTGCTGATTTTGCCAAAACGCGACAAATGCGCATACAGCGTGGTGTAATTTTCATGATGCTTGATTTCCACCACGTTACCGTAACCGCTTTTGCTGCCGACAAAGCTCACGCGTCCGTCAGCGGTTGCGAGAATGCCGGTGCCCGACGGCGCGGCGAAATCGACGCCTTTATGCGCGCGCCATTTGTTCAGAATCGGATGAAAGCGTGATGAACTGAAGCCCGAACTGACGCGGGAAAATTCAATCGGCGAGCGCAAAAACGCTTTGCGTAAATTGCGGCCGTCCGGCGTGTAATAGTCGCCGTCGCCCTCGGGCGATTCGAAATAGGCCACGCGATAAGATTTATTTTGATTAATGAATTCCGCCGTCAGCACTTTGCCCACGCGTACCGGTTCGCCGTTCTGGTACAGCATTTCATAGACGACGGAAAACTTGTCGCCACGGCGCAAATCCTGGTGAAAATCGATGCTGGTGGAAAAAATTTTCGCCATTTGCATGGTGACAGTATCCGGAATGCCCGCCGCGTCTGTCGCGCCGAACAGCGAACTGCGTATGCTGCCGGATTTGAATACGGTGCGCACAGTCGGCGCAATCGGTTGCTCGCTGGCTTTGAACCCGTCGCCATTTTTCTCGACCACCAGCATATTGTCCTGGCTGTTGAGATATACCAGTGATAATAAATCGCCGTCTTCCGTGGTTTGTGCGCGCACGATGCGGCCCGGGCGCAGCTGGTAGAGCCCCTGACCCACGGGATCTTTGCGAATGAAATTTTCCGCATCTTCGTCGTCGATATTCAGACGCGCAAGCAACGACGCGACGGTGTCGCCTTGGCGCACTTTGTCCTGAAATCCGAAAGCACTGGGGCTTGCTTCTGCGGAAATACTTAGGTTGAGATTGATCGGTTCAACCACGGTATGCGTCGGGACTGTGCGGGTGATAGTGTCCGGCGCGATACCAAACGCGGCAGCTACGCTGAACAGCGAGACAAATACCAGCGCTGCCAGGAATGGGAGGCGGGATTTGCCTTCGTGGCTGATAGGCATTTGCGCTAAACTATTCAAATTCTTGTAACGCATTGTGAAAAAATGCCTTCAAATTCAAAGCGGGCAGTCAGCATAGCAGAGATTATATTTTTTGCGCCAGCCTGATTTGCTTTGGCCTGAGTCTAGCTGTTGCGTTCCTACCACTAAAACAAATTATTAAATAAAATCATGAAGTTATCTCCAAAAGAATCTCTTGAGCATATTAAACGTGGTTGCGACGAGTTAATCGTCGAAAGTGAAATGCTGGAAAAACTTTCCAGTGGACGCCCCTTGCGCATCAAAGCCGGTTTCGATCCGACTGCTCCGGATTTGCATCTCGGCCATACCGTACTCATCAACAAAATGCGCCAGTTCCAACAGCTCGGCCATCACGTCATGTTTTTGATTGGCGATTTTACCGGCTTGATCGGCGACCCGAGCGGACGCAATGCCACGCGCCCTGCGTTGACGCCCGAGCAAATCGCGGCGAACGCGGAAACCTATAAGACGCAAGTATTCAAAATTCTCGACCCGGACAAAACCGAAGTCATGTTCAATTCCACGTGGGGCAATGAACTTGGTGCAGCAGGCATGATACGTCTCGCGTCGAGTTATACCGTCGCGCGCATGCTCGAGCGCGATGATTTCTCCAAACGTTATGCCGAACAAAAACCCATCGCCGTGCACGAATTTTTGTATCCGCTGATGCAGGGCTACGATTCCGTGGCGATGAAAGCCGATGTCGAACTCGGCGGCACCGACCAAAAATTCAATTTGCTGGTCGGGCGCGAATTGCAAAAACAGCACGGCCAGCCACCGCAATGTGTCCTCACCATGCCCTTGCTTGAAGGTCTCGGTGGCGTGAACAAAATGTCCAAGTCGCTGGGTAATTACATCGGCATCACGGAAAGCGCTACGGAAATTTTCGGCAAAATCATGTCAGTCTCTGACGAACTCATGTGGCGCTATCTGGAGTTATTGTCGTTCGAGCCTATGAGCACGATAGAAAAATGGCGCGATGAAATCGCCACAGGAAAAAATCCACGCGACATTAAAGTGCAGTTCGCGCAGGAAATCGTTACGCGTTTTCATAGCCAGCAAGCGGCGGCAGCGGCGCTGGAAGATTTCGAAGCGCGCTTTACGCGCAACGCCATCCCCGACGATATGCCCGAAGTAAAGCTTTACGCCTCACCTGACGGTCTGGTGATCGCGCAAGTGCTCAAGCAAGCGGGACTCACCGATGGCACATCGGAAGCACTGCGCATGATCGATCAGGGCGGCGTCAAACTCAACGGCGAAAAAATTTCCGATCGCGCGCTCAAGTTGCATGCAGGCGAAACAGTTGTCCTGCAAGTCGGTAAACGCAAATTTGCGCGTGTGATAATGACCTAAATTATTTAATAAAAGCAAATAGTTATAGCAAATAACACGCCCGGCTCGCCGGGCGTTTTTTGTTTCTGCTACAGAATATCAATCGTCGTGACGATCATGACCGCGGCCGTTGCCATTATCTTGACCATCATGTTTCGGTTTTTTGTATTTCATTTTTTGAAAGCCGCCATGATCATGATGCGGGTCGTAATAAACCGGCATCACTACAGGAGCGGGCACATAAACCGGACGTTGCGGCACATACACCGTGCGCTGAGGCGCAGGGTAATAAACAGGCCGTGTTAGCAGCGGCGGATAGTAAACCGGCTGTTGCGCGTTGTTGTAAGAACCAGCTTGCTGCCCGATTATCGCGCCCGTTGCTGCACCCAGTACTGCGCCTATGATGGCGCCGTCGCGACCACCCATATCACGGCCGATCACCGAGCCTGCCGCGCCGCCAATGACCGCGCCTATCACTTCGTGATTGGCTGATGCAAAAGGTGATGCAGTTGCTGCAAGGGTTACTGCTGCCACGATCAAGGTTTTCAATTTCATGCTGACTCCTTCAGTTGTTAGTGTTACTCATTGCGGCAGCAAATTTTCAGCGCCGCGATACTTTAACGTGAGCAGTTTCAGCTAAGTTGACTGAGGGGATTTTTGGCGTCGATTCCGCAATACAACAACCAATATAATTAATTGTTTTCATTGAGTATTTATTCGTTGGTTAGACTTGGCACAATTCTCGCCCAAATAAACTTGACCGTGTTCTGCCGAGATGTATAATGCACGGCTTCGCTTCGCAAACGTGTACTAAAATACATGGATCAGCAGGCACTGTTCTTTAACAAATCACAACCGATAGATGTGGGTACCTGTATATAGGTGCGCGCAACTGAATGTTGGTAACTTTTAGTTATCAATTACTTAGTTACGCGCTCAAGACACAGTAGTACCTACAAGAAGTAAATTTCCTTGGAAATAACTTTGAGTAGGGTTGCCGGCAACGGTAACCTTGAATCAGCAATGGTTCTAAAAAATTGTAACAAACAGCAGAGATTAAACTGAAGAGTTTGATCCTGGCTCAGATTGAACGCTGGCGGAATGCTTTACACATGCAAGTCGAGCGGCAGCGCGGGGCAACCTGGCGGCGAGCGGCGAACGGGTGAGTAATATATCGGAACGTATCCTGTAATGGGGGATAACCACTCGAAAGAGTGGCTAATACCGCATACGATCGAGAGATGAAAGTGGGGGACCGCAAGGCCTCACGTTATAGGAGCGGCCGATATCTGATTAGCTAGTTGGGGGGGTAAAGGCCCACCAAGGCGATGATCAGTAGCTGGTCTGAGAGGACGACCAGCCACACTGGGACTGAGACACGGCCCAGACTCCTACGGGAGGCAGCAGTGGGGAATTTTGGACAATGGGGGCAACCCTGATCCAGCCATTCCGCGTGAGTGAAGAAGGCCTTCGGGTTGTAAAGCTCTTT
>JBAVRP010000049.1:0-3111 GCA_049695115.1 Burkholderiales bacterium | reverse complement strand
GCGTATTTGTCGAATCCGGCAGTGGCAAAGGTGGTCTGTTTCATCGTCGTTCCTCCCTCGTATCCCATCATTCAAATATTACATTTGTTCGATTGGATGCGGGGACTTAATCAGAGTTTCCCTAAATTAGATCGACACCACCCCGCGCCCAATATCAATCACATGTCCCGAAACAAAAATCCGTTTTTCCTTATCGACGGTGAGGCCGAGAACTGAAGGACGTCCGAGTATGTCGCCTTGGCGGATGGTGCGCCTAATCGGCAAGGAAATATTTTGCGCCATCAGCCAGCCGCCTAAATTCGCAGCAGCAGAGCCGGTGCCGAAATCTTCCGCGATGGTGCCGCCCATGTTGGGGAAAAAGAAACGCGCTTCCATCACGCCCGGCGCGGCCTCAACCCAGATATAAACTTTGAATTCGCCGGAAGGATTCATCGCGTATTTTTTCATCAGTTCGCTGATCGGCATGGCGCGGCGCAAAGCTTCGACAGAGGTGAGCGGAATCAATAATTGCTCGCTGCCGGTGTTGACCCAACGCGGTGTGTCGGCGATATCTTTTTCATCGACGCCGAGCATTTTTGCCAATTCAGCGCGTGGTGTGGTTACGTCACGAAACTTCGGTGAGTTGGCTTCAAGCGTCCAGTCGCCGCCCATCGCAGCGACGGCGATGACGCCGGCTTGCATTTCAAGCGTGAGTTCATCGCCCGTGTTGCGCATGGCGCGGATGACGTGCGCGGTGCCGAGAGTGGGGTGGCCAGCGAACGGCATTTCAAATGACGGTGTGAAAATACGTACGCGCGCGTTGGCTTGCGTGCTGGGCAATATAAAAGTGGTTTCAGATAAGTTGAATTGCTGCGCGATGACTTGCATCACGGCTTCGTCCATGCCGCGTGCGTCTTCGAATACGCACAGCGGATTGCCGGAGAACATATATTTTTTCTGACAAAAAACATTGACGAGGCGGTAAGCGTAGTTGGCCATTCTGTTTCCTTGATTTATTTAAGTTTAGAAAGTAATTTTTCAGGAATGCCGCCGAAGCCGCCGTTGCTCATGACTAATATATGGTCGTTGGTTTTGGCGGCAGCGACTATCGCATCGGTGATTTGTTGCAGGTCATTATACGTGCGCGCCTTCGCACCTAGCGGTGCGAGTGATTCTGCCGGATCCCAGCCGAGATTTTTGCCGTAGCAAAAAACCAGATCAGCTTCACGCAAACTATTCGGCAGCGCGGCTTTCATCACGCCAAGTTTCATCGTGTTGGAGCGCGGTTCGAGCACGGCGAGGATGCGCGCCTTGCCGACTTTGGCGCGTAAGCCTGCGATGGTGGTATCGATCGCAGTCGGGTGATGCGCGAAGTCGTCATACACGGTGATGCCGCGTTCGACGCCGCGTATTTCCATGCGGCGCTTTACATTTTGGAATTCGCCCAGTGCCGCGATGCCGTGTGCTATCGGCACACCGACATGGCGCGCGGCGGCGATGGCGGCGATGGCGTTCATGCGATTGTGTTCGCCGATTAAATCCCATCTCACTTGGCCTTGTACTTTGCCGTTCAGCAAAACCTCAAAGCTGCCATTTTGCTCGAGGCTGCCGATATTCCAGCCATCGTTGACGCCGAATTTCTCCACTGTGCTCCAGCAACCGCGCGCGAGGGTTTCCTGCATGCTGGCTTCGCGCCCGTTGGCGACGATGAGGCCGCTGGCGGGAACGGTGCGCACCAGATGATGAAATTGGGTTTGAATCGCGTTAAGGTCAGCAAAAATATCCGCGTGGTCGAATTCGAGATTATTTAACACTGCCGTGCGCGGGCGATAGTGGACAAACTTGGAACGCTTGTCGAAAAACGCCGTGTCGTATTCGTCCGCTTCAATCACAAAAAACGGCGACACATCTTTTAGCCCAGGATTTTTAGTTGCGATGGTTTTCGGCACGGCCTGCGGCAAGCGCGCCGACACGCCGAAATTTTGCGGCACGCCGCCGATTAAAAATCCCGGCGCTAGTTGCGCGTATTCCAATATCCACGCCAGCATCGATGACGTCGTCGTCTTGCCATGCGTGCCCGCGACGCCGAGCACCCATTTGTCGCGCAACACATTTTCCGCCAACCATTGCGGGCCGGAAACATACGGCAGGCCGCGATTCAAAATTTCTTCCATCAGTGCATTGCCGCGCGACACGACGTTGCCAATGACGAGCACGTCGGGCTTTAATTCAATTTGTTTCGCGTCGAAACCTTCGATGAGTTGAATGCCCATCGCTTCGAGTTGCGTGCTCATCGGCGGATACACATTCGCGTCGCAACCGGTAACGGTGTGGCCCGCTTCGTGCGCGATAGCCGCGAGGCCGCCCATAAAAGTCCCGCAAATACCAAGAATATGAATATGCATAACTATTTTGCCCGATATCGTCGCAATACGTCGTTACTCACAAAAAATAACTCCTTACTTATTAGTTCTATGCCGCGTCGTTATTTTTTGTTCGCGCCTAGTCTTGCTTAGATTTCGGCCTAAATAGCGACTTTTCAACATAGAACCTTTAATAATCTTACCCAGGAAAAAAAATACACGGGCCGAGCAAACAAATGCCAGCGTAAAGAAAATCCAGTTTGATTTCCTGATTTATATACAACACGGCGAAGGGAATAAACACCGACAGCGTAATCACTTCCTGCATGATTTTAAGTTGTGCGAGATTCAGCGTTGTAAAACCAATCCGATTCGCGGGCACCATCAACAAATATTCAAAAAACGCGATGCCCCAACTGGCGAGCAAGGCGAGATACCATGCGCTGCTGCTTTGGTTTTTCAAATAGCCATACCACGCGTAAGTCATAAAACAATTCGACGCAATCAGCATCAGCGCCGCCAACACGGCAGGCGAAATCGGTAGCGAAGTCATAGGAGATTTCCGCGAACACAAATAGGCTTATTGTACCTGTTCGCCTGTTGTGGAAGAAACGCGTTGCTTAAGTAAATTCTGCACAAATTGATTAGGGAAACTCTGATTAAGTCCCCGCATCCAATCGAACAAATGTAATATTTGAATGATGGGATACGAGGGAGGAACGACGATGAAACAGACCACCTTTGCCACTGCCGGATTCGACAAATACGC
>JBAVRP010000048.1:0-1603 GCA_049695115.1 Burkholderiales bacterium | reverse complement strand
GTGAGGTTCCCTCGATATTTCGTCTGCCATCAGGCAGATTTTATGCAGCCCATTTTTCCTGATGTTGTTCATTTCTCCAGCGATCAAGGTACTGGCTGGGTGACAGATAGTCGAGCGTTGAATGCTGGCGAGTTCGATTATAAAAGATTTCAATGTATTCGAAACTGGCCGCCTTCATGTCAGCATGGGTGGCGTAACGCACACCATGATACCGCTCGTTCTTAAAACTGTTAAACCAACTCTCGGTCGGGGCGTTGTCCCAGCAGTTACCTTTACGACTCATCGAACAGGTCATGCCATAGTCCTGGAGCTTGCCTTGATACGCATGGCTGGCGTATTGACTGCCTCGGTCCGAATGATGCATCACGCCCGCTGCCGGTCGACGGCGAAACCAGGCCATCGTCAACGCATCGGTCACCAGATCGACCGTCATGCGCGGTTTCAACGACCAGCCAATCACTTCCCGGTTGAACAGATCCAGCACGATGGCTAGGTAGAGCCAGCCGTCATCCGTCCACAAGTAGGTGATGTCCGAGGTCCAGACTTGATTGGGGGCGGCCGGCGTGAACTGCCGCGCCAGCAGGTTGGCCGCCACGGGCAGACCGTGCTTCGAATCGGTCGTGACCTGGTAGCGCCGTTTATGCCGGGCGCGAATACCGTTTTCACGCATCAGCCGCTCCACCCGCGCCTTGCCCGCAGTAAAGCCACGCAGTCGCAATGCACGCATCATGCGCGGACTGCCGTAAGCGCCTTTGTGTTCGACATGGATCGCGCGTATCACTGCCAGGCTTTGCGCCTCGGTCAGCCGTTGGCGATCCGGTGTGCCGCCACGCTTCCACGCTCGGTAGCCGCTGATACTGACTTCCAGCACGGGACACATTTCGGTCAGTGCAAATAGCTGACGGTGCGCGCCAATCCAGGCGTACTTCACAGAACATCCTGCGCGAAGTACGCCGCTGCTTTTTTTATGATGTCATTCTCTCGCTTGAGCCTCGCGACTTCCGCCCGCAGGCAGGAAAGCTCCATCGCTTCGGGCGTCACTACTTTGTTGCCCGCCCCTTTGAGTTTGCCTTCCGCTGCCGCTTTGACCCAGTTACGCAGCGTCTGGTCGCCCAGACCCAGCGCTTTCACCACGACGGTGATCAACTCGCCGTCCGTGACGCGTTTGACAGCCAGTTCCTTGAACTCTGTCGTGTAAGCCCGTTTTGATAGTTTTTTCATGTCTTGTCTTTCCTAAGTAATGTGCATTTTACATTACCTGTGGCAGACTAAATTTCAGGGGAAGCTCAGTGCTCGCATTGAAAAATATTGCTTATCGCCAAAAATTATTTGGGCGGTTTTAAAATCGTATAAATTCCACAATTTCACTTTGTTACCATTTCTGCGTATGGAATCTGAGTCGACATAAATAATATTTCCTTCCTTATCTGTGACACCTACATCTACCCAACCTTCATCTATTATCTTGATAAATCCTTCTAAGGAAACTCTGATTAAGTCCCCGCATCCAATCGAACAAATGTAATATTTGAATGATGGGATACGAGGGAGGAACGACGATGAAACAGACCACCTTTGCCACTGCCGGATTCGACAAATACGC